>JAEZHM010000017.1 GCA_023416585.1 Bacillota bacterium
AAGCCGCATGACAGCCAGTTTCCGAAGGGAGAATTTTCATGTTCCGTTCCGCAAAAGCATTGGCCGCTCTGGTTCTTGTTCTGGCTGTTCTTTTTACCACCTTCGCAGGTGCTTTGGCCGACAAATCTTCCGATGTTCTTGACTTGGTAAATGGTGAGCGCAAGGCTGCCGGATTGAAAAACGTTAAGTTGAACGATGACCTCAACCGTGTTGCCGAACTGCGTGCCGCCGAAATCGCCGAAAAATGGAGCCATACCCGTCCTAACGGAGAGGAATGGAAAACCGCTTTCGCCGAAGAAGGCGTCTCTGCCTCCTACCGCGGTGAAAACCTGGCCAAGGGGCAGTACTCTGCTGACAAAGTCGTGGAAGACTGGATGGATTCTGAAGGCCACCGGGCCAATATTCTGAACAAGAAGTTCACCAAGATGGGCGTTGCCTCCGTCGTCATCGACGGCGTCACCTATTGGGTGCAGGTATTCGCCAATGACGTGAAGACCTCGAAAAAGACAGCCTCCCAGAACACAGCCGTAGCCTCGCAAGAGTCCGAAGGCAGCATTGCGGCCTCTGCGCCTGCTTCTTCCGGGAAAACCGTGAAAGCAAGCAGATCCAGCAACAACCAGACAGGGGCTCTGGAAAAGCTTTCCAATTCCGTCGACGTACAAGCCGCGCTGAATGCGCCCGCTGCCAGCCCTACCATTGGGATAAACCCCGGCTTATGAGAGCTGGTGCCGGGATGGCTGAGGAAAGCAGCAACATAGATCAAACGGATACCATCGGCAAGAGTATTCATTTGATTTGCCTAAACCATCATGCACGGTGTTTCCTGGTCTATTCCGGCGTTCAATGAAGCAAAGTCTATGTACTTTGCCCAACCCGCAACCCCTGTGGATTCAATCCACAGGGGTTGTTGTATTCGCGAAAATAGCAAAGCCAGGCGAGACGATAATAAACGAGGGGGCCTCTGCCCCCTCGTTACTCCCCCAGGAAATTCTCAAGATACTGCCGTCATATAGTTTTTCCCGCGCTATTTCTGGTTACTTGATATAGGAAAAACAAGCATCTGAAGGTTTCCAAAGGGCGATCGGAAAGCCCTGGTAGCGCCCGCAGGCGTGTAACCTCTCCCCTAAATCTCATCAATCTTCATCTGAAACCATGACACAGTATATGACTAAGCACGTTCTTTCATCGTAACGTGCACCATATCCCCCGGCTGCTTGCCGATCTTTTGCCGTATCTCCTTGCGGACACCCAGGATATGGCAGGGCGTGCCCATGCGTACCAGGCTGCCATCATAAGGCTCGCCATCAAAAGTGGCATGGACGGGCACGCGGCCCTTTCCGAACACCTCTTTCACGTCAAAGGGAATCTCGATATAAGCCCCATCAATGTCGGGCACCTTTTTCAGCTCCGCGTCAAAAGCAAATTCCTTATCCATCTATCCTGCCTCCCGCTCTGGCGCCCGATTCCTGTTCATACACGCGAAGAAAATCTTCCACGGTAACCTTGCTGCACAACTCCCCTAACAGGCCACAGGGGATATTGGCGGTTGGCCTTAAGCGGATGCAGCTCTTGCCCACATCCGGCTTTTTACCAACCGATTTTTCGTATGCTGCCATGAACCACTCGCGTACCTTGGGAGAAGCATAAATCCCCATATGATACAGGGCGATGTGGTTTTTCTGGGATGCGATGCCCAGCATGGTAATGGGCAGTTTTGGGTCCGCATGATACCCTTTGGGGTATAGGCTATGGGGGATCACATAGCAGATCATGCCATAGAGCATGGTTTCCTCCAGGCCTTGCGGAAGGCTTTCAAGCACCGCAGCGCGCAGATTTTTCATAATCTCCTGCCTGTCGGGCGGCAATTGATCCATATATTCCTGCGGCGACCTGGCATCGCTTTGCATGCTCCCTCACCTACCTCGCTACTTTGTAAGACCGCATTTCAGGCATCCATTTTCAGCGCCAGCCTTTGCACCTTCTCCACCGCGGAAGCAATGAACTGGCCCACCGGGTAATCCGCAAGGCCCGCAATCTCCACACGGCACTTATGAATGGGGATCAATATTTTCAAAGCGTCGCATTCTCCTATGGCAGCGGCCATCCTGGGCGTGACCTCCCCCAGCAGTCCGTTGGCCATCAGGATGCCGATGGGGCCAAGGACCACATCAGCATATTTCATGTTGTACACCGCCGCATTTTCACCTGTGGCGGCCTGGTTGGCCCCGGCTCTGAGCATGGCTGCCGTAGCCGCTGCATTGGTGCCTACGCAAGTTATATCCGCTTCCGGAAGCGCCTGCCTTAAGCCTTCCACCAGCGCCCTTCCGATGCCTCCACCCTGACCGTCCATAACCAAAATATTCATGCTCTGCTCCCAATATCAAGCGCCCGTTTTGCCAGCAGGAAAGCGCCCTGAATTCCGCTCTCCGTGTTAAGCCCCGGCGGCACGATATAGTCTTCCATGCCGTTCAATATGACGGGATGCTGCACATACCCACCCAGCAAAAGCAGCGTCTCCTTGCGGATCAGGGGAAACAGGTGATTTTGCTGCATCACGCCGCCACCAAGTATAATCTTTTCCGGCGAAAAGGATACGATGGCATTTACGCACATCTGAGCAAGATACTTAGCCGCAAGCTTCCATGCAGGATGGTCCGGCTGAAGTTCCCTGGCTGACACACCCCAGCGCTTTTCCATAGCAGGGCCGCTGGCCAAGCCCTCCAGACAGCATCCATGATATGGGCAGAAACCTTCCGGAGACGGATCCTCAGGAAGTGGCCTAAGAAGCATATGGCCGAATTCCGGATGCAATAAGCCGTGGACAAGATTGCCCTCCACTACAAGCCCGCCGCCGATGCCTGTGCCCACCGTGACATACAGGCAGCTAGAAAGCCCCCGTGCTGCACCCAATGTGCTTTCCGCCAATGCTGCGCCGTTCACATCGGTATCCAGCGCCACAGGCACGTGAAGTCCATCCTCCAGCGCTTTAACCAGCGGAAAATTCCGCCATTTCAATTTGGGCGTGGAAGTGATATATCCATAAGTAGGGGACGATGTTTTCAGGTCAAGCGGCCCGAAACAGCCCACGCCAAGCGCTTTGATATCATGTTTTTGAAAATAGGCAATGATACCCGCCATAGTTTCATCCGGCTCGGTTGTGGGAATGCTGACCTTATCCGCAATATATCCCGAACCATCCCCAATGGCCAGCACCATTTTGGTTCCGCCAGCCTCCAAAGCACCCAACATCATGCAAAATTCCCCACAATCCTTGCAATTTCTTCTGCCATTTTACAGGAAGGGACATGTTTTGTAAAGGCGTCAAACGCGGGCCTTGTCTGTCCTTCCCAGCATATTTTGACTGCCCCAAGCCCATGTTATGGCTGAACAACGCAAAGAAGGGGCGTCATCATGCGCACGTATCGATTCAGGCCAAAGCACTCCCGGGCGCGGCACATTATCGGCATTTTGCTTTCCTTGTTTCTGGTCATCGGGTATTTTACCCCGCAGGCGCAGGCGCTGATGCACCTGCCCGACCACTTGTACGTCACCGCGGGACATCGCCAAATATTGTCACTCGGGCTGCCGTTCTCCGTCCGCGTGGAGGAGGGCGATGTCTCCGTACTATCCTCTACGGATGAAACGCTGAACGGCCGCGCAGCCAGCGATATCCAATTGACCGGGAATCAAACGGGCAGCGCCGTACTTTCACTGGATTTTTTAGGTATCCTGCCCATCAAAAAGGTAGAAGTGTCTGTTGAGCCGGAGCGTGTATTGATCCCTGGCGGCGAGGCGGTCGGCGTCGCCATCGCAACCCAGGGCGTATTGGTGGTAGGTACAAGCGACCTGGGCGGCGAAGGCGGCGCCAGCCCGGCCCGCCTGGCCGGCATACGGCCCGGCGACGTGCTGGTGAAGCTGGGCGGACTGCCCATTGAAAGCGCCTCCCATTTAAGCCAGCTGGTGGCACAGGGCGGAGGTCAACCCATACAGTTGCAAGTGATGCGCGACAACCGTCCCATGGAGGTTTCCTTGATTCCCAAGCGTGATCAGGCCAGCGGCGGGTATCGGTTGGGTATCTGGGTTCGTGACAGTACTGCCGGTGTAGGCACGCTCTCATTTTATGATCCGAAAAACGGAGTCTACGGCGCGCTGGGCCATGCCATCACCGACGCGGATACCGGCCAGCCTCTCTCCGTTCGATCCGGCCAGGTGATGCATGCCGATGTGGTGGATGTGCAAAAAGGTAAAAAAGGCACGCCAGGCGAACTGAAGGGATCCTTCCTGCGGGAGAACAACAAGCTTGGGAATATTATCAAAAACACTACCTTCGGCATCTATGGCAAAATGGACAAGTCCCCCGAAAACAAGCTATATCCTAACGGGCTGCCGATCGGCCTGATGGGTACGGTGCGCACAGGCCCCGCCACTATCCTATCCAGCGTGGATGGGGATGGGGTGAAAGAATTTGATGTAGAGATCGTCCAGGCCAACCGGCAAACGTCTCCAGCCCCCAAATCCATGGTCATCAAGGTAACAGATCCAGAACTGCTTGCTAAAACAGGCGGCATCGTTCAAGGCATGAGCGGCAGTCCCATCATTCAAAACGGGCATATCATCGGGGCTGTGACCCATGTGTACGTGAACGATCCCACCCAGGGCTATGGCCTGTACATTGAGTGGATGCTCAATCAGGAAGAGGGCATATAAAAAGAGCAGGAAAAGCCTCCCTCCCCGGCGAAAGAATCGTCCGGGAGGGGGCTTTTTATGCGTGTGATGCTGGCTATGCGGGAGAGCGAGCGGAGGGAAGATTTCCGGATGCTTCTGGAAAGCGAAAGAAGCGACTGCTCCGTTTCCGGCTTGGGTGATGGAAGAAGCGCTCTTATGGAAATGAAAGCCTTCGATCCGGATGTTCTTGTGCTGGAACAGGTGCTTCCGCTGCTGGATGGCCCTGCAGTATTAAATGAGCTGAGGGATGCGTGCCTGCCCTGCCCGCCCAAAGTGGTGCTGCTTACCTCCCCAGGCCAGGAAACGCCTCCCATTCCGGGCGTGGATGAATATATGCCGGCTGCCTGTGATTTTGGTTTGCTTTTATTGGCCATACGCCGTGCGGAAGATTTACTTCAGGGTGCACTGGCCGGATTGGCATCCTCCGAAAGGAAAAGCCGCATCCAGGAGCATTTTCAGGAGTTGGGCATGCCTGAAAATTTGAAAGGCCAAAAATATCTGGCCTTCCTTTTAAACCTTGTAATTCCTTCTCCCTTATTGCTGGACATGCTGACCATAAAGTTGTACCCGGCTGCCGCTGAAGGGTTTTACACCACTCCTGCGGCAGTGGAACGGTGCGCCCGCCATGCCATTGAGGCCACCTGGAGCCGGGGAGACATGACAGCTCTGGAAAGGCTGTTCGGCCTATCCATCGACCCGGACCGGGGTAAACCCACCAATCGGGAGTTTCTGGCCATGTCCGCCCAGCACCTGCGTCAAAAAATGCATTCCTAGAAGCTGCAGAGCAAAAAAACTGATCTGTTGCCTTTAACAGCAGCAGATCAGTTATTCTTATCCTGTTTTTCCCTTACCAATACATCCTATTTGGGGCTTACCACGAATGTCGTTTTGCGGTTATTCCAGAAATCGTCGTATGCATATTGGATGGCAGCCTGATGGTCAGCATCTACCTTGCTGGAGGTGTGGGTCTTGCTGTTGGTAAAGTGGATGCAGAACTGGCCCTGGAAATCGTTGTTTTTGATGGTATCGCCATCATCATTGTGCGGTACGCCGTACATGGACGCGGCGAATGTCCTGGTGCCAATAGTAACCCACAGGGCGTGCCGCTGGTAATACTTCGATGCAGTGATCTGCGAAGCTGAACTCACGCCATAAATTTTGCACATACGGCGCGTATCGGCGGCAGTAAGCGGCTCCACGTCGGCATGATTTCCGCCAGCCCAACGGTGGACCCAGAAGGTAATACCGGTCTTTACTTCCGTAACCTTCACGTTCATGCCCCTGGCAAAGATGGTGTTGATGCCGCCGGTAAACCAATCGATCTTCTCTACAGGATAAATCGTATTGGTCAGATCACCATCGTTGGAACCGGGCGGCACCGTGCCGTACAGCGCATGCTGGGTATTGGAGCCGGCAATGCCGTCCGCATTCAGCCCCTTGGATCTCTGGAATGCCTTCACGGCTTCCACCGTATCGGTGCCATAGGTACCGCTGATGGATCCGTTATAGAATCCTTTTTCCTTGAGCTTGGTCTGCAGGGCTTTTACGGCATTGCCCGTGGAGCCCTTGCGCAGCGTTTCGTAGGTGGCCTCCTGTTGGCCGCCGTTACCGCCGCTGCCAGGGTTCTGCGCATCCTCATACGCCTTCTTCTCCGCTTTGGTGTAAATCCGCATAAGATCTTCGCGGATATAACCTGTGGTACCGGACTTGAGCTTCACGCTGCGCCAGGTATAGCCGTCGGCTTGGTTTTTACTGCCTGTGAGCGTGAAGATGACGCCCTTCTCATAAATCTTGGACACCTGCTTGCCGGTGGAAGAGCCAGTGGCCCGCACCAGAACATTAGTGGTGCTCGTTTCCGCCATGTCGCTCAAGTCTTCTTCATTCGGTTTGGGCGTGGGCGTCGGCGTCGGGGTTGGCGTGGGCTGGCCCGCCAGCCAGGCTGCATACTCGGCGGTATTCATTACCTTTACGGTGCTTCCCAGCACCCATAATGTACTTCCCTGGTACGTGATCTTGTACCACAGAGATCCGCCCACCGTGCTGGAACTGGTAAACTGAAAGACCGTTCCCAAAGCCACATTGTATGGCGAATTGGCATCTTTGGAGGCGGAGGCGCGAAGGTTGACCTTGTCTACAGTCGTTATCAGATACTTGCTGGGGCCGGGAGTGGGGGTAGGCGTGGGTGTGGGTGTAGGCACAGCTTCGCCCCTTAAGTAGGCCTGCACCTGGAAGTCTGCCAGCTGATAGGAAGCATCGCTGCGCAAGAAGCCCTTCGTTCCATTCACATCCACCGGGTACCATGTATAGGAACCGCTCTTCACCGCTGCGGAAACCATGGGCCAGACGGTATTCTTATCCAGCGCGCGGATGGTTGCTCCGCCTATGCTTTTGCGTAGATTCACCGATTGTTTGGTAACCATGGCGTAACCAACCGTATTGGCCGGCGCAGAACTGGGTGTGACAGTTGGTGCGGTGGTGTTGCCATTCTGGTCGCTAAGCGACGCCATGTCGCCTCTGATATAGCCCTTCCGGCCATCGGTGTTCTGTACCGGATACCAGGTGTACGCGCCGGAAACCGTAGGCTGCGCCGTCAGGGGCAGCACCTGGCCTATGGATACCAGGCACAAGGTAGCGCCATTGGGCGTCTTGCGAAGCTTTACCTTGTCCTGGGTCAGTTTGATGTAGCCGGCGGCAGTTTCCTGATTGCCGCCTGAAGATGTAGGCGTCGGTGTAGCTGTGACAGACGGCGGCAGGGTATTTCCCGAAGCATCTGTCAGTTCCGCAAAACCGCCGTGCACATAGCCGCCGATGTTGTTTACCTTCACATAATACCAGGTCACGCCGCTCTTTACCGTAGGCTGCTTCAAATAGGGCAGCACCGGCATCCCGTCAACACGGGTAATGATGCTTCCTCCGGGAGTGGACCTTAAGTTGATGCCTTTGTCTTTCAGCCTGATATATCCGTACACCGTTTCCGGGGCAGCAGTTTGGGCAGGCCCGGGCGTGGGCGTAACGGCGGGAGGCACGGTATTCCCGCTGGCGTCGGACAAAACCGCATAATTGCCGTGCACATAACCTGCTATTCCGTTCACTCTTACATAGTACCAGGTCACGCCGCTTTTTACTGTGGGCTGCTTCAAATAAGCCAGCACCGGCCTCCCGTCGATACGGGAAATAATGCTTCCGCCGGGAGTGGACCTTAGGTTTATGCCATTGTCATTCAGTTTAATATAGCCGTACACCGTATCTGAACCGGAAGCGGGAGGAGGCGTATTACTTTTGTAAGCATCCGCCTCGGCCTTGGTAAGGATATCGATAAGCTGTGCCTGGACATATCCCGTTTGTCCGTTGTATTTAACTTTGAACCAATAATCTACCGTTAAATATGGGGGGATCTCCAACAACTCCACCATGTAGCCGTTTTCCAGCTTGCCGATCACCCTATCATTGGGCTTTTCCCGAAAATTGACACCGCCTTTGTTGATGCGGCCCAAGTTGGAAGGATCAGGAATCGGCGTGGGCTTTAAACTGGTAGGGGCAGGCGTCATCCCCGCCGGCGTGGGGGAGGGCGTCATACCAGCCGGCGTCGGCGTCGGCGTTCCGCCGATAATGCCCACACCTGGCTGCACTTTGCCATCCTGTATCCATTTCGCCTGATCTTCCGGTGTCATAGGGGCAAAGAAATCACTGTGGATATAACCAATATAGGTCCGCGACCCCTGGGTGGGGCCGTTGGTCTGAACCTTGTACCAAGTAATCCCGTCCTTGGTAACCGTATCTTGAATCAGCGACACCCAATCCTTGGGCAGTTTGAACCACCAGTCCGCAGCGGTGGACGCGGATTTACGAACCTTCACGTTGTCCGAATTCACCCTGCCGTATACTTCATCCGCCGCTAACGCAGGCTGCACAGGCCAGGAAAATACGCTTGCCACGCAAAAAAAAGCAAGCGCAAAGGCTACTGTGCGCTTTAGTATTCGGGCGTTTTTGCCTAAGTGTTTCATGTTACCACCCCTCGGTTCAGGAATTCGCTAGCGCTTTTCTAATAAAAAGGCATTCGCATCCTCTATTTTTCCAATCACGCCCTTATTTTATTACAATTTTATTAAGCTGTCAATGTCTCTTCTTCATCATCCGTCATATTTAATTCATGTTACGAAATTTCCGGTTCATCGGCGGCTGCTGTTCCCTTGGGAACAAAGCCGGAAAACTCCGTTTCGCCGCCACTTGTCATCTCAATATCCCCGCCGTGCTCCCTTAAAGTATTGCGTACTATGAAAAGGCCCATGCCATGGCCTTCCGACTTGGTGGTAATTCCAGGCTGAAAAATGCGGCTTTGATCTTTTAGCGGGATTTCGGGGCCATTATTGGCTACAGAAAAACGAAAAGTCTTTAAGTTTTCAGAAAGGGTAATGATCAGGCGGGGATTTTTAGTACCCTTCATGGCATCCAGCGCGTTGTCTATCAGGTTGGCCAGAACCTTACACATCTCCCAGCCGGGAATGGAAAGGTTTTTCCAGGCGCTGGCAATATGCATCTCTACCTTTACCCCCTGTCTTTCACAGGCGGCCAGCTTCACTTTGAGCAATGCGTTGACAGTAGGGTTGGCGGTGCGAAGCACGCTGCTGACAGCGCGGATATCGCCGTACACCCGCTCGATATACTCCTGGGCATCCTTGTATTCCTGCATTTCCATCAGGCTGTAGACCACCTGCAGGTGATTGAGAAAATCATGGCGCTGGGCGCGCAGCGTGTTGTTCAATTCTTCCAATTCTGAAACAGACTGCTCCATGGACACCACCCGGTCCATCGCTTTGTAAGTACCAAGCGCGTCCCTGATATCCACCACCGCACCAAAGGAAACAAGCAAGGCGGCAACCGTGATGCCGATACGAATGGCGGATTGGTATACCACCTGTTCGCCGCTTAAAAGCAAGTAAAGGGCAATAGCCATCACCGCCACAATTTGTACGCCGTTGATGGCAACGGAGTAGACGGCCGTTTTGCGAATGTCCACCTGCTTTTTCACGTCTAAACCCCCTTGTCCCTGAGTGCTTTGGCCTTTTGTGTTTTCTCCTCATGCCCCTGGTCGCTGGGAAGGTAGTACTTTTTCCCCCGTACCTCGGGAGGCATATATTCCTGTTTTACGTAATGGCCAGGGAAATCATGAGGATATTTATACCCTTCTCCGCTACCCAGCCTGTCGGCACCCTTGTAATGGGTATCCCGCAAATGGATGGGCACGGGGCCGAAGCCGCCCTTTTGCGCATCCGCGGCGGCTGCGTCGATGGCCATCACCACGCTGTTGGACTTTGGGCTTTCACAGATGGCAATAATGGCCTGGGCAAGGGGGAGCCTGGCCTCAGGCATGCCCACCGTTTGCACAGCTTGCATGGCGGCAGCTGCCTCCAGCATGGCGATGGGGTTGGCAAGTCCCACATCCTCGCTGGCATGGGCAATGATGCGCCTTGCGATGAGCCGCGGGTCTACCCCCGCATAATCCAGCCTTGCGAACCAGGCCAGTGCCGCATCACTGTCGGAGCCGCGAAGGCTCTTGCAAAAAGCGCTGAGCATGTCGTAATAAAGGCTTTCATCGCATCGGAGCATAGGCTTTTGAATGCTCTCCTCCGCAACGGCAAGATCTATATGCTGCATCCCGTTTTCATCCGCAGGAGTGGTCAAAACGGCCAGTTCCAGGGCATTCAGCGCCGCGCGGACGTCACCGTTAGCAACTTGCGCCAAGTGGGAGAGCGCCTCAGGCGAAACATGAAGCGCCCGTCCGCCATAGCCCCGCTCCGAATCGGCAATCGCGGCTTTTAATGCTGCTATTACATCTTCTTTTGTTAATGGAAGGAACTGAAACACCCGGCAGCGGCTGACGATAGCGGGCGTCATGGCGATCATGGGGTTTTCCGTGGTACTGCCAATAAAGCGGATAAGGCCGCGCTCTATGGCGGGCAGTATGCTGTCGGACTGCGCCTTGCTCCAGCGGTGGCATTCGTCCAGCAATAGATATGTGGCCTGCCCCGAGCGGGTCTGCCGCTCCCCGGCTGCCTTCAACACTTCCCTTACATCGCTAACCCCGGAGGTGACTGCGTTCATCTGCACAAAGGCAGCCTTTGTCGCGCCCGCCACTATGGCAGCTAGAGTCGTCTTGCCACAGCCCGGAGGGCCGTAAAATATACTGGAGGTCAGGCGGTCAGCCTCAATAGCCCGACGCAGAAGCCTGCCCGGGCCGATAAGATGACCTTGACCCAAAAACTCCGATAAAGTGCGCGGCCGCATCCTGTCCGCCAATGGCGAAAGTTGGGCCTGCCCGGTTCCAAAAAACGGCTGCATGAAGCCTACTCCTCGTCTTTATCCTCGGTGAAGAGCACCCTTGCCGCAGGCGTTTTACCGCCGGCGTCCAATATCCACTGCCTGTTCTTGTCAAAAAGAGCTGCTTCCATATGCAAAAGCGCTATGCCCGTATCCAGGCTGTTGGGTTCGCCAATCAATGACAGCGACTGGCTGTTCAAACGAAGCTTCCAGGGCTGTCGGTTCATGGCGGAAGGCGCCTCACGAACCGCTTTTGCCGCTTCCAGGGCATAATCTGGCCAATCCTCTCTCCCGTTTTCCATGAACCATTTCAGTGGCTTACGCTTTCTGTGCACCAGTTCCTGTTTAGGCTCCGCCGCAAGCCCCAAGGGGATCACCGCAGTGAGCACCTCGCCCGGATACAGATGCACAGGGCTTTCTTTTTTGCGGTATGTACCGCCTACCCAGCAAGTGGCCACCCCGCAGGAGGCGGCTTCCAATATAAAGGCTTCCCCACTGATGCCCGCATGGGTCATATGCCTTAAGACTGCGGTATCGGCCATTACGGCAGCAAAGCGGGTGGCTCCCTTGATTCTCCCATAGTTAAATATCACCGGTGTAAAGAAAGATTCGTCGCAGGCAGCCAACAGGATGCGTACCCCTGGCATACACAGCCTTGCCGCCGCGTAGGAGAGGGTGGTCCACTGGGACACCTTGGGCACGTCGGAAAAATGCCGGCAGGAAACCCTTTGTGGAATCTGCTCACGCCAGCGTGATAATTGAGCTTTGTTATAAAACCCGTTAAAACGCCATTTTTCCTTCAAGGTCTTCCCTCCCACCTTAGGCTATTCATAGTATAGTGTACATCCTGGGGCACAAATGCGCAAGGGAAACCCCTTGTTTCCCATGAACTGCGCACACCATGTGCTCCTTGACGGATAAAAAATCAGGGGCTATAATCGGCTGTATACAAGGAGGGTTTCCCATGCAGAAAATTGCAAGCTTTTCCATCAATCATGATTCGCTCGTTCCAGGATTATACGTGTCCCGGGTGGATGGGGATGTTGTTACTTATGACCTGCGCATGCGCAAGCCCAACCAAGGCGCATATATGACTACAGCAGTAGCCCATACGCTGGAGCATTTGTTTGCCACCTATGTTCGAAACTCAGTTTTCTCGTCCGCTATCGTTTACGTGGGGCCCATGGGCTGCCGTACGGGCATTTACTTCCTCACGCGGGACAGCATGTCCCGCCAGGATGTGTTGGGTCTTCTACGGGAATCCTTTGCATTCATCAAGGAATTCGAGGGGGATATTCCCGGCGCCAAGCGCATGGAATGCGGCAATTACCTGGATCAAGATTTGTATGCTTCAAAAATAGAAGCCGCCGCCTATTCGGAAGTTCTTTCCAGATGGACGGCGGAGGATATGGCCTATCCCGACTGAACATAAGAGGAAGATGTATGGCAGCACCCTTAAAAACAAATGCTCTGCGCCTGTTGGATGCATCAAGGATCCCCTACCGCACACTTTCTTACGAGTGGGAGGAAGGCCTTTTTGATGGGGAACTGGTGGCAGGCAAGATCGGCATGAACCCATCGGCCGTATTTAAAACGCTGGTAGCCAAAGGTGAGCGCAAAGGTTATGCCGTTTTTCTTGTGCCTGTTAACAGGGAACTGGATTTAAAGGCGGCCGCCATGCTTTTTAAGGACAAAAAGGTTGATTTGATTCATGTCAATGATCTTTTAGGCCTGACAGGTTATATACGGGGCGGTTGCTCCCCTGTGGGCATGAAAAAGCAGTTTACAACCTTTATGGATGAATCAGCCATGTCATTTGATGAGATTGCCGTCAGCGCCGGCGTGCGCGGGATACAGATGGTGATAGACCCCAAAGCACTGGCGGCATTTTTGCATGCACAAACGGGGAAACTGGCCAAAGATGCATAAGGTCAGGAAGCAGAGCCTTCTGTCAAAGCATCCACTGTTTCCTTAACCTTACCAAGCGCGTTTTCCCAGCGGTTATAATCCATGGCTGCAATATAGTACTTCTCCAGATCATCATGGCGGGCTTTAGCTTCCTTCAGGCTTTCCACCGCCCTCTGCAAAAGAAGCTCATGGGCATTGCGGTTGAAGGCCTGTTCCCGGCTGAGCCCTTGGCCTAGTGACAAGGCCTCCTGAAGGTTCATTGACTCTGATGGGCTTTCCACCGGCCCTGTCACGATGCTTAAGGACAAGCTGGGGAAGTTCAAATGATTCAGTTCTCCCGGAAGCAGTGGGTTATACAAGCCCAGCACGGGAATACCCCGGGAGAGCGCAATATCCCGGATCCTAGACAGGAGCGGATGCGGGGACAGCCCCCAGGGGGCGCTGATGCAAACCACCCGTTCCTCC
Source organism: Bacillota bacterium (assembly GCA_023416585.1). Lineage (GTDB taxonomy): Bacteria > Bacillota > Clostridia > Christensenellales > Aristaeellaceae > JAEWAH01. The sequence goes on from JAEZHM010000017.1 coordinate 13,417, forward strand.
AAAATCGTTGGCAAATACGTCATATAACCCTTTGGGGTGTAGGCTTCGGCAAACAGCTCCCTTTCCTGGGCCAAACCGACACCTTCGGGCAGCCACTTGTCAGAAGCCTCCTTCGCCAAGCTTTCCACAGAACCTAAGGGAGTGTGTTCCCGCCATTCCCTGGTGCTTAAGTACAAGAGCGGCGCCGCGGCGCTAAGGTAATCATACACTCGCAAAAAACACCGGGCGATCTCCTCCATGGCATCGCGGATGAGGCGGCGGCTTTTCCCCAACTGATCCTCACGCAAGCACTCACCCAAGTTCATTATACCGTCTTCCGCGCCGGGCAGCACCGGGTCCACCACGTGGGGAGCTGTGCCGTCGATGAGGGCAAAGCCAAGGCCGGGAGCGGCAAGGCCATCCAGGCTGTCGGGGTCGCTGGAGCAATGGAAGACTTCCACCTCCTGACTTATTCCCTGCAGATATTCGGCCGCGCGGCGCATAAGCGTGCTTTTGCCAACACCGGGGCCTCCCTTTAAAATGATCTTGCGGCGGACTTGGTTTCTGGGCAGGATATGGGCAAACCGGCTGTAAAACCCTTGGCTGGTATTTCCGCCGGGAAAAAAATGGCGCGCTCCTTCCATGATGCACGCTCCTTTCCGTGATGAAGCATTCTATGCAGGAGGATATAAAACCATGAACCTGCTTATTGATGCGGACGCCTGTCCCGTAACGGACATCGCATTGCGCTTAGCCCTTGCATACCATGTACCGGCTGTGCTGTTTTGTGACAGCGCCCATGAATATTCCCGTAAGGACGCGCAGGTGGTAACGGTGATGCGCGGGGCGGACAGCGTGGATTTTACGCTGGTTAATCGCGTGATGCCGGGAGATATCGTCATCACCCAGGATTACGGGCTGGCTGCCATGTGCCTGTCAAAGGGCGCATATGTCTTGCGTCAGGACGGGCTCAAATATACCAATGAAAACATACTGCCGCTTCTCAATCAGCGCCATGAGGTCAAAAAGAGATTGCGTGCAGGGGGGCACGTAAAAGGCCCCAAAAAGCGGGACAGTGCTCAGAATGATGCTTTTGCAGACGCACTGACAGCGCTTCTAAATGAAATCTGTGGTCCAAATTCAGGATAAATCATGGCATTTTCACAGTATTGCTGTTGTTTCTTGAAATACTTTCCGTTGACACAACCTTACTTTGAGGGTATAATACGTTCAAATCTTCATAGAAGCGCTTTTGCTTCATTGCGATGATAGGAAGAGTATCCGAAATTTCTTCGTTTCAGAGAGCCGCCGAAAGGTGAAAGGGTGGCACGGAGCTTTCGGGGAAGAACAGCCTGGAGCAGCCAACCGAAAGGCATAAGCCTAGTAGACTTGGACGGGACCGGCCCGTTTTCGCCGGAGGCAATCGCCAATTTATCGTGGCTGTTGCTGTTGAGAGGGCCTTAGGCCCAGTGGGGTGGCACCGCGCAAGATCACGTCTTTCGTCCCGAGCAAGGGATCGAAAGGCGTTTTTTTATACCCAAAAAGTTTTATGGCTCAAGCTGACGGGAGGAATTTCGATTGAAACGCACGCATTATTGTGGGTCTTTGCGGGAGGAGCACATCGGGCAAAACGTGACCTGCGCGGGATGGGTGCTGAACAAGCGGGACATGGGCGGCATTCTGTTCGTTGACCTGAAAGACCGGGAAGGCGTCTTGCAGGTGGTGTTCGACGCAAAGAATGTATCGCCCGAGCACTTTCAAATGGCGGAAGGTTTGCGCATGCAGTCTGTAATCACCGCTTCCGGCCCCATTAGGCTCCGGGACGCCGAAACGGTGAACCCGAAAATTGAAACAGGTACGGTAGAGATGAAGGCGGAAACACTTGAGATTCTCTCCGTGGCCAAGCCGCTTCCCTTCTCCCTGGAGGAGGATACAAAAGTGCGGGAAGAGCTGCGCTTGCAGTACCGCTTCCTGGATATCCGCAGGCCGGCGATGCTGAGTGCCCTGAAGCTTCGAAATCATGTGCAAAAGGCTGCCGAGGATTATCTGCATGATGATGGGTTTATACAGGTGGAAACGCCCATCCTTACCAAATCCACCCCGGAGGGCGCACGGGACTACCTTGTGCCCAGCCGCGTGCATCCCGGCACATTTTACGCGCTGCCCCAGAGCCCGCAAATTTTCAAGCAGCTTTTGATGGTAGGAGGAATCGATAAGTATTATCAGGTGGCAAGGTGCTTCCGGGACGAGGATTTACGGGCCGACCGGCAGCCGGAGTTTACGCAGGTGGACATGGAGATGTCCTTTGTGGATCAGGAGGATGTCCTGACGCATCTAGTCAAGCTTTTCACCTACGTATTCAATACCGTTATGGGTAGGGATTTACCCCATCCCTTCCTTCGCATGACCTGGCGGGAGGCCATGGACCTCTACGGCTGCGACAAGCCGGACCTGCGTTTTCATATGCCCATCGTGGACCTCACCGACCTTGCCAAAGCATGTTCCTTCTCCGTGTTCCGCCAAGCAACCGAAAAGGGGGGGCTGGTGCGGGCCATCAATTGCAAAGACTGCGGGGAAAAGTTCGCAAGAAGCACCATTGAGGAACTGACGGACAAGGCTGTTTCCCTGGGTGCAAAGGGCATGGCCTGGATTCTGATCCGGGAAAACGGAGAAGTCAACTCCATACTGCAAAAGTACTTTACAAAGGCCGAATTTACGGCGCTGCTTGAACGAATGGAAGCCAAGCCCGGCGACTTCATTCTATTTTGCGCAGATAAATTCGAAACGGTCTGCCGTGTGCTTTGCGGTCTGCGCCTTATGGTGGGAGATTTGCTTAACCTGCGCCCCAAGGACGACTTTCAATTCGTACTGGTGACAGACTTTCCAGAATTTGAATATTCATCGGAGGAAAACCGGTTCGTGGCCGCCCACCATCCCTTCACCATGCCCTATGCGGAGGATATTCCATACCTGACCAGTGACCCGGGAAGGGTGCGTGCCCAATCCTATGATGTGGTCTTGAACGGCGTGGAGCTGGGCAGCGGCTCTATACGTATCCACCAAAGGGACATACAGGAGAAGATGTTTGAGGCCCTTGGCTTTTCCAAGGAGGAATCGGAGAGGCGCTTCGGCTTTCTGTTGAAGGCATTCCAGTACGGCACGCCGCCCCATGGGGGATTTGCCTTTGGCCTGGACCGGCTGGTGATGCTGCTCCTTGGCGCCGATTCTCTTCGGGATGTGATCGCCTTCCCCAAAACGAAAGACGCCTCCTGCCTGATGACAGATGCCCCGGACTATGTAGACCAAGCGCAATTGGATATTTTAAGACTGGGCGTTGCCCATGGGGAAGAAATACCTCACAAGCACAAAACCGACGTTCCTCAAATCCAGGTGGAGCAGGTGGCGGCACTGGCCAAACTGCACTTAACACCAGCGGAACAAGTGCAAATGGGCGGCGAACTGCAGGCTATTATCGCCTTTGCCGATCAGCTGTCGGAAGTGGATACTTTGGATGTACCCATCACCGCCCACGTGGTTAAGGTGAGCAATGTGTTTCGGGAGGATGTCTCTATCATGGAGTTTGACCGTGACACGCTTTTGCAAAACGCCCCCACCCGGGATAGCGGCTTCATTACCGTTCCCCTGACGGTGGAGTGAGGAGGCATTTATGAGTGAAATCACGCGCCTTAGCGTAACGGAACTTTCCACGCTTCTACAATCAAAGACGTTATCGGCGAAAGAAGCGGCCCAGGCATATATAAGCCGCATGGAAAAAGTTGAACCGCTTGTTGGCGCTTACCTTACCGTAACGGAAGAGGAAGCGTTAAAGGCCGCGGAGGATATCGACAGCCGCCGCCTGAATGGGGAAAGCCTGCCGCCTCTTGCCGGCGTGCCTATGGGCATTAAGGACAACATTTGCACAAAGGGTATCAGGACCACCTGCGCCAGCCGCATTTTGCACAATTTTGAGCCCGCCTATGACGCCACCGCCTACAGGAAGATGAAGGATGCAGGGTGCGCGCTGCTGGGCAAAATGAACATGGATGAGTTCGCCATGGGCTCCAGCACGGAAAATTCCAGCGTTAAAGTCACCCGCAACCCCAGGGATTTATCCCGCGTGCCGGGCGGTTCTTCCGGCGGGGCCGCGGCGGCTGTGGCGGCCAATGAAGCAGCCTTTGCATTGGGCTCGGACACCGGCGGCTCCATCCGCCAGCCCGCTTCCTTCTGCGGCGTGGTGGGCATAAAACCTACCTATGGCTCGGTGTCCAGGTTTGGACTGATTGCCTTCGCCTCGTCGCTGGACCAGATCGGCCCGCTGACCAGGAATGTCGCGGATTCAGCACTCGTTTTGAACGCGCTATGCGGCCATGACGGCAAGGACTCCACCTCCGTAAATAGGGATTACCCAGACTATACAGCCGAAATGCAAAAGGGCGTCAAAGGATTGCGCATTGCCGTACCCAGGGAATTTTTCGGGGAAGGCTTACAGCCCTCGGTGAAATCCGCGGTGGAAAAAGCTGCGGTATGGTTTAGGTCCCAGGGTGCGCAGATCGTTGATGTGTCGCTGCCTACGCTGAAATATGCGTTGCCTGCTTACTACGTTATATCTTCCGCCGAAGCTTCTTCCAACCTGGCCAGGTTCGATGGGGTGCGCTACGGTTTCAGAGCGGAAGAGTATGAAGACCTGAACGACCTGTATATCAAAACACGGAGCTTGGGCTTCGGCCAGGAAGTGAAGCGTCGGATCATGCTGGGCACCTTCGCTTTAAGCGCAGGATACTTTGACGCGTACTACAAAAAAGCATTGCAGGTGCGCACCAAGATTATGGAGGAGTTCGGGAGTATATTCGCCACCTGCCAGGCGGTGTTGTCTCCGGTTGCTCCAACCACCGCCTACAAAATTGGGGAGAAAACGCAAAACCCCCTGGAAATGTACCTGGGGGATATCTACACCGTACCTGTCAGCATCGCGGGGCTGCCCGCGCTGTCCATGCCTTGCGGAATAGATGGCGAGGGATTGCCCATCGGCATGCAGCTGGCGGGCCGGCCCTTCTCAGAGCCTACGCTATACCGCATCGCTAATGCCTATGAGCAGGAAAACAAGCATGTTTTCAGGGAGGTGGCACTGTGATAATGAAGGATTATGAAATGGTCATCGGCCTGGAAGTGCACGTGGAGCTGAAAACGAAGTCGAAAATCTTCTGCTCCTGCCCAACTGATTTCGGAGCGGAACCTAACACACAGTGCTGCCCGGTTTGCATGGGCATGCCAGGCACGCTGCCGGTACTGAATGGGGAGGTGGTCAACTATGCCATCAAGGCAGGCCTGGCCACCAATTGCCAGATTGAGCCCTATTCCAAGCAAGACAGGAAAAACTACTTTTATCCCGACCTGCCCAAGGCATACCAAATCTCCCAGTATGATCTTCCGCTTTGCCACCACGGCCACCTGCTTATCGAAACGCCGGATGGGCAGAAGAAAATCGGCATCACCCGCATCCACATTGAGGAGGACGCGGGTAAGCTGATTCACGACGACAAGCGCGGAACGCTGGTGGACTGCAACCGCTGCGGCGTGCCGCTGATTGAAATCGTGTCCGAGCCGGACATCCGCTCTGCAAAGGAAGCAGTCGCCTATCTGCAAAAACTCAAGGCCGTAATCTCCTACACCGGCATTTCCGACTGTAAAATGAACGAAGGTTCGCTGCGCTGCGACGTAAACCTGTCGGTTCGAAAAAAGGGCGAAACAGCCCTTGGTACAAGAACGGAAATGAAAAACTTAAACTCGTTCCAGTCAGTTGCAAAAGCCATAGAACAAGAATATACCCGCCAGGTGGAAGCGGTGGAAAAGGGCGAGAAAATCGTGCAGGAGACGCGGCGTTTTGATCAGTTAACAGGCAAGACTTTCTCCATGCGTTTGAAGGAAAATGCCAACGATTACCGCTATTTCCCCGATCCTGACCTGATGCCCATCGAAACGCCGTTAAACCGCATCGAGGAACTAAAAGCGGAAATACCCGCCCTTCCGGATGCGCGCAAAGCTATATATATGCGGGACTTTGGCCTGTCCGCCTATGCCGCGGAGCAGCTTACCGGGCAAAAGGAAATCGCCGACTATTTTGAAGCGGCGGCATCGCTCACCCATGTGCCCGTCACCCTATGTAACCTGCTCATCACGGAGGTTTTCCGCCTGCTGCCTCAGGAGAGTGTGAATATCCCCATTTCCCCCGTGCACCTGGCCAGGCTGGCCGACCTGATAGATGAGGGGCAGGTCAACTCCTCCGCTGGGAAAAAGGTGCTTACTCTTTTGTGGGAAAAGGACCGGGACCCTGATGATATTGTAAGCGAGCAGGGGCTTTATCAATTGAGCGACGGCGAAGCCCTGTTGTCCGCCGTAAAGGAAGCGATCACTCAAAACCCGAAGATGCTGGAAGGTTATAAAAAGGGAAAGACCAACATGGTAAAGGCGCTGATGGGGCAGGCCATGGCACTTACCCAAGGCAAAGCCAATCCGGTAAAACTGCAGGAGCTTTTACAATCCGAATTGGATCAATCATGACTCCAGGCCTTAACAATGTAAGTTTTGTTAATCTTTGCTGCCCGCTTAAGTGCCGTGGGCAGCTTGTTTTATGGTATAATATGAGGGATACTATCACGCCAAGGAGGCTCGCATGAAAAAAATCTTGCGCACTTTGCTTACTGCCCTGCTTATCCCTGCATTTATACTGATCCCTGGCGCTCAAGCGGAGAAATCCAAGCGGTTCACCAACCACTTTTTCGATACGTTCGATACCATTGTAACTTTGATTGGCTACGCGCCGGATCAAGCGACGTTTGACAAAGAATACCAGATGGTAAAGGAGCGCTTTGTCTACTTAAACAGCCTGTTTGACAGATATAATGCTTATGAGGGTATCAATAACCTTTATACCGTCAACCAAAAGGCAGCTCTGGAGCCTGTCAAGGTAGCGCCTGAGATGATGGAGGTGCTGGTTTATTGCCGGGATATGCAGAAAAAGTATCCCGGGCGCAAGAATGTGGCCCTGGGAAGCGTGCTTAACATCTGGCACGATCACCGGGAAGCGGCGGCGGCCGATCCGCAAAACGCCACTGTACCCACGCTGGAGGAATTGCAAAAAGCCGCAGCTCACACGAATATGGATGACGTGATCCTGGATGAAGAAAACAGCACCATATTTTTTGCCGATCCGGAATTATCCCTGGACCTTGGCGCAATAGCCAAAGGTTATGCGGCGGAATCGGCAGCCCAGCTTCTTTTACAATCTTCTATGCCTTCCTTCGTGTTGAATGCGGGCGGCAATATAAGGGTGGGTAATCCGCCTCTGGATGGGCGGAAGGCCTGGGGCATAGGCATTCAAAATCCCCACTTTCCGTCCTATTCCGATGTCCCGCCGGTGGAAACACTGTTTCTAAGCAATATGAGCGTAGTCACCAGCGGCATCAATGAGCGGTACTTTGAAGTGGATGGCGTGCGCTACCATCATATCATCGATCCGAAAACCTTGTTCCCCGGCCAGAATATGGCATCCGTCACCATCATAACAAAGGATTCCTTTCTGGCGGATTTTCTTTCCTTGACGTTGTTTCTGACGCCGTACGAGGAGGGCCGGGCATTGATCGATTCCTTGCCAGACGTGGAGGCGCTGTGGGTTCTGAATGACGGCACCGTTCAAATGACGGAGGGCTTGAACGCCTTTGCGGTATCCAAGGGCGCCACATCAGATTAAGCCGGTTCAAAAAAAGGAGAACAGATGACGAAGGCAGAATTGTATGAGCGCATTTACCAAATAGCCTCCCTGATTCCGGCCGGCAAGGTGGCAACCTACGGCCAGCTGGCATTTTTGGCCGGCATTCCACGGGGCGGGCGGATGGCGGGCCAGGCCATGGCCCATACTGGGGAGGGGCGCAGCATACCCTGCCATAGGGTAGTCAACAGCGTGGGCCGCTGCGCGCCGGGATATATAGAGCAGCATGAACTGCTTCAGGCGGAAGGTGTTTCCTTTTTGAAAGACGGACGGGTGGATATGAAGCGCCACTTGTGGAACCCAGCCGAAATAGCGCTTTGAAACGCCAAATCATGTAAAAACCTTAATTCTATGGAAATTATAATGGTTTTGCAACCAAAAGTTGCCCCTTTGAAAAGCAAAGTAGGTGGCGCAACCGATGGGAAATCCGCTATACTTTGGCCGTACCAACAAGAAAGGATGCATCAACATGAACGTGGAAATCGCCAATCGCCTTGTCCAGCTTCGCAAGCAAAGCAACCTTTCCCAGGAGGAACTGGCCATGCGGCTGGGAATCAGCAGGCAGGCGGTCTCCAAATGGGAGCGCGCGGAATCCTCCCCCGATACAGACAACCTCATCGCACTGGCATCATTGTATAAGATGTCGTTGGATGATCTGGTTCACTCCGACCTCCCGCCGGAGCCTGCCGCCTACACGCCCCCCTACCAGCCGGAAACTACGTTCACAGCGGAAGTGCCGACTCTGGACGGAAGTTATTACGAGGTCAAGGGTGAGAAAGAAGAAGAACCTGTAAAGAAAGAGGAGGATGATCCTCTGCCTGAAGGAAGCTTCTATGACACCAAAGAAGGAAAAATGCACAAGGAAGGCTGGCTGAATCGGGTACCTTACCCCTTGGCTATCACTACCCTATATTTGATGCTGGGCTTCTTCCTTCATCAGTGGCACCCCGGCTGGCTCATCTTTTTGACCATCCCCATACACTACATGCCGGAAAAGGAAAAAACATTTCCTTATCTTTTTGGGAACCCGGTCATGGTCGCACTCATCTACCTGGTGCTGGGCTTCTATCTGAACCTCTGGCATCCCAGCTGGATGATATTCCTGGCCATCCCCATCATACAAAGTACACGCATCAAGAAAAAGGCCAAGGAAACCGAAAACAGTACCGAAAACTCATGAAAAATAGACTGCCTTGATTTTCAAGGCAGTCTATTTGTATAAAAAAGAAATGGCCAAATCTGTCTGTCAGCTGTAGTACAGCGGAAAACCGCTGTAGCTTTGAAATAGCCGTTCCGATTCGTTGTATTTGCAACAGATCCGAATGGAAAAGTATTGTAAAATACATATGGGTATGAAAGATTGCCCATTCAGGGTATAATGCGGAGATGGAGGGCTGCTCCCATGGATGTTTTGATTGAAGGTCAGCCCCAATCGTAAATCTTTCGGATGAATATTGGCCCCGAAGCTGCAAGGCTAAAACAAGGAAATTGTGAATTGAAGGAGGATTATCATGAAGGCTTCTATCAACAGGGAAGGGTGTATTTCCTGCGAACTGTGCGCTTCTACCTGCCCGGAGGTGTTTCGCATGGCGGAAGACGGTCTTGCCGAAGTATATGTGGAAGAAGTACCGAAATCTGCGGAGGATGCAGCTATTGAAGCCCAGGAGAACTGTCCCGTTTCTGTGATCAAAGTTGAATAGGAGACATAGGAAGTGGTAGATTTCATTCTGGCATCGTGGCCCTGGATCGTAATGGGCGTAGCGGTTGCCGTCGCTATTGCATATATGGGGAAGAACAAGGAGAAGCAGGAGCAGGGGAAATAGCAATCCCGAGCAAAAAAGCCCCAGCAGTGTCACATGAATCAGATTCATGGATGCTGCCGGGGCTTTTTGGTATGATCATGCTTACGTATTGCTATCTTCCCGCACCCAGCCCTGTGCCACCCAATGGGCTTTGTCTACGGGGTTCCAGGTATTCTTTTTCATCATGCCCTTCATGGCGTTGAACATTACGGTACGGATAAGGGGCGCCGGAAGGCGCTGCATATTCTCCAATGTCTTTAACATCCGCCTGGCCAAAATATCGGCTTGTTTTGCCATCTTCCGCTGCTTTTCGGGCTTGACCTCGCTCCATTTGGAGGCGCTAACAGAAGTCTTGAAGGTGAATATGCGCTTTAAACCCCAGAACCGCAGACTGCTATTCAGCGTTTTTGCGGTGTGGCCTTTTCCTGCACCCGCAGTAGTGACGACGCTTAGCCCCGTCTTTGCAAACATCCGCGGATCCGGTCTGTGGCTGATCCATTGGTAGCATAAATGATCCAGGAGAGCTTTCATCTGCCCGCTTACGTCCAACGCGTAGGTGGGAGAAGCCAGGATGATGAGATCGGCCTCCATCAAGGCAGCCGCAATGGGCGCGACGCTATCAGCGTGCGGGCAAAAAGCCTCTCCTTTGAAAAAGCACGTGAAGCAGCCGTTGCAAAAATCGTCCATATCCCTGGGCAGGAAAAACTCCCTGTTTTCCAGTGGGCCGCGGGCAGCCAGTGCATTCAAAACAAGCTGGGCGGCATTCCACGTGCTGCCGTGGCGCATGTTGCCGTAAATGGTTACGACCTTCATACTTTTAGCCCCTTTTTTATAGATGGAGCGCCTGACGGAAAAATTTCACAAAGCCGGGACGCAGGTCCTTGTGGCTCAAACGTCTTTCTTCTTCTGACAAATCAAACCAATACTTCCCAGACTGAATGGATACCGACAGAGAGTCCAGCGGCCAGCCGTGAGTGCGCATGGGATGGGGCTTGTCCGATAGCAAAAATATGTCGGAGCAGATGTCTTCCCCGTCATATTCCATGAATATCCCACCATCCATCACAAGGCAGATGGCATTTTGATACCTGGCCGGCAAAAAGCCATCCTTGCCGTATTCCCGCGTTAGGCTAGCATAATGGAGAAGCATTTCCTCATCGGAAAGCGGCTTACCCTCCGGCCTTCTTGCATGAACGCCCGGATTTTTCTTAACCGGCACGCCTGTCAAAACAAGTCCCGAATCACAAGAGAAAACGGGCTGTTGATACGTTTGAAAGTAAGTTATGGCTTTCTGCCGGGCATTTTCCAGCGGCGTGATCCCATCCTCCGGGACGGCCGGCGCGTGTTCATCCAGCCCGTCGATGAGAATAGGCAGATCAGAAAGCCAGTCACGCATGGCGTCGAGTTTGGCCGGATTGCCTGTGCCATACAAAAGATGAAACATCACATGCCCCCCAGCGCCTGCATTAGCACCTGCATGTTTTTGCGCATCCCGTCCTCATAAGCGGTCAGCGCCTTATCATCCACGGGCCCTGTGACCAACGGGTCAAGCTCGTACACTTTTGCGCCTGTTTCCGCCGCCAGCGTTCTTGCTGCCAGGTCCGGGTACTGCGGCTCGGTGAACAGGGGCGGCACGCCGAGGGTCTTAACAAGATCCGTCAATTCTGCCAATTGGGCGGGGCTCAGCGCCTCTCCCGGCTCCCGGTTTACAACGGCGGCCACATGCAGCCCGTAGGCCCTTGCAAAGTATGGAAACGCCTCATGGAAGGTGATGATATCCTTATGGGGAATGCCCTCAAGGCCGGCTTTCAATTCAGTATCCAGCGACTCCAGCCGCTGAATATAGGTGACCGCGTTTTGCGAAAGGACTTCGCTGTATTCCGGGAAGGCAGACTGCAAACCGTTCCGCAGGTTTTCCACCATCGATATGGCATTTTTTGCGTCCAGCCAAATGTGGGCATTGTCCTCATGTTCGTCGAATATCGCACCTTCCTCGTGTGCATGTGCGTTTTCGCCCTGGCTGTCTAGCAGCGGTATGTTTTGGGAGGCGTCCACGATTATAAGCTTCGGGAACTGAGCCGTGACCGTATCAAGATAGCTTTCCATACCTGCACCGTTGATCATAAGCACCTGAGCGCCGGACAGTGTGCGCATATCTCCGGTGAGCAATTGATAATCGTGCAGGCAGCCCGTATTCGGCGCGGCCAGATTTTCCACCCTTATATCATCTATTCCCACCGTCAGATTCCTTGTCAGAATGTAGATGGGATAGAATGAGGTCACCACAACCTTTTCCTGTGCCAGGGCCGTAGAATAAGTGAACAGAAGCGCCGCAATGACGGCGATAAGCAAACCTTTTTTCATGATATTTCCCCTTGCTTTCTTGGATGCGTGCCCATTGTAACATTCCTGCCGCTATAAAACAAGCCGCCTCTCCGGGCTGAACCCCGGAGAAGGCGGCCTTGTTCAACTGCCAAAGTGGCTTAGTTCGCGGGAGTCGCGGTGGGTTCCGGAGAAGCTTCCGCAACGGGGGCCATGGTGGGCGCCAGATCGGTATAATCAATCTTGGCCGCATCTTTCCATTCCTGCATGGCCTTGGGCAAAGCGTCGCTATTGCGGGACTGTTCCATATCCGCGCGGAGGGAGGCCTTGAGATCATCTGTCAGTGCCACGGGGCCGCCTGGTACATCCCTGGTGTAGCAGAGGATATGCACTCCGAAGCGGGATACCACTGGCAGGCTGATATCGCCAACTTTCTGCATTTCAGGGGCGAATGCGGCGGCAACAAAGGCAGAATCGTAAAGGATGGAATCTTTATGGACACTGTAGCCTTCTGTCTTGGCGGGTTCCGCATTCATGCCGGGATCGGTACCAAATTCCGCGATCAGGGCTGCAAAACCTTCGCCGGCAGCATACCTGGTTTTGATTGCTTCCGTCTTATCCTTTACGGAATCCAATATGGCTTGCTTGGCAGCTTCCAAATCCGTCTCTGTTACGGGGGCGGGGGTCGCGGTAGCAGCCGGATCTGGGGTGGCGGTCGCTTCAACCGTAGGTGTTGCGGCGGCATCTGCTGCGGTATCGGCAACATCCACCGTATCGTCGTTCTGCTCTTCCAGCTGAGCTTGAATTGCTTTGTAATTGTCCATCAGCGTGCTGTCCACAGAAAGCAAAATGTGGCTGATGCCCCGCATGCCTTCCGGAATATACCAAGCCTGCTGCCCGCTGTATTGGGTAGCGTACTCATAGTTACCAACATCGTTGGCATAGCTTACCTTGTCGGCGTCTACACGGGCCTGGTATTCGATCTGAACTTCACCGTCTGTATAGGCGAGATTATCCTTTGTCAAAAGGTCGATCATCCGCTCCTGTATCTTTTGATCCCTAAAGTTGGCAACCAGTTCTTCCATAGCCTTTTCTTCGGTTAAACCCGACTGGGCCATGGCATCTTCCGCCTGCTTCCGGGCGTTTGCCTTCTCCTCATCCGTGGGGGATTCGGAGGTCAGGTAGGATGTTGCTTGCTGATTCAGGTAGTTGTCCCATGTAGTCTTGGCTTCGTTTTGGAATTCGGATTCCTCTTCCGCCGTAAACTGGTCGATCTTGAACTCGACGGCCTTTTGCCTGAAGAGAACATCTGTTACTGCCCAATCCATGGCAATGGACTGCAGGACGGATTCTTGACCCGTAAGGTCATAGCCCTGACTGGCATACTGATAATATAGGCTGTTGTAGAATTCTTGCATCTTGGCATACGTGATAGATTCTCCGTTCACTGTTGCCAGCACTGCATCCGGGGCTGGGGTTGGAAGCGCGACGGTAGCTTCCGCGGTGGGCTGGGGTACTTCACCCAGCGCGCCGGTCATGGCCATTGTCGCACACATGGTCAGCGCCAGGCAGAGCGCAAAAAAACGGGTGGATTTCTTCATGGAATCACTTTTTCCTTTCTTTGTGTCCGGCGCCGGAGCCGGCATAATAGATTTATTATGGCACAGGCTATGCGGTACTGCAAGCTTAAGGCGAAAAAAACTGAAAAGTTACAGTCTGTTCATGTTTTAATTAACTGCCGCCCGCCGGCAAGGGGGTACGCCTTACACTTTTCAAAACCGAAGTTTTTGCCGATGCGCTTTTATAGGACGATTCGTTTACACCGTTTGTTTCATCAAAACGCATGGGAATCCCTGGCCATGATGGAAACAGGGATGAATCGAGATAGCATGTGGGGCCGATGTGCCAGCCGTATAATGATAAAAGCACGCAAGAAGATGACGTCCGAAGGTTTCCAAAGGCTCCGAAGCATAGCCGCCGCCGGTGGCGGAAACAGGCTAGGCGGAGGAGGCTGGCGAAACAAGCAGTGCGAGCGGCAGCGAGCAATGCGCCGATTGAGCCAGATGGGCAGGAAAGCCCTTAAATCGCGGCCGCAGTCGCGATATTTCTTTTTGATTTATGATCCTTGTAGCAGCTATAAATAAAATGATACAATAAAACACTAAGAAGTATTCTGCATATGTTTTTTGAAGGTGTTGTTCTAAAATGAACCGGCTAATTGTTTTCAAAAAAGAAAGACAACTATCTCTTCTGAATGGCGAGAGCAGCAAAATATTTTCCTGCCCCATAGGTCTGGGCTTTTCGCCTTACGGTCCCAAAACTCAGGAAGGAGACGGAAAAACGCCGGAAGGGACATATTTCATTTGCCTCAAACGGGAGACCGGCAAGTATGGTGTAGCCCTTGGCATCAGCTATCCTAATGAAAAAGATGCGAAGAAGGCTCTAAACTGCGATTTCATTTCCATAAGCGAATGGGAGTCTATCCGGTCCGCCTGCCTTGAGGGACGGCGGCCGCCTTGGGGCACCAAACTGGGCGGTGAAATCTACCTGCATGGCGGCGGCGCATCCGATTGGACGGCGGGCTGCATTGCTTTAAACGATGAGGATATGAAAAAACTCTTTCCCCTTGTCGAGGAAAGAGATGAAGTTCAAATATTACCCTAAGGCATATCATATTGCAAAACCCAATAGCCTCCAATAATTCCGAGGAGCAACGAGGGGGCCATAACCCCTCGTTTGCCAATCCGAAACCAGCGACAAGCTCCGCCTGAATTTTTGGCTACCAAAACTTTGATAGTAAGGCGAAGCCAGAAAAGGGAAAAGCCCCGGTGGTTTCTGAAGGATTTCGTTAGAAATCCATTCCTTAACACGATTTCCCGGCTGCGAAATCGCAGATTTTACAAGGAAATTGTGCTAACTCAACATGCATAACATTTGGTTGAAATTCACTTGAGCATATCCCTGCACTTTATTATCATCTCCCGGAGAGCGGCGGCCTTCACCTTCTTGGGATTCTTTTCGATGAAGCAGCTCATAGTTTCCGGCCGGAATATGGCCTGGGCGGCATCCTGTATATCCTCCGCCGTCAGGTCTTCGTGCAGGCGCATCCTTATGTCAATGTCGCACTCGTCAGTGCTGCCATTCAGCCATGCCATCCCTAGCTTTTCATTCATGGTTCCGGCTTTATCCAGCAGAATGCGTTCATTATCGGTGAAATAAACGCGGGCCCTATCCATCTGTTCATGGCTGATGAACATGCGAAGCTTGCTCAGTATGGAAAACACAAGCTCCAGGCTTTCCGTAAGCCGACCATGCGCCACCTCATAATCAATGGCAAAGCGCCTGTAGGAGCCTACCGTGACAACTTCAGAACTGATGTCGTCCACCATTGCATGCTTTTCCCTAAGCTCCAGGAACAGCACGGAGCTGAGCCCGTCCCCCGTCATGTGGCTGAGCATTTCGGCACAGGCCGGAAACACCAGATTGGTGTCAATATCAAAGTATATAAGAACCTGGGCCAGATCGTAATCGGCGTTGAACATCTCGTCGCTGCGATCATCCCGCAAGCAAAAGTTCATGGGGGAAGGCTGTTCAAAAACGCTGGGGCCTATATCAGGAAGCTCTTCAAGCACTTCCTTCACCTTTTCCAGCATGCCGTCCGAAAAATTGCCCGTCAGCACAAAGCACGCGTTGGAGGGGCGGAAGATCTTCCGTTTCCACAGGTGGATCAAATCGGCAGACAGGCTCATCACGCTGTCTTTGGTACCCATACCAGGGAAAGCGCCTGCTTTTGTTTTGAAATACCTGGTGCTCATGTCCCATAAAAAGTTTTGCTCGTCGTTTTCGATTTGCCGAAGGACTACCTGCTTTTCGGCAGAAATTTCCTCCTCCGTCCATTTGCCCTTTGCGAACAGGCGGAGCATGAGTTCAAAGGCGTCGTCAAAAAAGCGGGGCACTACCCGCATTTGAAATATGACCGATTCTGGATAGGTAGTGCCGGAGAGCTTTGCCCCCATGGCGTCCAGTTGGCGGTACAGCTGCGCCTGGGGAAGGCCGTTCAAGTTACGGAAGCATAAATGCTCCAGCAAATGCGATACTCCCTGGTTGCTCCTGTTTTCATACAGCGAACCGCCCTTCAGATATACACCCATCTCCAGGGAATGCAAATGGGGAAGCTGATAGGCGGAGATTTGAAGGCCGTTTTTTAACCGGATTTCCTGATAAGCCGCCATGGGTCCTTCCCCCTTTTGCAAAAATCATTTTCCGTCCTTGATAAGCCTGCGGATGTCGTCCATCTGGCTTAAAAAACCGGGATTGTCCTTTATAATGTTATTTACCTTTTCGCAGCTGTGCATGACCGTGGTATGGTCACGCCCGCCGAAGCTCTCGCCTATGCGGGGCAGCGAAAGACCCACAATTTCCCGCGTCAGGTACATGGCCACCTGGCGGGGAACGGTGACTTCCCGGTTGCGCCTGGCGCTTTTCAAATCGTCCACGGATATGCTGTAATAGTCGGCCACCGTCTCCTGGATCAGCTCGCAGGTGACGCGGCGCAGCTCCCGCTGGGCAAACACTTCCCTAAGCGCTTCTTCCGCCAGCGCACTGGTAATAGGCTTCCCGGTAAGCGAGGAAAAGGCCACCAGGCGCGTCAGACTTCCTTCCAGCTCGCGAATGTTGGAATCGATGCGCTGGGCGATCAGCTCAAGCACATCATCGGAAACGGAAATATGCTCCCGCTCCGCCTTTTTGCGCAAAATCGCAATACGCGTTTCAATATCCGGGCGCTGAATATCCGCGATCAGCCCCCACTCGAAGCGGCTGCACAACCGCTCCTCCAGGCTGGCGATGTCCTTGGGCGGTTTATCACTGGTCATTATGATCTGCTTGCCGGCAGCGTGCAGCGTATTGAAGGTGTGGAAAAATTCCTCCTGGGTGCGGTCCAGCTTGGCGATGAACTGTATGTCGTCCACCATCAATATGTCCACGCTGCGAAAACGGCTGCGAAATTCAGCATTCTTGTTCTTTTGGATGGCGGTAATGAATTCGTTTGTAAAGTTTTCACTGGTGATGTACAAAAGATTCAGGCTGGGGTATTGCTGCTGCACATAGTGGCCGATAGCATGCATGAGATGGGTCTTGCCCAGGCCCACGCCGCCATAAATAAACAATGGATTATAAGCCTCCGCAGGGGCTTCCGCCACTGCAAGGGAGGCTGCATGGGCAAACCTGTTTCCGCTGCCCACCACAAAGGTGTCAAAGGTGTATTTGGAATTCAGGCTTACATTGGTGCCCTGGGAGGCAGGCGCAGCCTTTAAAGCCCTGCGGGCAGCCGATTCCTGGGGCGTGATGATTTCTATGGAAAGCGTATGGCCGGCGGCCTGACTCACCGCGTTCGCGATCAGCATGGCGTACCGGCTGGCGATCATCTGCTTCATGTAGTCTGTGACTACTTCAATATACAGGCAATTATCTTCAATCTCCAGGGGCTTTAAGGAACTGGCAATCCACGTTTTGTAGGAGACCTCATTCATTTCCTCCTGCAAAAAGCGGCATGCCTTTTCCCATAACTCCGTTACATTCATCCGCTGCCCCCCTTAGTACGACACAAAAAATATACACGGTATTATGCGCTTTAAAGGCGCGCGAAAAAAGCAAATAAATCCGAACACACAAAATCATCCAGGAAGCTGTGGAAAACTTCCTGTGGATAACCGGCCTTGCCTTTCCGGTTGTTTACCTATGATACCAGATATGTCCCATATTTTCAAGGGTTGTACACAGATGCGCCCATTGCATAGGCGCCTAAGCTGTTGAAAACTTTCAGCCTAGGGGTGGTGGTTGTCCAATTTTAAAACCACAAGACTTGGCGTTTCCCGAACGTATTTTCGGATAAATTTACGCATTTAGTGCATATATATTCTATTTGGCGAAATTTGGAAACAATTTAGTCATAGGATTTTTATAGGGTCTTTTTGAAAAGGACAAGGATTTCCAGGTTGACATGTAGAAAATAGCGCTATCCTTCGCGCGAGGTGACTTAACGGTGGCTGCCGTCATCCGCACCCAGGATGTGGCCAGGGCGCTGCACCCCTGGGTGGGCTCTTATTTACTGGACAGCACGACGCTGGCGGCTGACACCGCTGATGTCCTGCGCAGTTACGCCCCCTACAAAGAAGATATACATAAGCTGTGCGCAAGGCTGGACAGCTTTTTATTCATGTCCCTGCGCCGCTTTACCATGGGTACCATGCGGGTTTTTCTGGATGACGGGTCTGAGGTCCGCATCCACACCTCGGACTTTCAACTGCTTACGGATGACGTTCTGGGCGTCCTCATGGAATCCCTTTCCCCCTACTCCGTAAATTTTGAATTGCTGAAAAGTTATTCCCTGCAGCAGCCCAGCCTCAGTGCGCTGCGCGTTCTCTTTACTAAGTACCAGGCTTTTCAAAGCCGTGAGGAACTTCAAGCCATCGCCCGTACTATACGCACCTGCCACCCCAGGGAAAGATACGCAACATGGCTCCCACCGGAGGACGGCAAGGGAGTGACAATATAGTGTTATATAATGAGATGGGGCAGGAACCTGTTGAAAAAGGTCCCATCCCCGCATCCCATCCCCGAAAACCTATAAAGGAAATAAAAAAAACGCTTGCAATCCTATTAGGAATCATGTAGAATATATCCGTTGTCCCACTGGACGTGCTGATATAGCTCAGCAGGTAGAGCACTTCCTTGGTAAGGAAGAGGTCACCAGTTCGAATCTGGTTATCAGCTCCATTGAAAGGGTTCGTGACTTCTTAAATGATAGAGGTTGCGGGCTTTTTCTTTTTGTCTGGATTTTATTTGTCTTATATAGGTGACAACATGCGGGTTATTCCCTGCATCCATGCCGGAAGATGATCATCAAGGTGCAGCAGCATGTGATAGGTTTTCTGCCTTACCTGAAAGTCCGTTGCCTTAGAGCAACTTAATGTAGCTTATGGCCATACTTATCTCTGAACAAACCGAAAAGTATCCTCAAAGCATCCAAGACCCAGCCAATAGCAAAGAAACCGCCTGTCAAAAGGTAAATCAGGCCCGTACCTACTTTACCTACGTAAAACCTGTGAACACCAAGATAACCCAGGAAAATACAAAGAAAAAACGCAATCCATTTGCTCTTGTATGGGTAGTCATCCACGACCCTATGGCCGACGTAGTTTTCATTGGAGTTGATTACATTCACTACAATCGGCTGCGGCGGGTGGTATACATGCTGAACTTGTACCGGTGCCGGTGTTTCCAGTTCCGCACCGCAATACTCGCAAAACCGTTGATTGAGCCTGGTTCGCGCTCCGCAGCTTTTACATGCCAATGACTTGTCCCCCTTGAGTATGCTTTCTAGATATTTACATTATTTATATTATAGCGTTGTTTCTTCATGCTGTCTATCAAACTTATTTGGTTGCTAATCTTTTCAATATTGGACCCCTACAAATAAATTGCATACTTTCACATGTCACACAGATTTAACATTCTTCTTTTTATTTACAACGAAAAGCCCCTCGCCATTTCTGACAAGGGGCTATTTTACCCGGCCTTAATACCTGGGGTTTTTCCTTGCGAAGCAATCGCGGCAGTAAACAGGCTTATCACCGCGTGGTTGGAACGGTACCTGGGTGGGGCGGCCGCATCCGTCACAAACTGCATCGTAAAGTTGGCGAGGGGCATTGCCCCTGTTGTTGTTCCGGCCATCGCTGTTACGCCGGTTTGCACGGCAGGCAGGGCAGCGGCCAGGCTCGTTGGAGAAGCCTTTTTCAGCAAAGAAAGCTTGCTCTGAAGCGGTAAAGGGAAATTCGGCACCGCACTCGCGGCAGACCAGGATCTTGTCGGTGTACATGGATAATACCTCCTGATTTTTTTGTCCAGTCGATATGGAAATACGTCGTTGCAAATGGCCCTACTATTAGTCACTGGACGATGCAAGAAACCAAGAGGTTCACTTGAAACAACTTATTTGAAAGTAAAATAATTATACCATATTTTATCAAAAATATATGCTTTTTCAAAAGAAAATAGCTGATAGGGTTTGTGGATATTTCGCGCTTAGACTCACTAAAATTATATAAGTATATTTCCATGTGTTGCTCCTGAAATTCTTTGCCGGCGGTAATCTGAGGCGCAGACATAGCTTATTTTCCATGCCTGCGCTCTTTTTTCTATTTTTCATTACCTGTTGAAAGGTCCATACCTGGCGATGTCGTACATCCAATACATGATTTCATTCTGCCTTTTACAGGCATCATTCTTCTCTGCGTTGTATGCGCGGAGAACCTTTTCCGCGGAATTTGTTTTGAAGAGGCGCTTACAAAGTGCCTTTATTTTTTTCATGGATAATCAACTCCCATTTATTTTAAAGGTCGGTGAAAACAGCGCATCCAACGATACGCAAAGCGTTTTCGAAAGCGGATAGAGCAGCATAATATCCGGGTACGCAATATCGCGCTCCCATTTGGATATGGCCGGCGCCGTAATGCCAAGCTTACCTGCAAGCTGCGCCTGCGTGAAACCTTGAGCGCGGCGTAAAGACTGAATTCTTGTTCCAAGAGACAAGACCATGTTCAACATCCTTTCTGACAATCAAAAAAGCGGCGGTATGCACGCATACCGCCGCCATTTAGGACAACACAAAATTATCCCGCTGTTATGGACAGAGGTACAGTACATGGCTTCTGGTTAAAGCTAATCTGCTGGGGAAGTGCGAACTTTGCAAACAAGATTACCATGCGTGTACCTCCTTTCTTATAATTCCCGCACATCTTACCATACCTGGATCGATTTTACAACCCCTTATCAGGCAACTAAACCAATGGTTTAGCTGCGCGGTCATTCTTTTGCCCATCCCGATTCAATAAACAGCCTTTGGCCTGGAAGTTTTCCGCTATAACCATACATAGAAAGATACACGCAGAAGAACACTGTTGCAGAGTCTTTTTAAGCGCTAGAAGACGGCAGATATCCTTAAGGCCTGCTAAAGAAAGGAACTTTGTAAATGAACGGGAATGCCGCCTATGACAAGCGTGTCTACTGGGTCGATGTACTGAAATTCCTGGGCATTTTCGTCATTTATCTTGGTCATTTTGGGGAGAACGCCGGGAAGCTGCACCCGTTTGTCTACACGTATCACGTTCCCTTGTTCTTTTTTGTATCCGGCTTTTTTGCCGATGTCAAAACGGGTGAGACGCTCTTTTCCTTCATTAAAAAGAAGTTTCAAAAGCTCATGGTACCGTATTTTGTGTTTGTGGCTCTTTCTGTTTTGATGCATGCCGTTCAGTATGATCTGGCTGCGGAACCATTGCTGTATGAATTGCAAAGATATGTTTTTGCGGTAAGGAATACGCTTCTTCATTCAAGTTTATGGTTCTTTTCATGCCTGTTTGCCGTTTCGGTGCTGCATAGGCTTATCCTGATGATAACAAAGAGCAAGTGGGCTGTTCTTGCAATATCCATGATACCGGCGTGCTTTTGCCAGTTTGATCAGCCCGCATGGTTCTGGAATGTGGACAGTGCGCTTACGTACCTTGTCTACTACGCTCTGGGAAACATATGCTTTTCAGACATCAACAAATATAGATATGAATACTTCCGTCTCAAAGGCAGGCTTGTATATATCCTGCTAGTGTTGATATCACTATTAATAGCAGTCAAGACATATTTTTATGGAAGCCTGTACCTGATACTCAAGGTTATGGATATTGATCTGCCTAAACAGGCGGAGGCCTTTTTCACGATTTTCAATACATCCATCCTATTGTACGCCAATATTCAGCTGGCGTTTTTGCTTGAAAGAAAAAAACTGTTCCGGAGCATTGGAAAGGAGACGCTGCTATTATGCGGGGTGGAGTTTATCACAAAGAATTTGCTGCAATCCATATTTGCAATGCTGGGTATTCAGATAAAGCACGGCACCCCATTGATAACGCTTCTATATACGGCGCTGTGCATTGCTGTATCCTATAAAGTATTCGTTCCCTTTCTGCATAAGTACTTGGGCAGAATGATGGGTATGGAGGAGAATCAGATTCACAAAAAAGACCTATGCGACCGTTTATGAAGGTTTTGAGCGGGCAGCTGCCTCATTGTTCCGCAATCCTCAGCATTTCGCGTACATCCTGCGGGAGATATTCAAAGTCTTTCCGCATCATTTTCAGCACGATTCTTTCATTGGCGATTTCGTTGCCGGTACGTACGCCGAGCCTGCGAAACAGGTTCACGGACGGGCACCAGCCTTTGAGGACGTGCATCAATAGATAGCCGCCCGCTGCGCCTGAAAGCAGAAACCATTTCTTCCCGCGGGCAAAACCCAGTATCGTGCCGGCTACTGTAAAAGCGGATGCGCCGGCTTCCATCACCCGTTCCATATCCCATTCCTCTTTAAGCATATGAAGCCTGTGGTTGATCACATCAAAATTGGAGTCCTGGATGGAACGGAGCTCATTGATGGTTTTTTCTCTTATTTCACTGCTCAGCACAGGGTTTGTATGAAATCGCAATGAAGCGGGCGGGATATACTTTTCCATGATTGAACCCTCCTTGCTTTGTTTTAGTCTGAAACAAACAGCATCAGACTATCCAACCAATGCAAGGCATGGTATGAGTGCCGCCTGCAAGCGCTTATTCAATAAAAAAGAGGCAGCATTGGTATACGCCTATGATTTGAATAGGTATTACGGCTATTTCCTTTTGGACATACTGTAAGGGTATGGAAGGAGTGGTTGCATGACAAGAGAACAGTATCAGCAAATGCAAATGGAGGCCTTGGAGGGCCTGAAGTCGGAATTGATCGCACACCGGAATAATGCAATGCTGCTTGCACCTATGCGGGAAAGCCTGGAACAGCAATATGAGATGATATGCAAGAAACAGATGGAATGGGAACAAGGCGGGTTTTGGACGCCCGACAGGGAGAAGAACTACTTGGAAGAATACAAAGATATGTAACAGCGCCAAAATATCTACCCACTATGAAGTTTTCGTAGGATAGGCCCGGTAAGGAGTGTGAAAAACCGGATGGAAGGGAAAGGGATATTAAGCCAGGAATACGCGGTTATGATACTGACCGGTATTATTTCCGGCATGATCGCAAGGGTGATCACGCTGTATGTGGATTACAGGCAGACACCCACCTATCCCAACGGGCTGTTCAATAACCTGGTGACGGGTTTCGTGGCATCCGCCCTTGGCGCTGTAGCCATACCTGCGCTCATCAAGCAGGATTTTACCGCCATTACCTTTCTCGCATTGGCCACGCAGCATTTTCGGGATATACGGAAACTGGAAAGCGAGAGCCTGAGCAAGCTTGACCATGTGGGCTTCACAAAGCGCGGACCAGCTTATATAGACGGGATTGCAAAAACATATGAAGCCAGGCACTATGTTTCCCTTGCCGCATCATTGGCCGCCGTTTTGATTATGACCCTGCTTAATACACAGGCGCTGCTTGTTAGAATAGCCGCGGGCCTTGCTGCTGGCCTTGTGGTGACATATGCGATCAAATATTTCACCAAGGGAAAAAACGTGGGGGATATATGCACCATCAAAGAAGGGAAGATCACCATCGAGGGTTCGGAACTTTATGTGGACGGCATGTTTGTATCCAGCGTGCTTGGCACCCAAAGAAGCCGTGAACTGTTTGAAAAAGAAGGGATTGCGGCTGTTGTCACACCTAAGTCGGAGATGTATCGCATAACGCTGGACAGCTTGGGCCAAAGGCAGGCCATGTTGTTTGAGGCATGCAGAACGCTTGGGGTGAAGCGGTTTCAATTCATGCGCAAGAATTTTAAGAATGGTGTGATATTGATCGCCATCGTGCCCATCGTGCACGATGTGGACAAAATGATCCGGGCCATATCCAATACGCCTATACTGGAAAACAGCAGAAAGATACGCCGCATCATGACGGCGGGATGATTGGGAGGCATCATGAAAAGCATGCAGATCCTGGTGTATGTCACCAATAATCCAGACAAGGTTGTAAGCGGCGATCCCTTATGCCTTTGCATCCCTGACGAAGCCGAAAAGCAGCAAACGCTTCTGGACATCAGCCGCGCGCTCAGGGCAAATGTTATTCAATTGAAAAATGGGGACTATATGATCGTGAACCAACCGTAGCATCAGTCTTTCCCTTCGCCTTGCTCCGTTCCCGTTTGAATCGTTGCCATGATCTTTTCCTGATTGGCAATCAGACGGTCCAGCTTTTCGTGCAGATCCTCAATAATGATTTCAGACTTCAAGATCGCATGGTAATCGTTCTCCGCCCGTATGCGGTCCTTTTCCTCCTGCCTGTTCTGGCTCATCATGATAACGGGGGCCTGCAGCACCGCCACGCAGGATAAAAACAAGTTCAAAAGAATGAACGGATACGGATCAAAAGGTTTTGTGAGCAGGATGGCATTGCTTATGATCCAGATGGCCAGAAAACCGCAAAAGCTGAAAATAAACGCCCAGCTCCCCGCGGTTTTGGCAACCCTGTCCGTAACCCGTTCTCACAGGGTTAATGATTCCCCTGCTTTTCCGCTGCACATTTCTGGATACCTTGTTTTCCACCAGCAGGTGGATCAGATCCTCTTCCTCAGCCGCATCATCCGTCATGCCGTCCAGTATCATTTTTACGATTTCAGCTTTGCTAGGCTTGTTTGGCATATGAATGCCTCCCTCTGTTTCTATGATCATTTTTTGTTCTGTTATGCTGCCCCCCATGGTATCACACATACAAATGGGAGACAAACAAGACATGGTATGCCGTCTCTCACGTTCAAATTTTGCTTTGCAATTTCTTTAAATCAAGGAACAAGGCAGTAGTTTGTTTCGTTATCATAGCCAGGGGAGGCATTGGTATGAAAAGGATATTTTGTTTTATTCTGGTTCTTATTTTGCTGCCATATTCCATTTCATTGGCTGCATCCTATCCATTTGAACTGACGGAAGCAATCATAAACTCTGCGTTTAGCGATCCAAAATGGAATGAATACCACCCTGTGATGTATGCAATGAATGCCGTTGACAATGGATCTGGCGTAGTGGTCATGGGGAATGAGGATGGGCATAATATCCTTTGTGTGCTGCAGCCATCTTCGAAAGGCTGGAAAATCGCATTAGAGAATGACGGGCTCGTACCGGATGCCGTGTTTTTGGACAGCAATTCCCGTCCGGATTTGACGCGGATGGATGATGAGACTGGAACACGTTACAGCTTCAGTGTATCTCCATATCAAATTAAAAAAGGCCAGTATGTGATAAATTTTTCCAGGGATCAAAACGGTGAATGGTGGATAAATGGGTTCAGCTTCGAGGCCAGCTTTTCAGGAGATGCAGCGATGCTTGGCTATACACAGTTCGGCATGTTTGAATATGATGATATCCCAGAAGGAAAGCTGCACTGCTATGCGGGAGGGGATCCCTATACAGGCTCTGAACCAGAAGTTGACCGCAGTATCATTGACAAGAATGAAACCGGCCTGTCGTTTAAATTATCTGAATTTGTGCTGGAGGATTACATAACGGCACTTCTTAAGCTGTATTGCGATGAAAATACAATAAATGAAATGCTCTTATACCCTGTCACCGATGAGGAAATGGCAGCGGATTGCAGGGCGCGATATGTCAAAAATGGAGACGTCTATACTTTGTATAAAGCCTTTATATGGGAGCATGGTTATTACTTGACATGGGATCCGCAAGATTGGGCCGCATTCGGGAATACCTTCTCAGCGCTAATGCAGAAAAAGGCGGAAGAAGATGCTTATAACAGGGGATCTGAGTTATACAAGCTTTCAGCAAGCGGATACCGTATGCCAAAGGATGATGAACTATCCTATGATGAAGCGCTTCAAACAGCGGCGCAGATCATTGCGAATCATCAAGCGGAATTCACCAACCTGGATGCGAATGGGCTGACCCCGCGCGCCGCCCTGCTGGGGACGCCGCCGGCCGGCATGCCTGCCATGTGGAAGGTTGCGTACTTTTCTAAAGACTATAAGAAGGGCTTTGTTACGCAATTCGATGCAAAAACCGGCAAGGAAACCGACTTCTTTGAATGGGATGCTTCTATTCTGGCAACGTATGTTCCTTTCATCTATACGGAAGAAGGTGAAATGGCAAAAAATCTGGAAGAGATGCGGGCATTCACCTTATACTATTACTATAATCCCGATGGGGGCAAATACTATCACGAAGCCCCTGAATGCAAAAGTGTCAGCAGAAGGTTTCTGCCTATGCTTAGGTTTTTGCGGATAGAGATAACACAAACGAAATATACTTCTTTGGCGCCATGTCCTTATTGTGCTCATGACTGACGTATTACGGATAAGTGACCAGGTACGGTTTGACACGCGAACGCCTGGAGGTCTGGTGAGGATATGAAAAAGGCATTGATGATTCTTTTGATTTGTTCTGATATCCTATCAGCAACATTTGTACTGTCTTGGTTTTTATTTTTTGATAATAAACTTGCTCCTACTGATGATTCATACATCTATGCTATCTTAATTATGTTTTATCATTTGATAGCAATACAAATTACTCGAGTTGCTGAAGAAAAAGGCTTTATAGCGGAATCGATATATAAGAAAATAGTGGTATTTAGAATTATTGAGGCTGTCATTTTTTGCGTTGTTTTTTTTTCGCAACCAAATTTCATAGTGCCCAGCGAAGTGACCAATGACATTGTGATGCGGTATGACGTCCCCGCGAAACTTCGAGATAAGTCTGGATATAGAAAGTGATTATTGCAGGTGGAATAAATTGTCACAAAAGGTCAAGAATTTATACTTATGATATAATCAAGTTCGCTCAATAGGAGGGACAATGGATTATTCAAAATTCTACCCGTCCATCACAACCGGATATACGATTTTGCTTTTATCATCGATAACAGGCATAATATTGTGTGCTATTGCAGACGGGTATCTGATTAAAACGTATTGTAAAGAAAAGAAATGGATAAACGCTATTGGAGCGGCCGCATTTATTGTAATAACCATTTTTGTGATCGTGTACTCGATAAACATCATTCAGGATATACCGAATATCATACATAAAAATTTCATAATAACAACAGGAGTCGTGGTTCATCAGGATGCGGCTGGTGACGAGCCTGAAGGCAGAGGCTTTTCCTTGAAAAGAGATGATACAAATGAGATTGTAGATATCAACACATATTACTATCCAATACAAACAGGAATGCAACTGCAGGTAATGTATCTGCCCCACTCTCATACAGGCGCAATCACTAAAATCATGAAAAAAAGCGAATAGAGAAGCCTCAAATGGTTGGCCTCACATCGTTGACATCGACAGTATAAATGCAAAAAGACTTGAAGGTAATATAACTTACGGCGCGAGGAAGGCGTATGAAACGGCGAAATAGGCGATGCATATTGCATTGCTTACGGTTTGTTCCCAACAGGAGCATAGCACACCGCCATATTGCTTACATCCAAGAAATGTTCCGTTGTGATATAGATAATGAAAGCTGTTCTTTCCTGCCGCAAAATGGAACCGATGAGGCAGGCCGAGCAGATGACTAATGGCAAGAAGATGCCGGGCTATAACAGCACCGGCACGCACAAGCTGCACAAGAGTTCAGCCGTGCGCTGCGTAAGCTAACCGCTTCCATAAAGGACAGGGTGAATCCTGAATTCAGTTACATGGGGTTAAGTTCGAACGACTGGCTGCTTTTTGCACAAGAACAAAAACCGGACTATGTCCGTGCATCAAACATCATGCTTGAATGACGGATATAACCCTGCCCCGTTGACGGTAGTTCGTTGTTATTAATGAATGATACACGATTTAACATGAAGGAGGAACTGACATGAAAAATCCAAACCATTTTCTCGCAGTGCTGTCCTTATTCATCATTCTGCTTTGCTTGGCTGCCTTTGCCGGCACTGCATTGGGCGAAGAAGTTCCTCAAAATGCCAGCGCTTTCTTTGCTGACCGCATTGACCAGGGATATTCCATCACCAGATGGGCATCCCCCAGCGAAAGTGGCTATGCATATGCAATCCTGTCCAAGGGCAGTGAAAACCGCTTGTTTGTAATGAGAAAGGCGGACAATTCATTCGTCATTGAATGCACCAGCATACGCGCGCTCTATCAGGGATCCTTTCTACCAAAGTTGAGTCCCAACACAGACCCCTATTTCTACATAACATACACACAAGAGAATGGGCAAAGGGAAGTCTATCACTACGAGCGGGACGACAATGGCACGTGGGTATTGCGTGCTTATCAGACTGCAAACGAGGATGGGAGCGCCTACTTTTTCGGTGCGCTTACAGATAACAAATTGTCCTATGCCGTTCTTAAGGAGGATGGTCCCGGCGCGGAAACCATTATCTATGGCACTTATCAACGTTCTCTTCGCTATCTCTCGATCAATGCATTACCACGAACACTTGAAGAAGCCCGATTAAAGCTATCCAACCCTCCGAAAATACCGCAAGGAGACTTTGACGCGATCAACGTTCGGTTCTCAGGCGGTCAAAAATATGCCGTTTATTCTGCTCCTGATGCGTCGTCAATACGCGGTGCCAAAGGCAAAGCGGCGGTATCAACCAACGACTGGATTCAGGTGTTCGGGGAGGAAGATGGCTGGATTCTGATACAATATGATATTTCTTCCACGAAATTGCGTTTTGGTTATATTTCTGCGGAGGCTTTGCCGCCAAGAGCCTCAGTATCTCCGCTGGCGTTTATCCCTGAACCTATCGAAATTCTTAGTAGAACCATTGTGACTGACGATCCATTGAAATCGCAAGAACAAATTTCTGCTTTGCTAAAGGGGCAGGCGGGCTGTTACTACCTGGCAGCGCTGAATGATGACTGGGCGTACATCGAAGCCAAAACAGCTGATGGGCAAACATACCGCGGCTTTGTAAGCAGGGATGATATCGCACTTAAACGCCAAACGCTGGAGATCCTAAAGGATACGGCGGTATATGGTGAGTTTTATGGTGAACCGTATACCGAAAACGGCCCGCTTTTACTGCTGAAAAAAGGGCAGGCCGGCTGCTATTATGTATCCGTTTACAGAGACAATTGGGTATATCTTGAAGTCGAAACAAACGGCGGTGATACAACCCGCGGCTTTGTTCTGGCAGATGATGTCAGCATTGAGCAGCGTGATTAGTGAAAAAAAACTATGATAGAGTAGGCCATTTGTTTCAGGATAGATTCAAGAGCGAACCGGTGAATGATGACTCGTATATTAGCTACGAAACAGAACAGCTGCACGAATGAGTATGGGAGTAATTACTAAGGCGTAAGATCGAGCAAGATACTACTCTTCCTAAAGTAACAGAACCAAGAAAAGGCGGCCTCGTTTTCACCAGGAATAGCTCAGACAATGTTTCTCATGTTGCTGTCATAACAGACGTGACAGACGTTGGAGAAAATGGAGATTTCACTGTACATGAAGGTGACTATAACGGCAGTGATTATGTAACTACACGCACCATGAATACCACTAATAATAAGAATATCGTTGGTTATGGGCTGCCATCTGGTGTCGAAGTGTAATATCACGAAACTAAACGCCAAGGGCGACTTCTAAATAGAAGTCGCCCTTGGTGCGAGCAGTAATCAAACAATTGATGATTTAAGCAAAATATTAAAGAAAACATTAGCCACTGCCCTGTGTTTTTAATTTGTCCATATCTACCAAGTCTTGCATAAGAGCTTGTGCTTCATCACGGTCAAATTGGGTGAATTCCATGTCAAGGTGGCAGGGAATATCTTCTTGATCCCACATTCCCAGCTTAAGAAGACAATTATTGTCTGATTGCGGTTCCTCCATCAATTCCAGAATGTAATGATCACCTTTGCTTTTGTAAAAAGAATATTCCGTAACAAACCAAGCCCCATCGCTTCCTGGCTCGATGGTCACGCCCTCCTCATAACCGGCATATTCCGGAAAATCATAGCCCACATAGATACTATCCCGATCCCACATATCATAAGCAATCGTTCTGATATCGATATCCAGTTCATCCATCCATTCTTGGTGAAGGATGGTTTTATTCCTGCCATAAATATGCCACTGCCCATTGCCTTTTATAAGTAAATACAGCGCCTGCGCCTTCTCCTCTTGCAGAATTACCACAGCGATACCACCCTCACCAAATTCGACGTATTTGCTGGTAATGATGGTCTTGTCCTTAAGTAGCGCAGAGTCGAATGCAGAAATGATTTCATCGGGAATGGCGTCATAATCCGAGTCCAAGACAAGCTTGCTTTGTTCTTTATTTTCAGCAAATGCAGGAACAACATAAAATAGACCTGACCAAACTGCCAGGAACACTGCAAAAAAAACAAACGCAGGTGTTGATGAGTATATCGGGTTTGTCTTCTCATTTTCAATCCTCCTTATCTTTCTATTTCTAAAACACCAAACGAAACAGAAATGGCTGAAAATTCCTTTCGTCGAAATTTTCTTATATTTGAATTGATCTCCTCAATATGGTTTTCACCCATTCGAAAAAGCCGCAAGAAATATATCACTGATCATGTAAATACCAACATTCAAACCTTCCATAAGGATTCGATACATTCTGGTTTGTTTCCTTGATTTTAATACAACCAGAGGCTATGGAGACTAAGACAATGTCTATAATCCCTTATGTCACGGTTATTCATAAGGCCCTTGCGCATTAACCCGCATTTTCTTAATAATGCGGTTATGGATACTTCGCACCGTATCGGTATTCATATGCACATACCATGCAATTTGTTGAAAAGAGCATTTACGTTTATATCTCATATGCATGATCTGGCTGTAGTCCCTGGGAAACTGGGCGAGCGTCTGCTTTATCAGATCGCCGGTATACATTTGAATGATATGGCGCTCAGTGCCAACACCATCTATACCCGCAAGCCTGTTGTCATCGAGGGGCAGGTTTTATAAAAAGTTTCATTGCAAAGAGGTACAAACAAAACTACGGGATCTTCATGGTTGTTTTAAGAGGCGCATATGACATCATAACCGCCGAGACCATATTGTTCATGAAACAGGAATGCAAACACATCAAGCTGATTTGTATTGAGCCGTATGAGGGCTATTCCCTTACGCTTAAGCATGCGATACGGGAAAGATATCTGCAAATCATGCATGATGCAGATGAAGTACACAGGTATGAGGAAGATAATACAACCGGTGAAGCAGAACAATATGCTTTGGCCCATGCCGATGCGCTATTGTTCATACAGTCTGAGGAAACAACGAAGGTCTGGAATAAGCTTCTGGACGGCATATGGTCCGACCTTAGAAAAACCGATGGGTTTATGTACAATCTAACGCGGCTATGGATCATAAACATGGAATGGATCATACATGAGGAGTGTAATGACGCTGCCGCGGATGGCTGTCTGTACTGAGATCAGCATGATATTGAAACGCATCCATGTATACTGCCCGTTCTTTTGTAATCATTCAATGAACCACGAAATGGCAGATCAAGCTTGAAAAAAGGACAAAGCGGAGAAGATGGTTCCATTTCCATCCGCTCCGCTCTCATGCCGTAAACAAATAATGCGTTTGTAACACTGGTGGCTGCCACGTTTTGGCAGCAGGCCTATTGCGCCACCCCGCCGTGGCGGGCGAGTATGTAATCCGTGAATTGCTTGCGCACCTGGGTGTAGGCGCGCTTGGAAATGGGCACGATCTCCCCGCCCATCATTTCAAACTCCCTGGCGGTCATCACCTGCACGTGGTCCATATTCAAAACAAAGGACGCGTGGGGTTTTAAGAACCTCGGGTCCAAAAGATACTTTTCCGTGCAGTCGGTAAAGGATTCCCGCAAAACCATGGTGGTCAGCGTTTTGCCCGTGGTCAAGTGATACGTCATGGTGTGGTTCATGTATTCAATAAAAGAAATTTGATGGTAGCGGATGCAGGCGATGCCTCCTTTCACCCGCACCAGCACGTTGGAGTCAGCCGACTGGCGGACCCTTTGGCATGCCTTTTCCAACGCTGAAAAAAGCGTGATCTCATGAACGGGTTTCACCAGGTATTGCATGGGCGAGACCTTGAAAGATTCCAGCGCATATTCCCTGGAGGAAGTCATAAAGATAATCACAGCCTGGTCGTCGTCTTTTCGTATATGGCGGCCCAATTCTATCCCGTTCATCAGGGGCATCAATATGTCCAGAAGGTAGATATGGAAAAACGCATTCTTCCCGCTCCGGTTTTCCAGCAAATCGAAGGCGGAGCGGAAGGCGTGCAAGGTTATATTGAGCTGCGGGTTCGCGTTGGCGTATTCCAGAACCATACGGCTAACGTCGTCCAGCATATTGCTTTCATCTTCACAAATTGCAATGCGAATCATGCGCTGCTCCCCTCCGCCGGGCGAAATTGATTCTTTCCGTGAACGTACACATATGCCTGCATACGGTTATTATAGGGGAACAACAGAACAAAAAGGGGTTTACGCCAAACGTTCCCAAAATCATACGCATTGTTATAATTTTCGCACGTCTTGTTTATGGTATGATATTTGGGAGGTTTCGATCGTTTACAAATTAATCGAAAATAGCATAACTTTTCGCTGGCAGATTGTAATGACGGGGGAAAATTTCATGAAAGAGCTGCTTTCCTGCGTATCGGCCATCGTAATTCTGTCTGTAGTCCTATCCGCAGCCGGCCTGTTGCTAAAAAGAAAGATACCACTTACCTTGACGGTTTTGGCATATGTGCCGCTGACAGCTCTGCTGCTTTTTACGGATCTTCTTGCTCCATTAGGGCCGGATGCAAACGGGAAGTTTCCGTACGCATATTTATTTTTCTTCCTGCCGCTTTTTGGATTATACTCTAGCGCACTGCCTAAAAAGATTTTTGTGTTACTATCCCAAGTGGTAGCTGGCTGTGCTATCGGCTGGATATCCGCCTTGAGCGCAAAATACATCTTTGCAGTGCAGGGCGAAGCTTATGAATCTGTCCGGCTTGGAATGCTGCTGCTAACGGGAGGCTTCTATCTATATTGGATGAAGTCAAGGGGCCAAAGGTTTGTAAACGGACTGATTTCCCGGGAGGATGGATGGGAATGGCCGGCATATGCCTTTGGACCATGTCTTGGCTGCGTGCTCCTGCCCATGGTCTTTGATCCATCCTTAAACCGAACCCAGCTTTTTTCAGGGCTTATTCTGGTGTTTGTTACGTGGAGCGTTGCCGTACTCATTCTGGCCGTACTGGCTACCCGTGCCACAGCACAATCTTCCTTCGATCTGGAACTGGCCAGGCATATCCTGGATGCCACCACCGCGCAGGAGGGGGAAATGGCCAACATGGTGGAAACGGCGCGCATTTTGCGGCACGACTGCAAGCATCATTTGCACGTTGCTCAGATTCTGCTAGAAACGGGAAAAATTCAAGAGGCACGGGAGTATCTGCTGGCCTTCGGCACAAAATGTGACGAGGGCACTTTCCCATTGTTTTGTGCAAACCCCAGTGTAAATGCACTGTTGAACGGATACCGAAAGCGCAGTCTAAACGAAGGCATCGAGTTTTCCGCCATGGTGGAACTGCCGGAGAACCCTTTCATGGACAGCTTTGAGTTGTGCACACTGCTAGGAAACCTGCTGGAGAACGCGCTGGAGGCCTGCCGCAAAGCACCGGAAGGCCAGCGCCGGATCACGCTGAACGGCTCACCCCAGGGTAATCAGTTGCTGATATCCGCAAAAAATACATTCGACGGGATGGTATTAAAAGAGGAAGGCCGTATCGTAAGCCGCAAGGGTGAATCAGGTGGCCTTGGCATCAGGAGCATCCGTACCATTGCAGGCCGCCATCACGGGGAATATGTACCCGAATGGAATGATAATACCTTTACAGCCAGCGTAATGCTGAGACTATAGCGAATGCGAGAGCTTCACATAACAGGAGGAAAAGCTATGAAACAGCGTGTACTGACACTCATGCTGGCGCTAACCCTTATGCTGTTCCCCTTAACTGGCTTTTGTCAAAGCAATCTCAAGGCCGAACCTGCCCGCTGCATCACCATTCTTTTGCTGGGTGTAGATCAGGTGGAGGGGGTGGAACGCAATGCCGCCGCCATTGTAATTGCCGCCTTGAACCTTGACACCGGGGCGCTGAGGCTGGCATCCATCGACCGGAATACGCTGGCAAAAGGGCCTGGCGGCATAGATGTAAAGCTTTGCTCCACAATGGCGCTTGGCGGCCCTGCTCTTTCGCTGCAAACGGTCAGCGACCTATACGGGCTAAAGATTACCCGCTTCGTTTCTGTGGATCTAAAAGGCATGGAAAAGATCATCGACGCCTTGGGGGGCATTGACATCGATGTGCGGGAAAGCGAAATCAATATCCTGCTGTCTGATCAAAAAACAAAAGCCTTCCAAAAGGCTGGTATGCAGACGATTGGCGGCGCGCAGGCGTTGGTCTATATGAAAGACCATACGGGGGAAGAGAAGGGAAGCTCACATCTAAGCCAGGTGCTTGCCGCCTGCATGAAAAAAGGCATACAATTGGGGTTTGATCCCCTGATAGAGTTGATTTCAGAAATGGTTTCTTATGTGGAAACGAACATGACTTTGATAGATATGATGGATGCTGCCCTATCCGCGCTGTCCGCGCCTGTAAAAGGAATGGAGACAAAACAGTTTCCTGTTAACAGAGATGAAAAGGCCGACAACAGCGAAAACCACCTGCGTATAAAAGACAGCGCAGCGGAATCGGAAGCGCTATATGCGTTTTTGTATAAAGAACCGTAGCCGGTTCTTATAAGCATTCTTCGAGGATCAAACTTACGTCCTGCCTGTCAAAAGCGATAGGATTGTTGTCCATCCTTCCTGCGGTAAAGGACAGATCCGCAATGGCTTTAAGATCATCATGCCCTATGCCAAAGGAATGAAGGCGCAACGGCCGTATAGGCTCCGCCAGGCCGTGAATCCAATTGGAAAACCCGCCATCCGCGTAAAACAATGCGCGGATGTTTTGTATCTCCTTCACGACCGTTTCGTTGCGGCTCATTACGCTTTGAAGCGTCATGGCTGCCGCGAACCCGTGGGGTAGATTGAATAACATGGTCAATGGATAGGAGATGGCGTGGCAGGCCGTGGTACGGGTGATGGAAAACGCTAGTCCAGCCAGCAGCGCGCCCAGGCACATTTCCCGCCGAAGCGCAAGGTCGGATGATTGTTCAGGCTTCACCGCCTCCGGAAGGAAACGGCGTATTTTTTCAATGGCGTCAAGGGCCAAGGTTTGGGAAAGAGGGGTATGGCTTTGGGCCCAGAATGCTTCCATGGCGTGGGAAAGGGCATCCAGACCAGTGGACAGCGTAAGCTCCGGACCCATGGACCTGGTGAATGCAGGAATGATGACGGCGGCTTTGGGGTATAGAGCGGTCCAATCAATGGACAGCTTTTGCTTTTTCATTGGATTCCACACAGTGGCCCAGTGCGTTACCTCCGAACCTGTGCCTGCGGTGGTGGGAACGGCCAGGAGAAAGGGGATATCACGGGGCTTTATGTATGATTTTTCCGATATGGCCTTGAGCACGCTTTCTTCCGTCAGATGATTTTCATCCAAATAACCGTGAAATGCCGCTATGGCCTTACCAAGATCCATGGCGCTGCCGCCACCGATGGCAATGATGGCGTTTACTTTTTTTCCTTTAAGCGCCTTGAGTGCCTCCGCCACATCGACAACGGAAGGATTCGCCGGGATGTTCTTCAGCCAAACACCATCATGCTGGTTGAGCAAGCTTTGAACAAATTTATGCAAAGCAAGCCTTGTGACCATAGATTCGCTGGCCAGAACGCACAAGCCGTTTGTGCCCTCAAGCATTGATTCGATGGCTTCAAGCCCCTGGATCCTGTCCAGCATACGGATATCCACCGGGCAAAAGGGTGAAAACATGATTGGCTCCTTATACTGCCCCTCCAGCCTCCTTCGTTGCAGCACCCTAACCCTCCAAGAGGAAGGTGCCGCCAGCAGGCGGCGAAAGGAGGTAAAAGAGTTGTCATTTTCATCCCATGGGATGATGTTTGCACCATGGGTATCTATCAATTGGTTATCATATCTCCTGCTCCGGGATCAGGGTAAGTATCTCCTTGATGGACATGCAGCTTTCCTCCGCCTCCAGCGATCTCCCGTTTTCCAGTATGGCGCGTGCCGTGCGCTGCATGGCGGGGAAAGCGCTGCGCAGGAGATGATTGGCATGGATGACGATGTTGACACCGGCATCCTTCAACTCATCCTCGGTGATGGTGTTATAGGTGGTAGGCACGGCCACCAGCGGCGTTGTCTTGTCATTTTCACGGAACAGGCGGCAGAATTCCAAAATCTCATGAGTGTCCTTTTTGCAGGAATGGATCATGATGCCGTCTACACCGGCGGCCACATAGGCGCGGCAGCGGGTGAGCGCATCCTCCATGCCCTTACTTAAAATCAGGCTTTCGCACCTGGCGATGATCATGAAATCCTTTGTCTTTTGAGCGTTTTTCCCCGCCTTTATTTTCTGGCAGAAGGTTTCTATATTTTCCTGGGTCTGCTGCGCCTCCGTGCCGAACAGGGAGTTCTTTTTCAGCCCGGTTTTGTCCTCAATGATGACGGCGGATATTCCCAGCCGCTCCAGTGTGCGGACATTGTAGGCAAAGTGCTCTGTTTGCCCGCCGGTATCCCCGTCCAGGATGATGGGCTTGGTGGTGACCTCCATGATCTCCTCCAGCGTCTGTATGCGGGAGGTCAAGTCCACCAGCTCTATATCCGGCTTGCCTTTGGCGGTGGAATCACACAGGCTGGAGACCCACATGGCATCAAACTGACGGACGCCATGCTGCGTTTCCACCCGCGTATGTTCCACAATCAGCCCGGTTAGACCATTATGAGCCTCCATCACCGACAGGCAGGGCTTGTATTGCAATAACTTTTTCAGCCTGGAACGCCTGTGCTCCGGCATGGAAAGCTGCTGGTCCAGGCGGCTTAACGTTTCCTCCGTTGGCGTATGGGTATAGGGGTACTCCATCAGCTCGCCGCACCATTCCGCCAGCACATCTATTACCTGCCGGCGGATGTTGGCCTGGTAGCCCACCTGCCAGTCGTCCCCGTGGACCACAATATCCGGCTTCAGTTCCCGGAGTACGGCTTCATAGCTTAATGTATTTTGAACCACCACGCGCTTTACACCCATGATGTTCTGAAACAGCTGAACCCTCTCTTCCAGGGGGATCAAAGGATAGCGCTTGAAGGAGGCGATCACTTCATCAGTCAGCACGCCTACCGTCAGTTCGCCCAGCTGTGCCGCATTTTTTATGATCTTGATATGGCCGTTGTGGAGGATGTCCGTGCTGAAGCACATGTAGACCTGTTTCATGCATCAATCGTCCCTTCCTGAAGTGTTTGCAAAAATCTGCGGGAGACAGCTTCCAGATCATCAAGATTGTCTATTTCATTGCACAGCCGTCCGTTCAGCTCCAGCGGATGCAGGGGAATAGCACCGTTTTGCGCGTTGAATGCGTTCTCGGCATACACTTTTCGCTGCCCACCTTGGCAAAACTCACCGATGGCTTTCATCCAGGAGGTGAAATCCTCCCGCGCAAAGGAATAGGCAGGCTGGCAAGCAACACAGTCTGTTCCGAAGAATTCAATGCCGATGGCCGTGACACGTCCGTTTTGCACCCTGGCCTTAAAGTCCTTGTCCGGCAGGGGCAAAGTGGAGTCCACCGCAACCATGCTTTTTTTGCTTGCAATCAGATCGGAAAGCACGCTGCTTTCCAGCACCAGGTCGCCGTGCAACAGCAGGATATCATCATCCAAGTGTTCCGCCGCCAGATGCATAGAGTAGATGTAGTTTGTTTCGCTGTACAGGGGGTTGGGAACATAAGTGACATGAAGGGGTAGGTTCAGGCCGGCGACATGCTCTTTCACAAGCCCTGCAAAAGGGCCGACCGTGATCACCACTTCCCTTAATCCGGCCTCAGCTATTTGATAAAGCTGGCGGCTTAATATGGTATAGCCGGCGCCTATTGCGCACATGCACTTAGGGCTGTGCTTCGTAAGATTTCCCATCCGGTTGCCTACACCGGAATTGAGCAGGAGCGCCTTCATGCTTTTTCTCCTTTAATTCCAATTTAAGACCTTAACGCATCGCCGCTGCTGCGAATCTTTTCGCACATGACTGCGTCATTCTCCGCTCCACGTAGCGCGGCGTTGCGTCGCTCCGATTCCTTGTTCCTTAACGAAAATCTCTCGCAGCTTTGGATGCATCAATGTTCTACATTGGTATGTGATCTTAAAAAATCCATCAGCTGTTTGAGGTTTTCCTTAGGAGTGGACTTGGGCCTTCCAAGGTTGGGCCTCGAGCCTTGCTTCAAGGCGATTTCCACAAAGCTTGGCTGTTTTCTGGCAGTATCCTTAAGGTCTGGCAGCAAATCCAGCAGTTCCTTTTCATCTTTTGCAAAGAAGCAACTTTGAAAACCGGCAGCCTTGGCGATGGGCGTAAAGGATACGTCCCCGCCGTTTACCGGCATGCCACCAACACTTTCATGAGCGCCGTTGTTCAATACCACATGGATCAAGTTTTTACACGCGCATTGAGCCTCCACAAGAAGGCTGCCCAGGTGCATAAGGGCTGCTCCATCCCCGTCAAGGCACCAGACGGTGGTTAACGGCTTAGCCTTTGCGATGCCCATGGCAATCATGGAAGCGTGTCCCATGGAGCCGACAGTGAGAAAATCACGGTCATGGCTTTGATGCAGCGCTTCCCTAAGCTCATAGACTTCCCTGGAGGTTTTGCCGGTGGTGCAGACAAATACATCGTCACTTAACGCATGTGAAAGGATCAGCCGCAGCGCATCCTCCCGTAAAAGCGTATTTCGGCTTTGGAAAGCTGCTTTTTCGCCGCCCGACAATGCGCCTTTTCTTACAAGAAAGGCAACGCTCTTTCCCTGAAGGATTGATTTTTCCGCATGTGATACCATTTCCTTAAATTCAGGGATGGTCGTATCCGCCGTTAGGATAAAAGGCGGAAGTCCCATCAGCGACAGCATGGCAGGGGTGATTTCACCCTGGAATACATGCTGGGGCTCGTCATGCACGTTAGGCTCGCCCCGCCAGCCCACCACAAAAACGCAGGGGATACCGTACACTTTTTCGTTCAGCAGCGAAATAACGGGATTGGCGGCATTGCCTATGCCACTGTTTTGCAGATACACAAGGGCCGGCTTGCCGGTGGCGATATAATGCCCCGCAGCCAGGCCCACCGCCGCGCCCTCGTTGGCGGCAACGATGTGGCTTCCGCCCACGCCAAACCGGGCATACAGCGTATCGCAAAGCGGTTGGAGAAGGGAATCCGGCACACCGGTATAAAGGCCGATGCCCAGCTTGGATATTTCCTGCAAAAATGCGGTGACGTCCATACTTGTCCTTTCAATAAGAACGTAAATGTGACAATAAATTATTTCAAAAGCAAACAACTGGCCTGATGCGGAAAAACTGACAAGCCAGTTGAATTATAGCATGGCGGAAAATATATCACAAGTTTTGTTCGATGTTCATCAGAGAAGCGGTGTTTTAATGCAAGGAATACTTGGAGCAAGACGGAGAGCTGCAAATGGCATGTCCAGGATATGACTTATTTGACTCGAACCAGAGGTCCCATCGATATGAACGATGTACTCTGCCCAGGAACGGAAAACACAAGAACGGGAGGGCCGAAGCCCTCCCGTATTTTAGTTCTTGATCGCCCAGATCGTCGCGCGGTAAGTGGCCTCGTCCAGCGGTTCAGGAAGCGGATCGTCGGAATAATTCTTGTATGTCCGCTCGATGGAAAGACCTGCCTTTTTGAGCCAGCCGTATACCTGCCCCTGTGTCGGGATGTGCTTGTGCCATATCTCCGGCAAGATGAACCTTTCCCCGTTATTCTGCGTTATCTCGATATGGCTCGTGCCCGAACAGATGCGTGTTACAGGGTCGAAAACTGACCCGAAACTCACGGTCCTCCCGAACGTTCCCATATCGTCGAAGCCGTTAAAGTAGCTGCCCTCCCCAAGGCTGTTGAAAACCGCCGCGGGGTTATGGGTAAGGTCGAAGTCCAGATAGAGGCGCCCGCCGCGGCGAAGGGCGCGTGCCGCCTTGCTGATGAAGATTTCCTGAGCTTGCTCGTAATCCGCCGCTGCCTCGATGTTGATGAGAATGTTCCCCGCGAGGATAACGACATCATAACCTTCGCCCCAGTCTTCCTCCAGCGCATCCGCCTTGAAGCAGTGCAGGCCGCCCAAGCCTTTTGAACGGTTGCAGCAGCGCAAAAGCATATGCTCGTCGATATCGAATCCCGTCACAGTATGCCCTGCCTGTGCCAGCGGCACGCAGATGCGCCCTCCGCCGCAGGCAGGCTCAAGGATGCTTAAGGCCCCGTTGGTATGATCGGAAAGTACCTTTAGAAGAAACTCCACGTCGTTTAACTGGTTTTCAAACTGCTCGTAAATGTGGGCATACCAATGTTTTGCGATGAATTCCCTGTTCAAACTGCTTCCTCCCATTTTGTCGGAGGGTCACAGCACAGTCACCCTCCGTATGATTTTGATGTCAACAGCGGCTGCATTACTCATGTCAAACACCCTTTCGTATTTAATTATCATAGTGCGTCAAATGCGTAGTAACGCACCTGAGCAGATGAAGTTATAACAACGGTACCACATATTGGATATTTTGTCCATCGTCATATTGTTGAAACGAAAAAAGGGAGGATACCGTTCCTCCCTTTACATACATGGAATCCATGCACCTTTATTGATTTCCCTATATGGGGATTCCCAAGGGATGTACCCCTTGGGCAGGGGTCCAGGGGTGAGTGAGCCGAGCGCCGCCGGTGGCGGATGAAGCGAGGCGAAGGAATCAAGCGAAGCAAGCGATGGGAGCGGCAGCGAACCAGCGCGACGATTGAGCTTGCGGATCTGAGTCCCCTGGTTATTATGCAAATACTTTCATGGCATAGTTGACGGAGGCCATGGCATCCTTGCCGTAGAAATCAGCGCCTATTTGATGGGCATAGTCTTCCGTCAGCACCGCGCCGCCGACCATCACCATCGTTTCGGGCTTGCGCTCCCGAAGCAAGCGGATGGTTTTTTCCATGCCGGGCACGGTGGTGGTCATCAGCGCAGACAGACCCACCAGGCGTATGTCCTCCCGAACGGCAGTCTCCACTACGGCCTCCGCCGTAACATCGCGGCCAAGGTCAATAATCTGAAAACCGTAATTTTCAAGAAGCACCTTCACGATATTCTTGCCGATATCGTGGATGTCCCCTTCCACAGTGGCCAGCAGGATTTTTCCCCTGCTTTTTGATTCCTGGCCGGATGCCAAAAGCGCAGCACGTATCCTGTCAAAGGCGGCCTTTGCGGCTTCAGCACTCATCAATAATTGAGGCAAAAACAGCTTGCCCGTTTCAAATCCGCTGCCCACTTTGGAAAGAGCAGGGATTAATTCTTCCTCCACCAGAGACAAGGGCGCGCGTCCCTCGTCAAGCATCGCCTGCGCCGCATGGCCGGCCTGGGCAGCTAGCCCTTTAAGCACCGCATCCATAAGGCTTGGTTCCCCGCGACCAGCGGCGGGAACGGAGGATGCTTCCTGGCCCCCGAAAGCGGAGATATAAGCCTCAAATTGCTCATCCCGCCCGGCGATGGCGGAACCGGCAACATACGCTTCCATCATGGGCGCAGAATGGGGATTCAGGATGGCCGCATCCAGCCCGGCGGCCAAGGCCATGGCGAAGAAAGCAGCGTTCAGCTTTTCCCGCCGGGGCAGGCCGAAGGACACATTGGATACACCCAGAATCGTATGAAGGCCCAGTTCCTGCTTGGCCCTTTTTATGGTTTCCATGGTGGTCAAAGCAGCGTTTAAGTCGGTGCTGACGGTCATGGTCAGCCCGTCCAGCAGGATATCCTTTTTCGGAATGCCGTGCCTTTGCGCTTCTTCCAGTATCTTTCTAGCAATTGCTATGCGCCCCTCCGCCGTTAAGGGGATGCCCGATTCATCGAGCGGAAGTGCCACCACAGCGCCGCCGTATTTTTTGACCAAGGGAAAGACAGCAGCCATGGAAGATGCCTTGCCGGTGACGGAGTTGACCAGCGCCTTGCCGTTGTAAGCGCGCAAGGCCTGCTCCAAAGCTTTAGGATCGGCGGTATCGATTTGCAGCGGCAAGTCGGTAACGGCCTGCAAACCATGAACCGCCTGCGCAAGCACATTTGGTTCGTCGATCCCGGGCAGGCCTACGTTTACATCCAGCATATGGGCGCCGCTTTCCTGCTGCAATACGGCCTCCTGCTGGAGATAAGCCATGTCCCCTTCCTTCAGCGCCTGCTTTAAACGTGGCTTGCCGGTGGGATTGATCCGCTCGCCGATTAGAACAGGCAGTTTTCCAAATACTACGGATTTCCCATAAGAACAGACAATGGTATCATCTTTTATCACGATGGGCTTGGGCTTTTGATCTTTCAGCCTTAAGATCATGGCCTCCATATGATCAGGCGTGGTGCCGCAGCAGCCGCCTAGCATGAAGGGGCCAAGCCGGGCCAGCTCTTCCATCTCCTCAGCGAATGCCTCAGGAGAAAGTAAAAAGCGTGTTTTCCCATTTTCCAGATGCGGAAGGCCGGCATTGGGGCAGACCTGAACCGGCAGGGAAGTACATGCCATCATTTTTTGCAATAGCGGAAGCATTTGCCTGGGTCCCAGGCCGCAGTTGAGGCCCAAGGCTGTAACGCCCAGCCCTTCCAGCATGGCAACCATGCCGGGAATATCGCCACCTGTAAGAAGTTTTTCGTTTTCATTTACCATCATGGTAACAACGATGGGCAGGTTTGTCCGCTCCCGGCAGCCAAGAACAGCAGCCTTTATTTCGTAACTGTCGGACATGGTCTCAATGAAGATCACGTCCGCCCCTGCCTGTGCCCCGTTTTCCGCCATATCTCCAAACAGCGTTACCGCCGTTTCAAAGGGCAAATCGCCAAAGGGCCGCAAAAGCTTGCCGGTTGGCCCCAAATCCAGCGCCACGATCCCCCGGCCCGCGTTTTTAACAGCTTCCCTCACCAAGGATACGCCAGCGCGCACTACCTCATACGACTGGCCGCCAAAATGAAGCGCGTCCGCGCCGAAGGAGTTGGCGGTGATGATGTCGCAGCCTGCCGCGAGGTAGGCTACATGCACTTTGCGCACACGGTCGGGATGCATTAGATTCCATGACCCCGGAGGCTGTCCGCCTATAAGGCCCATGCTTTGCAGCATTGTACCCAATCCACCATCCACAAACAAGAACCGTGTTCCAAGCATCTTCTCAAAATTCATCTTCATTCCTCCCGGAAAGGGCAGACCATGTTCGGGCACTTTTGGCAAACCTGACAGCAGGCGGTTTGTTTTTCCGGCGACAGGCCCAGGATGGCTGTCACCGATTTTGTGGGGGTAAGCATATAATCCGCAGTCAGGCCAAGGCCGATACGCTTGCCGGCTTCCAGCAGATTGAGCAGTTCCCCCTGGCAATCAAGGGTAAGATCGCCGTAGCCGGGGCTGAACCTTGGCCTAAGGTACAAGGTTTCCTTTTGAAGCTCCCGGGCCAGCGCTTCCCCCACATCATTCAGATACGCTTCCAGCTTGGCCGCAGCCGATGCCTGCAATACTACCGCCCGGCTCATATGGGAAACAGATGCACGTCGGATCAACTGATCCGCCTGCACGCCCAAGGTAGCCGCCAGCAGTATGGCCTCCCGGCAGCCGGCCAAATGGGCGGACAAACTTTTGCTTTCCATTGCAAGGCTGCCAATGCGCACGTTGTTTTCCGAGAAAAAGAGAGGCAGCCGAAGAAGCACGTGGCGGGGCATAACGGATGAAAATTCCTTTATGGATTCCTCCACCAGCACGGCGGTAGATTCATCCAGCTCTTTTCCACGATAACCCAGGTATTTGGCTATGGTCTTGCGGCTTATTTCGCCTTCCATGACTATTCACCCAGAATATCCGAAAGGTTCTGAAAAATGGCGGCGGCAATTTGCGGGCGGTTCATGGTATAGATATGTATGTTGTTTACTCCGTTTGCAATGAGGTCAATGATTTGCTCGGTGGCAAAAGCGATGCCCGCCTGGCGCATGGCCTTGGGATTTTGAGAAAACCTGTCCACAATAGCGGCAAAGCGGGGCGGAAGCGACGCGCCGGACAGCGAGCAGATGCGCTTGATCTGGCCGGCGTTCACCACCGGCATGATCCCGGCTGCCACGGGAACAGAAATGCCCTTTTGCAGCGCCCGGAAAAGAAAGTTGTAGAGGATGTTGTTGTCAAAAAACATTTGCGTCGTCAGAAAGTCGGCTCCGGCATCCACCTTGCGGCGAAGGTTGTCCAAGTCTTTATCTTTTGAGGGCGATTCGGGATGGCCTTCCGGATAGCAGGCCGCGCCTATACAAAAGCTGCCGGATTCCTTCACTTGGGACACCAGTTCGGAAGCATATCTAAACTGCCTGGGACCGGGAAAAACCATACCTTCGGGGATATCACCCCGTAGCGCCAGAATGTTTTCAATACCTTCCGCCGATAATTCATTCAGCCTTTGGCGGATTTGATCCATGGTGGATGCGGCGCAAGTCAAGTGGTAAAGCGGCGTGCAGCCCGCATCCTTTACCGCCTTGGCAATTTCCAGTGTGTGGGCAGCGGTGTTCCCCGCTGCGCCATAAGTAACGCTGACAAAAGCCGGTGCAAGGGCGGCAATTTCCCTGGCCACGTTCACCGCCTGGGTAAGACCCGAAAATTCCTTGGGCGGGAAGATTTCGCAGGAAATGTGAACCCTGCCATCCTTGAGGAGGGAAGGAATACGCATGTGTTACCGCCCCCCTTTGAAGGCCAGATCGCTGAGCTTGTAAGGCGTTTCCTGATAAACGTAATAGTTCAGCCAGTTTGCAAACAGCAGATTTGCATGGCTGCGCCAGCGTACTACCG
Source organism: Bacillota bacterium (assembly GCA_023416585.1). GTDB lineage: Bacteria > Bacillota > Clostridia > Christensenellales > Aristaeellaceae > JAEWAH01. The sequence goes on from JAEZHM010000017.1 coordinate 58,253, forward strand.
GTTCGTTTTTCGGGTCATCCTGGGGAAAATAATACTTGGGCACCTGTATTTCCAGGCCTTTGCCCACATCACGGAAATATTCATTGGCCAGAGTATTGGCGTTGTATTCGCTGTGGCCGGTGGCAAACACCCGGCGACCGTTAAGGCTTGCGATCAGGCCCATGCCGGATTCCTCGGAGGCTGCAAGAACATTCAGATCCGGGCAGGCCAACACCTCTTCTTCCACAAGTCCAGTATGGCGGCTGACGGGGATATGAAATATATCATCGAATCCCCGCACCAGTTTGGAATCCTTGATAAGCACCTTGTGGGGGAATACGCCGAACATTTTTTGGGGCAGCGGCCGCTTGTGAATGCCGTAGTGGTAATGCAGCCCCGCCTGGGCAGCCCAGCAGATGAAAAGCGTGCTGAAGGCCCGCTCGTCGGCCCAGGCCATGATATTTTGCAGCTCCTGCCAGTAATGTACGTCTTCAAAATCAAGCTTTTCCACCGGCGCGCCGGTAATGATCACACCGTCAAAATATTCGTTTTTCACATCCGCAAAGGTGCGGTAGAAGGCAGACAAATGCTGATAATCCACATTGCGGGAATTGTAGCTTTCCGTATGCAAAAGCGTTATTTCCACCTGTAAAGGCGTATTGCCAATCAGGCGCAAAAGCTGTGTTTCCGTATCTTCTTTGGTGGGCATCAGGTTGAGGATTGCAATATGAAGCGGCCGTATATCCTGAGAGGAAGACCGTTTTTCCGTCATCACAAATATGTTTTCCTGCGTAAGGATTCTGGTAGCCGGAAGCGCATCGGGAATTTTGACGGGCATATGCAGGACCTCCTTGTCCTTGAGCTTGACTTTTTCAAAAAAGCCATCCCAGAAAAAGGGATGGGCTTTCGGCATGGCTGGATTGTATCATTTCCTAGTAAAGTTGTCAATAATCTATCTTTTTCTGGAAAACAGGCCGCATAAACTTCCCACCATCCATTTGTCATTGACGATTGTCCGGCAACAGGATACAATAGCTTTGCGCGGCAAAGTGACGGAAAGCTCTGGCGGTCTATGCGCCTGAGCCGCTGTTTTATTCATTCATTTCGCAATTATCAAAGTTTGCCGCCCTTTTGAAAAAGTCCAAATTTGGAAAGGAAGGATCGCATGTTCGGATTCCGGCCTGAAGGGCGCAGATTCAAGCATAAGGACCCTATCATCCAGGCAACCCCGTATTTCATGCCGCAGCGCGTAGACGCCCAGGTATTTTTGCAGCAGGAATTGGATTATGAAATCCTAGCCCGGTATATTGCCGATCAAAGCGCCAAGGGCAATAAGATCACGTTCATGCAGTTGATTATCGCCGCTTATGTGCGCGGCGTCTCCCAATTTCCTGAGATCAATCGCTTCATCATGAATAAACAGCTATACTCCCGCAAGGAACTGTCCGTCTCCTTCGCTCTGCTTCGTGACACGAAGGATGATACCATTGAGGAGACCACCATCAAGCTGTTTTTTGATCCTACGGATACCATTTACGATGTGGCGCAGCGCATAAGCGAGGCGATTGCGGCCAACCGGCCCATGGAGGAAAGCAATGGCACCATGAAATTTGCAAGGTTCATGCTTTCGATGCCGGTTCTGCCCAACGCCGTCATGGGTCTGGTCAAAATTTTGGACCGCTACGGACTTTTACCCAAGATGCTGATTGATTTGAGCCCTTTCCACGCGGGATTGTGGATCACCAATATGGCTTCCATCGGCATGCATTCGGTCTACCACCACATTTATAACTTTGGCAACAGCAGTATGTTTTTGAGCATGGGCACCATAGAGCGCAAAACTGGCATTGCGCCAGATGGAAAAATTACGCGCAAGCGTACGCTGCCCATTGGCGTAACAGCTGACGAACGTATATGCGCAGGTGCTATGTATGCAAGGGTGTTTGCCACCATGCTGCATTGCCTGAAGCATCCGGAAGAGTTGGAAGAGCCGCCAGTTGGGGTACGCTATGATCCCCGGTGCGAATATCATGTGCCCAAACCGGGCAGGCCATCCACTATGGATAAGGAAATAAGCGCTTAAGCCCAAAAGGTTTTGCCGAAAATCAAAGAAAGGCCCCGCTTAAAAAAAAGGAAGCAGGGCCTTTTCGCATGAATTGATGTATTCACCCAAACTAGCCTTCAAAAAATCCCCATTGACGTAATGAGTTTTGTTTGCTATACTGCTCCCGTAAATATAAATAGGAGGATTTTGGATGTCGGTCTTGTCTGTAAAGGGGCTTCTTAACTGAATCCATGAGGGATTGGGCGTTTTGGTGCAGGTGAAACCTGCTTATTTGCGCACCGTCCCGCATCTGCCCTTTACAGACTGCTTCCTGACACCTGCCTGGACATAGGAAACGACAGAGGGCGCGCCCTCCAGCCTGTCTCATGAGTTATCTTCCCGCTTTTGCAACTCTTAAAGAAAACGCGGGAAGAGATCATGATGAAGGTTTGGACGGCGGACATCTGTCGTTATTTTTTATGTGTAATGCCCGCAGGAGCAATCTGCCCGTACACAGGGCGGCAGATGCAAACCTGCGGGCATTTTTCTGTTAACTTAAGACTGGAGGAATCACGCTTGACCACTTTTGAAACCACACTGGAGTTTGACAAAATCAAAGAAATGCTGTGCGGCCTCGCCAGCACTTTGGGGGCGAAGGAGCGGCTGCGAAGCCTTAACACTGCTCTGAACGAAAAAGAGTGCCGCACAAGGCTTACGCAAACAAGTGAAGCGCTTAAGCTTATCACGGTGCTTGGCAGCCCTCCCATAAGCTCCATGGAGTCGCTGGACAAGGTATTGCCGCTTATAAAGGCAGGAGCCATGCTGGGACCGGAGCAATTCCTTGGCATTGAGCAGTTTTTGGCCTCATGCCGCCGTATGAAAGCCTATTTGAAGCGCGGGGAATACCTGCAGTCGGAACTGGCTTTCTATGGCCGCGCATTATGCGAGCTATCAGAACTGGAAGGCGAAATCGGACGCTGCATTCGCGGCGATACGGTAGACAGCAACGCTTCGTCCGCTTTAAGGGATATCCGCCGGCGAATGGAACAATCCGCCGCACAAGTGAAAGCGAAGCTTTTGAGCCTACTGCAAAGCAACCGCGCCTTTTTCTCCGACAGCTTCGTGGCAACGCGGGGCGGCCGCTTAACGCTGCCGGTAAAGCGGGAGCACCGGGCGCAGGTAAACGGCACTGTGGTGGATATGTCTTCCACAGGCAGCACCGTGTTTATTGAGCCGGCTTCCGTTACAAAGCTCCAGGAGGAATTGAACGATCTTAAAATCCAGGAAGAAAACGAGATCCGCCGCATCCTATATCAGTTGACCGCCCTGGCAGAATCCTGCCTAAACCCTTTGGAAATGAACAGGGATACGTTTGAGGTGCTGGATTTCGCTTTTGCCAAGGGCGCTTTAAGCGCGCAAATGGACGCGATAGAGCCGGAAATTACTACAGACCGCCGGATCTTCATCAAAAATGGCCGTCATCCCCTGATCGATAAAGACAAATGCGTGCCTTTGAATATCACCATGGGCGATGATGTGTCAGGCATTGTGATCACTGGTCCCAATACCGGCGGCAAGACGGTTGCGCTGAAAACAGTAGGCCTTTTGTCCCTGATGGCCCAAAGCGGCCTGCACGTGCCCGCAGAAAAAGGAACCGTCCTTTGCATGTTCGCGGGAGTGCTTTGTGACATCGGCGATGGGCAGAGCATTTCTGAAAACCTGTCCACCTTCTCCTCTCACATGACCAACATTCTGGCCATATTGAAGGAAACGGGCCGCGAAAGCCTGGTGCTCTTGGATGAGTTGGGTTCCGGCACCGATCCTATGGAAGGCATGGGCATGGCCATTGCCATCTTGGATGTACTGAGGGAAAAGAAATGCTTATTCGTGGCCACCACCCATTACCCGGAAGTGAAGGAGTACGCTTACCGAGCGGCCGGGCTTACAAATGCCAGGATGGCTTTTGACCGGGAAACCTTGTCACCCCTCTATCGCCTGGAAATGGGCGAAGCTGGGGAAAGCTGCGCACTGTATATTGTAAAGCGGCTGGGCTTCCCCGAAGCCATGATTTCAAGGGCCAGGGAGGCCGCATACAGCCGGCAGAATGCAAAGCTTCCCGTTTCGATCCTGCCTCCGAAAGAACCCATAATGAGCGTACCGAACACCGCATCCCTTCCGCGCATTCAAAAGGACCAGCCGCCAAAATCCGTCTCCGCCCACGCCGCAAAGTTTCAGCTGGGAGACAGCGTAATAGTCTATCCCGGCAGGGAAATCGGCCTTGTATTTGATCCCGCCGACGATAAAGGCCTTGTAGGCGTGCAGATCAAAGGGGTAAAGAGCCGCATCCCCCACAAAAGGCTCAAGCTCCATGTGTCCGCGGAAAGCATGTATCCCGAAGACTACGATTTTTCCATCGTTTTTGACAGCGTGGAAAACCGGAAAGCCCGGCATCAAATGAACAAACGGCACCGGCCCGACCTGCAAATCCAATATGAAGAGGAGCAGCCCCATGCCAATGATTGAAACAGTGAAGCTGACAAAAGTATACCGCCGCTTTGAAAAGGAGCCGGGTCTTAAAGGTAGTGTAAAGAGCTTGTTCCACAGGACATACGTGGAAAAGACTGCGTTGAACAATTTTGACCTTTCCATAGCGGAAGGAGAGTTCGTTGGCCTCATAGGCCCCAACGGCGCGGGCAAGACAACGCTGGTGAAGCTGCTCACAGGCATCATTGCCCCGACCTCAGGCAGCGTTTCCGTGCTGAGCTACACGCCCAACCGCCTGGAAAATGATTTCAAAAGCCAATACGCATTGGTCATGGGCCAAAAGAGCCAGCTTTTCTTTGATCTAACGCCCGCGGATACCTTCAGGCTGTTTAAAGAGCTGTACTTAATCCCGGAAAGCCTTTATTGTAAGAACCTGAAATACTTCACGGAACTTTTCGGAGTGGAGCACCTGATGCGGGTACAGGTACGAACGCTGTCCCTGGGGGAGCGGATGAAGATGGAGCTGATTGCTGCGCTTTTACACAGCCCGCGCATCCTGTTCCTGGATGAGCCTACCATCGGCCTGGATGCCGTGGCCCAGCATCAAATGCGCGCCTTCCTGAAGGAAGTGAACAAGGAGCAGGGCACCACGATTCTATTAACCTCCC
>JAEZHM010000029.1 GCA_023416585.1 Bacillota bacterium
ATTCACACCCTTAGTACATCTACTTTTATTGGATAAATATAGCAATTATCAGTTTGAATCTGTAAAGCACATTTTAGAAGTATAAGTCAATGGAAATTTTAGTTAGTAACTAAACAGTAGTGAGGCTCTATTATATATGGGATACCTTCGTTTGAGATTACAGTACGAGAGATCGATAATAGACCACGTAAAATGAAGGGTAAAAAAAGAGCATTTCTTAAGACATATGATTATACTCAAGAAGAAATAAACGAAAAGGTTAAGACTAGTCACTTCAGAGCAGTATTAGACGGGCAACAGAGACTTACTTCTATATATAGAGCTTTGAAGAAAACAGATTCTATATGGCTTATAGTGAAAGGGAAAGAAGAAGGTGTTACAGAAGAAACAGACATTAGGAATATGACACTTGAAGATATAACCTTCTGTTTTGTAGGAAGTGAGGATAAAGAGAGGCTTTCGCTTAATATAGGTGATATTTTTGAAATGATGGAAAAAGGGCTGTTTGAAGCAGATATTAAAGACCAGTACTATAATAGGTTAGAATACATTAAAGAGATGAACGAAGTAGACCAGAAGAAAAGTTTTTTAAACTATTTACATATAAAACGTAAAATAGAGGATTTATTTAAGGCCGAAAAATTAGTTTCCTATTTTCTTTTAGATATGAGTTCAGATAAGTTTGCTTTATTTTTTGAAAGAAGCAATAGTTTAGGTGTAAGGCTAGACTTTATTGATATTTTAGTTGCTAAAGTAAGTCATGGTTTTAAACTAAGAGAAGAACTAGAACGCTTACAGAATATTACAGATTATACAATAGAAAAGGAAGTACTTGTACGAGCAATAACATATATGGTGAGTGATGGTAAGAGTGTAGATAAAGGTTATATATTAGGAAATTTAACCTGCCACCACTTTAATATGTATTGGGATGATATATGTAAACTATACATAGATGTACTTGAGTATTTACATAAAAATAATTTTACAGTAACACATGCATGGATACCTCATACCAATATGTTGATACCATTGATAATGTTTCTAGATAAACTGCCTTGCAAGCAATTTAGCCAAATGAAACAGGAGCAAGTAGAGTTCATTAGATATTGGTATTGGGCTTCTATTTTTTCTCAAAGATATACAGGAGGGGCGACTAATGAGGTTATCATTAAAGATTGTAAAATACTAGAGAGTATTGCTCAAGGTAAAAAGATTGTAGATAGCAAGTATTTTAGGTCGTTTAAAAGTGCAATTGAAAGATACGAAGATTTGTATATGTACAGCAAAAAGGGAAGTGCTCTTTATAAAGGTATCTTAACATTAATCAACTATAGTGCTGGAGGGTTACTGGATTGGGAAAATAATTCAAAAATTCTTTTTACAAAGAAGGTCGATGACCATCATATCTTTCCTAAAGCTTATCTACAATCCGGTGCACTAGAGGAAGATGAAATAGAATTAGCAGATTGTGTGGTAAATAGGACGTTGATACCTAAGATAACAAATATAAAGATAGGGAAAAAACCACCATCGCGATATATGAAAGAAATAAATAGGACTAATTCTGAGTTTGAGATAACATTACAGAATCACATGATACCAGTAGACATTGTAAATGGTTTATATGACGAGTTTTTTTATGACTTTATAGAGGAGAGAGCTAAATACATTTTTCAGACGATTCAAGAGGTTGTTATTGATAAGCGAAGTGATATAGAATCTAAGCACTATAGAGAGGAAAAGAAGGTTATTGGTAAAACTGTCAATGTCTATGCTACTTATAGAAACCAAAAAGTGGATGCAACATTTAATAGAGAAACACATGAAATACTATTGAATGGGGAAAAATATAGCTCTGTCTCAAGTGCAGGTGTTGCAGCACAAAAACAAATGACAGGAAAAGATAACGCTTCAATTAACGGATGGAAGTATTGGAAGTATACGGATAATGGTGTGGAAAAATTTATTGAAGACATACGTTATTAATACTCAAATACTGGGTGTTGCCTAAAAAGATAACCATAAGCCAATGAGATTAAAGATTATGATAGCGTTATAGAGTGCGAAATGATATGTTGCTTATATGCGACTGGCTTAATGTAATGGAGAAACTATAGAATTAGATAGCAAGGTTTCAGGCTATGCTAGCAGTCCAAGGGAATAGTCTCTGACTCGCATCTAGATTGTCTGGCATGGACATAAAAGTAGAAATACATAGTGAGTTTGTGAGTTGTTAGTGCACTCACTCACCTCCGTGGTTAAAATCCTTGAAACTTAAGATAGTAGTAAAGTGGAAAATCCTTAGGAAGTATATTTCTGGGGATTTTTTATTAATAGGGGGAGACCAGCTATGAAAAGTCAAGTATAAAATAGTTTAAGATTTTATATTTTAACGAATCTGAAAAAAGGGTAACCTTAACAAAGCTACTAAAAGCCCTTTTGAAGAAAATATATGAAATGTAAAAATCTTACTCCAAGTTGAATTGTATATTGTCTATTAACATCTTATAAATGATGCGAACAAGTTTACCAGCACAATGTCCAAGAGCATTGTAATGGCTGCGTCCTTCAGACATTTTTTTATCATAGTAATTCTTAAATGTCTTATTATTTTTAACAACATTGTGTGCTGCATTTATAAGTGCAAAACGTAGAGGTTTTGATCCTCGTTTAGACATTCTAGTATTACTAGCATTGAAGTTGCCTGATTGATAGACAGCAGGGTCCAAACCTGCAAAAGCAAGTAGTTTACTGGGACTAGAAAAGCGTGTTATATCACCGATTTCACCTAAAATCATGCCACCATTGATAGTATTAATTCCCGGAATGGTCATGATTACGGAATCTAAAGGTTTTAAAATGTTTGCCATTTCAGATTCCACTTTATTAACTTGGCTATTCAGTAATTCGATCTGCTCAATGGATTGAGTTATCTGCATAGATATAGAACTGTCATTAGAACCGACAGACTTCTGTGCTAGAATTCTTAAGTTTATCGCTGTATCTTTATTAAAATGGCCGTGGGAAGCAGTTTTAATTAGGCAGGTTAAATGAGTCAAATGCATAGAAGCAATAGCTTTTGGTGACGAAGATTCTTTTAAAAGGGTATAACAAGTATTAGTGTGTATACCAGATTTAAAGAAATACTGTAGTTCAGGAAAAGCCTGATCTACATAGGAAGTCAGCTGTATTTTAAGACGGGTACGCTGCTTAATAAGTTTTTGCCTAAAACGACCAAGATTCTTTAAATGCAATAAATCAATATCATAGGAAGTAAAGAATCTGCGAGGATACATTAAAAGCGTTTTAGCGATAATGTAAGTGTCAATCTTATCAGTCTTCGTTTTACGGATATTATTTTTACGCATAGTAGAAGTCTGGATAGGATTGATGACACAAACCTTATAGTTATTAGAAACAAGAAATTCTACAAGGTTGTTGCCGTAATGAGCCGTTGATTCAAGACCTATGATGAGGCTGTCCTTCTCGAAGGAATCGAGCTGGGAGATCAGCTTTTGGAAGCCATCATAGTCATTAGTAAATTTGAACGGTTTAAGTATTATTTCACCATCAGAAGATAGGGCTGATGCGAAATGGTTGAGCTTGGCAATGTCAATGCCAACATAAATCATAATAGTAGCTCCTTTCAAAAGTATGATACTGTGACAATCCACAGACATTTATCATCATAGACTTGATTGAAATAAGTACTCAAAGGTAAAAGAAATACCTAGGCACATCCAGCTTATAAATGATTCAGATAAAGTTGTGGCAATACACTCCCTCAAGTAGTCATGCTACAGAATAAAAATCTAAAGTCCACAGCATCTGAATGTATTAAATCACAAATCAAAACGAAAGGAAAAGTATGATTATT
>JAEZHM010000078.1 GCA_023416585.1 Bacillota bacterium
ACAATGCAGCAAGGGATGCAAGCCACCGTATCCCGGATGCAAACTCCTTTTCTTGGCATTCTTCGGAATGCCGACCTCCCTATCCTCCATACAAGCAAAACCCGCGTTTGCAGATGGCAGAACTGCACTCGCGGGTTTTGTCTGTCGATTTATACATGGAGAAGGAGGATGAAATTACCGTTATCCTCCTGGGTTATTTGCAACCTGCCAAGCCAAAATAGCACTGCGGAAAGCTGGAAGGCGGAGCAGGAAAAATGCGCAAATCAACGGCATCCTTTTTAATGATGGCGATTACTGTGATGACTGCGACGGCTTTATGGACTTGGCCGGTAGAGCGGTGGGAGACGGTGAAGACCGTCAAAGTATCCCTTGGCAGCGTTGAAAGAACCGTATCAGTAGTAGGTGTCGCGGCCCGCAAGGACGAATATTACAGCGCTCATCCCAAAGGCGGCGTAGTTGTCCAGGTTTATGTAAAGGATGGGCAGGCCGTTGCAAAGGGGCAGCCGCTTTTCCGCCTGGACGATGCGCCGTATCAGGCTGCCTTGAAGCAGGCTATGCAGGCGCTGGAGAATGCTGATGATGCTCAGAACACCCTTGGCACTCGTGCCGCCGCGGCTTTTGGCCAGGAAGCGCAGACGCTGGCGGAGGAAGGCTTTTCCGCTTATAGCAGCGCAAGGGCAGAGCTCGTAACACGCGTGGAGACATTGACGGCAGAAATCGAGGGACTGACCCAGCGGGCTTACCGTGATGGACAGGTGCTGCAATTGATGGCCAGGGAGGGGGAATTGCTGCTGCCCGGAAGTCCGGGTGCCGTGCTTTCCTCCACGGAATCAGAGGTGCGGGCCGAGGTTATCGCAAGGGATAGCCGGCAGATACAAGTGGGGATGCGTGCGCGTTTCACGCAGAATAGCATGCCATTAGGGGAAGCGTTGGTAGAAAAGGTGGGGCTATTGAAGCCCAACAGCCAGGGCGTTTCTTACGCCCAAGTGGTGTTTACCCCGCTTGACGGTCTGTCTGTTCCGGTAGGCACGCAGGTGGAGGTGGACGTTATCCTGGAGGAACGTACCGGGGTTCCGGTAGTGCCGGTGGAAGCGCTCACCGATCAGGATACTGTTTTTCAGGTGTATGAAGGTCGCGCCTGGCAGCTAAGCACGCCAGTTCACTTGTGGGACGGCGTCTGGGCTTACGTGGATGACGTGCCGCTTAACACGGAAGTGGTGCTGTCTCCTGATAAAGACCTTTACGACGGCGTACGGCTGAAGGTGGTGAATAAGTGAGGCTCAGGGATGCCATTCACTTGGCGGCGCTCAACATCTTTCAAACGCCGATGCGCTCTATCCTGACGGTGCTGGGCCTTGCCATCGGCATCGGCGCCATATTGTCAGTAATGACGCTGGGTGATGCGGGCCAGCAGCAGGTGGAAATGGAAATGACCCGTATGGGTGTGGACAAGGTGTGGATCACTGCCCGTGGGCAAAGCAGCCGATACTTAAATGCCGAGGACGGGCCGCTGCTTCGTGACGCTACCGGTGCGCTTGCCACCGCTCAAGCCCATGTAAATCTGATGGTCACTTCGGCAGGTGAAACAGCTTATACACAGATCAGCGGCTGTGACGAATATCTTTCCAGCGTACAGCAGTTCACCATTTTGGATGGAAGATTTCTAAGCTCCCGTGACCAACGGGATGGTGCTGCTGTCGCCGTTCTTGATACCGATTTGGCTTCTGCGCTGTTTAAAGAGGAAGCGAACAACTGCGTGGGACGCCGCGTGTCGCTCTCCGGGCGGTTGTACAGTATTGTTGGGCTTGTGGACGGTGTCAGTATGCAAACCGGGGGTATTGGAACGGATGGTACTCTCCTGATCCCTCTTTCTGCTTTTTCTGATGCCTTTGGCGAAGCTGTTTCCGATGTGATGCTCTCTGTACCAAAAAACGTCTCCGGCAATACTTTGGCGAAGGAAGCGCTGGCCGCTTTGCATGATACGGGAGGAAGCTTTCAGGCCACCACGCTGCAGGCGGAAATCGAGGCAGCCAGGGCAGTTGTGCGCATCTTCGTAATGGTATTGTGCTGCGTTGCGGTGATTTGCATGCTTGTGGGCGGTATTGGCGTAATGAACATATTGCTGGTTTCCGTCAGGGAACGGCGGCAGGAGATAGGTGTTCTAAAGGCTCTGGGAGCGACTGGTGCGCAGGTGTGTCTGCTGTTTTTGCTGGAGGCTGCCGCCTATGCTGTATTGGGCGGCGTACTAGGCGTGGTGGCGGGTGAAGTGATTGTACGTTTGACCGGCGGATGGATCGGCATATGGGCAGTGATCCAGCCAGGGCTCATACCGCTGGCGGTAGGCTTTGCCATGCTGGTGGGCCTGATTTTCGGCGTGGCCCCGGCCTGGAGGGCATCCAGAATGGCCCCGGCGGATGCACTGAAACAGCCATAGCATTTCGTAAAAGACTCGCTGGATGTTTCCGGCGAGTCTTTTGCGAGCTATTCATGATATCCCTGTATGACTGCGCACCGGCCTGCGCTTCACTTGGCCGGTGCCATTCAAACGGCCGGGAAATCGTGCAAGGCAAGCTTGCTTCGAAAGCGACCCGCGCGCCTGGCAGAGCCGGGTGACACGATTTCAAACGAGGGGGAACTTCGGCTCCCCCTCGTTGCGCTCCCTGAATTTGATAATGCTAAAGATTCCTGGCTGTTTAAAACACCGAAAATTCCGTGTGTCATCCCTCGCTGCGCGAAGGATCTTTTTGTTTATGCGCAGTTCAAATTTCATGTTGCTTATCATTATGGGATGATGTTAAATGCATTATGCTTCCTTAATTCACTAAAACAATTCTTATAGATTGTTTTATTTTTATATATTCTTGTATTATAGTTTATATATTGTATTTGAAAGCTGGAGCGCACAATCGTATATACTTTTCATTCCCGCTGTGTATTATGTACCCGCTTGCTTTTGCGGGGCGATTTGGCTGCTTTGGCAGATTATACGTTATATTTGGGAAGTATTTCGCCATCGTATACATCGTGAACAAAGGCAATACAGAATCTTTGTCAGTTTAACCTATTTCTTTTTTTGGATGGAATCTATATAATAAGTCTAGTTCATGGCACGTATCCTATTGGGGAAGAGACATCCCTGTATATGAGTTGGCAATAATTTGTAAGGAGGAGAAAATATGTCCAGCGTATCCCTCAGTCACATTTACAAAACCTATCCCGGCGGTGTTACGGCTGTTAGCGACTTTTGCCTGGATATTGAGGACAAGGAATTCATCGTGCTGGTCGGCCCCTCCGGTTGCGGAAAATCTACCACCCTGCGTATGGTCGCCGGCCTGGAAGAAATCAGCGACGGGCAGCTTTACATTGGTGAAAAACTGGTGAACGATGTTGCTCCCAAGGACCGCGACATCGCCATGGTGTTCCAGAACTATGCTCTGTATCCCCACATGACAGTGTATGACAACATGGCTTTCGGCTTGAAGCTGCGCAAAACACCCAAGGATGAGATCAAGCGCCGCGTTGAGGAAGCTGCCCGCATCCTGGATATCAGCCATCTATTGAACCGCAAGCCCAAGGCTTTGTCCGGCGGTCAGCGCCAGCGTGTTGCTCTGGGCCGCGCCATCGTCCGCGAACCCAAGGTCTTCCTCATGGACGAACCGCTGTCCAACCTGGACGCCAAGCTCCGTGTGGCCATGCGTACCGAAATCACCAAGCTGCATCAGCGTTTGCAGACCACCTTCATTTATGTAACCCATGACCAGACCGAGGCCATGACCATGGGTACCCGCATTGTAGTTATGAAGGATGGTTTCATTCAGCAGGTAGACAGCCCGCAGAACCTGTATGACTATCCCATCAACCTGTTCGTGGCCGGCTTCATCGGCAGCCCGCAGATGAACTTCTTCAATGCCAAGCTGGTGAAGGAAGGCAAAGAGGTATATGCCATCTTTGGCGACAACAAGATTCTTGTGCCCGCTGGCAAGGTTGCTAAGCTGGTGGATGAAAGCTATATCAGCAAGGAAGTTATTCTGGGCATCCGCCCCGAGAACATCCACGACGAAGAAGTGTTCATCAACAGCCTGCCTGATGCAGTAATCGATGTAAGCGTGGAAGTCACCGAGCTCATGGGCGCTGAGACCTACTTGTATCTGAAGGCCAATGGCAAGGATGACAATATCATTGCCCGCGTCGATCCCCGCACCACCAGTCGCGCCGGCAACCAGATCAAGGTCGCCTTCGATACCAACCACCTCCACTTCTTCGACAAGGACACCGAGGCCAGCATCCTCACCAGGTAATCACATATGGTATAACGGCGGCGTGCGCAAAAGCGGCACGCCGCTTTTTTGTCAGCCTGAAGCATAAAAAATCATGCAGAGTGCCATTGTGCTGATTTGAACTCGAATTAAAATTTCAAAAAACGCTGAAAACCCCGCCTTTTTTATGAAAAGTTCACAATTATCTGTGAATTATCGCTTTTCATAAGGGAAAAACTGTGATAAAATAAAAGTTGATATTTACGCCAGACAATGGTGAAAGGAGCAGCCAAGTGTTGTTTGAAAAACGGTTTGTAAAGCAGGTTGGCCAGGTGTTTGCCCGCCTGAGCGCACCTGTTCTTCTTTTGGATGGCCATGGAGATGCCATTTATCCGGAGGAAGCAGTCTCCCATATCCTGCCCGACGATTTAGCAGCAGGCCTAACCCGCTCGGCGGATGGTTATTTGTACCACGGAGTGGATGGACAACCCTTCCTGGTGGTAGCCTGCCGGGAGAACGCGCCCGGGGCGCAGGATGTACTTATGTTAGCGGATGCTATGCTGCAGGCTCTTATGCAGATCGGTGCTTCCGTGGCCGATGAAAGCGACGTATACCGCCGGGCACTCAAGGAAGAAATCGGCGGGTCCGAACTGGAAGCTTTGGCTCACGAACATTCCATACCTCTGGAGATGGATCGGTGCGTTATGCTGTTCTACATTGTGCAGACCGGCTCTAACAGCGCTATTTCCCTTTTGCAGGAGGTAGTGCCCCAGGCCGAGGGTGATGTGCTGGTAGAGATAGACCGGCATATGGTAGCCCTTTTGAAGGACATGTCCTCCGTGGAGGATGTGGACGATTTGAAGCAGTTTGCCGAGGCGGCACAGGAGACTCTGATGAGCGAAACGGCGCATCAGACAACGGTGGGCATAGGCGAGCCGCGGCATAACCTGTCTTCCCTGGGGGAAAGCTATCGCGAGGCACGCCGGGCTATTGAGGTGGGCCGCATTTTCCAGTCGGACAGCAGCATCCACGTTTTCCGCAAATTGATGCTGGAGCGCTTTTTGACCGAACTGCCCAGGGACATCAGCGCTTATTACCACAGCTTACTTTTCAACCGTAAGACGGCCAGGCTGTTCAATGAGGAAATGCTCTATACCATTGAGATGTTCTTCAAGAAGGACCTGAACCTGTCTGATACAGCGCGGCAGCTTTACATCCACCGCAATACGCTGGTTTATCGCCTGGACAAGGTTCAGCGGCAGATTGGCCTGGATTTGCGGAAATTTGAGGATGCCGTCACTTTCAAGATCCTGATGGAACTGAAAAAGTGCGGCATTGAAAAGCCTCAGCAGATTCATTAGCATGGGATGCGCCTGACGTTTATACGCCGGGCTACTGTAGGATGCCCATTTGACAGCAGGAAAGGCGCTTTATGAAAAAATTGCGTATGCTGGCCGCGGGAGCGCTGGTGATTGTTTTGCTCACCGGCTGTTCCATGCTTACCGGGAACAAGGCCATATCCGAGTCGGCCCCCAAGGCAATGGGGGACACCGTTACCATTTCCCGGGAAGAGTATGAGCGCTTCAAACAGTATCAGGAACTGGATGACGTTCTGAAGGTTGTACAGGATAACTATTATCAGGAGCCAGATGTTCCCAAGCTCATCGAAAACGCGGAGCGCGGGCTGCTTTTTGGCTTGGATGATCCGTATTCCTTTTACTACAGCCCGGAGGAATATTCCAAGCTCTGGGAAGAGGACGCGGGCAAATACGCAGGCATAGGCATTCAGATTTCCGCCAATTTTGATACGCTTTTATGCACGGTGAGCCGTGTGTTCAAGGGAAGCCCGGCCCAGAATGTGGGTATCCACAAAGGCGATGTTTTGAAGCAGGTAAATGACCTTGCAGTGGACGCCTATAACCTGCAGGATGCGGTGGACATCATGCGCGGCAACGTTGGTGAAACCGTGAATGTGAAAGTTCGCCGCGGCACCGAAACGCTTGAATTAACAGTACCCAGGGCCAACATCAAGGTAAACCGTGTGGAATCTGTGATGCTGGAGGGTAACATTGGCGTTATCAGCCTGTTTGAGTTTGCGGGCGACTGCCGCACTGCCTTCACGGATGCGGTGAACAAACTGACAAGTGATGGCGCCAAGGGCCTGATCGTAGACCTTAGGGACAATCCCGGCGGCTGGGTGGACGATGCCGTAGCTATCGCTGATATATTCCTGCCGGAAGTAACAGTTTACTATACGGAAAACCGCAAAGGCGAGCGGGAATACGCTAAAACGCAGGCGGGGCAACTGAATATTCCGCTGGTAGTTATCATGAATGAAAATTCCGCTTCCGCTTCCGAAGTATTGGCTGGTGCGCTTCAGGATCATGGCGTGGCTACCATCGTGGGCGTCACATCTTATGGCAAGGGTATCATACAGTATGTATTGCCGGTGGGTGACAAAGGCGCTGGAATGCAGTTGACTGTAGCGCAGTATTTTACCCCCAACGGCCACAAGGTGCATAAGACGGGTATCACCCCCAATGTGGTGGCGGAGCTGCCGGAAGGTGACACTGGCATGTATGAGATTGGGGATATGAAAGATCCCCAGCTTAGCAAAGCCGTAGAAGTACTCAAGGGAAAAATACAGGGATCATCCATTTGACAGGAAGCTTTTCAAACCCTAGCGGGAAAACGTGCGGGGGAGAGGGCAAAAAAATACTCCTGGTTGAGGGCTAAGGTTCGCCAAAGCCCGAGAGGGAAGGGGGAAGCTGTATGCTTATGATATTGGACAGCCGGTAATGTATTGCCGCGCTGTCCTTTTTTTGGCCTGAAAGGAGACCTTATGATGGTGGTGGAGGAACGGCTGGGCTTTGTGGGGTTGGTGGTGGAAGACCGGGAACAGGCCGCAAGGATCAATCAAATTCTAAGCGAGTTTGGGGATATGATTCGTGGACGCATCGGTGTGCCCGATAAAGAAACGGGCATCGGCGTTATCGGCCTGATTGTGGAAGGCAGCAACGACCGGATCGGGGCCATGACGGGGAAACTGGGTAATGTTAGGGGCGTACAGGTAAAAAGCGCGCTCACGACCAAAGAAAGAAAACCAAAAGAATAGGGAGGGATTTAATATGTCTTCAAAAAATATCAAGCAGTTGGTCACGGCGGCGCTGCTGCTGGCGCTGGCGTTGGTGTTTCAAAGCGGCATAAGATTCTTGATGGGTGATCACATCGTATCCACGTACCTAATCAGCACACTAGTGAATTTGTGTCTCATTTTGGCCGCCTGCCTTGTAAATCTTTGGGCGGGGCTTTTGATTGCAATTGCTACGCCGCTGATGGCTTTCCTGCAGGGGCATGTGAAGCTGCCGCTCATGCTGCCCTTTTTAATGGTGGGGAATGCGGTGCCGGTTCTTTTATATGGACTCCTTTCCGGCAGAACCTTGCGCAAAACGGGGAAGATGAAATTGGCTTCCTGGTCGGTGACGGGCGTTTCGGCGGCAGTACTTAAGTTTGCTGTGATTGCACTGGGCAACGCGCTGGTTCTATCCACAAAGCAGGGAACGGTGCTTTGGGCTGCTCTTGGCGTAAGCGCCGGTTTGCAGATACAGCAGCTCATAACGGCCATCCTTGCTATGCTGATCTGTTATGCAATTCTTCCCCGCATAAAAAAAGCTGTGGACTGATCTGCCAAAAAATCACAAAGCTATTTTCCATATTTAATAAAGCCCGGGCTTCCATTTTCGGACGCCCGGGTTTGTTATGGATTATAGATACTCTGTTCATAGCCATCCCCCGGCATGATTTCCGGGGGATGGCATTTCAAATTCTTGTACAACTGGGCCGGTCCCTGCCACCGCGCTCCACACGATAAAATCCAATGAGGTTGCTTGGACGGGCCTGCATATAGACGCTCTTCACATCCGTAGCATTGTTCATTTCGAAACGGACAGATAGGCCGCAGCCTACAGCTACATCCCGGGGGGTGGCGACGATGCTGGTCCGAACGCCTGCCCGCTTCAACGCCGACTCAAAGCGCAGCACCTGTTGCCGGGAGCGGAAGGCAGCAATGCCGAAAATCTCATTCATAGGGTTAAATCCTCCTTCCCTCTTCATATAGTATACGGTCAAGAAGCGCCGTGTGCGCGCAAAACCAGGGAAGAGAGGCCGGACGATGATCTATTTGGACAATGCTGCCACCAGTTTTCCCAAGCCGCCGCAGGTGGTCCGGGCCATGGCGGGAACGCTGAACCGCATCGGCGGAAATC
>JAEZHM010000106.1 GCA_023416585.1 Bacillota bacterium
GATCAAAACAGCTTCCCAAAATGAAGCTTTTTGATCCAAACTTTTTCTCGAAAAAGTTTGGTGGAGGTGAGGGGAGTTGAACCCCTGTCCGAAAGCTCGCTGATAAGGTTTTCTCCGAGCGCAGCCTAAGTTTTAGGATTCCCCCTGCCGTACGCCCTTAGGCGGGCTTACGGTTTCGGTAGCTTCATCAATGCCGGCTTCGTTACAAAGCTTGAACGGGCCCGTGCCCCGCGATAATGACGCCGGGCTCCGCACTCGCGGGAGATGCGGTCCGACGTCGCGGCATTAAGCCGCGAAAGCGAGTTGTTTGTTGTCAGTTATTGTTTTTCCCCGTTTTAACGTGGCCAGGGTCCACGGCTCGCTTACCATACCTTCGACAACCCCCGTCGAAACCGGAACACCCCCATGTAAAGTGGCTACTAGCCCCGGTCGTGGCTGCGCATGGCCCGCTGGATGTCTCGCTTTGCATCCCGGTCGGCCTCGTCGTCGCGCTTGTCGTGAAGTTGTTTGCCCTTGCATAGACCCAGTTCCAGCTTCATCCGCCCGTCTTTCAGGTAAATTTGCAGGGGAACAAGGGCATACCCCTGGCGCTGTACCTGGCCGGCGAGCTTGCGGATCTCGCTCTTGTGCATGAGAAGCTTCTTGGGACGAAGTGGATCATGGTTGAAGATGCTTCCCTGCTCGTAGGGGCTGATGTGCATCCCTTCCACAAAAATCTCCTGGCCCCGCGCCATGGCAAAGCTTTCCTTGAGGTTGACCCGGCCCTGGCGGATGCTTTTCACTTCGGTACCCTGCAAACAAAGGCCGCATTCATACGTTTCCTCCACGAAAAAATCGTGGTAGGCGCGCCTGTTTTGGGCTACGGGCTTGATGCCCTTTGCGTGCGGCATGCAAACCCCTCCTTTGTTGTTGCCGGTAGCAATGTATTATACCACAATTGCGCCTTGTTTGCAATGAGCCGCTTTTTTGTTTATAATGGTATGAACACTTATGGTTAAGGGGAGGCGCGTTTGATGCAGGATACAAGAACGATGGCTGTTTCGGCCCGGGAAGCGGCAATTCCGCTTTCAGCATCAGCCATACATGATAGAAACAACGCACTGAAACTTATGGCGGATGCGCTCAAGCGCCACAGCAAGGAAATCTTCGCCGCCAACGAAGCGGATATGAAGAAGGCGGATGAGGAAGGTTTGGCATCGCCGCTGAAAAAGCGGCTATTGTTTGACGAAAAAAAATTGCTCGCGGTTCAAAAGGGATTATTGGCATTGGCGGAACTTAATGATCCGCTGAATCACACACAACTGGCCCGGGAACTAATGCCGGGGCTCAAGCTTTACCGCGTGTCCTGTCCTATCGGCGTGGTGGGCGTGATCTTTGAAAGCCGCCCCGACGCGCTGGTGCAGATCGCTTCCCTGTGCTTAAAGAGCGGGAACGCAGTGCTGCTAAAGGGCGGGCGGGAAGCGGAGCATACCAACCGTGCGCTGATGGACGCTCTTTTGGAAGCGGCCCATGAAGCCAAAATGCCAGATGGCTGGGCAGCCCTCCTCACCACAAGAGAAGAAGTGCGGGACATGCTGAAGATGGACGACTGCATTGACCTGATCATTCCCAGGGGCAGCAATGAGTTTGTGCGCTATATCATGGACAACAGCCGTATTCCGGTGCTGGGGCATGCGGATGGGATATGCCACGTGTATGTGGATGCTTCGGCGGATACCGATATGGCGGTCAAGGTAACGGTGGATTCCAAAACGCAGTATGTGGCGGTGTGCAACGCGGCGGAAACGCTGCTAGTCCATAAGGACATTGCGGAGGCCTTCTTGCCAGCCGCAGCCCGTGCGCTTGCGGAAAAGAACGTTCAATTGCGGGGCTGCGAAAGAACGCGGGCCATTATACCATGCGATGCGGCCACGGAAGAAGATTGGGCGACGGAGTATCTGGATTATATCCTGTCTATCAAAGTGGTCGACAGCGTGGAAGAGGCCATCCGTCATATCAACCGTTACGGGTCAGGCCATACGGATACCATTGTTGCGCAGGATGTACAGGCGGTTCGCTCCTTTATGAGCCTTGTGGACAGCGCAGGCGTATACCACAACTGCTCCACACGGTTTGCAGACGGCTTCTGCTACGGTTTAGGCGCAGAGGTGGGCATTGCTACAGGCAAGCTGCACGCAAGAGGTCCCATGGGGCTGGAAGGGCTGTGTTCCTATAAATATATGCTCTTTGGCAGCGGCCAGACGCTAGTGGATGTGCAGGCAGGGAAGACAGCGTTTGCCCACAAGGATTTGGAGGAAAACGCGCCCTTATAACAAACAAAAGCGCCCGGCAAAGGGCGCTTTTGTTATAGGAAGGCAGTTATTGCTTGTACGTGTACCTTGCCACCAGCCTGGGCATAGCGTCATACATGCCGAAGGCATCGGCGAAGATACGGTAGGAGTTGCCTACTTCCCAGGTGGTTTTTGTGGAGTTTTCTAGCATGATATACTGCGTTTTATCCTCTGTACCCGTGTTCATGATGGCGAGCTGCGGTTTGGTGCTGATGATTTCCGTTATCACGCCGGTGCATACGTAAATTTGTGTGCTTTTTACCCGCTGGGCGTTGTTGGATAAAAGGTCGGCATAATTGACGGCATCCATAGCCCAGGCTACTTTGGTATACTCGTTCACCGGGGGCACATAGTATACCTGGAAATCAAGAACCGAGGGTTGCCGGCCGGGTATATCGGCCTGGATGGTTACTTTATTGCTGCCGATCTGGCCAAACACCGCAAAAAAGGAGAAAGTGCCGTCTGATGCGATATTGGTAATATTCAGATCCGTATGGGGTGTCAGCACATTGACATTGGCGCCGGGAATGGTGGTGGCTGTGATCTTCATGTATTTTTTGGAACTGGTGTAGGTCTGATCGGAAACCAGGTCCAAAGGCACTTCCTGTACCGCACGGTAGAGGATGATGTCCATTACGTTTTCACGGCAGTACTGGCTGCGTACCCTGATGGTAACCTTGTTTTTGCCAATGGGCTGCACCGTGGCGTTGTAGGTGACATCGCCTTTTTCCTGGTTTACCAGGTCGGAATATTCGCTGCCGTTAATGATCACCGTGCTGCCTTCGCGTACGCGGAACTTTATGGGATACATAGCTGTAGATACTTCCACATAATCGCTGTCCGGCGTGACCAATTCAATGGGAGACAGGGGAACTTGTACCTGATAGGAAATTGGCTCCATAGGATGATTCTCACCGGAGTTGGTGCGTATAAACGGGGTAAGCGTCACATCCATGGTATCGGAAAGGTATTCTTCGTAATCGTTGTACCAGATGTAATCAGGTATTTCCACCACGGCAACGCCACCGGAAATGACGAATGTGTTGCTCAGTTCCTTGACGTAAATCTGCGTGCCATCCTTGCCAGGAATGGTGATGGTATGTGCGGCCTGGTCGTTGACGATGGAGGCCACCACGGTGGGCTTGTTTTTGAGCACTTCCTCAGCCTGCCGCCGCTGCCATGCGGATATACCTATGGCTGCTGCCAGAATGACTACCAGGGATAAAAGCATGACAAGAACGGCACGTAAAAACCTGTGCCTGCGTACACGCTTTGGCATAGACCGCCCGGCCGCATAGATTGGGTTAAGGGCAAGATTGCTGGCTTGCGTATCTCCCCAAAGAGGTTCGTAAGCCCCGGAATCATTGAAACCATCGTATACCGGCTGGGAAGCGGCAACTTTCCCGGATGGCGGTATCCATTGGCTGGTAGGCTGGGTGCCGGGGAAAACGTCCTCATCATCCTGCTGTTCTATCGCTTTTTGTTCGGATCGCTTGATCCTGG
This sequence comes from Bacillota bacterium, assembly GCA_023416585.1. Taxonomy (GTDB): domain Bacteria; phylum Bacillota; class Clostridia; order Christensenellales; family Aristaeellaceae; genus JAEWAH01. The sequence goes on from JAEZHM010000106.1 coordinate 3,834, forward strand.
AAGTGAAAGCGAGCCTGGCTGTGGAATCCACCTCGCCCCCTTCCACCAGTTCTGGCGGCATGGGGCGCAGTGCGGTCTCCGGGTCATCCTTTACACGGAAAACAGTTTCACGGGTGGTATTCGTCCGCACCGTCATGCTGGATGGCGCAAAGCCGCGGCGGCTCGCTTCCTCCCTTAGCTGGCGCTGCTGCTTTTCTCCTCTTGCCTTGCGGGCTCTCAAATCCACCATTTCCTGGGCCAGGTCATCCCTTTTGTCGGTCAGGGATTCCGCCTCACCCGCTTCATCGGCACGTATATAAACCTTTGGCGCATCTGCTTTCAGCTCCTGCTGCCAGCCGGGACCCTGATTCCGCTCATAGTCGGGCTGGGTAGGCAAAGGCTGACCGCACTGAAAACAGCGTGGCAGCGAGGCTTTATTCCAATGGCCGCAATTTGGGCACTTCATCCGCGGGAACCTCCTCCATCAGGGGTAACATACTTACATTCGCATCATGAACACGGAAACCCTTTTTTCTAATGAAGGGCAAAGCTGGATTTTGGGACGTTTGTATGATAAAATGAAGTACTATACAGGATAACGATTCAGGATGGCAAAAATCATGCGAAAAGCAAGCGAGAAATACGGAAATAAAATCAAAACGATTTTGTTGATTCTTTTGGATATCGTACTAACAAACGCTTCCATGATCATGGCGCTGCAGCTCCGCTTTGACATGCAGGAGGAAGCGTGGAGCCATATCCACAAGTACTGGAACGTCGCCCCAATCATGACCGTGCTGACTATCGGCAGCTTTTTTGCGGTGGGTATGTACAAAAGCCTGTGGCGGTATGCCAGTGTGGACGGGCTTTTGCAGATAGTTTTAGGTACGCTGATGGGATCGGGAATGACATATCTTGTGTCGCTGGTATCTTATACCATATCTCCGGATCCCAACCTGTTTTTGATGCCCCGCACCGTGTACCTGATCGATTGGCTTTTGCTTGTGATATTGGTTGGCGGTTCCCGTTTCAGCATGCGGCTGGCCGGGCAATGGGGACAGACAGGCTTGCCCTTTTTCGGCGGCCGAAAGGGGACGCGGGTGATGGTGGTTGGCGCCGGCTGGGCCGGTGCATCCGTAATCCGGGAACTGCAATCCGGCCGTTACGGCCAGAGCCGGGCTATCCTGGCGCTGGACGATGATCCGGCCAAAAAGGGAACGCAAATCAACCGCGTGCCTGTATATTTAGGCACGGAAAACGTGGAAAAGTACGCTCAGCAGTTTGAAATTGACGAGATCGTCATTGCCATTTTTACACCCAAGGGGCAAATGAGGCCGCTTATCGAGCGGTGCCTGGCCACCAAATGCAGACTGAAAATGGTATCTGCGTTGAAGGATGTGAACAGCGGACGTGATGTTTTGTCCCCCGTACGGGATGTAAACATTGCGGATCTGTTGGGCAGAACGGAACAGCATTTGGACATGACGGAGGCCAGCACCTATTTTGAAGGAAAATCCGTACTGGTTACGGGTGGCGGCGGATCCATTGGGTCGGAGCTGTGCAGGCAGATTATGCGGTTTTCGCCAAGGTCGCTTACGATATACGATATCAGCGAAAACTACATGCACGATCTGTACATAGAACTGCAGGAGATGTTCGGGCCACTTGTCAAGAACACGGTGGAGCTTTGTGTTGGCTCTATTCAGGACAGAAGCAGGCTGGACGCGGTGTTTGGCGCCGTAAAGCCCGAGATTGTCATTCATGCGGCAGCACACAAGCATGTTCCGCTGATGGAGGATTGCCCCGAACAGGCGGTAAAGAACAATGTGTTCGGCACGCTTAATACGGCTCAGTGTGCCATGGCCCACAATGTGAAGCGGTTCGTGATGATCTCCACCGACAAGGCGGTAAATCCCACCAATGTGATGGGGGCCACAAAGCGTGCAGCGGAAATGGTGATCGAGTCGCTGCAGGGGTTTGGCAAAACGGAGTTTACAGCCGTGCGCTTTGGCAATGTGCTGGGTTCCCATGGCAGCGTGGTGCCGCTGTTTGAACGGCAGATACGGGCCGGCGGCCCCGTGACGCTGACGCATCCGGACATCATACGTTACTTCATGACCATTCCGGAGGCGGCCAGCCTTGTTTTACAGGCGGCGTCCATGGCCAGCGGCGGGGAGCTTTTCGTGCTGGATATGGGGGAGCCCATGAAGATACGGGAACTGGCGGAACGCATGATCCAGCTGTACGCCGACCCTGCCGCGCCGCCGGTGGAGATACGGTATGTAGGGCTTCGGCCAGGGGAGAAGCTGTACGAGGAGCTTTTGCGGGATGATGAAAACGTGACCCGCACAAGCAGGGAAAAGATATTCATTGCCAGGCCTGAGGAGTTTTCCTGGGATACGGTGCAGCACTTTCTGGACAGGCTTCAAATATGTTTGGATACCCACGGGGACATGCGCTCCTGCCTGCACGAGCTGATCCCTTCCTATATGGAGGCAGATGAGGTGAACAGCGCGGTCGAGGCACGGGTGAAGCAAGAGGAAAGAGCGGCGGCGTCGGCTTGATATAAGCGTAAATAAGGGCTTCCCGCCTTGCGGGAGGCCCTTTAACGTGAACCAATAGCCCATTATTTCTTCTGCAATCCACAACGATTACTCCTTCTGCCTCCTTAGTCGGCACCTCACGGAGGGCAAAGCCTGGAGCATTGGAGCGGAGCTACAATGCGAAACACCGGGCGCGAAACGAACGGTGTGCAGTGCCTCAAGAGTGAGGCTCTCCAAAAGGCTTCCCCTTGAGTAAACAATGATTAAAAGGAATGGGGAAACATGGTATAATTAAGCAGAGGTGAGGGAGATGAAAGAGCAATACAACTTTACGGATATAGAGTATGGCCAACGGCGGAGAAA
>JAEZHM010000140.1 GCA_023416585.1 Bacillota bacterium
CTGCCATGTGATAATTCCTCCTTGTTTTTTCCACCCTTTGCGTCATACCCGTCCGCCACCCGTAAGGGCACAAGCAACGAATCGGCAAAGGTGCGTTATCCGTCCTACTATAGCATATTTCCGGCGGCCTGGCAAGCTTATTTTCCCACATTCACGCCGGTTCTTTGCTATTTTTGAGACTGATTTTTTTCAACCCCGGCGGTAATCTCTTCTGCGGGCTTTATTCCAAGCAATTCGGACACGGTAACCAGTTCAAAACCCCGGTCCAAAAGGATGGGGATTGCTTTGCGCAAGCCTTCCACATCCTTTCTGTTGCTGTGATACAAGAGAATATCTCCGTTCTTGACTTTTTTCAGCATTTTGTCCGGATCTGTCTGGCTCAGGCTCCACATAACCACATAGGAGTAGCCGCTTTCTTCAATAATAAAAACGGTAGTGCAGCCTATCCCACCCTCAAAATGGCCCCCGGGCGGACGCATCAAGCGCACATCGTAGGGAAAGCCCAGCACACTAACAAGGCTCTCCTCCATCTTTGCAAGCTCCTTGCGGATGCGGGTGGAACGGATCTCGTTCAGCTTGGGATGATTTTGCGTATGGTTGCCGATCTCATGGCCTTCGCTGAGCATCCGCCGCCAGATGTCGCCGTCCTTTTCCTTGATGCACGCACCCAAAGGAAAAAAAGTCATGTGAAAGCCGTATTCCTTGCACAGATCCAGCATTTCCACCATGTACTGCATTTTCCAGCAATCATCCATGGTGATGGCGATCCTGGGCTTTTCAGCATCCCCGCTGTATACCACCTGCGGCTTGGCCAGCCCAGATGTCCACGGAACCAAAAAAAGCGCCACAACAAGTGCACCGCATAAAATACGTTTGCTTTTTCTCATACTTCCTCCGTACATGAAGCTTGTCATAAGTGCTCTCTGCGATATTTCAATTCGATGAGATTTCGCTCCTGCGGGAGAACCTTCGGAAGCATATAAAAGGTTGGTGCGCGGGATCGCAGGTGAAAAGGGCCTAATCGAGAAAATGACGCATTAGCGTCATTTTCTCGAAATTATGCGAGCGTGGCCTATAAGCCGAGTTCTGTCGTGGACGGTCATCTATCCAGGCCTGCAGTTACCAGCAGGCTCAAGCGATTACCCGGGAGCATGACGGGCCGCCATATACGCTCCCCTTTCAATCTTGCACCAGGTGGGGTTTACATCGCGGGCTAGTCGCCAAGCCGCGGGTGAGCTCTTACCTCGCCTTTCCACCCTTACCGCACGAACATGCGGCGGTATATCTCTGTTGCACTTTCCTTGGAGTCGCCTCCACCGGCCGTTAACCGGCACCCTGCCCTATGGTGCTCGGACTTTCCTCGTGCCAAAAGGCACGCGGCCGCCCAGCCACCTCGCATATCTCAAGGTAGAATAGCACAGCGCCGCTTCCCTTGTCAATGGATATTGCTTCTTGGAGCAGGGATTTTCTTAGTTTACGTTGTATATATGTATATGCGCAAGCGTATATATGGATTGTGGAAACAAAACAGATTCTCCATATTCCATGGAAAGGTCGGCTGCCCATGAATCCCCGTGAAGCACAGGAGCAGGAAGAACAGGAACGCTTAAGCCCGCTGGCCATGTGGAGCGTCCGTTCCAGAGGCCGGGAGAAACCCCTCGATCCTTGCCCCCTGCGTACAGTGTTCCAGCGGGACAGGGACAGGATCATACATTGTAAAAGCTTTCGCCGCCTTAAATTTAAGACGCAGGTGTTTTTATCCCCCGAAGGTGATCATTACCGCACAAGGCTTACGCATACGCTGGAAGTAGCCCAGGTGGCAAGGACGCTGGCCAGGGCGCTTCGGCTGAACGAAGACCTGGCCGAAGCCATCGCCTTGGGTCATGACCTTGGGCATACCCCGTTTGGTCATATCGGGGAACGTTCGCTGGATGCGCTGCTTAAGGAAGGTTTCCGCCACAACGAGCAAAGTCTGCGCGTGGTGGAAAAGTTGGAAAACGAAGGCCAGGGCCTGAACCTTACCTGGGAAGTGCGCAACGGAATCCTCTGCCACAGCGGCAAGGAAGAGCCGGCTACCCTGGAAGGGTTATGCGTAAGCCGTGCCGACAGGATCGCCTATATCAACCATGACATCGACGACGCGATTCGGGCAGGCATCTTAAAGCCTACCGATCTGCCCAAGGATTGTTTGCAGGTTCTTGGCAAGTCTCACGGCCAGCGGATCCATACCATGATCCTCGATACCGTAGAAAACAGCATGGGCAAAAACCAGGTTTTAATGAGCGAATCAATTCTTTACGCAACCAACGCATTGCGGGCCTTCCTTTTTGATAAGGTATACCGGGAAGGCTGGCGGGAAGCTGAAGAAGCGCGGTGCGACCATGTAATCCGCACACTGTACGGCTACTACATGGAGCATCCCGGAGAAATGCCGGAAGAATATAAGACAATCTGCGAAACCGAGGGCACCTGGCGCGGCGTGGCGGATTTCCTGGCCAGCATGACCGACAGGTATGCCATCCGGTTGTATGTGAAGCTGTTTGTACCCTCCGGTTTTCCTGCCTCCTGATGGAAATTGCCGGAAATCGTCTTTTGGAAGCCGAATTTGTTGAAAAATGTGCAGGAAATGACGCTTATGCGGCGAATGAAGGATAGCAGGTGAGCAATGCATGGCAGGACGGTTTCCACCCGCATGGTTGGACGAGCTTCGCGCCCGGGCCGACATCGTGCAAGTGGTGTCCACTTACTTGCCGCTTAAAAAGAACGGGCATAGATATTGGGGTCTGTGCCCGTTTCACAACGAAAAGTCAGCCTCTTTTACCGTGGACAGCCAACGTCAGCTGTATTACTGCTTTGGTTGCAAGGCAGGGGGCAGCGTGATCC
>JAEZHM010000061.1 GCA_023416585.1 Bacillota bacterium
TAGCCAGGTACCATACAAACCGTCGAAGATACTTCACGAAAGCGGCTCCTTTCGCCCGGATGACCATACAACGATCCAGCCTCATCCTCCCATGCATTATACCTGATTTCATTCTTTCCCGCAATGAGGGTTATAGGGAGTGCTTTACCCTATCCCGTTCTTCCGCGGCCTTACCGTTGTTGAAGCGCGTCAATGTGCCCACCAGATAGCCGGTGATCCTGCGGATGCGGTGGAATGGCTGCTGCCCAAAATCATACGTCAATTCCACATAGTCACCATCGACCCGGATATCAATGCCTATGGGCTTTTTCCCGAACCGCCTTTCGGCGCGTTCCACATAAGCGTCTATTTCCGGCTGTTCCAGTACGCCATTTAATACCTGTACCCTGCATTCCATTTCAATCCCTCCTGGTTGAAGCTATACCCGAACTGCATGAACATGAAACAGCAGTATACAATATATGGTACCCAGAAAGCATGGAGGCGGTCAAAATGACACAACTGCGATATTACTTTATAGCGTCTTCACCATGGACCAGCGGTTTTTGCGGCTGCTAAACGCCGGATGATTCCTGCGTTCCCACCGGCTTAACGTTAGCTCACGCATTTGCAAGCGCAGCATCTTTCTTTGGTCATGCCAATATTTCAGCCAACTGAACATGTTACTGATCCTCCTGCAATCTATCGAATCCTGTCAAATGAAGGGCAAGCACTTTTTTAAGTTCCTCCCGCTTGCTCTTTCTGGGCGTTCTCTGCCCATACTCGTATTTTTGATAGGCGCTTCGCGAAATGCCGCAGGCATCCGCCACCTCCAGCTGCGTCATTCGGGCCAAGAGCCTTGCCTGCACCAGCCAGCCGCGGTAAGCCAGCGCCTTCCTTTCCCTTTCCTGCCAAGTTTGACGGTTTTGCTGCATCATACGTAAATCCCCCATATACGAACGTTTGTTTGCATTATATCTCTGGGAGATTTTTTTGTCAATCCTTTTTGCAAAATTTATACGCAAGCAAAATTCTAAGTATCGTATTCGGATTCAAACCCGGCATGATCCGCGATTTTATCAAGGAGAATCTCTCCATTCTTCACAAAGCGGTAATGCGCACGGCAGGAAGGTGCTTCGCGAATCAGGCGCGTCATGCTGCCAAGAACAGGAGCACGAAGCAGCATGCTGCTTCCATCCAAGCGCTTTGCCAAAAGGGTATATTCTCCTTGCCTTACCATGACTTCTCCGTCCCCGATATGTACGACCCTTGCCCCAAGGTATGTTGCGATCCGGTACTCCTTGCCGTTTAGCAGCACAATACCAATCACGCCCGTAAAGCGCATTCCCAGGAAAGGAATATCGGCAACGGACAACATCAGGGAACAGAACGATTCTTCCAGCCAGGTATGCTGCGTCCACATATACTGTTTAGGAAAAGAACTGCCCCGGTCTCCCTCGATATAGCCAATATCATTCAAAAAAGCATACTCTTTATCATTGACTGTAATACAGCCATCCACACGATGCGCCATACTGAATACGCTGTGGATGCATTCCATGAAAGGAGCATACCGGAAGGGGCCCATGATGTCATACCGGATGGGAAAAAGCGGGCCGAATGCTATGCTGCCTTTCACCGTCAGTCCATCGGCACGGATATCAAGCTTGATGCCTTCAGCACAAAACCGGCACTCTCCAACTGTGATGTGCATCTTGCGCCTATTCGCATGAAATGCTTCCCAAGGCATGTCAGTGCAGAAGGATGCATCCTCCGTAACGATCTGTATGGCAGCGGAACGATTTCCCCTGCCATCCGTATGTATGGCAGGGATGAAGGCCACCGTTCCATGAAGCGACTGTTGCTTGAAGTACCAGCCTTCAAAATATCTACGCAAAATGCGTTCCTCCCGGCATACTCTGCCCTGTTTTCATGCCCCAATTTACCTTTCCCGCAACGATCACAAGCATGCGGGAATTCGTTCGTAACCATATGGGGCTTATTGCAATATAACATCGGAAAAAACAAAACCCGCCTTTCGGCGGGCATTGCTATGCAGATTTCTTATTTTGCGGAGCGGACAGCCTTGTAGCGCTTTGCCACTTCGTTCCAATCAAGCACATTCCAGAAGGCTTTCAGGTAATCTGCCCGCAGGTTCTTGTACTTGAGGTAGTAGGCATGCTCCCAAACATCAATGGCCAGGATGGGTGTAAACCCGCCTTCCTCCATGAAGGGGTTATCCTGATTTAAGCTGGAGGATACCTTCAAATTTCCGGAAGCATCCAAAGACAGCCAAGCCCAGCCGGAACCGAAGCGACCCATGGCTGCCGCGGTCAGCTTTTCTTTCAGTGCATCCGCACTGCCGAAGGTTTTATTAATCTCCGCTGCCAATTCGCCTTCCGGAGCTAAAGAAGCCTTGGGCGACAGGATGCCAAAGTACAGGTTGTGATTATAGAACCCGCCGCCGTTGTTCTGGATGGCAGTGCGTACGGCAGGATCCTTCACAGCACTTAAGTTCCTTAATATGTCCTCAATGGATTTCCCATCAAGCTCCGGCGCCTTTTCCAGCGCGGCGTTCAGGTTGTTGGTATAGGCTGCATGGTGCTTTGAATAATGGGTCACCATGGTGGTTTCGTCAATGTGGGGTTCCAGGGCGCTAAAGTCATATTTGAGTTCAATCTGCTTAAACATATATTTTTCCTCCTTGCGTTTGGGTTTTGTTTCACCCCTGCAAGACGGACGAGGCGATGGCGTCTGCCATCTGGTCGAGTTCCTCCTCCCGCTGGGGCTTTAAAGTGGAACGGATATCCATGGGCGTACCGATAATCTCCATGTCCTTCATGCCTGAGAATATTTCCAGCATGGCTTTGAGGGCCGCACTGGACCAACTGTGGTTGCCAATCAAGGCTACCTTCCGGTTTTTTAGACCCAGGGCAGTCATGTCATGGAGCAGCATGTCCATCGGCAAGTAAAGCTGCAGGTTGTAAGTGGGCGAGGCCGCCACCATATGGCTGTACTTGAAGGCATCGGCAATGATGTAGCTTGGATGGGTCTTGGACACATCGTACATCCGCATGTCCTGGACTCCAAGCTTTGCCAGCTTGTTGGAAAGAGCGCTGACAGCGTTTTCCGTGTTGCCATACATGGAGGCGTAGAAGAGAACGACGCCTTTTTTCTCCGGCTCGTAGCGGCTCCACAGGTCATACTTGCTGAGTATCTCTTGCAGGTCTTTGCGCCAGATGGGTCCGTGCAGCGGGCAGATCATATCAATTTGAACGCCTGTAAACTTTTTCAGCACAGCCTGTACCTGAGGTCCGTACTTGCCCACGATGTTGGCATAATATCGCCTTGTTTCATCCAGGAAGGCGTTTTCAAAATCCATCTCGTCGGCAAACAGGTTGCCGGCATGCGCCCCAAAAGCGCCGAATGCATCCGCCGAAAACAGTACATGCCGGGAAGCCTCATAGGTGAACATCACCTCGGGCCAATGTACCATGGGGGCAAAGGTAAAGCGCAGCTTGCTTTCCCCCAGTGCAAGCTCCTGGCCGTCGGAAACCGTAAGCATCCTGTCTGAAAGATCCAGGCTGTAGAACTGCTCAAAGAGCTGGAATGTCTTTTTGTTGCCAACCACCTGCATCTTTGGGTAACGCCGCGCTATTTCTTCAATGCTGGCACAATGGTCCGGCTCCATGTGGTTGATAATAAGATAATCCAGGTCGCGGCCGTTCAACACATGGGCAACATTCTCCATGAACAGTGCGCTGATGGAGGAATCCACCGTGTCAATAAGTGCCGTCTTCTCATCCATCAGGAGATAAGAGTTGTAGGCCACCCCATTGGTTAGTGGAAACATGTTTTCGAAACGCTCCAGCCTTCTGTCACTGCCACCTACCCAATATAATTTTGATACTATCTCCCGTACGCTGTACACGCTGCATCCTCCCCATCTGTAAGCCGGGTTTCAACCGGCAAGTATTATATACCCCGCTTTTGCCCAAATGATAGCGCAAAACAGACTTCTGTAAGAAATATCATAAATATTTCAATTATTTCAGGCAATAGAACCATCAAAGGCTCACTAGTTCGTACCATGCAAAATAATGAAGCAGCAGCTCGATGACATCCGTATGGATATCCCGCAGCCCCAGGCACTGCAAATAAACATCATAGCCGCATGAACCCGTGGCCCGGTAATTATTCACAGATAGTGGTACCGTTGGCGGGCGTCTGGGCGATACGCGTACCTATTGTACGCTAATGTAATGCTCATTACAATCTTTCTTCTTTAGAACCTGACATTTTTATTGCATGGATGGATTGTCTCTTCTTTTCCTTATATTGCGTATGTTATACTTTTCCCACGGCCGGATGCCGGTCCCCTGTGATATAAATACGGGAGGTCATTCTTTTGAAAAGGAACCCCAAAAAACCATTGCTCGTTGCCGGCCTTGTTTTTGCAGCCATCTCACTATTGTTCGGCGCGTCGTTCATACCAACTCTTTGGCTGGATAACGGAAAAATGCATGCCCTTTCCGGCGACTGGATCACCGTATTCTATGAAAACCGCGAAGATGCCGCCCGGGATGTGCTTGCATTGGCGGAGGCGGAGGCAAGCAGGCTGACAAAAAAGCTGGGCTTTTCGAGCAAGCAGGATCTGAAGCTGTACATCTACGATAAGCAGAGCACCTTTCAAGCAAAAAAATACGGCTTTATTGCATTATTGCTAAACCTCAAATGGTATATCGGCGATAACAAGGGAAATACCGTGATTCTGGCCTCTCCAGGTGAGGCGGTCACGCAAAAGGAGTATGACCGGCGCAAATACGCCGCTCCCCATGAAATGGTTCATGCCCTCAATTTTATCCTGAACCCAAAAATGTCCCTTTGGCTTACTGAAGGGGCTGCGCTGTACCTTTCCAACGGAAACCCGCCGGATGATATGTACGACAACTCCTCCATCCCGACCCTTAGGCAGCTGGAAACAAAGAACCCTGTAGAATTCTCCAATATAGGCGGTTATGATTTCGCCCATACTTATATAGAATACCTGGATGAATGTTATGGATGGAATAAAGTTTTGACGCTGCTCAAAACAGGGGACTATCATGCAGCTTTTGGAAGAACAAAGGAAGTGATTTATCAGGAATGGGTCACGTTCCTGAAGGACAATTATTCGAAGGCCTAATGAATATGGTGTCAAAAAGGGGCAGGTTCCTTTTTATAGAACCTGCCCCTTTTGTTTGCCTGGATACCGAAAGACAAAGCTTCCTGGCTATTCTTCTGCGATCCAAGTCTTGTTCCGCGGCTTTTTGACGGCCACGCCTTTAGCAGGTTTGGCTCTTCTGGCATTAAAGCGCGTTTCTCTTACAAGCCGCAAATAACGTTCCATCCGTTCCTTTGACAATACTCCCTGCTCCACCGCTTCCCGAACAGCGCAGCCCGGTTCGCTTCGATGGGTGCAATCGGAATAACGGCAGCGTCCCAAAAAGTCCTCCACATCCGCAAAGGTTTCCGAAATCCCCTCCTCAGCCTCCCACACAACACCCAGTTCCCGAAGACCGGGTGTATCAATAACGACAGATTCCCCGGGCAAAAAGATCATCTGACGGTGGGTGGTGGTATGGCGGCCTTTGGAATCATCATCCCGGATATCGTTGACCTCCATGATCGTATCCCCTGCCAGTGCGTTCACCAGGCTGGATTTGCCTACGCCTGAAGAGCCCAGAAAAACCACCGTCTTGCCTGGAGCAAAATACGCTGCAAGCTCCCTTAATCCCTCACCCGTATGGGCGCTGATCACATGAATGGGCGTTTTCCCGGCAATGGCCCGGGCGCGTGCAAGTTTTCCGGCTGCATCCACCGCCACATCCGCCTTGGTCAGTATAATGACCGGCTGTGCGCCGCTGTAATGCGACATGGCAAGGTACCGCTCCATCCTGCTTACATTGAAGTCATGGTTCAGAGAGGACATCAAAAACACATAATCAAAATTGGCAGCCACCGTCTGCTCCAGCACCGTTTTCACATAGCCTGCCGCGTGGCCGGAAAAGTTGCTGCGGGAAAATTTTGTTGTCCTGGGCAGTGTTTTTACGATCAGGCTGTCGCCCGCTTCTTCAAAGCGCAATGACACATAATCCCCCACCGCCGGAAACTCTTCACCTGTATCCTTGCCCTGATATTCCCCGCGTTTCAGCACCGCATAGGCATTGCCTTTTTCGCTTATCACCTCATACCGTTCCTTGTGAACAGCAGTTACCCTGGCTGGGATCAGGCCTTCCCCGCACAAATCTCTGTATTCCTTTTGAAATTCCATCCGGTTCCTCCTCGATTTTTTTGATTTGCTGATTTCCTATACCGCTTCCTTCAAGCAAAAGCCGCCAAGGGCATAAAAATGCCGCGAACACACCTTTCCAGGCTGTATCCGCGGCCAAACAAAAAACACATCCTTCGATGTGCCTGCAAAATACAGTATTCACGAAAGGTCTTGTGCGGCAGTGCGGAAATGTGCTCCACCCTTGCCGCGGCTATGCTGTTTTACAGGAAGCTACCCTCGATGCTCTTTTTCATTCCTCAACAGCTCCTTTCGGGCCGCAATTATAATGGGGAAATTTCATCCATATCTTAACATATCCAAATGAACTTCGCAAGCATAAAAAAAACGGCAGGATTTACAAAAACCTGCCGGATGTATCTCAGCCAAACGAATTGATTTCTGCCCAAATGCGTTCATCCACCGGGATACCCTGCTCAATATTTTGCGTCTTTGACTCGTGCATTCTCTGTCCTGGATATTCGATTCGTTGAGTCTTTTCATTCTTGTCAATGTAAAACACGGCACAGTACCTTGCGAGCTTCCTCAAATGGGGCATAAAGAATGGACTTTCTCCTTTGTATGCTTAGAATCGCTCATGATGGATCCAATTCCTTATGAAGCGTGAAGCTGGAGCGGTCGCAGGATAATATGCCTTCCTTTTGCAGCTTGCTAAGCTCGCTGGACATGGCGCTCCTGTCCACGCAAAGGTAGTCTGCCAGCTCCTGCCGGTTGAAAGGAATAGTAAACGTAAGGCTGCCGGATCGCTGGGATTGGCCGGAAAGGTAATTTAGTATCTTGTCACGGGTGGAGCGCTTGGACATAACCTCCATCTTCTCGCTTAACATCATGTTTTTTCTTGCGAGGATGGCCATCATGTTTTCAATCAGCCGCGTATGGAACCCGCAGCAATGGGGGCACGTGCCTGTAATCCGCCACCCTTCTATAAGCAGCACCTGACTTGTTTGTGTTGCCGTTACCGTTACAGGAAGTGAATCAGCCCTGGCCAATGCAAAGGTTTCTCCAAACAAATCTCCTTGCCCGAATTCCCCCAGTATGGTTCTGTTGCCAAGCAAATCCTCCCTGAATACACGCACATTGCCTTCCAGTACCACGCCAAGATATTTTGGGGAATCCCCTGCGCGGAAAATCACCTCGTTTTTCTCAAACTTCCGCTCACGGCCTGAAAGGCAGCCAAGCAGTGACTCCAGTTCCTTGCTCCCTATGCTCTGAAACAGAGGCATTAATTTCAAAAGTTCAGCGATATTTTTCATACATTGCTCCTTTTGTTGTAAAAACAACAGATCGGATGTAATAAGTGTACTACAATCATACTGTAAAAACAAGAAGGGAGCACATAAATATGCTTCGGCAAGTGATCAAAATAGATGAAGAAAAATGCAACGGCTGCGGCCTTTGCGCAAAAGCGTGCCATGAGGGAGCCATCGCCATGGTGCATGGCAAGGCACGGCTGATACGGGATGATTTTTGCGACGGGCTTGGCAATTGCCTGCCTGTTTGCCCCACAGGGGCCATCACCTTTGAGGAGCGGGAAGCGGCCGCATTTGACGAGGCGGCGGTGAAAGTCTTTCAGGAAGGGATTTCAGATCATCACGCGTCCGGCGGCGGCTGCCCCGGCAGCAGGATGCGCACCTTTACAAGGCAGCAAGAACAGGAGGCCGCCCCCTCTTTGGCAGCCGTCCCTCAAAGCGAGCTTAAGCAATGGCCCATTCAAATGAAGCTTGTACCGGTGAACGCACCGTATTTTCAAAACGCCAAGCTGCTCATCGCGGCAGACTGCACAGCCTTTGCCCACGGCAACTTCCATCAGGCTTTCATGAAAAACCATGTGACGCTCATCGGATGCCCGAAATTGGATTCTGTAGACTATACGCAAAAACTGACGGACATACTGACAAGGAACGATATCAAAAGCATAAAGGTTGTGCGCATGGAAGTACCCTGCTGCGGCGGGCTGGAATACGCAGTGAAACAGGCTCTTGGAAATTGCGGCAAGCTGATACCCTGGCAGGTTGTAGTTCTTTCCACCGACGGAGAAGTGCTTTCCGAATAGGAGGTTGTATTATGGCCAAATATATCAAAAACATTGATCATGAATCTGTATTGAATCTTTCCCAGCAGGTGGAAGTCCTGCCCGGGCAGGTGGTGAGCAGGACGCTGGCACAGAACAAGTCTGTAAGCCTTACACTGTTCGCCTTTGACAAGGGTGAGGAAATCAGCACCCACGAGTCCAAGGGCGATGCCCTGGTGCATGTGCTGGAAGGCGAAGGCACATTTACCGTGGACGGAAAAGTCCATGCTGCAAAAGCCGGAGAAGCGCTGGTGATGCCTGCCGGAAAGCCGCATGCCGTGTTTGCCTCCCAAGCATTTAAAATGCTTCTGACCGTTGTTTTCCCTAAGGAGTCCTGATTATGGGCAAGGTTTTGGATCTTGACGCAACGGTCTACTCGCTGTGCGGAAAATATCCGGAGCTCTTGGCTATTCTTCACGATATCGGGTTTTCAGACATCACAAAACCGGGTATGCTGAATACTGCGGGCAGATTTATGACGCTTACCAAAGGAGCGGCAATGAAGAAAATCTCCATGGAGACTATTGTGAGAACCCTGCGGGAGCACGGATACGACGTGCTGGAAAGGAAGGTTTCCTTATGAGCCGTGAAATTAACAACAGTGAATACAGGCAGCGGATCATTCGCGATCTTTTGACTCAATTGCATCAGGGGAAACCAGCGGAGGATGTCAAGGCGCAGTTCAAAGCCGCCTTTGACGGTGTATCCGCCCAGGAAATCGCCCAGGCGGAAAACGAGCTAATAGCTGGCGGTCTTCCCCCGGAAGAGATACGCAGGCTATGCGATATTCATGCCTCTGTGTTTGAGGGCTCCATAGAGGAAATCCACCGCCCTGCCGATCCAGCGCAAATACCTGGCCATCCCGCCCATACTTTGAAAGCCGAAAACGAAGCGCTGTCGCTTCTTATGGAGAATACTATCCGTCCCAGGCTGCAGGAGTATAAGGAGAATGCAAATACCGAGCGGCTTCAGGCCCTTCAAAAGGCGTTTGAGCCCATGCGGCAGCTAAACGTGCATTATCTGAAAAAAGAGAATCTTCTTTTCCCCTATATGGAGCAGCATGGCATCACAGCCCCGCCCAAGGTGATGTGGGGCGTAGATGACGATATCCGTGCCATGGTAAAGGAAGCTTTACGCCTGATGTCGGAATCGGGAAGCGAGGCTCAAAATATCATCCGCATGGTGGAATTCGCCATGACCAAAACATCTGAAATGATTTTTAAGGAAGAAAACATACTATTACCCATGGTTTTGGAGACGCTTACCCAGGAGGAATGGGAAAAGATTGCCAAGGAAAGCGGCGATCTGGGCTATTGCCTGATCCCCACACCGCCTGTCTGGCATATAGCTTCTTCAGCAAAAGAAGCTCAATCTACGCAGGAAGATGTACCTTCCTCCATGCTGGTTTTGCCTACTGGGCGCTTTATGCCGGAAGAGCTTTCCGCCATGCTGGACGCGTTGCCCGTGGACATTACCTTTGTGGACAAGGATGACACAGTGAAATACTTTTCCCAGGGTTCTGAGCGTATTTTCCCCCGCACCAAAGCCATCATCGGGCGTAAGGTAATCAACTGCCATCCCCCGGCCAGCATGCACGTTGTGGAGAAGATACTTGAAGATTTCAAGGCCGGCAAAAAGAGCCACGAGGATTTCTGGCTATCCGTTGGCGGAAAGTTCATCCTCATCCGCTACTATGCAGTTCGCAGCCCGCAGGGTGAGTACCTGGGCACCCTGGAAGTGACGCAGGATATCGGTCCCATCCAGACAATTTCAGGTGAAAAACGGCTGGTATCCGATGCGTAACACGCCATCCTGACATTGGTTTCATCTATATTAATATATTTAATACGCCATGCCTATGCTGGGATTTTTACCTTCCAGCCAGAGCATGGCTCTTTTTTAAGTACCAATATTCTGCCGCGTTTACAGAAATGCCAAAATGCGGTATATTAAATTGGAAGCCGCTTCATTGGAATCTGGGCATGATAAGACCGTAAAAGCAACAAATACATAATGCCATGCAAAGGAGATACAACATGGGCAATATAAGCAGGAAAGAAATCTATCTGGCCGGGGGATGTTTCTGGGGTACGGAAAAATACATGGCATCTATCCCTGGCGTATTGGAAACCCAGGTAGGATACGCCAACGGCACAACGGCAAACCCCTCTTATCAGGAAGTCTGCCACAACAACACAGGCCATGCAGAAACGGTGAAGGTCATCTACGATCCCAATGTGATTCCCCTGCCCTTTTTACTGGAACTGTATTACGACTGCATTGATCCCACTTCCATAAACCGGCAGGGTGGCGACAAGGGCACGCAGTATCGCACAGGCGTCTATTTCGTACAGCCGGAGGATGAACCTGTCATCCGCGAATCGCTTTCAAAGCTGCAATCACGGCTGAACAAGCCTGTAGCGGTGGAATGCCTTCCCCTTGACAACTACTATCCCGCAGAGGAATACCACCAAAAGTATCTGGACAAGAATCCGGAAGGCTATTGCCATATTGGCCGGGAAAAGATTGAGAAGGCCTCTCAAGCCAGCGTGGATCCCACGCAATACCAGATAGCAGATAAACAAAAGCTGCGTAAAGAGCTTACGGATGAGCAGTACCGTGTAACCCAGGAAGCCGCCACAGAGCCGCCCTTCCAAAACGAATTCCACAACCATTACGCTTCCGGCATCTATGTGGACATTACCACCGGGGAGCCGCTGTTTGCATCCAGCGACAAGTTTGAGTCCGGCTGCGGCTGGCCAAGCTTTTCCAGGCCCATCGATCCTAACGTGGTGAAGGAATTTATGGACAGATCATTGTTTCACACGCGCACCGAAGTGCGCAGCCGCGTTGGGAACGCCCACCTGGGCCATGTGTTTGAGGATGGACCCAAGGAATTGGGCGGCCTTCGCTACTGCATCAACAGCGCTGCGCTGCGCTTTATTCCCAAGGCAGAAATGGAGGCAAAGGGATACGGAAAGCTGCTGTCCTATGTGAAGTAGGTTATGCCTCCTAGCGTGACGCAGCTACCGCATTGCTTCTACATACTAATAAAAGGGAGAGCACATATACTGCTCCCCCTTTTGTTTTACCCAGTTTTCAGTTGTTCTCCATCCGCATCATTTGCAGCTTGCGGTCAAACTCTTTCACAAACTGCTCGGTTCCTATTTTCCCCTGCATGAACTGCTGGAGAAGCATGACTGCCTCTTTGGAACT
This sequence comes from Bacillota bacterium, assembly GCA_023416585.1. Classification (GTDB taxonomy): domain Bacteria; phylum Bacillota; class Clostridia; order Christensenellales; family Aristaeellaceae; genus JAEWAH01. The sequence goes on from JAEZHM010000061.1 coordinate 11,598, forward strand.
TGACAGGAAATTCATGTACTCGGAGTCACTGCAGACATATGGAACCAATTCCCGGTATTGTTTGATCAGTTTTTCAGGAATGGTGAAGCGGCTTTTTTCTATCCATTCAAGGTAGTTTTCCTGGTTCTTCAAAGACTCTTCCAGGCTTTTCAGTACCTCGGGGTCGGTTGTTTTCATTTGAGCTTTTATATCATCGATACTCTTCTTTATTTCTTCCATCTGTCGGGCATAGCTTGGATTCTCCACAGGCGTATTGTCATCCGGGCAGAAGGTGATGGCGTAGTCCCTTGGCATATTCTGCGCAAAGAACTCGAGATAGGTTTTGGCAAGGTCCTGATTTTGGGAATTGGGATTGATGACAAATACATCAATTTGCGCAAACAAAGCCGGGTCCATTCCCTCGTCCAGAGAAAGGGGCAAAGGCAGGTATCCCCTGTCATCATAGTACTCCGTGGGATAGAAGCCGAAATAGTTAGATATCAGTGAGGTAGGCTTGTTGTCAAATCCGTCGCTGCTATACATGACCGTGCCTCCCTGCTGCTCCTCCTTGGAAGGATTGAGCTCCGCCAGGATCGGTGAAACCTCATCCAATTTGGCAAGAAGTGATTTAAATACCGGCGTATCAAATTTAAGACTTTCCCCGGTGCGGCCATAATGCGCCAGATAGGTCATCAGGATATTATTAAGCAATTCCATGCGGATATCATATATGTTCTCCAACAGCGTATATCCGGTAAACTTTTGAGAATAGTCATCCACCCAGTCCACATACAGGTCCATCAATTCATAAAGTGTTTTGGGAGGCTGATCGAGGCCAAGTTCCTTTAATATATCAGGCGAATACCCCAGGGCATAACCACCAAAACGGTAAGGAAAGGCAATAAGCTTTCCGTCTTTGAAAATGTCTTTTACAAATTGGGGATACATTTTCGATACGGCTTCCGTCAAAACGGCACTTCCGCTCAAATCGCTTACATAGCCCTTATCCCGCAGGGATGAAAAGCCACCATAGGACAGGCTGATAATGAACAGATCGGCGCTCTCGGAGCCGGATACCATCTGCTGGGCGATCTGCTCGGCGCCACTGTAATATTCATCCTTATAGATGACCGGAAGCTCGGGATGGGCGGCCTGGAAGGCTTTTGTTACGTTATCGGAACTTCCCCCCGCAATCCGCAGAACTCTATTGGGTTTTAAAGCCGGGTCGGTATTGCGCACATATACGGAGCCGTAGTTGGGAATAGCCGCATAAAGCCCGCCGGATAATACGGCAGAAGGCATCTGGTCACCGGGATAGTCAACCGGCATGTAAGCGACGGTTTCAAAGGGACTTCCGGGCTTACAGCCAAAAATCTCGCCTCTCCCAAGCGCGTATACCATGCCGCTTTCAGAGGAATAGCATAATCCTCCAACCTGAGAAGCCGGAAAATCCGCAAGCTTTAAAAGCGACTGGGTTGCGGGATCCAGTACCGATAGGGCGGGAAAAATCTGCTTTCCATCACTGGTGTATGAGTTATCCCAGTCATACACATTGCAAAGCAGCTGGTCGTTTTCATAACGCGCAATGGCATGCACATTTTCTGCCGCTATTTTGGATTGCGCGCCTGTAGTAAGATCAAATGCCAGCAGGTCAAAATCATTCCAGTTCTCACTGGGCTGCTGCGCCAAAAGATAGAGACGGTTCGAAGTCAGTGCCGCTCCGAATAACTGACGGGTATAGGAATAGTCGGCTTGATGTACAAACATGCTGTCCCAATCGAGCACAGCCTCTTCGCTGATATTTACGCCATCCGCTGTCACCGTGAGCAAAATCAGGGCGCCTTTCACGGTGTTCAACCCGTAGAGCTTCCCATCCCGCTCCATCAGGTAATTAATGCTGTTTTTATTTCTCTCCTGTTCTTCCTTGGGTATATCCTCCCACTTTCCGGAGGCATAACCTATCGTGATATCATCTGAAACCAGTCTGGGCTCCGCATCTTTTGCCTGCCAGGCATACAAACCGTTTTGCACAAGCAGATATAGGGTATCACCTACCGAAGCAATGGATTGAACATTATTGACAATCATTCCGTCTGCAGCCGCGGGAAACAGAATGGCATCCCCGGGAGCGGCCAATGCTCCCGTGAACACGCTCAGTGCAAGACACAAAGAAAGAAGGATAGCCACCGTTTTCATCTTCATAGACATACTCCTTTAACGAAATTCCTTTTCCATATATTGTAGTAGATAACCTCAGTTCGGCGCTTTGCCAGGAATCATTGTGGGATTAGGCGTGGTAACAGATTGCCTCCATAAATAATCCTCCAAAAAGTCTTCGTATTTTTCCCGGGTATTACCCCGCATGAAAATCTCAAATTCCGATGTGGCGATCTCCACTTTATCACCTCTTCGCCACAAAAGACGCCTGTTATCGCCATTTCCATAATATATAACAAAGGGTTCCCATACATCCCTATGGATACTGGAATCGTAACTTAAGGAATGTAAAATGTGGATATGCTCATAGAATGTCTCGCGATTAGGATTGCTTCTCCCAAACAGGCGATTCCAGAAACTGGTGCGTATTTCAAAAGCGTAGTCACCGTTCCCGAATTGTATACCGCTGTTACCCAACCGCATGCCCACATCAAGCCCCGGCACTTTGTATTCGATGACCATGGAACCATCTGAAAGCTGATAAATATTCTGCATCTGTATTTCCTCGGGTGAAATAACGCTGAACCCCGAGCTCATAATGAACACAACAACCCACGTCAGTACGGCACCACCCAATACAGCCAGAATGATCTGGGTAAGTTTGGCCTTTCGTATAGCCCTAAAAAGCCGCTGCAAATCTTTCTTATCGATTTTGGGTACGGCCATGTCGGCCTTCAGTTTTTCATACAGTTTTTTGCATTCATTACATTCTTCCATATGTCTAAACACAGCGTCATTCGTCTCTGCGCTGGTCAAACCCTCAATGTAATTTGGCAATAGATCACGCACAACTTCACACTTTAATCTGTCACACATGCTCATGCCATCCTTTCCGCAGTTTTTCCTTGCCCCTATAAAAAGTTACCCGTGCCCAATTCTCCGTTTTTCCCAGAACATCCCCGATCTGCCGGTAACTCAGATCACCCATCAGCCGCAGGTAAACCACCTCCCTGGTGGTTTCATCCAATTCCTGCATCCGGCGAAAGAGCGCAACACGGCTTTCCTCCCCAACCAGCGCCTCTTCAGGAGAACCATCTATAGAATGCGGTTCAGGAATAGATTCCAGGCTGGAAGTTCCTTTCCTTCGCCGTTTATCCAACTCCTGATACCACAGATGCTTTGCAATCTGGCAAAGCCATACCAATAGCTTACATTCTCCATTATACCTTTTCATGGATTTGATGGCCTGACAGAAGGTTTCAGCCGTCAGTTCCTGGGCAATATCTGAATGGTGGGTTAAACTGCAAAGGTATTGGTATACCGGCGCAGCATACTCCTCATAGATTTCTTCCATAGAACCCACGGCCTCCCCTCCTTTCTTCAGTGCATATATCTGCTTTGTTCGCTGTTCGTTACAGAATTTCCTATATTTTCTTTCTTTTGCAGATGTAAAAAAGCAGAATGCGTTCTTAAGCATCCTGCTACATATTAAATCGCCATTCCAAACAGAGACGGTCCATAATGACTTTGTTTTAGTTCATCTGTTTCAAAATACGATTCATAAATGTTTTCGTGGAAACCTTACCAGAGCGGTTGAAACGGCCCAGGCTAAAAAGACAGTCCGGATTTCCCGCTTGAATGTAGTTGACCCGTTCTACGCAAGTAAGGGAAGCTGAAAAATGCATTTGCAGTAAACAATCCTGCGCTTCGGGGCAGACAAGGCCAAATGGGTATACAAATGCGGTGGCGGTGACGCCGCAGTGTTCCTGCAAAAGTATCTGCTGTTTCATCACATCGGAATTGAAGGTCGAACAATAAGCCGTTTCCGATTCTCCTCTCTTTCTTTGGCATCCTCTGCGGCCATTCAAGGAGTGCATGGCATAGGAATGATTCTGTATCTCAAAATATCCGCTATCCTTGAGAATTCGGATTTCTTCCCAGGATAGATAGCCGTAGTTTGGATTAGGATCGTGCTTTATGCTAAACTCATCAGCATAGGATCCGACAATCGATATGACAGCCTTCATATCCATCTCTTGTAATATTGGAAGAGCATAGTAAAGCGTATTGTAATGACCGTCGTCAAACGTGATCATGACAGGCTTTTCTGGCAGCGTACCTTGCCCATTCACGAAGTCTATCAAATCGCGTACATTTACAGCTTCAAATCCGTTCTCCTTCAAATATTTCAAGTCGTTTCTCAAAGCATTGGGTGTAGCGACATATACGTCAGATTTCTTTGGATTATCAATAAGGCTATGGTACATAATAATGGGCAGCCTTATGCTTTTTTGCGTTATGCTGTCCATGGCCGCTTGGCTGGATTCGTCCGGCGTTGCCGGAATGTTGAGGATAAAGGTCAATAGAATAGACAAAAGTACCAGTGACATCAAACGCTTTCTAATCATAACCGCTCCTTTAAAGCATGCAAAAGAGTCAAGCTTATTTTCCTCCCTCCTTGTCAACTTATTCGACGATACCGCTGCATGAAAATGCCTGTATAGGAAAACAAAAGAGATGTTGATTGCGGCACTTGCGCATCTTCTCTTTTATATTTCTCAAGCCAGAGCATTCTATGACCGGCATATGTTTTTTTCTGTTAATAATGGTGAAACCTATTTGATAAAGTTCAAGTGAAGATAGCTGCATGAACAAAGTTGCAAAAAAATTCTTTTGCGTATCGGGTACAAGGCTAAAAGCAATTGCGAAAGCTTCTCTCCGTCCATTTCCCGGGAAATGATCCCGGTTCTGCACTAAAACCATGCCTTTTGTGAAGCCGTATGCGTTCCACACACGAATTAACCCTCTTGCTCTTTACCAGCTGTTGGTCCTTTACATAAAAATATAAGGAACGGATTGTGCTATATCACGCTTGCCATGTCACCCGGACGAAAGAGCCAAAATGGTGTTCCTTACGAATCATGCTTTACATGGGAATCAACCATCCTCAAAAATGCGGTATATGCCTCAATTAAAAGAGTTCGAGCTTCATCTTCAGGTAACGCCATACTGTTTGTAGCCACAATAGAAGCGATACCGTGAGTAAATATCCACACCTTGGCAAACAACTTTGGGTTCTGAAGCCTGACTCCGCGGATAATGTCAAAGAGGCTGTCCAATTGAAAACAGTCTGACATGCACATCAGGCGAAATAAATGCGATTCCTTTCGCGCCAGCTCCACATAGCGCAAACCCATACTCATAAACAAAGGTGTACCTTCCATAGGCTGAGCTATATTACTGCTAAAAAAATCCTTCACTATTGCGTAGAGCGCCTGCTTCAAGCCTTCCATACTGCCAAAAAGGCGGAAGATGGGCTGTGTGGAGCAGCCCAGCGCATGCGCAAGACCCCTTGCAGTAAGGGTCTCAAACCCGATTTCCCGCGTCATGGCAAATGCCTTTTCCAGAACTTGCTGCCGGGATACCTGAGGTACTGGCGGCATTCCTATTCACCTCATTAGATAACTATGTTATCGCTCTCGAGACAACGCCTCTTCGTTGAGTAGCATTGTTACGCATCATTGTTATTCTACCAAAATACATTCATTAGTCAAGGATAAAAGAAAAAGCAGGAGCGTTCTTAAAACGCTCCTGCTTCTTAATGGGATTGATCTTATTTCTTTGCAGCCTGCTTTTCTTCGATAGCCGCATGTGCCGCCGCCAGACGGGCGATCGGAACACGGAAGGGAGAGCAGGATACGTAGTTCAAACCAACCTTATGGCAGAACTTGATGGAGGAAGGATCTCCCCCATGCTCGCCGCAGATGCCCAGTTTGATGTCGGGGCGGGCTTGCTTGCCCAGCTTGACAGAGAGCTTCACCAATTCGCCAACGCCTTCCTGGTCCAGGCGGGCAAAGGGATCGTTCTCGAAGATCTTGTTGGCGTAGTAGGAATCCAAGAACTTTCCGGCGTCATCACGGCTAAAGCCGAAGGTCATCTGGGTCAGGTCGTTGGTGCCGAAGGAGAAGAACTCTGCTTCTTCAGCGATCTGATCGGCGATTACGGCGGCGCGGGGAATTTCGATCATGGTACCGATATGGTACTTGATTTCCTCACCGGCTTCAGCGAACACCTTTTTGGCGGTATCCAGCACAATCTGTTTAACAAAGGCCAGTTCCTTCTTAGCGCCGACCAGGGGGATCATGATCTCGGGCACGATATCCCAGCCGGTTTCCTTCTTCACTTTCAGGGCAGCCTGCAGCACGGCGCGGGTCTGCATTTCGGCGATTTCAGGGAAGGTAACGGCCAAGCGGCAGCCACGGTGGCCCATCATGGGGTTGAACTCGTGGAGCGCGTCGATCTTGTTCACGATCTTTTCGCTGGTGGTGTTCAGTTCCTTGGCCAGGGCGGCGATTTCTTCCGTCATGGACTTGGCGGGCAGGAACTCGTGAAGCGGCGGGTCAAGGTAGCGGATGGTCATGGGACGGCCTTCCAGAGCCTTGTACATTGCTTCGAAGTCACCCTGCTGCATGGGCAGGATCTTTGCCAAAGCGGCACGGCGCTGTTCCTCGGTGTCGGCCAGAATCATCTCGCGCACGGCGGCGATACGGTCAGCCTCAAAGAACATGTGCTCGGTGCGGCACAGGCCTATGCCCTCGGCACCAAAGGCCACAGCCTGCTTGGTATCGCGGGGGGTATCGGCATTGGTGCGGACCTTCAGGGTACGGGCGGCGTCAGCCCAAGCCATCAGTTTTGCAAAGTCACCGGAAACTGAAGCTTCCACAGTGGGGATGAGGCCGGCGTATATGTTTCCGGTAGAGCCGTCCAGAGACAGAGCGTCGCCTTCATGGAATACCTTGCCGGCAACAGTCAGGGTCTTTAATTCTTCCTTGATGTGCAGCTCGCCGCAGCCTACAACGGCAGCGCGGCCCATGCCGCGGGCCACAACGGCAGCGTGAGAGGTCATGCCGCCGCGGGCGGTCAGGATGCCCTTGGACAGGTCCATACCCTCGATGTCTTCAGGGGTGGTTTCTTCACGCACCAGAATGACAGCCTTGCCGGCACGGCCGGCTTCGGCAGCGGTGTCAGCGGTGAAGTAAACATATCCGGTGGCAGCGCCGGGGGAAGCCGGCAGACCCTTGGCGATGACTTCGGCCTTCTTGAGGGCCGCGGTGTCAAAGTTGGGGTGCAGAAGTGTATCCAGCTGCTTGGGCTCCACCTTCAGAATAGCTTCATCGGTAGAGAGCATGCCTTCTTCCACCAGGTCCACGGCGATCTTAAGTGCCGCGGCGGCGGTGCGCTTACCGTTACGGGTCTGCAGCATGAACAGCTGGCCATGCTCAATGGTGAACTCCATGTCCTGCATATCGCGGTAATGCTTTTCCAAAGTATTGGCGATCTTGGTGAACTGATCGTATACTTCGGGCATGGACTGCTGCAGGGAGGCGATGGGCTGGGGAGTACGGATACCGGCCACCACGTCTTCGCCCTGGGCGTTGAAGAGGTATTCGCCATACAGCTTCTTTTCGCCGGTGGAGGGGTTGCGGGTGAAGGCAACGCCGGTGCCGGAATCATTGCCCATGTTGCCAAACACCATGCTTTGCACGTTGACGGCGGTGCCCCAATCACCGGGGATGTCGTTCATGCGGCGGTAGTAGATGGCGCGGGGATTATCCCAGGAACGGAACACGGCCTTGATGGCCTCCATCAGCTGAACCTTGGGATCCTGGGGGAACTCCACGCCCTTTTCCTTGAGGTAGATGGCCTTGAAGCGGCGAACAACTTCCTTGAGATCTTCGGCGTTTAAGTCGGTATCAAACTTGGCGCCCTTTTCTTCCTTCACGGCATCCAGGGCAGCATCAAAATTGGACTTCTTGATTTCCATGACAACATCGGAGAACATACTGATAAAACGGCGGTAGCTATCATAAGCAAAGCGCTCGTTGCCAGTCTGCTTCACCAGGCCCTTGACGGCGATATCGTTAAGACCCAGGTTCAGGATTGTATCCATCATACCGGGCATGGAGGCGCGGGCGCCGGAACGGACAGACACAAGGAATGGACTCTCCAGATCGCCAAACTTCTTGCTGCAGATGACTTCCGTCTTGGCCAGCGCTTCATAAATCTGGTCCACAATCTCAGACGCGATCTGCTTGCCATCCTGATAGTAGCGCGTGCAGGCCTCGGTGGTAACGGTAAAGCCCTGGGGAACGGGGAGACCTACATTGGTCATTTCGGCCAGATTGGCGCCCTTGCCGCCCAGCAGGTTTTTCATGCCGGCGTTGCCTTCCTTAAACAGGTACACATACTTGGTTGCCATGATTTTAAGTCCTCCTCCACGAAAATAGTTACGCATGATGTCCATGCGGCAGATAAAGCATCAGGCATACAAAAAAGGAGCATGCCAAGGCTCGTACCTCAAACATCCGATTGATTATACTATCTTTTTCCCTGTTTGGCAATATCATACCAGGGATTTTCCTTGATGAGTGCTTACTGATTAAGCCCATTTGATCACCAAGGACTGAAGGCCGGAATGGCATGAGGGTAATCAACGATTGCAGTCAGCTAAGCGATACCTGCTTAAGCCTGTGAGCAAAATCCTGCCGGGCCTGGGCCTGAACGATGGCCCATTCCACCTTCAATTCCTTTTGATTGCGCAATTCCCGGAGACATTTTTGCATTTCGTCCAGCAGTTTCACATCCCCGTCCATGGAAAGCCCTGGCAGCAGCGGCGCGCCATGCTGTCTTGTGCCAAAGAACTCCCCTGGTCCCCGGAGCTGCAAGTCTTTTTTAGCGATCTCAAATCCATCGCCCGTGGCGGTGAGCGTCTTCAACCGTTCGTTGGGCTCTGACAGCAAAAAGCACCAGCTTTGCTCACTGCCCCGGCCCACCCTGCCCCGCAGCTGGTGAAGCTGAGAAAGGCCGTATCTCTGGGCATCCTCGATCACCATAATGGTAGCGTTGGGCACGTTGACGCCTACCTCGATAACGGTGGTGGCCACAAGCACCTGTAAATCCCCCGCCGCGAAAGCATCCAGCACCTCGGCCTTTTCCCTTGGCGGCTGCTTGCCGTAAGTCAGGCCTACCCTAAGACCCTTCAATGGGCCGGAGACCAGCGCGGCATATTGTGTCTGAGCAGCCTTTACATCCGCCAGTGCTTCGCTTTCCTCCACCAGGGGACAGACGATGTAAGCTTGTCTGCCCTTCGCCACCTCATTTTTGATAAAGCCGTACATGGCTTCCCGCTTATCTTCCGAAACGATGCGCGTGGTTACAGGCGTACGGCCTGGAGGCAGCTCGTCCACCACAGAAAGATCGAGATCGCCATACAGGATCAGCGCTAAAGTACGGGGTATGGGCGTAGCCGACATAACCAATACATTCGGCGGTAATTCCCCCATTTCGTTTGTTCCCTTCCTTGCAAGCGCCGTGCGCTGACGCACGCCAAACCGGTGCTGTTCATCGGTAACCACAAGGCCCAGGCGGCGATATTCCACCCCCTCTGATATGAGAGCATGGGTGCCTATCACTACCTGCCATGTACCTTCCCGTATTGCCCCTAGCGCTTCCCTGCGCTCCGCTGCCTTCATGCCTCCCAATAAAATACCGCAGCTTATGCCAAGCGGCGTCAATATGGCCTTTGCACTTTTCAAATGCTGCCGGGCCAGGATCTCTGTAGGGGCCATCAGAGCCCCCTGGAAACCATGGCACACGGTCAAATACAGCGCACCAAAGGCCAGTGCCGTCTTACCGGAGCCCACGTCTCCCTGCACCAGCCGTGCCATGGGGTGGGAAGCCGAAAGGTCGGCTGCAATTTCATTTAGCACCCGCCGCTGCGCCATGGTTGGCGAAAAAGGCAGGCTGTTCCAAAATAGATCCAATTGAGAGAGACCCACAGGAAAGGAAACGCCTTGCTCCTTCCGGTTCCTTAAAAGCCCCAGAGCCGTTTGGTAAAGCAGCATCTGTTCAAACGACAACCGGCGGCGGGCCGTTTCCAGCGCCTCCCGGCTGTCGGGAAAATGGGCCTGACGAATGGCGTAATTCTTTTCACATAATCCATAACGAAGCCGGAGGGTGTTAGGCAGCGTTTCCGGGCAGGTATCCTCCACCTGGGTAAGCGCCGTTTCCATGAGGCTGCGCATGATCTTTCCCGGCAATCCATCCAGCGGCCTGTAAAGAGGAATGATCCCCGGCGATTCCTCCAGGGATGGATTCATAAGCTGCCGTTTTCCTTTGCGTTCCTCCACACGGCCATACATAAGCACCTGTTCCCGTCCCGAAAGGTTTTTTTCCATCCAGGGCTGGTTATACCAAATGCATTGGATGTGCCCCGTTTCATCCCACAAAGACGCGGTAACGCTTACGAGCCCTTTGAAGCGGCTGAGCCTGGGCTTACCTTTGATGGAACCCATTACCGCCGCCGTCTGCCCTGGCGTAAGCTCACCGATGGATGTGATGTTTGTCGTATCCTTGTATCCAGTGGGCAAAAAGAACAAAAGATCGCGCAGCGAGATAATTCCCGCTGCGCGAAGCGTCTCCAGCCGCGTTTTTCCAACGCCGCGTAAATCCGAAAGAATCATGTCACTCCACCGAAATCAGGTAATAATACAGGGGCTGGCCGCCCATGTGGGTTTCCACATCACAGTGGCCATACAATTCCGAAATTTCACCGGAAAGGCTGTCCGCATCTTCCTTAGAGGTATCCTTGCCATAATAAATGGTAATCAGTTCATCATCATCCGTCACCAGTTCCTTCATCAGCTCCAGCGCCACTTCCCTGGCACTCTTGCCGGAGCAGTGGATTTTACCGTTGTACAAACCGATGATATCGCCTTCTTTTATGTGAAGCTCCTCATACTCGGTGTCGCGCACGGCAAAGGTGATGGTTCCGGTTTTGACTCTCTGAGCTGCGTCACTCATGCGGCGCACGTTTTCTTCGCTGCTAAGCTCAGGCTGGAATGCCACGGCGGCAGCAATGCCCATGGCCACGTTCTTTGTGGGGATTACGTGGACTTCCTTTTCCGCTAGCTCCGCCGCCTGTTGGGCTGCCAAAATCACATTGCCGTTGTTGGGAAAAATGAAGATGCAATTTGCGTTGACTTTATTGACCGCCGCCAGTACATCCTCGATGCTGGGATTCATAGTCTGGCCGCCGTCCACGATGGCATCCACCGTCAGATCACGGAAGATTTGGGAGAAGCCGTCCCCCAGCGACACGGCCACCATGCCGTAATCCTTCGGCGGCATAAGCGCCTTTTCCTCTTCCATCTTCTTCTGCCGTTCCCGGCGCTGCTCCACCATGTTCTCGATTTTCAGGTTCACAAGTTCGCCAAGTGACAAGGCGTATTGAAGAGCCTTGCCCGGATCGTTGGTATGGACGTGAACCTTAACCAGGCTCAAATCCCCCACCACCAGCACGCAGTCGCCAATACGGTTCAGCCTGCGGCGGAAGGTATCGACATCGCTTTCCTGTATGGTGGGCAGAAGATTCTGCACCAGAAATTCCGTGCAGTAGGCGAATTTAATTTCATCCAGCGCGTCATGGTCATCTTCAAAGGTGGCATTTCCGCCATCATGGAAGTCGACCTCTGTATTCTCAATCTGCTCGCCTCGTAGCACCGCAGCATACCCTGTATAGATAAGAAGCAGTCCACGCCCACCGGCATCCACCACGCCGGCCTGCTTGAGCACAGGCAGCATATCCGGCGTACGCCTCAAAATGGCGTCGCCGCTGGTCAGCATCACATTGATAAGGCCCTCAAAATCGTCGGGATACAATTGAACCTGGCGTGTGGCATCCTCCGCTATCACACGTGCCACCGTCAGAATGGTGCCCTCCTTGGGCTTCATCACCGCTTTGTAGGCGGTCTCAACACCACTTTTTAGTGCCTGGGCAAAGATGGTAGGTGTAATCTTGTCCACACCTTCCAGTGCTTTTGCAAAGCCGCGGTATAATTGGGAAGTGATTACCCCGGAGTTGCCGCGGGCGCCCTTTAACGCGCCCTTGGCCAGCGCTTCTGCAGCCTCCCCCGCGGACAGATATTCCTTCCCGTTCGCTTCCCGGATAGCCGACATCATCGTAAGCGACATATTGGTGCCCGTATCCCCATCCGGTACGGGGAAAACGTTCAAAGCATCCACGGCTTCCCGATTTTTCTCTAGTAGCGATGCCCCAGCCGCGACCATGTCACGCAGCAGCAAGCCGTCTATAACCTTTGCCTGAATCAAGGGTATTTCCTCCCGTCGGGTGGCTTAATTAAACGCGGATGCCTTCCACCGAAATATTCACGCGGCGCACCGTTACGCCAGTCATGCTTTCCAGTTTGTATTTCACCGTTTCCACGATGGTCTTGCAAACTTCCGCAACGGATATGCCGTATTCTACGATGATGAAAAGGTCAACATCCAGCATGTCATCCACCAGGCGCAATTGTACACCCTTGGACAGGTTTTCCCTGCCAAGCCATTCCACCAGGCCGTCTTTAGCCCGCTTGCTGGACATGGCCACGATGCCGTAGCATTCCAGCGCGGCATAGCCCACAACCTTGAGCATGACGTCCTCGGTGATATAAATCGTGCCGATGTCATTCTTTATCTTGCATTCCATCGTCCTTGCCTCCTTAAGAAGCGGCAATTGCCGCGTGTCCGCCATACAACCAGCAGGGACCTGCGAATATGTAATCTTGCCTTTCCCGCAATAAATGGGCGTGAAAAGCGCTCCCTCTGCAAGGTCAAATCCTAGTATACAGGATTTTGCCTAAAACCGCAACTGCATTATTGATCCCCTTATACGAATGAATAATGGTTTCAAATGCCACAAAAGATTTTTCTTCGCCATTTTTGTCATTTATGCCGACATTGACAAGTGCGATTATTAAGCTTAGAATAATATATATTGTGGTCATTCCCGCATCGATACACAATATATGCCGTATTTTGATCCTTAACGCTTGATGTCCAATCTTCTTGATACGGGCGATGCTCGCCAAAAATGGATCCAAAGCACGTAAACACTGTACTATCGATTTAGGAGGCCCAGGGTACAAAGATAAAAACGGCGGGATCATTCGTCCAGCCGTGTATGGAGGAGACACAATTGAGCCTGCTGACAAACGATTTTTTAGAAAAATATCCCGACTATCCGGAGTATATGACGCCTCTTGGACTATTTACTTTCTACCGAACCTATGCCCGTTTTCTTCCTGACCACAAACGGCGGGAGACGTGGAAGGAGACTATCGCGCGCGCAGTCGAATACAATGTCGGCCTGGACATCAAGCATCGTAAAAAAACCGGCCTGCCTATTCCCCATGAATGGCTGAGGGAGGAAGCGCAAGCCCTCTTCGATAATGTTTTTAACCTCAGGCAATTTCCGTCCGGCCGCACGCTTTGGGTTGGCGGCACGAAGGTTTCGGAATCCTACCCTATGGCCAACTTCAATTGCAGCTTCACCAACATTGAAAAATGGGATGATCTTTGTGAATTATTTTATCTTCTGATGCTGGGCAGCGGTGTGGGCTTCAAATGCACACCGGATATGGCCTCAAGACTTGCGCCCATCCGCACGAACACCCATCTGATCCTGTCTGAATATAACCCGGTTCCAGTGGACTACCGCCTTGAGAACACAGATGTACGCCAACTGGAAAACGGGTTTGCCAAAATATACGTAGGGGACAGCAAGGAGGGCTGGCGTGATGCGCTTAAGCACTACCTTCTGCTGCTTACGGATGCCAAATACGAGCATGTGCACACGATCAAAATATCATTCAACTCAGTCCGCCCCAAGGGCGAACGGCTGAAGACGTTCGGTGGCACCGCGTCCGGACCGGAGCCGCTCCGTGAAATGTTCGCCGGGATCGACGATGTTCTGAAGAACAAGATTGATTCCAGCCTTACGCCTATCGAAACAGATGAGCGCGGATACGGACGTGTACGTCCCATCCATATACTGGATATCGGGAACCTTATTGGGAATAATGTTGTATCCGGCGGTGTTCGGCGAACTGCGGAGATTTTTCTTTTCGATCCTTCGGATATGGAGTGCTTGTTTGCCAAATATGGCATCAACGGCTTCTGGTCTGAGCATCACTTTGAGCAGCACGAGGAGGTCCGCAGGCAGCTTCAAAAGATGGGTATAACTCCGCCCGCTTGGTTTGACAGTCTTTCATCCAAATCATATGACAATGCGGTGAACGGCCCGGCGCCCTTCCATTACGGCCGTAACAACATCACCCACAGAAGGCTGTCCAACAACTCCCTGGCGCTTGAAGGGAAGCCCTCGCCGGACTTATTGCATTTGATCTTCCTGATGATCCAATTGGATGGTGAACCGGGATTCATCAACTTGGAAGCTGCCCGGAAACGCCGTGACAATATGCAAGGTGTGAATCCCTGCGGGGAAATCCTTTTGGACTCCAAACAACAGTGCAACCTGACCACCGTGAATTTATGCGCCTTCCGCAGCGAAAGCAGCCTCGACCTTACCGCTGCCTCGCGCGCGCAGGCACTCTCGGCCAGAGCGGGCCTTAGAATGACGCTGATTGATTTGGAGCTTAACGAGTGGAATGAAAAGCATAAGCGTGACCGGCTGACCGGTTGCAGCCTTACCGGAGTTCAGGATGCCTTTGCCTTTATGAACGAGGCCGAACAGTGCCGCATGCTGGATATCCTCTCTACCTCAGCGCGCCAGGCTGCAGAAAAATACGCATATGAACTGCGCATCCCCTCTCCGCTGCTTACGACCACGATCAAGCCTGAGGGCACGCTTTCGCTGGTCGCGGGCGGTGTCTCGGCAGGGCTGCACAGTGCGCATGCGCCTTACTTTATCCGGCGTATCCGTATCTCATCTGATGACGCGCTGGCTAAGACCGCGCTCGCTCTTGGCTGGAAGGTACATGCGGAAGTCGGGACCCCAGGTAACGCCATCGAAAACGCGCGTACGCTAGTAATTGACTTCCCCATAGCTTCCGGGGCGAAGGTGACGAAGGGTGACGTGTCCGCGCTAACGCAGCTTAACCGCTACATCCAGTTCCAAAAACACTACACGCAGCATAATTCCAGCAACACTATCACGGTGAAGCCGGAGGAATGGCCGGAGATTGAAGACGCGATCGCAAAGGTATGGGATTCATTTGTGGGCGTTTCTTTTCTTGCGTACGACGGCGGTACATACCAACTTGCGCCGTATGAAACGATCACCAGAGAACAGTATGAAGCGTTGCTGGCTGAATTTACGCCGTTTGAACCGTCACTTCTCACGGCATATGAGAACATCAGTATACCATCCGAAGCGACGGACGATGACTGCGTCAATGGCGCTTGCCCCATCCGTTAAGCATACTTCAGCAGACGGCAGAGTTTAAAGCGGCTCCTTTAAATGATGCTTGACAGGCCGCTTCTCCCTGCATATAATGGGGAGCAACAAGCGATGACGGGACCAAGTACCTTGATGTGCGCGCCTTTTAGAGAGCTTCCGTTCGGTGCAAGGAAGCGGCGTCTTTCAAGGGAATACCTCCCGGAGCTCTAAGCCGAAAGCATATCGCCGAGTAGGCTAAGCCGGTGCGCCGGATACAGCGTTTGGGAAAACTGCGAATGCATCTTTTTCCCTATAAGGGCATTTTCCGCAAGGGTATGCTAAATGGAAGTGGTACCGTGGCTTACGCCGCCTTCCCCATAATGGGGAAGGCGTTTTTCTTTCCCTGAAAATTAAGGAGGAAACCATGAACGCATCGGAAGTGACTTTCGCCAAACGGTTTGACGGCATCACAGGCAGCGCCATCCGGGAAATTTTAAAGCTTATGGCCACGCCGGGAATGATCTCCTTCGGCGGCGGCAATCCGGCCTCCAGCGCATTGCCGGAGGGTACCGTATCCCGCCTCTGCCAGAAGGTGCTCAAGGAAAACGGCAAAAACATACTGCAATACGGCGCCACCGAAGGGTACGCGCCACTGAAGGAGAGCCTTGCGCCCTACCTCAAGCGCCAGTTTGGCTTTGAAGTCATGCCCGATGAAATCCTTCCCGTTTCAGGATCAAGCCAGGCGATGGACTTATTATGCAAGGCTCTGATCGATCCCGGTGATGTGATCCTGGTGGAAAATCCCACGTTCCTGGGTAACATGCAGTGCATGCGGCTGTACCAAGCCAAGGTGGTTCCTGTGGAAAGCGATGAAGGCGGCATCCGCATCGACAAGCTGGAAGAAGCCATCTTGAAGCATCATCCCAAGATGCTTTACACCATCCCCACCTTCCAAAACCCCACCGGCAAAACGCTGGCTGCCGACAGGCGGCCTAAAATTGCGGCCCTGGCGGAAAAGTACGGCTTTGTTGTAGCGGAGGATGACCCATACCGCGACCTTCGTTATGTTGGTACGCCGCTGCCTTCCATCAAGTCATACGACAAGTCGGGCCTTGTTGTTTTTCTTGGCAGTTTCTCCAAGCTGATTTCCCCCGGCATGCGTGTAGGCTACATCGCCGCCCATCCCGCCATACTGCGCAAGTGCGTCATCGGCAAGCAATCAGCCGATGTGCACACCGCTACGCTGAACCAGGCCGTGGTGGATGCCTTCTTTAGAGAGGACCTACTGGATGGCCACGTAGCTTCCATTTGCAAGAGTTACTCTTTACAGCTGAACGCCATGCTGGAGGAACTTTCAACCTTCCCGGAAGGCACCTGCTATACCAGGCCTGAAGGCGGCCTGTTCGTATGGACGGAACTGCCCAAAGGCATCAACACTACGGCATTATTGATGAAGGCTGTGGAACGGAAGGTGGCTTATGTGCCCGGCACCCATTTTTATGCCGAGGGCGGCCACGAAAACACCATGCGGCTTAACTTCTCCAACAGCACAGTGGAAAAGATTCATGAGGGCATGGACATTTTGAAACAGGTAATTATGGAAGCAATGTAATAATAGGAGGGCGACGGTATGCATATTCTTGATACTTTGAAGGAGCGCGGCTTTATTGCCCAAATCACTTTTGAAGAAGATCTGTACAAGCTGATGGAACGGGAGCAGCTTACCTACTATGTTGGCTTTGACCCCACCGCCGACAGCCTGCATGTAGGGCATTTTATTCCTATTATGGCCATGGCACACCTTCAAAAAGCCGGGCACCGCCCCATCGCACTGTGCGGCGGCGGCACTACCATGGTTGGCGATCCAAGCGGCAAAACGGACATGCGCAAAATGCTCACCAAGGAGGATATTGCAAAGAACGCCCAGTCCATTAAAAAACAATTGGCACGGCTCATTGACTTTTCCGATGGCAAAGCGCTGCTTGTAAATAATGCCGACTGGCTGCTCAACCTCAATTACGTCGACTTCCTGCGGGATATCGGCTCACTTTTCTCGGTCAACCGCATGCTGACGGCTGAATGCTACAAACAACGGCTGGAAAAGGGCCTAACATTTCTGGAATTCAATTATATGCTGATGCAAAGCTACGACTTTTTGCGTTTGTTCAAGGACCATGGCTGCCGGCTGCAAATGGGCGGCGACGACCAGTGGAGCAATATTCTGGCCGGTGCCGACCTTATCCGCCGCAAGGAGCAGGAGGATGCATTCGCCCTCACATTTAAGCTTCTGATGACCCACGACGGCAAGAAAATGGGTAAGACGGAATCAGGGGCACTGTGGTTATCCGCAGAGCGTACCTCGCCTTTTGACTTCTATCAATACTGGCGGAACGTAGATGATCAGGATGTGGAAAAGTGCCTGGCGCTACTCACCTTCCTGCCTATGGAAGAGGTCCGCCGCCTGGGTGCACTTAAGGATTCCGCCATCAACGAGGCCAAGCGGGTGCTGGCTTTTGAGATCACCAAGCTCATTCACGGCGAGGAGGAAGCGCAAAAGGCGCAGGATGCCGCTCAGGCGCTATTTGCCGGCGGCGCTGAAAGCGAACATGTGCCCAGCTTTGAAATAACACAAGCGCAGCTTCAGGAAGATAACCGCCTGACCAGCCTTCTTGCGCTGTGCGGCCTATGCTCAAGCCGCGGTGAAGCGCGAAAGATGGTTCAATCAGGCGCGGTCCTCGTGGGTGAAGAAAAGATCACAGACATCGAATACCGCATTCCTGCGGAATCGATCACAGCAGACGGCCTGCTTTTACGCAAGGGCAAAAAGAACTATTGCCGCCTGGTACTCAAGGGATGAATTCCTTCAAGACTGTAAAGCAGGCTGCAAGCGACGAATATATCGTCAACAAAAGCCGCTTCATAGGCCATGCCGCCCCTGCCGAAACGGAGGAGGCGGCTTTGGCATTTCTTATGCGTATACGGCAGGAGCACCGGGATGCCACACATAACTGTTACGCCTATGTAATCGGTCAAAACGCAGGCATCATGCGCTATTCCGACGATGGGGAGCCTGGCGGCACCGCCGGACTTCCCATGATGGAAGTAATACGCGCCCGCGGCGTCACAAATATATGTGTTGTTACAACACGGTATTTCGGTGGTATATTATTGGGAGCAGGCGGGCTCGTCCGGGCTTACAGCCATGCCTGCGCCCTGGCATTAAGTGCCGCCCAGGTGGCGGTGATGGAAAAAAGCCAGCGCTGGTTAACGGAAATCGCCTATCCCCAATGGGATAAGGTGATGCATCATTTAAAGGCTCAGCCGGTACAAGTGGAAAAGGCCGAGTTCTCCGCTGCGGTCACATGTACGCTGCTCATTCGGGAAAAGGATGCCCCTAACGTCTTATCCCTTCTTGATACCTGGACGGATGGGCAAGCGGAAAAACTGCTGATCGAAGAACCATATACCCTCTGGCCGGAAGATACACTTTAATCTTTATGGAGGCACATATGGCGAAAACCTTTGAAGAAATGATGGGTATCCTGAAAGGCCTGGGCACCGAATCCAGGTGGAGGTTCAACCTGAAAAACGGCGCCGGTACCAACCAGTTCGGTGTGGGCATGATACAACTACGGAATTTAGCAAAAGAACTGAAAGTGGATCATCCTCTTGCACTAAAGCTTTGGGAGACAGGCAATATGGATGCCAAACTTCTTTCAAGCATGATCATGGACGCCTCCAAGATCTCCTTGGAACAG
Organism: Bacillota bacterium; assembly: GCA_023416585.1. Taxonomy (GTDB): domain Bacteria; phylum Bacillota; class Clostridia; order Christensenellales; family Aristaeellaceae; genus JAEWAH01. The sequence goes on from JAEZHM010000061.1 coordinate 30,732, forward strand.
GCTGAAAATATGGTCATGCCGCTGTCTTATCCGCCACTGATTGACGAGCTTGCATTCAATACGCTCAAGAATATCCCTTTCGCAAAAATTCTGAAGCAAAAATGGACACGTTCAGATACAGCCTCCCTGGGCAGGGCGGGCTGGGATCTTCTGATTGATCAAATCATAACAGGCAAGTCCCTGTCCCTGTCTATAGAGAATATTTTAACCGATATTGAAAGCAATATGAAAAATGCCAAAAAGCTAAAGCAGGAGGCGATGAACCGCTGCCTTTGTGAGATCGGTATTCGGATGAGTGAATATACAAGCAGATGCATCGACATCGGCGAAAAGATCGGCAGGCTGGATGAACTATCGATATCCGAAGCATGTGCATCCACCTATGCGCCGGAATGGATCGCCGCAGGCATCAGGTTAAAGGAAAAGAATAGGGCTTATACCTGATCTATATGCTTTCAGAGGATTTATGCTCTTTTCGCCTTCCAGCCCTTCCAATACCTTTTCAGCGTCTGTCTGTTGGCAAAAACCACAATACCTATATAGGCTGCTACCACCAGCAGCTTTAACAGGATGTTGATCAGGCTGACCGAATACATGTACTGTGTATAGCTGAGGTACAGGCCAGCGCCAGACAATGCCACGACAATCAATACAATCTTTGCAAAGGTGGTAAACCGGAAGCCCACGGCATTAAACTTTCTGGCAATGATGACCGCGATAACTACCCTAAGTATCATGGCAATGATATCCGCAAGCGAGGATCCATACATATTCAGCGACGGGATCAATAAGGCGGAAAGGCCGATATTCACAAGGCTGGAGCTGACTGTGGTGATAAACACCAGGCGGCTGGCCTTTTTTTCATACAGCAGCAGATTGATATATGGATAGTATGCGCTTTTCACTGCAAAGGTTACAACACACAGCGGAACCACCGTCCAAGCCTGGCGGTAATTGGGATTCAGGAACAGGAGTATGACCTCCTGGGAAAATAAAGCGATCAGCAGAAATATCAGCCCGCTCAGCCACGCGATGGCGTAGGCCATCTGCCGGACAGAGGCGTTTCTCTCTTTTCCCCCATCTTTGATTTGCGAAAAAAACCACGGCTGGAAGGCGGCGTTCATGGAACTTTGGGCAATGTCCGTCAGCGTACCGAACTGGCTGGCCAGGCCAAACAGCCCAACTACGGACAGTTCGAACCAATTGTTGATGAATACCCTGGATACCAGTTGGGCGATATTGGTGGAAATGTTATGCGGTATGATAGGAATGGAGTATAGCAGTGTTTCCTTCAAAATCGCCCGGTCGATGCAGAAGGTCATCAATTTCCGGGCTGTCAAATCGATGATCACAAATGTACAAAAAAGTATGTTGGTAATCATGGTGGACAATAGAACGCCGTAGGCGCCCATGTTCATTTTCACCACCAGCAAAAAGGTAAACCCAAACTGTACAAAAAAGAAGGACATGCTGGTGACGACGATTCTTTTCGCATCCTGCATGGCGTACAAAATGCGGGAATACATGGTGTACACGCAGGCAAAAACCAGCCCCAGCAGCGCCACCAGCACCACGGGATAAAAGGGAATTCCCTCAAAAACCAGGGCTGTAAGAACTTTGTTGAATACAACGAATAGCAGCAAAAATCCAAAACCGGATACGAAAGAAAAAAGGATCATGGTACCGAAGTACCGTTTAACCTTCTCTTGGTCTTCCTTGTACTCCACATAAAATCGGGAAACCGACATGAACAGGGAAAAAACAATGATGTAGCTGGATACCTGGGTAAAGCTGTTGATCAGGTTGGTGGTGCCGTAATCCTCTGTGGAAAGGTATGCTGTATAAAGAGGCAAAAGAAAAAAAGTGAATGCCTTCAACAGCAGATCATTGATAGTATAAATCAGGGAGTTTCCAAGAACGCGCTTGTTCATCCACGGATCCTTTCCAATTCGGCATACTTCGGTGCCCTTTTAGAAGCTTCTCCAAACAGGCGAAGGGCAATTGCTTTTCTTCAGCAATTTTCTTTCAGGTAACAACCCGGGTCAAAACTTGGCCCAGGTTATGTTTGCCTGCATTGCATAATAACCCTTATCCTTCCATCCCGTCAAGTGTGCTCTTCAAAAGCATCTTTCATGCGCATATCTTAAGATCTGATGGATGGATTCATCTACTTGATATACTCCAGTATATCCCCTGGCTGGCATTCCAGGGCCTCACAGACTTTGTTTAACGTTTCAAGCCGGATGGCCTTCACCTTTCCGTTTTTCAGCATGGAGATATTGGCAAGGGTAATCCCTACACGCTCGGAAAGTTCCGTAACACTCATTTTGCGCTTAGCCAGCATTACATCGATGTTGATTTGAATGGCCATTTTATCACCTCATACCGTCTGGCGGATTTCTTCTTCCATCTGACCCGCCTTATATATCAGATGGGACAGCAGAAATGCCACAGCCGCAACCGCCAGGCCGGCCACAACAAGGCCAAGGAAGATCAAGAATGTACCAGGGTTTTGTGCGCCCGCGATACCCAAATAGACGGCCAGGACAAAGAATAGCATCGTGTCTGCGAATGCACAGATTCCGATGACGGTCAGATATTTTGCATTCATTGGACAAAAAGAATTTTCTTTTGCAATGTTGGAGCATATCATCCAAACTGCAGCCAGCGCCGCCATAACCGGGACCGCACTCAAACTGATGAAGATAACGCTTGGCGTTACCAAGTGCTGAAATTCAGGAAATTTCCGTCCGAAATTGGTAATGATCACGGGTACCATGTAAACATAAGCGAATCCCCCTATCAGTGAGAGAAAAAGCTCAATTCCTTTCAAGCATCGCGCCAGCATGGCATGTTTCATTTTGAATTCATCCTTTCATTCCTTGACTTCGAAAACAGCATACATGACCGATCATCGTTTGTCAATATCAATTTATTGTACTACGATATATTTTTATTTCCTAACAGTACATTCGCATAATACACACAAGAAAAAAGCCGCTGCAATCTTATGCTGCGGCAATACAATTTTGAAAGCTCACGACAGTCTATATCTCAATATTCCCCTCGAAATCCTTTTGCGCATCCCCGGTCATCCAGATACCCTCTTCATCATAGCGAATCACCAATTCCCCGCCGATCAGCCGCAGGGAGATATCTGTATCCCTGTCTGCCAAGCCGCTGCGCACCGCTGCAGCAGCCACGGCGCAGGCTCCCGTGCCGCAGGCCCAGGTTTCCCCTATGCCCCGTTCCCATACACGCATTTTCAGTGTATTGCGGTCGATCACCTGGGCAAAGGAAATATTCGCCCGCTGGGGAAAAAGCGGATCGTTTTCCATGGCGGGCCCTATCGTTTCAATGTCTATTTGATCCACATCCTTAACAAAGATCACGCAGTGGGGGTTGCCCATGGAAAGGCACGTGATCTCCCACTCACCGCCTGCCAGCATCACCTTTTGGCGTATGACCTCACCTTCAAGCCGCACCGGCACCCGCTTAGGCGAAAAATCCGGCTGTCCCATCTTCACGCAGGCAGAGTATACCGTGTCCTCCCTAACATAAAGCTTAAGCGACTTAAGTCCGCCGCCAGTCTCCAGCGTGATCAAATCCTTGCGTACCCGACCCGATTCATACAGATATTTCCCCACGCAGCGCATGGCGTTGCCGGCCACTTGCCCTTCGCTGCCGTCGGCATTGAACATGCGCATCATGGCATCTGCTTTGTTGGATGGCAGGATCAAAACGATACCGTCTCCGCCAATGCCCTTGCGGCGGCTGGCAACACGTACGCTCAAAGATTCCGGGCTCAAAATCTCCTGCTCAAAGCAGTCAAAATAAATGTAATCGTTGCCTGTGGCACGCATTTTGATAAAGTGCAGCTTCTCCCTGGTTTTGCGCATGTGGTTCATGTCCACCAGTTCCATGCTTTCCTCCGAATACCGGGAGGCAAGGGAATTGGCCAGAGCATTTGCCGTATCCATGCTGGTGAATACTGGAATAGCCCGTTCCACTGCCTTACGCCTAAGCTTCACGCTTGTTTTGGTGGGAAAGCGACCCTTGCTGGAGGTGGATATCACGATATGCACATACCCCTGATCCAATAATGCGTCTGTATCCTCACGCTTCACTTCCATCGCTTTCAAGCCGGCTTCCTTAAGCGCCATGCATGTTCCGGGTGTTGCATACAACGTAAAACCCAATGCCGCAAACTTGCGGGCCGTCTCCGTCGCTTCCCGCTTGTCGCTATCCCTCACGGTCAAAAGCAGGCCGCCCGTTTTCCTCATCTTGTAACCCGCGCCGATGAGCCCCTTGAAAAGCGCCTCCTCCAGCGTTCGGCCCACGCCCAACACTTCACCGGTGGATTTCATTTCCGGGCCCAGGTGTGTATCCACATCCGCCAGCTTTTCAAAGGAAAAGGTAGGCACCTTTACCGCGTAATAGGGCGCCTGGCGGTAAAGGCCGGTACCGTAGCCCATATTTAACAGCTTTTCTCCAAGCATGCAGCGTACCGCCAGGTCCACTGCGGGAAGACCCGTTACCTTGCTTATATAGGGCACCGTGCGGGAAGCCCTGGGATTGGCCTCGATCACATACACCTGATTGTGATGGATGACGTACTGGATGTTGATGAGTCCCACTGTTTTCATTTCCACGGCCAGCGATTTTGTAGCCTCCAGCAGCCGCTGGATCAGCGCGCCGTTCAAATTCCAGGCGGGGTATACCGCAATGGAGTCACCGGAATGCACGCCTGCTCTCTCGATGTGCTCCATGATGCCAGGGATCAGCACATCCGTGCCGTCGCAGATGGCATCCACCTCTACCTCCACACCCAGCAGGTACTGGTCGATGAGGATTGGATTCTCAATCCCTTGTGCAAGAATGATTTGCATATATTCACGGATATCGTCCTCGGTGAAAGCGATGATCATGTTTTGACCGCCCAGCACATAGGAGGGACGCATGAGTACAGGATAACCCAGCCGCTCAGCGGCCGTGATTGCCTCCTCAAGTGTCCGTACGGTACAGCCCGCGGGCCGCCGGATACGCACTTTCTCCAGAATCTCATCAAACCGCTTACGGTCCTCCGCCGCGTCAATACCGTCCGCGCTTGTGCCAAGAATAGGAATCCCGGAACGGGAAAGAAAATTTGTTAATTTGATCGCCGTCTGGCCTCCGAAAGCCACTACTACGCCCATGGGCTTTTCGGTCTTAAGTACGCCCATCACATCTTCCGGGGTAAGGGGCTCAAAATATAGCCGGTCTGCGGTGTCAAAATCTGTGGATACGGTCTCCGGGTTGTTGTTGATCATCACCACATCGAAGCCGTGCTGTTTCAGCGTCCATACGCAATGAACGGAAGCGTAATCGAACTCAATGCCTTGGCCGATGCGGATAGGTCCGGAACCCAGAACCGCTACGCAGGGTTTTTTTTCGTTCCTTAAGGCAATGAATTCCTCCGCTTCGTTTTGTTCGTCGTATGTGGCGTAGAAGTAAGGCGTCTGCGCCTCGAATTCCGCTGCGCATGTATCCACCATCTTGTATACGGGAAGACGTGGATATGGGATTTCACACCCGCTTAAGCGGTTGATGGCCGCGTCCGGGAAGCCTAACTTTTTTGCCTGAAGATAGGTTTCTTCCTTCAGATTCCCTTGTGACAGCAGCTTTTCCATATTCAGCAGATTTTGAACCTTATGCAGGAAGAACAGATCGATTTGCGTGATCTGATTTATTTCTTCCAGGGAAACGCCCCTATCCATCGCCTCATACAAAGCGAATAGACGCTCGTCGGTACACTCACCGATAAAAGCCATCAATTTTTCCGTGGAAAGGTTCTTAAGCTTTTTCATGTGAAGCGTATCCTGGGCGATCTCCGCACCTCGGACAGCCTTCATAAGTGCCTGTTCAAAACAGGTGCCGATGGCCATTACTTCGCCGGTAGCCTTCATCTGCGTACCCAAAGTGCGGCGTCCATACACAAACTTGTCAAAAGGCCACTTGGGCAGCTTCACTACTACGTAATCCAGCGCAGGCTCAAAGCAGGCGCACGTTTTGCCCGTGACAGCGTTCTTGATTTCATCCAGCGTATAACCGATGGCGATCTGCGCCGATACCTTTGCAATGGGGTAACCCGTTGCCTTGGAAGCCAGCGCGGAGGAACGGGAAACACGGGGATTGACCTCGATCACGGCATACTCAAAGCTGTCAGGGCGCAGTGCAAACTGGCAGTTGCAGCCGCCTTCCACCTTGAGTGCGCTGATAATGTCCAGCGCTGCACGGCGCAGCATTTGAAATTCCTTGTCTGCAAGGGTCAGAGCCGGCGCCGCCACAATGCTGTCTCCCGTATGGATGCCCACCGGATCGAAGTTTTCCATGCTGCATACTGCCACCACATTTCCCGCGGCGTCGCGCATGACCTCAAACTCGATTTCCTTCCAGCCGGAAATACACTTCTCCACCAATATCTGCCCTATGGGCGACATACGAAGGCCGTTTCCGGCGATCTCTTTCAGTGCTTTCTCATCCACAGCAATGCCGCCGCCGCTGCCGCCCAACGTATAGGCGGGGCGTACGATCACCGGATAGCCGATCTCGATTGCAAATTCCAGTGCATCCTCCACTTTAGTCACAACCTTGGAAGGTATCACCGGCTGGCCGATGGAAATCATCGTTTCCTTGAACTGTTGGCGGTCCTCCGCCTTTTCAATGGTGTCCCGGCTGGCGCCAAGCAGCTTTACGCCGTGATCGCTCAAAAAACCTTCCTTGTCCAATTGCATGGACAATGTAAGCCCGCTTTGCCCGCCCAGGGTGGAAAGCAGGCTATCGGGCTTTTCTTTGATAATGATACGCCGGATGGTTTCCAGCGTAAGAGGCTCAATGTACACCTTGGTTGCCATAGCCTGATCGGTCATGATGGTGGCGGGATTAGGGTTGACGAGAATCACTTCCAGCCCCGCCTCTTTTAACGCCCGGCAGGCTTGGGAACCGGCATAGTCAAACTCCGCCGCCTGCCCTATGACGATTGGGCCGGAGCCAATGATCAGCACCCGCCGGATATCAGGATTCAGCGGCATTATTTATCCCCCCCATCAGCTTTATAAAGCGGTCGAACAAAAAGCGGGTATCCAGCGGGCCGCAGGCAGCCTCCGGATGGAACTGCACGGAAAAGGCCGGAATATCCAAATAATCGATACCCTCACAGGTGAAATCATTGCCGTTTTCATAACGCATACTGCTGCCCTTGGGAAGATGATTCACCGATACGGCATAGCCATGGTTCTGGCTGGACATATACATACGGCCCGTTTGAAGGTCCTTCACAGGCTGATTACCGCCCCGGTGGCCGTATTTCAGCTTTTCCGTCTGCCCACCCCGTGCCAGGGCCAGCAATTGATGCCCAAGGCAAATGCCGAAGATAGGAATTTCCTTTTCGCACAGCTTCTGAAGTTCACCAATAATGCCTTTATTGTCTGCCGGGTCGCCGGGACCGTTGGAAAGCATCAATCCATCTGGTTTGTAATACAATACTTCTTCCGCAGAAGCAAATGAAGGAACTGTGATTACTTCACACCTACGTGAAATAAGATTTCTTCCAATGCTGCCCTTTGCCCCGTAATCCATCAAGACCACGCGGAATTTTGCTTCCTTAGGCGTTTCCTTTTCCACACCAGTGCAAGTCACATCCTCCACCCGGGGTGCAGCCCAAGTCTTCATGGATTGCACCCTGCTATCGGTATATGACGGCTTATCATGAAGCAGCATGGCGTTCATCACACCCTTTTGACGGATCACTTTCGTCAATGCTCTTGTATCCAGGTCATATAAACCTGGAATGCCGGCTGACTTCAAAAAATCATCCAGCGTGCCCTGACAGCGGAAATTGCTGGGGGCTTGGCACCACTCCCTCACGATGTAAGCAGACAACCGCGGCCCCTTACTTTCAAAATCCTCGGGGATCACTCCATAATTTCCGATCATAGGGAAGGTTTGAACCACCATCTGGCCATAATAGCTTGGATCCGTCAACGTCTCCAAATAGCCCGTCATATTCGTCGTAAACACAAGTTCCCCCGACGCTTCCTTTTTTGCGCCGAAGGTTTTTCCCTCAAAAATCTGTCCGTTTTCCAGCAGCAGATAGCCTCTTTCCATAAAATCATCCCTCCTTCATCCAATCATCCAGGGATTTGTATTATTATACATCGTTAGTTATATATATTCAATAGCGTGTGGAATTATTTCATGTTGAAAATCAATTCACTTTAGAAGGTTTCGAGATTAAAATCCTTTGACTATTATTGTCGAAACACTTGAGTTAGCTGGAATTTGACCTTATGATTAGGCTGCCTGTGGGTTTCCTTAGCGAAGAAAGCATCAAATTTTCTACGTTTACAAAAAGTGGAGGAGGCAAGAGTATGAATAAGAAGTATCGTGATGTCCTGGTCTTGCTGGTTCTGTTCACCGCTTGTCTCACACTATTGCTACCGGCGGGTTCTCTTGCCGCAGCTGTAAAGGTTGCGCCAGGTGTTTCTGATGTCCCGGCATCGTTCATTAATGACCTCAAGCAGGAATATGGTTCTGCTGATGTCGTTGTCACGATCCTGGAATGGGGCTTAAGGCCTGGCAGGATATTGGGAGATGAAAAGCTGATGGGAGATGAGGCTGAACTTGCTAAAGCGGCCGGCAATGAAGCCGATTCAAGCATAGTTATCCAATCCAACACTTATTCATATTCTGATGTCATAAAGACGACAAAGGAGACCGATGTTCTTGAAAAAAGCGCATTCATTTGCTCTGTCGCTAAAGGGGAACAAAATGCCACCTTAGTTACAACATTTAAGGAAAGTATCTCAGGAAGCGCATCTGGCGGAATCCCTATAGCCAAGCTTGGAATAACCGCCACCTTGGAGTATACGGTCTGCCCTGAGAGAATATTCTATGGGCCAGATGAGGATTCGCCATACAATTCCCGTGAATTCCGCGTGATGTTCTATGTCGACAATGGGTCATATTCCGCTACGAGAACTCGTGCAACCCTGCCTCAAACCGTCGATTATATTATTGGAAACTGGACTGACCCAAGCTGCTGGTGTTCATACAGCGTAGACAGGTTGATCGAGTGAACCGGTTGGCTTCTCCCTATAGCGAAAACAAAAAAAGAAGGGGCTGTTGCAGTAATAGAAACTGAAGCAGCCTCATTCTTTACGATTATACCGGCAATTAGCTTTCTTTTGCGGTTTATATACCTATTCCAAGCGCGAACCGCCGGATGGCCTTGGCCACGCCTGCGTTTTTATTGTCATCTGTTTCAAACTCTGCCGCGGCCCTTGCGCCTTCTGACGCATTGCCCATGACCACACCGTATCCTGCCCACTTTAGCATTGGGATGTCGTTATCATTGTCACCTATCGCCATTACCTGGCTTTGTTCTATATGCAGCCTTTGCGAAAGCAAGGCCAAAGCTGTTCCTTTGTGTACATCTCTTGGCATGATTTCAATGTTGTTGATCCAGGAACTGGTAACTTCCACTCCTGGAATTTGCTCTATCTGCTCTCTGATGCGTGCAAGCCTTGCTGGGTCGTCCCTGTCGATATACACGATCTTGTTGGTACCCTGCTGCCGCTGCGCAAGGATGCCTTCCATGCCATAGGTATATACAAGTTGGCCTTTCCGTTTTAAGTTCGTACCCCACTGCTCCAGTTCCTTTCCGGTGGCAAAAGGACGGCTGATGGCGACATGGCTTCGTCCGAAGGCGGAATAGGTAACATGTTCTGATTCCAGGATAGTAATACATTTTTCCACATCAGCATCAGCCATATATTGCATAAGGATAGCATCGCCATGAGGCTTATCAAGACAATAGCCGCCGTTTAAGCCTAGCACGAAACAATCCATAAATCCCGCGTCTGAGATGAAGCAGCTGATATCCTCCGGCACACGGCCGCTGACGATGGCCAGGCGGATGCCCGCATTTGACGCTTCCCGCATGGCCAGAATGTTTTCTTCAGGTATCCGGCAGTCATCATTCAACAACGTTCCGTCCATATCCATGGCAATCAAACGCACCGGCAAGTTTTCCATAATAATCTCCTTAAGTATAATAAATATCAAAACGGCGGAAGTATGGCAAACGTCCGTCCGTTAAGGTAAGCAAGCTCATCCTTGCCCGAAAGAGTGATAGAGGTTGCACAGAGCATAAGTCTTTTCACGCCCTGCTCTTTATTGAAAACCCGGTCACCGTAGGCGTCATCCCCAAGGATGGGATGTCCAATGTAATTTAGATGGGCACGGATTTGATGGGTGCGTCCGGTGATCAAATCTACCTCCAGGCGGCACACACTGCCTGCTTCCAGCACCCGGTAGCCTGTAGTGATGGGCAGCGCCCCGGGAACGGAATGGTCAAGTACCTGCACATGGGCAGCCTTTGCGTCCTTCAGCAAAAATGCATGCAGCGTATCTTCCCAAGGCTTAGGTGTTCCCTTTACAAGACAGGTATATGTTTTCTTTATGGCACGTTCCTTGAATGCGCACGCCATGATTTCTTCCGCTTTCTCCGATTTTGCCAGAAGCAGCAGCCCGCTTGTTTGGTTATCCAACCGGTGGCATGCCATGGGCGGGAATGCATCCGGAATGTCTTTGCGAACATGGCTTAGCGCCAGGTCCTCCACTGTGGCCCCTCCGCCTGCATCGCCTTGTACGCTTATGTTCGCGGGCTTGTTGACGAGCAAAATGAAATCATCCTCATAAACAACATCCAGTGGCATGGCATCCTCTTTCTGTACGCCATACACCAAAACTTTCGCGCCGGGTATTGTCTGCACATCAGCCTTCACCCGCAAGCCGTCCATTTTTACGTCCCGACGGGAAAAAGCTTCCCGGATGGCCCAAGCGGGCAGTCCGGGAAGCGAACGCATCAGGTATTTATCCAGCCGCATGGGCGGAAGATTATCAGGAATCGAAAATTCCAGTAAAGCCACATTTGCCTCCGCAAGATCAATGCTTCAATGCTGCCTGCAGCCCGGCCCAGCGTGGCGTCTGTGCAGCAAGCTTCGAAAGGGCGCTGTACATAGCAGGGGTAGGAAGTACCCAAAGCATGGAAGATAGTACGCTTTCCATCTCCGGCAAAGAAACACCCTGTTTGGCCAGCATCCGCAAATCCTCCACCGCTTCATCGGGTGTATACTCCGGGCGGAGCGCGCCGCGCAGCACGCCAGACATTTCCTCACTGATGGCTACTTCCTCCGGAAAGATGCCGTTCATGCCGCCCAGCATCATCGTTTCCGAAAGCTCCATGGAAGTAATCCCTATGCTGCGCACCTGGCTCATCAAATGTTCCGGGTCGGCCAAGCCGGGATGGACGAGGATCATTTCTCCCTGCACATCTGTAGTATAATCAAACGTAGCCCTAAGATACCGCTGGGCGTAATCATAAGCTTCTGCGTCCATCTTTAGGCAGACCTCATGCAAAAAATGCAGTGTGGGCTGTTGGGCGTGCAGGAAACCGGCAATATACAAAAGCCCGTGCATAGTGGCGTCAAAGCGGAATACCTTTTCCCGTATCTCCGCGTGCTCAGGACAGTTCATGGCCTCCAGCATGGGAATATGCAAAGCCTGAGGCAGATGCAAATAGATATGCTCGCTCTCCACGGTCAGCGTACACCATAGCCTTGCCACCAGTGCTTCTGCCGCGCCGGCCTCATCCCAGTCCAAAAGCTCCGTTTCGCCTTCAAACGTCAAGAGTCTCTCCAGCAGCATATGCTCCTTGACCGATACGAAGGAAACTTCCCTGGGAAGCCTGCGCAGAACCAGATCCTGTACTTCCTCCACCTGGTGCAGCCTGAAAAGATCGGGGTTTTCCATGGCATAATAGGATATATCCCACAGATTTTGAATATCGGAAATGGTACAGCCAGAAAACAGCCCCATTTTGGGATAGCTGCTAAAGCGCTTTTCACACGCTTCCAGTTGCTTCTCGCGCAGCACACTCATTGTTTTTTCGCACCAGTTCAGGGCGCATACACTCTCTTCGCGCTGCATGGCCGAACCTCCCCATCCTATCCACTTAATCCGGGAGCTTGACCACCCATCCAAACGGATCGGGCTCCTGCCCCGACTGTATACCTGTCAGCGTATCGTAGAGCCGGCGCGTAACACGGCCGATCCCTCCGTCGCCAACTGTTTCCTTTTCACCTTTGAAGCACAATTCTCCCACCGGCGAGACCACCGCCGCCGTGCCTGTACCAAAGGCTTCCGTCAGCTTTCCAGCCTTGATGTCCTCAAAAATGTCTTCAATGGCCAGACGCCCTTCCTCCACCTCGTATCCAAGGTAGGATGCCAGCTTCATAACGCTGTCCCTGGTGATGCCGGGAAGGATGCTGCCGTTAAGCGCCGGGGTTACAACCTTGTTGCCGTAAACAAACATCATGTTCATGGCGCCTACTTCTTCCACATACCTGCGCTCCACGCCATCCAGCCACAGAACCTGTACATAGCCCTTCTTTTCGGCCATTTCCGCCGCCAGTATAGAGGCTGCATAGTTGCCCGCCGCTTTGGCATGGCCTACGCCGCCGCGCACGGCCCGGACGAATTCATCCTCCACATAGATGCCTATGGGTGCCAGCCCGCCCGGATAATAAGCCCCGCTGGGCGACAGTATAATGGCAAAACGGTATGTTTTGGAGGCATGCACCCCCAGGAACGGATCCGTCGCAATAATAAATGGCCGGATATATAGTGACGTTCCCTGTGTATGGGGTACCCATTCTTTTTCCAATTGAAGCAGTTGAACAAGGCCGGCCATGCAAAGATCGATATCCAGTTGAGGCATGCACATGCGCTCGGCGGAACGATTCATCCGAAGGAAGTTGTCCCTTGGCCTGAAAAGCTGCAGGCTGCCATCCTTTGCGTGATAGCATTTGGTCCCCTCGAAAATCGCCTGGCCATAATGCAGAACCATCGAAGCTGGATCCATGGCAAATGGGCCGTATGGAACAATCCTCGCGTCATGCCACCCTAAATCAGGCGCATAATCGAGCAAAAACATATGGTCCGTAAAAAGTTTGCCAAATCCCAGTTTGCTTTCGCCGACCGGCTTGGCTTTTTTTTCCTTGGCCAGCGTTACCTTAATTTCCTGCATGCGGTGCCTCCATTCTTCCGTACAACCAGCGTATAACCGCCTTCTTAAGCACAGCTACAAAAATAGTTACCGTCGATTTATTATACAAGGTTGATAGTTTGTGTCAAGCTTTTTCCCCTGACAATTTGGGGCAATTGTATGCATTTCTCCGATGAAATGGAAAGGCGCACAGACCGCATGCGACACCCTTAGGAGAACATGCCTTACAGATTTGTATTGCAACAAAGAGACAGCGGGCTTTTCGCCATAAACCTTTTCATTCTTCCCCAGAATTTTCCTGGATGAAATTTCACCATATCCTTTCTTGTTCTTTGATGCCAGGGCTGTTATAATGAGGAAAATAACATATCAATATATTACTTCTGACGGAGGGGTCTGTATGTGGATCATATATGCTATTCTATCCGCAGTGTTCGCTTCCCTGACCGCCATACTATCCAAAATCGGCATTTCCGGCATCAATTCCAATCTTTCCACCGCCATCCGCACGGTGGTGGTAGTCATTATGGCATGGGCCGTTGTGTTTATAACGGGTCAGCACCGGGGGCTTGCAGACGTCACCGGGCGCAATCTTTTGTTTCTTGTCCTCTCCGGGATCGCCACCGGATTGTCATGGCTTTTTTACTTTAAAGCGCTGCAGATGGGTGATGTTAGCATGGTGGTACCCATTGACAAGTTCAGTGTAGTGATCACCATGGTGCTGGCCTTTATCTTCCTGAAAGAGTCACCATCCTTGAAAACCATTATTGGCGGCGGGCTGATTACCGCCGGCACCATCGTTCTGATACTGAAATAGAACGGGGAGGTAAAATCAAATGCTTCGGAAATTCACAAAGGAAGAAAAAGGCTGGATCATGTATGACTGGGCCAACTCTGCCTTTGCCGCCATTATCCTGGCCATCGTTCTGCCGCCGTTTTTCGACAAAATGGCACCAAGTGACGCCGGCCCATGGTGGGGCTATGCCACCAGCATCGCTTCCCTGATTGGCGCTTTAACTGCGCCTTTTCTTGGCACGCTGGGTGATTACAAGAACTACAAAATGAGGTTGTTTACGGCCTTCGCCCTACTTGGCGCTGCTGCAACTGCGCTTCTTGCCTTCACAAAAAGCTGGCAGTTGATGCTGGTTTTTTACATTCTTGGCTCCATAGGTTTCAACGCTTCCTGTGTGTTCTATGACGGCTTTTTGCCGGATGTGACGACGGAAGACCGTATGGATATGGTCTCCAGCTATGGTTACGGCATGGGTTATATCGGGGGCAGCACCATTCCCCTTTTGATCGCTCTGGCGCTTATCATGTTTGGCGATAAAATCGGTATTTCATCCGATACGGCATGCCAGATTTCCTTTTTCATTACTGCCGTTTGGTGGATCATATTCACCATTCCCATGTGGAGGTCGGTGAAGCAAAGGCATTTTATTGAGCAGCGCGGCAGCCTGGTCAAACAAACATCTTTTAGATTGATTTCCGTAGCCCGCCGGATACTTACCAACAAGGCTGTTCTTTTGTTCCTTTTGGCGTACTTCTTTTACATTGACGGCGTTGGCACAATCATCCATATGGCATCCATCTTCGGCAGCAGCATGGGCCTTGGGCAGACGGAACTCATCATCATCCTGCTGGTGGTTCAGCTGGTAGCCTTTCCCTGTGCCATATTCTACGGGCTGCTGGCCCGCAAATGGAGCGTCAGGACCATGCTGCTCACCGGGATTATCACATATTTGGTAATCTGCGCGGTGGCCATGTTCCTGGAACCCTTGAGGGCTCTTGGCAAGACGCCTCTGCTGCTTGGCTTCATGGCGCTGGCGGTGCTGGTAGGCACAGCCCAGGGCGGCATCCAGGCGCTGAGCCGCAGCTTTTTCGGTAAGCTTGTGCCCCCGGAGTCCGCCAATGAGTTTTTCGGTTTCTACGATATCTTCGGCAAGTTTTCAGCCGTGCTCGGCCCCTTCCTGTTTGGCCTGGTATGGGATGCCACGCAAAAGTCTTACCTGGGCGTAATTCCAGTACTGATGATGTTCATCGTTGGCGGCGGGCTGTTTATGCTGGTGCCTGAGAATATAGAAAAGTTATCCTCATCCCGGCAGGAATGATTTTTTCTGTCGAATGAAAAGCGCCGGAAGTTTGAACTGCTTCCGGCGCTTTTATCATGCATAGATTTCCGGGTTCACCACATTGGGCGGCCTTCTGCCTGACAACGCTTCCAGAATGCGGATGCAGGCGTCATGGGCCATGGCGTTCCGGGCTTCCAGCGTATTGGTGCCGATATGGGGCGTGAGTACCACCCTGTCAAGTGCCAACAGTTCATCTGGAATGTGAGGCTCATGGGGAAACACATCCAGCCCCGCGGCAAAAAGCTTATCCTCCCTGATCATTGCCGCCAGCGCCTGATAATCCACAACAGCCCCTCTGGCGGTATTGATAAGGATGGCCGTAGGCTTCAATAAGGAAAGGCGCTCGGCGGACAAGAGATTGTTCGTCTCCTTGGTCAGCGGGCAATGAATGCTGATGATATCCGCCTGCTTAAGCAGCACGTCAAGGGGCAGGTATTCTGCGCCCAGTTCCTTATCCTGCGAAAGTCTGCGGCGGTTATGGTACACCACCCGCATGTTCATCAGGCGGCCAAACTGCGCCACAACGTTACCTATATTCCCAAGGCCAATAATGCCAAGCGTGCGCCCGGCAAGCCCTTGTCCCATAAACCTGCCCATGCCAAAAAGCGATTCCGGCTGAACACTTCGCATCTTTCTATCCAGCTCGCCGAGGCGCCGGGCGCAGGAAAGCATGAGTCCGATTGCGATTTCCGCGGTAGGTTGTGCGGTACTTTCCGGGCAGTTGGTGACGGGGATCCCACGGCGTGTGGCGGCTGCTACGTCGATCCTGTCATATCCAGCGCCATAGTTGCTGATGATTTTAAGTTTTGGCGCCACGTCGATCATTTCCGCGCTAACAGCCCCGCAAGCCAGAACGGCATCAGCCGTTAAAAGCAGCGGAAACAATTCCTCCCGCGAATATGCATGGCCAAACTCCGGGCAGGATACCCGGTGGCCGTTTAGTATGGAAAAAGCGCCGGACGGTATGCCGTGTGTAACAACGATCATCGCCATATTGCATAGATTCTCCTTTGCCTGAACTGCCGTCCATTATAGCAGGAGGTATCATGAAGGGCAAGGTTTTCCATGCCTTCCTCATTGTCAGCGCCCCGCCTGGGCATACTGGCGCAAAAGGAGGTCAGCGCCATGGATGGTCATCCTATTTGGATAACAGAGGAAAGAACTGCATATCCGCCACTTCGGGGCAGACAGCAGGCGGAAGCCGTGGTTATAGGCGGCGGGCTGTGCGGTGTTACTACCGCTTACCTTATGCAGCTTGGCGGTCTGAACGTTATGCTTCTTGAGGCAGACAGGCTGGGCCACGGCGCTTCCGGCCATACCATGGCAAAGGTAACAGTGCAGCATGGATTGATATACAGCCGGTTAAAAAAGCAATGGGGCATGGAAGTAGCCCAGGCATATGCAATCAGTCAGACAGGCGCTTTGAGTGCCATGGCGGGTCTGGTGGAAGAAAAGCATATATCCTGCGGCTGGACATGGCAGGACGCATCTCTTTGTGCCCTGAACCATGAGGAAGAGCTTCTTTTGGAGGCGGAGGAAGAGGCAGCACAGGAAGCTGGCGTTAATGCCTCGCTGAAGGCAGGCAGCGAATGCCCCATACCTTCCCGGAAGATATTGACAGTACAAGCTCAGGCCATGTTTGATCCATATGCCTATTTATACGCTCTTGCCGATGCCTTTACCTTATTGGGAGGGCGCATTCACGAAGACAGCCGGGTTTTGGCGATAAACACGCAAAGCGTATCAACAGAAACAGGCTCAGTGCATTCCCCTTTCGTAGTTATCGCCACCCATTTTCCTATCATCAATTTCCCCGGTTGGTATTTTTTGAGGGCGCGGCAGCAGCGCAGTCATGTAATGGCGCTTGAAGGAGTGCCCTCCTTTCAGGGGATGTACCTGCATATTGCAGAAGGCGGCTTTTCCCTTCGCAGTCATGGCGGCCTAACGCTGCTTGGCGCTTTTGATTATACCTGCGGAACGCACGTGGATACGGATCATGGCGAACTCCTGCGCCGCAAAGCCGCCACTTTCTTTCCCGATGCCCATCCTATTGCCGCCTGGCACAGCCAGGATCTGATAAGTGCCGACGGGCTGCCATTCATAGGCCCCTACAGTAAAAGAACGCCCAACCATTTTGTGGCTGCGGGTTTTTCCAAGTGGGGCATGACAAACAGCATGGCGGCCGCCCAGGCCATCAGCGCACGTATCCTTGGCGAGCCGCTGCCCGAATCGAAAATCTTTGATCCTGCACGTACGATCAAACACAGCGTATTCCCAGTGCTGTCCATTTTTGCAAAAACCTCTGCATCCTATCTTGCAGGCCTGCACCGCAAAAGCGCGCCCCGCTGCCCGCACATGGGATGCAAGCTGAAATATATGGATGCTACAGCAAGCTGGGACTGCCCGTGCCACGGCTCACGGTTCGACAGCATCGGGCGCATCAAAAATGAACCGGCAGTGCGGCCTGCCTCGATCAAAAACAAAAACCGGTGAAACTAAACCATGCCTTTCAATAACCCTTCCTTATTCAAAAGGATTTTCCGCATTTCAAAACGGGTCATTCGCAAATTGCAACACATTTGAACAGAAATAAAAATTTTTTTCAATGTTATGACAAATTATTTCCTTCCAGCAGAAATTTGAAATTTTTTTGCATCAGTTCCTTGCATATTTAACATCCATAGTTTATAATGTAACAAGGATTAATGGTGCACTTTTCCATCACTAAAAGTACGAAAGCATTCGGCTCAGGGAGGCTGCCACATGGCAATTGATGCATTTTCAGATTCCATCAAGTCCCAGGAGGATATGTACAGGCAGCTGCTCATGCGCCTAACTGGTGTTTTTGCTGCGAATGTCCATCTTGCCCCTGACGGCTCCATTACTGAAATTCATATCCTGGGCAGCAGCCTGCGCCATCCCAAGCAGATTATGCGTGATGTGCAATCGGCATTGGCTTCCGCCTATGGTGTAATGGTAGATCACCGTATCATCAGCATAGCTCAGCTGCGGCAAGATCCAGTCCAGTCTGAGGAACATATTGTATCGACCCCCACCGGCGAAGTCAGGCTGCGTACCCATGAATTTACCCAAAATGTGGTTGGAAACCAATATAACGTAAAGATCTCCCTCACGAAGGATGATATAGAATACACTGGTCGCTGTTCCTGCAGAAATACACCCATCCAGCGGCCCCGTGCGGTAGCCAATGCCGTGCTTCAGGCAGTCCACAGCTTCCTGGGAGTGGAAGATGTGTTCCTGTTGCTATCAGTTCAGTTCACACAGTTATCCAGCATCAAGGTGGTTATGGTAGCGATTGAGTGCATGAATATGCAGGCTGCACCGGTGCTCATTGGTGCGGCAGAATGCAGTGTCGATGAATCCCAGGCCATCGTACGGGCTACCCTTTCTGCCTTGAACCGCAAACTTGCCTTTATGGCATCCAATCCCAGTTGAAAACAGGTCCGTCCACGCCGTGACGCGCTACATCTTAGCGAAGCCAAAACCGCCTGTCCTATTTAGCGTATGGCAGAGCCTTTTTGAGGAGGCTGTATCCGTGAATAAGGCCAAGATCGTTGTCGCGTTGATTTCCCTGGTGTCCTTGGTTTTGTCCTGTGGGGCGTACATGACCTGGAGGTAGTAGTGCATTGGGCGTGGCGGACCTGTTTT
>JAEZHM010000064.1 GCA_023416585.1 Bacillota bacterium
AAACGGAGGGAGGCTTCGAAAGGACATCTTACGTACCCAATGGGGAACAGGTAACGGAGATGGCCGAGGCGCTGTGCGAGCATGCGCTGTATGCCAGGGCGGAGGAGATGCGCCAGGGTTTTGTAACACTTAAAGGCGGACACCGCATGGGCCTGTGCGGCAGGGTACTCACTCAAGGCAGCCAAGTACGGGCGCTGCGTGATATCGCCTCCCTGTGCATACGTATCGCGGGGGAGTATCCGGGATCGGCGGACGAGGTAATGAAGCACCTGTATCCCGAAGGAACGCTGTTAAGCGTGCTGATCATAGGCAGCCCGGGGGCGGGGAAAACAACGCTGCTGCGGGATATCTGCCGCCAGCTTTCCGACGGCGGAAACGGAAGGGAGCAGGTTTCGGCCTGTATGATCGACGAACGGGGTGAATTGGCTGCCTGTGTTCATGGCGTGCCGCAGTTGAATGTGGGGCGCAATACCGATGTGCTGGACGGGTGCCCAAAATCTGTGGGGATGCAGTGGCTTTTGCGCTCCATGGCGCCTGGATGCTTGGTTACTGATGAATTGGGTGGAGAGGAGGACGCATTGGCGGTGCTGGAGGCTGTGCGCTGTGGCGTGCCGGTGATGACAAGTGTGCACGGGCAGAGCCTGAATCAAGCGATGGAGCGGCCCGCGCTCAGGGCGCTGATGCAGGAAAAGGTGTTTGGGCTGTATGTATTGCTGGACAGGAGTGTACCCGGGCGGATTACCGCTTTTCACGACTCCTGCCTGAATGTACTATGATCCGCCTGGTGTGCGGCCTGATAGCGGCGGCAGCCTGTGCGCTGCTGGGCATAGAAGCGTCCTTCAGGCTGAAAAAGCGTGTGGAGTATCTGGCGGCCTGGATCAGAGCTCTGGAAATGATGGATCTAAAGCTGCAGCACGATGGAATCCCCCTGCGTGAGGTGGTCCTGCAGGAGGGGGAGGGTGATGGGGAAATAGCAAAGCGTTTGGCAGCATTCTCCCGCGCTCTTGCCCAGAACCCCCGCATGACATCGGCGCAGGCATGGCAATCCTCCTGCAAAAGCACGGATACAAAGGAAGAAAAGGTGCTGGCGGCCTGCTTTTCATCGCTTGGCACCGGCGTGCTGGAAAAGCGCAGAACAGCCATTGCCCAAACCATTGAGCAATTGAAAGTGCTGAAAAAGGAAGCGGAAGAAAAGGCGCAGCGGGATTGCAAGCTGTACCGCAGCCTGGGTCTGGCCGCAGGCGCGGCGTTGCTTCTCATTCTGTTGTAAAGCATCAAGGAAGGAAAGGGCAGATCATCATGCAGGTGGAACTGCTTTTTAAAATAGCGGGCATCGGGATAATGGTATCGGTGATCAGTCAGATTCTGTCCCGCACCGGCCGGGAGGATATGGCCATGCTTACTACAGTGGCTGGCCTTGTGATCGTGCTGCTGATGGTAGTCAACCTGGTGGCAGAGCTTTTCACCAGCGTCAAAAGCATTTTTCAATTGTACTAAATGATGCGTTGGAGCGTGTGCCTATGGAAATCCTGCAGATCGCCGGCCTGGGGGTGGCAGCGGCGCTCCTGGCCATGGTGGTCCGTGGGTCCAGGCCGGAAATCGCGCCACTCATCGCAATGGCGGCAGGCGTACTGGTGTTTTTCCTGGCGGTCAGCCGCCTGCAGGCTGTGGTGGCTGTGATGGAGCAGCTTGTTGACAAGGCGGGCCTTGCCCAGGATTACATAAAGGTACTTTTGAAGGTGGTGGGGGTAGCCTACGTTTCGGAGTTTGCAGCTCAGACCTGCCGGGATGCCGGCGAGGACAGCCTTGCCGCCAAAGTGGAGATGGGCGGCAAGGTGCTTGTACTTGCCATGGCGTCCCCTGTTATCGTGGCGCTGGTGGAGCTTGTGCTGGAGGTGGTGCCGTGAAGCGCCTTATATGGCTGCTGATCGCCCTGCTCCTGCTGTCCCTGCCGGCTCAAGCCGAGGAACTGGAGAAAGGCCTTGAAAACGTGCTGGACTCCCTGTCGGTAGCCGAGTTTCAAAAGGCTGTGGACAGCGTCACGACAGAGCACATCGACGTAAAGGATACGGTACTGAAACTGGCGCGGGGGGAAATCACCTGGGATTTTGGAAAGCTGCTGGAATCCCTGGGCAAAAGCCTTTTGTCCGCGCTGACGGGAAGCCTGTGGCGTATTACAAGGGTATTGGTGCCCGCGGTTTTATGCGGCATCCTGATGCACATGCGCGGCGCTTTTGCCAGGGATGCCGTGGCTGAAATCAGCCGGTACGTATGCTTCTTGCTGGTGGCCATCTTCATGGTACAGGACCTGACGGAGCATATCGCCCTGGCGCAAAGGACCATTGATTTGCTGTCAGGGGCCATGCAAAACCTGTTCCCGCTGCTGCTAACGCTCTTGGCTGCGGTGGGCGGAACGGCCAGCGCCGCGTTCTTTCAGCCGGCGGTGGTGGCAGCCAGCGGTACCATGACTTCCCTGATACGCAATGTGACCATGCCTTTTGCCGTGGGTGCAGCGGTGCTTATCATACTGGACCATGTGAGTGAAAAGCTGCACGTAAGCCGCCTGGCATCGCTCTTTAAGCAAATGGCCAACTGGACGCTGGGCGTTTCCTTCACCGTATTCATCGGCGTGACCATGGTGCAGGGCTTGGGCACCGCGGCAGTGGACGGCGTTTCCATCCGCACCGCCAAGTATGCCATCGACAACTTCGTGCCCATTGTGGGCGGCATGTTTGCCGATACGGTAGATACTTTGGTGGGATGCTCACTGCTTATCAAGAATGCGCTGGGCACAACGGGGCTGATGGTGTTGGTAGGTATTTGCATCAGCCCCATGATCCAGTCACTGTGCGCGGTTCTTATCTACAGGATTAGTGCGGCCATCATGCAGCCGGTGGCGGAAAGCAACATTGTGGACTGCCTGTACGATTTTTCCAATGTGCTGATGCTTTTGTTTATCATCCAGCTATCCATCAGCGCCATGTTCCTGCTTTTGATCGCCCAGATGCTGGTGGTGGGCAACCTTACCGTGATGCTGCGCTAGGAGGGTACCAATGAACGCGTTCTTAAGGCAGATGGCGGTGCTGGGGATACTGACCACCCTGGCAGAACACCTATTGCCGGAGGGAGGATTAAGAAAGGCCGGGCGGATGGTGATGGGGCTTTTGATGATGCTCACCATCCTCACGTCCATCCTGAACATATTGAAGCTTCCTCTTCCGGACATCGCCGGCCTTATGCGTTTTCAGCAGCAGGCGGAGTTCTCTATGATCCGCGATCCCGGCAGCTACCGGGATGCCGTACTTGACAGTTTGCGCAGGCAGGTGCAGGATGCAGCGCTGCGGGCGGCAAAAGATGCGGGCTATGCGGACGCTGAAGTCGTTGCGGAGCTATCGGACAAAGGGGAGATCACAGCCGTCCGTCTGCGGATGACGGCGGCGATTGTGCCTGCCTTTGCGGGGGAAGGGATACTTAAAAGCGAGTATCAAAAGCTTCGGGAGCAGGTGGCCAGTGCGCTGTCCTTACCGGAAAGCCTGATCCATGTGGAAGCGGGAGGAACTTGAAAGTGACAAGCATGAAAGCGCTGTGGGAAAAGTGGAAGGAAAAAAAGCACGGCCAGTGGCTGATATTGGTGCTGCTTCTTGCGCTGTCCGGTGCTTTGCTGCTGACCGATTTCAACTTGTCCGGCGGGCAGAGCGCCATGGAAAAGAGGATCGCCCAGGTGCTTTCCGCCATGGAAGGATGTGGACAAGTGGAGATATCCATCTATTATGGGCCTGAAAACACGAATTTGTGGGGGGAGAAGACTAAAAATACCGCTCCAATTGGTGCGGTAGTGGTGGCGGAGGGTGCGAACAAGGTGGAGGTACGGCTGATGCTGATGCGCGCCGTGGAAACGCTGCTTGGGCTTGATCAACAGTCCGTTCAGGTATACCCCATGGGGGAAAGACCGCTGAAGTAAAGGGGGATGCACATGTTTGCGTTTTTTAAAAAGCATAAGAACCTGATTTTTCTGTGTGTACTGCTGCTGACTCTGGCGGGTTCCTACCTATGGAACCAGTATCAGCTGGGAGAACTGAAGACTGTATCGCTGCCTATCAGCCGTACAGATGGGATCGGCGCCACGCCCACGCCAACAGTCTCAAAGACGCCACTTATGCAGTATCAGGAAAAGCGGGAGGCGACAAGGCAGGCAGATATGGCGGCGCTTCAAACCCTTGTTTCCAACGAAAAGGTGGATCAGGCGGCCCGCAACCAGGCCCAGGAGGAATTGCAGGAGATGATCCGCTGCCGGGAAAACGAACTTGCCATTGAAGGCGCGCTGACCGGGGCGGGCCTTGCGCCCTGCGTGGCGGTGGTACAGCGGGGCGCCGTGACCGTGCTGGTGGAAAAGAAGGAACTGACCCAAACCGAGGCCACCATGATCCTGACCCTTGCCACTGCCCACACCGGGGAAGTTCCGGAGAATATCCGTATCATGGCGGGGAATATGATATAGGACGCTTCGCTTTCGCTAAAATGACGCATATGCGTCATTTTAGCGATTTTTGCACGATTTCAAATGAAGGGGTTGCACCCCTTCATTGCATCCCTGCAAGTATGCTCAAATCCATTTAACATTTCAATTTCTATCAGCATTCATAATTAGCTTTACAAATTCTTGGGGAGTAACGAGGGGGTCGAAGCCCCCTCGTTGCTCCCCTGATGTAAACGCTGATGAAAGCTCCTGCGTGTCATTCTGAGGAAGTGAAGCGACCGAAGAATCTTTATACGGCAAGGGGTTCAGATGAAATGTCTAAAAAGCAACAGTAATGGTCAAACGCAGTTAAGAGCGATGCCTGGAATACAAGTGAACAGTGGGAAAAATTGTGCGATGACGGCCAGATGCTATGCGTTTGGCCGTCATTGCATGAAACAGATGTATATGTTATGATAATTCTGGGCATGATGATTTGGACGGCATGCCGGGAAGAAGGCAAGCGATAATGGAACAAACAGGAGAAGTAATTAAAGTGTTAGACGGTCTGTTGACCGTTCAGTTTTGCAGGCCTGAAGCGTGCGAAAGCTGCCGGGCTTGCACCGGGGAGAAGCACAAGGCCATGTTACAGATCCCAGGGGATGCGCAGGTGGGAGATATTGTTACCGTCAGCATGCCGGAAGGGCAGGTGGCCAAAGCGTCATTGCTGGCTTATGCCATGCCTCTTGTGGGGCTTATGGCTGGTTTATTCACAGGCTACGCATTGGGTGGAGATATGCCTGCCGTCATCGGCGCGGCTGCAGGACTTATGATAAGCGTGCTTATCCTGAAACTGCTGGATGGCCGGCTGCGCAGGGATGCAAGATGGACGCCAAAACTTGTATCCGTTATGAAAAAGCAAGCATAGGCCTTACAAAAATAAAACAGAAGGAACTTTATGGGGTCGAAGAATGGGGACAAGCCTGAATATGAAGGAATATTTTGCGATTCAACCAAAAAATCCATCGAAAATTCGCTGGCTGCAGCGTTCATTTCGATGGATTTTCGC
>JAEZHM010000083.1 GCA_023416585.1 Bacillota bacterium
AAACGGACGCGGGCAACAGCCTTCTTACGGCGGCCAACGGCATTGAAATCTGCTTGAGCCATGTTGTATTACGCTCCTTTCCGCGTCACTTCAGTTCCAGTTTTTCGGGCTGCTGGGCTTCATGGCCATGCTCGGTGCCTGCATACACCCGCAGCTTGGTGGCCATTTGGCGGCCAAGAGGCCCCTTGGGGAGCATGCCAACGATAGCCTTTTTCACCGCGAAATCAGGCTTATCGGCCATCAGTTTGCGGTAGACGATCTCTTTCAAGCCGCCCGGATACCCGGTGTGCTTGTAATAGATTTTCTCATCCAGCTTACGGCCGGTGAGAATCGCCTTGTCGGCGTTGATGATGATCACATGGTCGCCCGTATCCACAAAGGGCGTATAGATAGGTTTGTGCTTGCCGCGAAGTATTCCGGCAACCTGGCTGGCTAAACGGCCCAGCACCAGCCCGTCTGCATCGACAATATACCATTTCCGCTGGATGGCATCGGCCTTGGGCATAAAGGTCTTCAAAAGGTATTCCTCCTCGGATTAGGTCTTAAAAGTACGCGGAACCCATGATGGTCGCATGCGCCCGCCATTGTCAATAGTCCCGGGGCTAGCGGAGTCTATTGATGCCAATGGCTATCATATAATATTTTCCCATGGCTTGTCAAGGCTAAAATGAATTTTTTCAGGAAAATCAATGCTCTTGGAGCCATTCTTCCAAAAGGGAAGCCAGTTGATCCGCTGTTTGCACATACAGGCTGTCACTGCCGCCGAAGGGATCAGGCACAGGCCGTATGAATACATGCGCTTTGCCGGCATATTCCGGAAACCGCTGTATATATTCGTTCCTATGTGCCTCCGTCATACACAAAACCACATCGGCTTTTTTTACAAGCGCTGTGCTTATCCGCTTGGAGCGGTGTCCCCGAAGGGATAGGCCCCTTGCGGCCATGGCACGCTGCGCACCGGGGGATGCCGGGGCGCCGGGAAAAGCGATAAGCCCCGCGCTGTCGCAGGTAATGGGCAGATGGAGCCGCTTTGACATGTCCTCCATCAGGCACTTGGCCATTGGGCTGCGGCAGGTGTTACCCGTGCACAGAAACAAGATATGGGCCATGCGACCTCCTGTTTTCCGGTTGATGAGTATTTTTGCTTTTCAGATAAACGCTATTCTTTGTCGGCATCAAAAAAATGGAAGGACGCGGCCCGGCCAAGCCGGTTCATGATAGCAAGGCCCAGGCCGTTTGCTTCCACGACCTCGCTGAATATGCTTTTCATCCCTTCCCGGTCCATGATGCGCAGCACGTCGAACAGCTTGGCTGCCACCTCCTGGGGACAAAGCATGCTTCCTATGTCTTGCACATGTCTTTCGCCATAGGCTGCTAAGTGCTCTGAAAGCGCCAGGATACACGCTGGATTACCATCCTGGATGGATTCATCGTACAACCTTTTGCAGGCGTTAATAACGTTCTCCGGCGTGCCTTTCACCAGCGTCAGCAGGCCCTTGGGCGCATAATGCCTGTGGCGCATGCCGGGGGAAGGAGCGGCCTCGTTAGGCTTTAGCGGTGCAAGGATGCTTCTTGCCGTTTCCACAGAGCCGGCCACCGAAGCCAGCATTTCCGGCGTGATTCCGCCTGGACGCAGCACCAGGGGTATTTCCCCTGTCATATCCACCACCGTCGATTCCAAACCCACATCGCAGGGGCCGCCATCCAAAATGAGGGGAATGCGGCCTGCCATATCCTCTGCCACATGCGAAGCCTTCGTCGGGCTGGGCCGGCCGCTGCGGTTGGCGCTGGGTGCGGCCACAGGGCAGCCGCAGGCTTTTATAAGCGCTCTGGCTACCGGGTGGGAGGGCATGCGTATAGCTACCGTATCAAGGCCTGCTGTGGTCACATCGGGAACGGCGGCTGTCTTTTTCATGAGAAGCGTCAGCGGCCCGGGCCAGAAGGCGTCCATCAATTTCAGCGCCTTTTCAGTGGGATGGCACAGGGGCAATAAATCTTCCCTTTCGGTGATATGCACGATCAGGGGATTGTCCGCCGGGCGCTCCTTGGCGGCAAATATTGATAAAACCGCCTTTTCGTTCAGCGCGTCGGCACCAAGGCCGTATACCGTTTCCGTAGGGAAGGCGACCAGCTCTCCATTTTTCAAAAGAGAGGCGGCATATTGGATAGCTTCATCTGTGGGTTTAAGGCAGTGGGTTTCCATCAGGGGCAGGCTCCTTATCAATCATTTGCATTATAACCATAATGCCAGCAGGCATCCTGATACGATGCCAAGGGACAATAACAGCGTTTCTATGCGGCCCGCGCTTTTCTTCTGCGCTTCGGGCAAAAGGCTGGCGCAGGTGATCTGCAGCATCGCTCCGCCCGCGAGCCCCAGGCAGGCGGCCAGCGCCTGATGCCCGAATCCTCCGGCGTACATGCCGATGAGGGCGCCCAGAAGCGTAGGAAAACCGCTGAGAAGTGCGGCAAAAAGCACACGGCTTAACTTCATGCCGCCTTCGCGAAGCGGCAGTGACATGGATAAGCCCTCCGGTACATCATGGAGCACGATGGCCAGGCAAAGCGCCAGGCCGAACATGGGGGCGTCGGCATACCCCGCGCCTACCGCCAGCCCTTCAGGCAGGTTGTGAAGCGCAATGCCGATACCGATCAGCAGTCCTGAGAGGAGCAGGGAATTGCCGCCGTGTTTTCGCTCATACCGCGTGAGAACCACATCGGACACAAGCATGAAGAGAATACCGGCCAGAAGGGTAATGATCGCTGTTAACTGATCAAGAAGCAGCGCCTCGGGCAAAAGTTCAAAGCAGACGATGGATATCATCAGCCCGCCTGTGAAGTGCAGAATACGGCTGATAGCCCGGGAAGAAAGACGGGGCAAGAGGATGGCAATCAGACCGCCCAGCCCCGTTCCCAGAAAACCTGCGCAGGCGCTGAGGATCAGCATCGTTCCATAGTCCATAGCATTTTCCCCCTTCATACCCTGCATGCAAGGTATGCTGGTAGAAAGCGGCGTTATGCCTACAGAACTTTTCGTGGATAGGTAACTGGGGAAGGTGTCCAAGGGGTACACCCCTCCGACTGAAAATCCGAAGCCAGCGGCATGTGTGGTGGCTTCGGAAGCCTTGCGAAGCAAGGTTTCCTTACGCCATTCCCTGGCCGTGATGTTCGCACCAGCCAAGTAAAGCGAAGGCTGGTGCGCAACAGCATAAGGGAATGGTGCAGGCTCGAAAAAGTGGCATTGCCACTTTTTCGAAGTTGTTATGATTCCTGGCCAAGCTGCTTGAGCTGCTGGGCTTGCTCTTCCACTCGCAGCGCGTCGATGATTTCATCCAGATCGCCGTCGATGATATCGTTTATGCGGTATAGGGTAAGGCCGATGCGGTGGTCGGTGACGCGGCCCTGGGGGAAGTTGTACGTGCGGATGCGCTCGCTCCTGTCCCCTGTGCCGATTTGGCCGCGGCGGTTTTGAGCGTACGCCGCATCCTTTTCCGCCTGCATGCGCTCCAGCAGGCGGGATTTCAACACCTTCATGGCTTTATCTTTATTTTTGATTTGACTTTTTTCATCCTGGCAGGTTACGACCAGCCCCGTGGGCAGGTGGGTGATGCGTACCGCCGAGTCGGTGGTGTTGACGCACTGGCCGCCATGGCCTGTGGAGCGGTATACGTCTATGCGCAAATCGCCGGGATTGATGTTGACTTCCACATCCTCCGCCTCAGGCAGCACGGCCACGGTGCAGGTGCTGGTGTGAATGCGCCCGGAGGATTCAGTGGAAGGAACGCGCTGCACGCGATGAACACCGCTTTCAAACTTTAAGCGGCTGAAAACGCTGTTGCCGTACATGGAAAACACGGCTTCCTTCACGCCGCCAAGCTCCGTTTCATTGATGCTGACCGGCTCCACACGCCAGTTGTGGCGCTCGGCATAGCGTGTATACATGCGCATCAGTTCCGCCGCGAACAGGCTGGCTTCCTCGCCGCCGGCGCCGCCGCGGATCTCCATGATGATGTTGCGCTGGTCGTTGGGGTCTTGGGGCAAAAGCAGCACCTTCAACTGCTGTTCCGCTTCCTCCTTGCGGCCAAGCAGGGCGCGAAGCTCCTCCTGGGCCATATCCGCAAGGTCAGGGTCCTTTAGTAGGGCCTGGGTACCGTTAAGCTCCGAAAGAAGCAGCTGGTAATCTTCCCAGGCACGTACGGAAGGCTCCAATTGTGCATGCTCACGCACCAGCTTTTTCCACAGCGCCTGATCGGCGATGATGTCGGGCTGGGATACTGCGGTGGACAATTCCTCGTACCTGTTTTGCATCCATTCAAACTTGTCAAACATGGGTTCCTCCTGAGAGGGAAGATATGGCGGATACGATCCGAGGGATCCGGTTTAAATCCTGAAAAACTTCTACCTGCGTAAATGCTGGGGAAAACAGGTTTTTCACCGCTTCTGATTGATCATATCCCACTTCGCAAAAAAGCGCCCCGCCGGGGCAAAGGCTTGAGGGTGCTTCCAGTGCCAGCTTCCTGTAAAAAAGAAGGCCGTCCGCGCCGCCGTCCAGGGCAATACGGGGCTCATAGCGCACTTCCGCCTGCAGCGTTTCACAGTCCGCTTTTGGGATATAAGGAGGGTTGCATACGATCAGGTCAAATTGCATTTTAGATACCGCGGACAGGAAGTCGCCCTGATAAAACGTTACTTTCGCGTGGTGTGTTTCGGCGTTTTTCTTAGCGATAAACAACGCTTTTCCGGAAATGTCTGCGGCAAAAACCTCGGCTTTAGGCTCAATTAAGGCAATGGCAACAGCCAGCGCACCGCTGCCGGTGCAAAGATCGAGCACTGTGGGGGAAGGCAGGTTTTGCTTTTTAAGCCAAAGAAGCGCCTGTTCGCAAAGAAGTTCCGTTTCCGGGCGGGGAATCAGCACGTTTTCATCCACGTACAGTGGAAAGCCCATGAAGTACTGGCAGGCTAAGATGTATTGCAGAGGCTCCCTTTGGATCCTAAGTGCAAGCAGCCTATTATACTCCTTATGTGCTGTGGGGGAAAGCGCTTCACGTCCACGAAGCGTAAGCTCCATTCGATTTGCGTTCAGCACATGGGCGAGAAGGAGTTCCGCGTCCAGGTGGCTGTCGGGAACATCCGCTTTAAAAAGCGCTTCCGCCGCTTCTTTCAAAGCCTCATGAATGGTCATGCCTGGATGGGTTCCGCATTGGGGACGGCGTTTATAACGGTATAGCCGTCCTGGGTCTTTTCACCTTCCGGCAGGCCGTACAGCGCGGCGTTCATGGCGGCGATGGCTACTTCCAGCATCTTGTCGTCAGGGGTGCGGGTGGTAAGCTTCTGCATCATCAGCCCCGGCCAGCGCAGCGCCTGCACCAGCTTGCCGTTGGCATGGGCAAGGCCCTTCAATATTTCATAGCTGATCCCGGCCACTATGGGTAGCAATGCCAGGCGGCTTAATACCCGCAGAATATAGTTGCTGCCGTTATAGCCCACCAGGGTATAGAGCAGAATGGCCAGCACGAACACGATCAGAAGGAACGTGGTGCCGCACCTGGGATGCAGAGGAGAAAACTGCCGGGCGTTTTCTGGTGTCAGCGGAAGGTCATGTTCATGGCAATATACCGTTTTATGCTCCGCACCATGATACTGGAAGGTGCGCCGCACATCTGGGATGGTGCCGCAGAAGGCCATGTAGCCGATCAGAATCAGGATGCGGGTCAGCCCCTCCAGCAGATTGACGACCACCTTGGATTCAAAAGCCTGCCTCAAAGCGCTGCCCACCAGCGCAGGCAGTACGAAGAACAGGCCGATGGCCAGTACGATGGCCAGCACCGCGGCTGTACCCATAATGATTTTGTCAATGCCCTTGCCAAGCTTTTTGGACAGCCATATTTCGAATTTGGATGGCTCCTCATCCATCAGCCCCAGCATATTGCTGCTTAACTGCAGCGTTTTCATACCAAGGGACAGCATGCTGCCCATGCCAATGATCCCCCGGAAGAAGGGATACCCCATCCATTTATGTTTTTTTGAAGGCGGGACATACGTATCGCGCTTGACCACGATGGTTCCGTTGGGGCGGCGCACCGCCACGGCGATAGCCTCCGGCCCCTTCATCATGACGCCTTCCATAACGGCCTGACCGCCGATATCAACACGCTTTTGTGCGGTAGAATTGCTCATAGCATCATACCTCTTTCCGCCCGGATTAAACACAGGCAATATACAGTCATTCGACATGAAGCTTGTTTATCCCTGCCGTAAGTTTCTGACAATAATAAGGAACCGCTGATTTAGTGAAGGCGGAAGAGCCGCGAGGTGATTTTTTATTCCCACAAGGAGCCAGAAGGGAGCCTTAGCAGCGCTACGGCGACCGGATGTGCGACGAAGTGGGGATGAAAAAGCGGCCGCGGATATCTGCCTGAATAAATCAGTGCTTCCGAAAAAAAAGAAGCAGGGCGGCAAGCCGTTCTGCTTCTCTGTTGTTCGATGGATTACATTCCGAAACGCTTCTTGAAACGATCCACGCGCCCGCCGGTGTCCACCAGCTTTTGCTTGCCGGTGTAGAAAGGATGGCACTTGGAGCAGATTTCCACCTTCAGTTCCTTTTTCACGGAGCCTGTTTCGAACGTTTCACCGCACACGCAGCGAACGGTGGCTTTCCCATACTGGGGATGTATTTTATCTTTCATGTTCTCACCTCTTTTGCGCATGCGCTACTTGGCCTTTTACAGCCGCAGACAGTATTTTATCATAGGCTGAGTCAGTTTGCAAGCGCTGGTTTTATGATTTTAATAAATTGCCTTCACCTTTTATGAAAACGCGGTTATCTTTGCAAAACGAAACCGCTTTTCTCCCACATAGTAATCCAGTCCTGCAGTCTTGCAAACAGGTCTGCGTTGCACTTTGTCTTTTCCATCATGGACAAAAGCTGCTCTGTGGCGTCCTTGGCATTGGCGGAGGAAAGCACGCCGCGGATGGAGCGGATTCCATCCAGTTCCTTGGCGCTTAGCAGCAGTTCATCGCGCCTTGTGCCGCTCTTTTGCAGGTTCACGGCGGGGAAGACACGCTTTTCCGAAAGCTCCCGGTCCAGTACCAATTCCATGTTGCCGGTGCCCTTGAATTCCTCAAAGATGATATCATCCATCCGGGAACCCGTTTCCACCAATGCGGTGGCGATTACAGTCAAGCTTCCGCCTTCCCGAACATTCCTGGCAGCGCCGAAGAAATGCTTGGGCTTGTGCAGTACGCCCGGAGCCAGACCGCCAGACATGGCTCTGCCAGTTTGCGGGGCCACGGCGTTGTAGGCACGGCTTAGGCGTGTGATGCTGTCCATAAGCACCACCACGTCCTTCTTCTGTTCCACCAGCCTTTGTGCCCGCTCCAAAACCATTTCCGCCAGACGGATATGGTTTTCGGGCATCTCGTCAAATGTGGAGGCCAGCACCTCACCCTGGATGGATTCCCGCAAATCGGTCACTTCTTCGGGCCGCTCATCCACCAACAGCACCATCACATGAACATCGGGATAATTGCGGGTGATGGCGTTGGCAATCTTGCTCAATATGGTGGTCTTGCCCGCCTTGGGCGGGGCCACGATCAGCGCACGCTGGCCAAAGCCGATGGGCGCGATCAGGTCCACCATACGGATGGCAAGGTCGGTGTTATCCGAGCTGTTTTCCAGCGTGATGCGCTTGTTGGGATAAATTGGCGTCAGATCATCAAAGGAGATACGATCCCTCAATTCGTCGGGGTGGATGCCGTTGACATCGGTGATGTACAACAGCGCGCTGTATTTGTCGCCCTCCCGCTGCGGCCTTGTTTTGCCTGTAATGTGGTCGCCTGTGCGCAGGCCGAAACGGCGAATCTGTGCGATGGATACATACACATCCTTATTGCCGGGCAGGAAGTTTTCCGCCCGCAAAAAGCCGTAACCTTCGGGATGGATTTCCAATATGCCGCTGCCGTCGCCGCACTCACCGGTAGCCAGCATTTCCGGCACGGCGGGGTTGGAGGTACCCAGCTCGCGGTTATAATAGCCCGTGTCCCGCCGGGGGCGGAAATACGTTTCCTGGCGGAAAGATTCCGGACGGAAGGATTCGGCGCGGAAAGATTCCTGGCGGAAAGGCTCCTGCCTGAAGCTGTCGGGCCTTAATGATTCCTGCCGGTAGGTTTCCTGGCGGTAAGGTTCCCTCACTGGAGGTTCTGCCCTATAGGGATCGGACTGGGAAACATCGCTGCGGTACCCGTCCTGCCTGTAGGCATCTTCCCGGTAGGTGTCGGGACGGTAGGCGGGGCGAGGCGTTTCGCTTCTTTGTGCGGGCCGCATATACGTATCCTGGGCTGCAGGGCGGAACGTTTCCTGCCTTATTGCGGCGCGGAAGGGATCCTGCTCCTGCTCCGTATTCTCCCTGCGGACAGCTGCGGCTGGCGCCGCTGGGCCAAAACGGCTGGGCGCGGGAGGAGTAGTTTCGCTTGTATCGGGGGCATCGGGACCAAAGCGCGGCGCATATCCCGCCGGGCGGGGAGGAGGATTGGGCCGCACTGTCTCCTGACGCATGGCGGGCGCCGAACGGGGTGACGGCGTGATGGACCTGGCCTGCCAGGCAGGCTTGGTGGAATAGACAGGTCCCGTGGAGGAACGGCTGTATTGGGGATTTGTCCATGCGGGCTTGTATTGCGGACCTTCGGAAGGCTTTTCCTGGGCGGCGGCGGGGGGCGGCGCTGAGGCTAAATCCGAATCCTCATCTGCGGCCTCATCGACCTCTGTATCGAACTCATCATTCAAATCCATGCTTACGGCAGGCTCTTTCCTTTTTAAGACGATCTCCTCTTGTACTGGGGCGGCTTCTTCTTGAATGGGGGTGGATTGTAAAGGCTCCGCGTTTTCTGAAAGGGCCGCGGCAATGCGCGTCACGATGCCTTCTTTGTCAAGGCCGGCGCTTAATTTGATGCCTTTTTCCCGGGCCAGCTTTCTAAGGGATAAAACGGTCATGGATTGAAGATCCAGCATGGGCAATATGTCCTCCTCAAATATGGCGTGTAAGGGCGTAAACGGGCAAAGATATGCATGTAAATACGCTATGCAATGTACATGCGTTTTATGCATGGAAGATACGGTTATTCTTTGACGGCAACTACCAGATCCCGCTGAACGGCTTGTTCTACCCAGTGTTCAAAATCATTATAGGGTGCTTCGGTTAATACAACAAATCCGGCATTATGCAATTCATTTGTAAGATCGGCCTTTTTCAGAGTGTACGTATTGAAGGAGAGTGCAATGGCTCCGCCGGGTTTAAGAACCTGATGCCATCCCGGAAGCGCTTTTTTTAGTAGTGGCAGGAAACCATCCATATACTGATCCTGTCTGGGCGCGTGCTGCACGCCATAGGGCAGGTCGGCGATCATCAAATGTACGCTTTGCTTCTTTTGCATGGCTAAGCTTTGCATCGTATCCCCCTGAATCAATTTCAGGGTACGCGTGTCACCCGCCTTAAAGTGTTCGTTTGTATCGGCAATCTGCCAGGCCGTGAAAGGTGCGCTTTTTCCGCCGGGTAAGGTCATACTACCTTTAACAGCCTTGTGCTTTATGCGGTGAAGCTGCAGGTAGCGGCTGAGGTAATCGCCTGCTTCCTGAACATCTTTCCCGTCTATTTCTATGCCGGTGGCATTGTGCCCGCGAGTAATTGCGTAAAATAACCCGGTTGCTTTTCCGCACATAGGATCCATGATTAAAAGCGGTTCCTGGTTTTGAATAAACGTACTGGCACACAGGGCACAATTGAGCATCAGCCCTGTGAACGAAGCGTTCGTTTTTCCTTTGTATTTGAGTACTTCGGCCATGTCGGGGGGAAGATAATCAGGTTCCTTGTATTCAAGCGGGCGAAGAAGCCCGCTTTCCAGCGTAGCACCCATATAAATAGAAGAATGGCCGGAAATCAAACGCAGAGCAGAAGATGAAAGAGTGGCACAAGAAACATGAAGCCAGGGAGCGCCTCCTAGATCTGTCCAGGAAATCTCAGCCGGAACGCCGCACGCTTTCAGCATGCAACGCAATTCCTGATAGGCCAGTTTTCGCAAGGATGTTACATATCTTGTGTTGGCATGGGGCCACAAAAGGAAGGCGTATTCCATGGAAGCCTCTTTTCAAACAGCTCTGTATGAATTATACCAAAAAGAGTTGCAGGTTGCAATGCTTCCGTAAGATAATTTGCTTGGGAAATGCGAATTCACAAGTTGTTTATGCCAGTACACGTCCTGTAAAATAAAAAAGGCCCTTTCCCTAAGGGGAAAGGACCAGGCATGAAAAATCAGTACTTGCGCTTACGGGCAGCCTCTGCTTTTTTCTTGCGCTTTACGCTGGGCTTTTCATAATGCTCGCGCTTGCGAACTTCAGCCAGAACGCCTGCGCGGGCACATTGAC
>JAEZHM010000101.1 GCA_023416585.1 Bacillota bacterium
CACATAGATTGATGTAAAAAAAGGGCATTCACGACCTGTGAAAATCCTTATATACTACATCTATCTTATGATGGTTCCCCTCGGATGTGGAAAACAAACATACACATCCGCGGAATGACGCAGAATCCCGGCATGCAAATGCTTAAATACAAGACCTGTATTTGAGGGAGAGCTGCGTTAGACAGCAACCGATGCTGCGAAACGGTCCAGAGCGACGGTCGAAAGGCCGGCTATGATGCGATCGTATCCAAAGCTTCGGACAAAAGACATGGAGAACTAAGATCTCCGCGGGATCATCCCTGCGCGCTCTCTTGGTTCTGACGTTCGATGCAATGTAACCAACCCAAATTAATGCAAGAACAAGGAATAATATCACAGCGTGGTTACGCTGGTGAAACTTGGAAATCCTGCCAACCTATTAAGTGTGTCCTGACGGCAACTTCTGTTGCTTAAGGAATGGATTCCGGTTGATCCTGCCGGCGGCCACCGCTATTGGAATACGATTAAGACATGCGAGTCGAGAGACGTAAGGTCTCGGCGGACCGCTCAGTAACACGTGGATAACATGCCCTAAGGTGGGGGATAATCTCGGGAAACTGAGGATAATACCCCATAGATCTTAGATGCTGGAATGCTCTAAGGTCGAAAACTCCGGTGCCTTAGGATTGGTCTGCGGTCTATCAGGCAGTAGTGGGTGTAACGGACCCACTAGCCCGTGACGGATATGGGCCTTGAGAGAGGGTGCCCAGAGATGGACTCTGAGACATGAGTCCAGGCCCTACGGGGCGCAGCAGTCGCGAAAACTTCGCAATGGGGGAAACCCCGACGAGGGAATTCCAAGTGCTAGCACTTTGTGTTAGCTGTTCTTCTGTCTAAAAAACAGGAGAAGTAAGGGGCGGGTAAGACGGGTGCCAGCCGCCGCGGTAATACCCGCGCCCCGAGTGGTGGTCGATATTATTGAGCCGAAAACGTCCGTAGCCGGGCTTCTAAATCCTTGGGTAAATCGGGCAGCTTAACTGTCCGAATTCCGGGGAGACTGGGAGACTTGGGACCGGGAGAGGTCAGAGGTACTTCTGGGGTAGGGGTAAAATCCTGTAATCCTGGAAGGACCACCGGTGGCGAAGGCGTCTGACTAGAACGGATCCGACGGTGAGGGACGAAGCCCTGGGGCGCAAACGGGATTAGATACCCCGGTAGTCCAGGGTGTAAACGCTGCGGGCTTGGTGTTGGGGGTCCTTAGTGGGCGCCCAGTGCCGGAGAGAAGTTGTTAAGCCTGCTGCTTGGGGAGTATGTCCGCAAGGATGAAACTTAAAGGAATTGGCGGGGGAGCACCGCAACGGGAGGAGCGTGCGGTTCAATTGGATTCAACGCCGAAAAACTCACCAGGAGCGACGGATATATGAAGGTCAAGCTGATGACTTTACCTGATTTTCCGAGAGGTGGTGCATGGCCGTCGTCAGTTCGTACCGTAAGGCGTTCTCTTAAGTGAGATAACGAACGAGACCCTCACCATTAATTGCTAGTCCCTTCTCCGGAGGGGGCGCACATTAATGGGACCGCTGGCGCTAAGTCAGAGGAAGGAGAGGTCAACGGTAGGTCCGTATGCCCCGAATCCCCTGGGCAACACGCGCGCTACAAAGGGTGGGACAATGGGCTTCGACACCGAAAGGTGAAGACAATCCTGAAACCCATCCATAGTTCGGATCGGGGGCTGTAACCCGCCCCCGTGAAGCTGGATTCCGTAGTAATCGCTTGTCAACATCAAGCGGTGAATATGCCCCTGCTCCTTGCACACACCGCCCGTCAAACCACCCGAGTTGGGTTTCAGTAAGGATGTCTCTCATTGGGGCTTTCGAACTGAGATTCAGCAAGGAGGGTTAAGTCGTAACAAGGTATCTGTAGGGGAACCTGCAGATGGATCACCTCCTACGTTAACAAACAATGCAGCAAGGAAAGGCAATCGTTGCCTCTTCCTGCCCAATTCCTGGTAGGATTCCAAGCACCAAAACAAATTGCATCGAACGTCATTGTCAGTTTTTTTCATTTTTCTACTGAAGCTAGTGTTAACTAGATGAGCTCTGTGAGGTCGACATTCAAAGGTCGACGCGACACTGTTCCACTTTTCCATGGTGCAATAACAAATATCTGCAGTGCTCACGTGGACATTCATGGCACAAAGCACTCCCACTGTGATGAAGGACGGTAATGTGGCCGTTGTCCGAGAATACTTCAATGCATTGAGGACGGGCGATATGGGCAAATTAGGCTCGATTTTTGCCGATGATATCATCTGGCACCAGCCGGGAGCAAGTCACCTGTCGATGACCTATCACGGGAAAGAGAAGGTGTTCGCCCTCTTCGGAACGTTCATGGAGCTGAGCGGAGGGACCTTTCAGATCGATGATGTCGAGGCCATCATGAGCAACGGGGACTTGGTGAGCGCCATCTTGCACTTCCAAGCGGAACGGTCCGGGGAGACGATGTCGATGAAGGGAGTGGACCTCATGCGCGTCGAAAATGGCCTGATCAAGGAAGTTTGGCTTTTCTCGGCGAACCCGGCAGCAGAGGATAAGTTCTGGGGAGCTTGAGGTAACGGAAGCAAGGATAGCTCATCCATGACCAAGTAGAGGACCATTAAGAATGTCTTCTCTGAGAACTGTAAGGCCGCCCCAGATCATCTCTTTGAGAGCGCTGGCCAGGAGCTGAAATACAGGAGCGAAACACTAAATAGCTAACAGGCTTATTGGCGGTTCCCATGGAGACGATGAAATATATTTTCGTCACTGGGGGTGTCATTTCCGGTCTAG
>JAEZHM010000119.1 GCA_023416585.1 Bacillota bacterium
TCTTCAAGCTCATGAATTCCATCCACCCATTCCGTCAATTCGTTTTCAGTGTACAGATAATCATATCTTTCAGAGCCTTCACCGCCATACCATTTTTCGGCATTGCGCCCGTGCAGCCGCAGATATGCTGTTTTTGACGTAACTACGATTACATTTTTGATCAGTCCTTTAATACCGGGTTCGTCGACACAAACAAAGCCGAGGCCGGATTCCTTAAGCATATCGAAAACCTTATCCTTTATCCACTCCTGGTTTCGGAATTCAACATTGATTTCAAAGCCCCGGAACATTTCACCCAGCTTTTTTAAATACTTGACATTTCCCACCGTGCAGTGAAAGGAATAAGGAAATTGGGCGAGCAGACATGCCAGCTTTCCGGATTCGATGATGGGGCCGAGGGCGTATTTAAACTGCTCCGCTTCCGTGGTCCCGACATTTCTTTCATGTGTAAACCCTCCGAATAGCTTCACTGCAAATTTAAAATCCTCCGGAGTTTTCCGGTTTATACTTTCAAAAAGCCGGGAGCCGGGCATATGATAGTACGATGAATTGACCTCCACAAAGTTGAAGTTTGCGGCGTAATAATCCAGCATCAGGTTATCTTTCGTGCCTTCCGGATAGAATGGCCCGATCCAGTCTTTATATGAATATCCTGCCGTCCCTATATAAATCATATGCAAACCTCCATAACATCCCCTGAACGCTATTTTACCATAATTTGCGGCTTTACGGGAAGAATATTTCCATATTGTAGAGTGAAATAGTATACTTTTACAATTATTGGTTGACGGTAAGTCACGACTATGCTATTATGATGAAAATAATAAAAGGAGTCATATCCATGTGTAATGTAACGAGCTTACAATATAAACGTTACAGGCAAAGCGTTTGGGACTGAGGATTATTCCGCAGGTACAAACGCTAATTGTGTTTGTGCCTGTAATGGTTAAGATATCTAAGAGCCATTTAGGTGCAATCACATCTATATGGCTCTTTTTACGTTTTAAGGAGGATGATGTATATGTATTCAGAACAGGAACTAATCAGAAGAGATAAGCTTGAAAGGCTAAGCCAGACTGTTAACACAAACCCTGACCGCTATTCAACCAATTATGATTTGATTGCTGTAAAATCATTGGAAGATGGGATTGAAGGTGTCCGTGTTGCAGGCAGAATAGTATCTGTACGTAAAATGGGTAAGTTAGCATTCGTTACTATCGGAGATATAAAGGGAAAGCTGCAGCTTGCTTTCAAAGAAGATAACATAGGTAAAGAAAGATATGACTTCTTCCATACCCATATAGACATTGGAGATTTTATTGGTGTTCAGGGAAGCACATTTACGACAAAGACAGGTGAAAAAACTGTAAGAGCAGATAACTATACTTTTCTTGGCAAGTGTCTTAAAGTACTGCCTGAGAAGTGGCATGGCTTAACAGATGTTGAAAGTTGACCAAATGTATAAGAAGGTAAGCAGGCCGAAGATCATTAAACCAACCTTCTTAACTGAACATCCGATAGAACTGTCACCTTTGGCAAGAGCGAATGATGATAATAACAAGATAACTGACCGCTTCCAGCTTATTATTAATGGAGCAGAGATTATCAATGCATATTCTGAGTTGGTTGACCCA
This sequence comes from Bacillota bacterium, assembly GCA_023416585.1. Lineage (GTDB taxonomy): Bacteria > Bacillota > Clostridia > Christensenellales > Aristaeellaceae > JAEWAH01. The sequence continues at coordinate 1,635 of JAEZHM010000119.1, forward strand.
ATAGAACAGAGAAAGAGATTGGAGCAGCAAGCTTTATATAATGCCAAAGGTGATGATGAAGCAATGGTTAAGGAGGAAGACTATATATCCGCTATGGAATATGGAATGCCTCCTATATCGGGATGGGGAATGGGTATTGAGCGTTTAGTATAAGTGCTGACTAATTGCGAGAATATAAAAGATTGTGTTTTATTTCCTATTCTGAGGCCTGGTAATTAAATATTTTGTTAATTTGACCATGTGAAAAATTATTGATATCATTAATTCACAACGGTTTTATAATGTAAAAAAGAGGGGAAAGTACCTTTTTGCTGCTGCGCCTGGCCAATATCCGCTCTGTCCGCGATGCGCTAAAAAGCGGTTTTCGGCCAGCATGGGTACATCTTACATCCATCGATATTGAAAAAGCGCTTGAAATGACTAAATAAGAATGATTTTAAACGAAAGAAAGTGAGGATGATAAAATGATTGCTGAAAGACTATCTGAAGGCGACGTTATCGGGATTATATGTCCGAGCCATATTGCGGGAGAAGACTACCGACAGATTGTGAAGGGCATTGAACAATTAGGCTTTAAGGTTAAGCTTGGCGCCAATATATATAAAAAGACACATGGGTACCTTGCAAGTGAGCAGGAACGCGCAGACGATTTGAATAATATGGTTTTTGACAATGAGGTCAAGATGATTCTTTTTGGAGGCGGTTGGGGTGCCAATGAAATCCTCCCGTTGATAGACTATGAAAACATCGCCCGTCACCCAAAGCTGTTCAGCAGTTACAGCGACGCAACAAGCATTTTGAATGCCATATATGCGAAAACAGGCTTAATTACCTATTATGGTTTGGGCGCAGGCGAGTGCCGCGACTTAAAGCATTATGACTACATACAATTCGCAAAGCATTTCATTTGCGGTAATAAGGCAGATTTACTATGCGGAAGCGGCGAATGGCGAACGATACGTTCCGGTGCTTGCGAGGGTATTCTGATAGGTGGATATACAATAAATTTTGCGTGGCTTGTCGGCGGAGATTATTTCAAGTATGATGCCGGTCAGAAATATATCCTGTTTTTAGAGGACCATGAAAAGTTCAACGAGCCAGTCGCCGTCAGCGCCTATTTGTCGC
>JAEZHM010000125.1 GCA_023416585.1 Bacillota bacterium
TCAGAATCGTCAATCATTTCCTCACTGTTCCTCAAGGCATCACATTAACCAATAATGGAATCCTTATATTGCCTGAGCTAAAAGTGGAAGGTAAGTATGAAGGCAGCGGTATTCTTGATGAGCAGGTTAAAAAATAGCAAGGGCACCGGGCGACCGAGAACTGTCCTTTGAGCAAGCACTATCTGCTGTGCAAACACAAATAAAAAGCATCATGGCAACGATGAAGGGCTCGGATTTGGATTGCCCTGTTGCATAAATTTCATGGACACCTTTGGTGTCAACGCAGGCCGCCCGATTAGGGCAGTCTTTGCTATGCTTTGAGGTGCTCGATGGCATACTGCAAGCCCAGCGGCATTCCATTGATGTCTTTTTGAATTTGCGGCAGAAGAGCGATGAGGTTATTTCGGAGTTTTCGCCTGCGCTCTGGAATGCGGTGGTCGACTATGCTGCCATCAACGAGCAGGGGGGCGTGACGTTCACCTTCCGAGATCAGATGCAGATTACCGTTTAAGGGAACCGGAAAACAGTCACATAGAACTGTCCCCTGTGCTACATACAGCCATTTTTGATATATTGGGAATGGTATTAAGAGGCTGGCAGAATCGCCATATACTCCTCCAAACAGAGCCCCTTTTCTTTCATGAGAAGAGAATGGGGAAGGCCCACATACCGGATGTGCCAGGGCTCGGCGGCAATACCCGTCAGCCGTTCCTTCTCCTCCGTGTACCGGATAATAAAGCCATAGTCCCAACAGTTTTCCCAAAGCCATGTGGATTGCGGCGTTTTGCGGAAGGATTCCCCCGGCACGGTGAGGTCAAAAGCCAGCCCGGTATGGTGCTCGCTGGCGCCGGGCGTGGCCACTCGGCGCCTGGTCGCATCTTCGGCCTTTTTTTCGGATAGGCCGTTGACGGTGCGGTATTTTTGATATGTTTCATCCCAAATCCTCTGCTGCGTTTGGATGGAGCGGTAGCCGTCGCTGACCTGCCAAACGGTGAGGCCGTCTGTGTGGGCCGCCGATATCATGGCAGTGAGGGCATCCGCCGCTTCCTGGCATCCCAAGATGCCGCCGCTTGCGTAGGTGATAAGCCCATCTAGACATGCGGACTCCAGCTCTACCAGATTTTCCGGCACGTATCCTTCCGGCAAGGGGTTAGCTTCATTCACCAGCAGAGGCAGGGGGACAGGCGTGGGGGAGGGCGTATGGACGGGGGAGAAGGATGGGAGTGGCGGCGGAGATAAGGATGCCGCTGGACTCGCGCTTGCAAGCAAGGGAGCAGGCTTTTCCGGAAATGGGGAATGAAAGTACAAGAAGAAAGCAAGGTCAAGAAGGAAAATAAGTAGAAGGAGTACAACCCTTCCAGCCTTTCGCGAATGATGTTTGGGCCGGAAGCGATACATGCGTTCCTTTGGCTTTCTACGGCTGCGCCTATATGGGTGCAACGGATATGCCCAAGCCACGGATCGAGGTGCAAAACGATGCAACGTTTCCCCTCCCTTGCGCCTTTCAAAAAAGGACGTCATTTATATAAGGAGGGATGGAGGGTTATTCTTGCCGGTTTTTGGTGAAATGGAAGGGAATGGATAGGTTTTACAAGTTTAAACAGGTTTTCGGGATACGGCATAGAAAAAGTGGCCGCCGTGCAGCAGCGCATGATATACGTTTGTCTTACTCTGCTTTCTTGCTCCCCTGGGCATAGAAATGCACTCCCCTCTTGTCAAGGGGAGTGCATCCTATTTCCTTCAAAGCCAGCCGACACAGAGGACCGTCCCCTGTGTTCTGGTGTGGGCTATGGCGGCCACAGGGCGTTTGTCAGATGCCTTAGGGCGGATGATGCTGATTAGCCGAATAAAAACTACAGCTTCAGCCATAAAGCGGGACGAACGCCGCCTCGATTATCGCCGTTTAGGGGATGAAAACAGGAGGTGATGTTGCACCGGAAGATGTTGTTGCCCTGGATGCCTATATTGCCGTCACCGTGGATGTACACGGCTTTCAGATTATCGCGGCCGGGCGAGCGAAGCCACCACCACCATATACAACCCTCTGATGTTGCTCTTCGTTTCATGTTGTTTTCATCTTTCCTTTGAAACCAATACCTTTGGTTTTTGCCGCGGTTATGCAGTTTTGCGCTGCTGTCGCCAAAGTATTTGCATACTGCTTCTTCAACGCTTAACAAAAAAATGTTATCCCGCGTATCTTCTCCGCCTTTTGCGCCATACCAAGGATTATCGGGATTTTTATTTGTCACCGGAATGATTCTTGATTGATCGGCTTCGTTGAATGCCTCATAAAACGCACCGTTCAGATATTTTCTAAGCGCGCAGTCGGCCCATGTCGTATGTTTATAAGCATCATGGTAAACCCGCAATTCTACTATATCTTCGGTTAGTAACAAGGCCGCATTGTTTTGTATGTCAAGCACGCGCCAGTTATAGCCGCCAAATGGCACTGTTGAGCCGATACTAAATGCTTCCATGCTCCTTCTCCTTAATTGGGAATAATAAATCAAGCTGCAAATCCTTCATTTCCCCGTTTTGAACATAGTTATAGAAATTTAGTGTTTCTTCAAAGCCTTGTCCCGAAACTGTTTCAGGTGACGTCCAGCGGGGAGAATTCCAATCGTTATCATACTTGCCGCTTGCATTCACCCATTCGCACAACAAACGCCAATCTCCAAAATCCCACGCCCTTAGCACATGCGCGGCATACAATCCGCCGCTGAAAACTCGTTTTACAAGCGGCGCGGGTATCGTCATATCGTCGGGAACGGACACCCACACCTCATATACATGGGAAGGTTCTCCGATTTCTGCTGCCCCATTAGAGCAGTCAAAACCAAAGCTCCGGGCGTCGGGTTTGATTCCTAACAAGCCGCTCTCTTTTACAAACTGCCGAATCATGCCCGCCGCTTTGCCTTCGCAGTCTTCTCCTGATGCGTAAGCGGCAGCCACAGTCATGGGCGGAAGGAAAACAATCCGCACATCTTTGTCCTCAAATTTGCTAAGCTTCTCGCTTGCTTGGTTAAGTTGTTCCATTGACTTTTCCTCCTTGAAATTGATTTTGGAGACAGTCAGTGCATCTACAATTTCTAACAAGCCTTCATCTTCCGGCAGTGCGAATATGGCGCTTCCAAGATTTAAATGATCGATAAAGGCTTTAATGACGCTGCGGATCGTGGAGAGCGCGGTCATTTCGTCCTCAATTTCGATAAGGCTGCGTTCAAAGGCTTCAATCGCAACACGCGCATCCGCGCTTTGCAAAATCTCGCCAATCTGTTTAAGCGGTATCCTGAGTTTGCGCAGGATAATAATCTGACGCAGACGTGTGATGGTCTCAGTATCGTATGCGCGGTATGCGGAATCTTCCTTTTTCACAGGAACAATCAACCCTATTTGCTCGTAATACCTAAGTGTACGGGTTGAGATGGAAAAGTGCTTTGATACTTGACTGATGGTTTGCAGTTCGATGACTATCCCTCCTTCCGAGTAAAAGTATATAGGTTAACGCGACGTCAAAGTCAAGAGAGAAACCAATTTTATATGCTTTAAAAACCGCGCGGAAAGGCGGTGTTTATGTGCACGATGAGCGCAGACGCCCTCGTTAATCATCGTGCAGTTCGGCAGCAACTCATGCTTCTCGATCTGATTGAGGCGAACGGGGCTCGCGCGGTTTTCCTATGGGAGTGATGCCGAAAAAGCCTTAAACGCCCTCGTAAAGGCTTCATGGCTGTTGAAGCCAAATTCTAACGCGGCATCCAAAATGCGGAGGATTTGTCCTTCACAGTTTTTGCCACCCGCGTTGATGTGCTGGATGTGGTGGCACAAATCGTTTACATCGAGTTCTTTACATATCAAAATCCCAAGAGGGGCGGGGCTCCCCCCTCTTGCTAATTTACGTCAATTTTCGGAATGCGGATCGTCGCGAGGGTGTACGCGCCCTCCATGCTCTCAATCTCCAGGCCATATAAACCTTAAGGAAGACTACGATGCCATGAAAAAGGGCATCGAAACGGGCGTGATCACGCCGGAAAGGCTGCACGACGCGCTGGTGCGAATTCTGGCCCTTAAGGCGTCCTTGGGAATGCACAAGGACAGCTCGCCCTTGACCCTTGAAAACGCTCAAAAAGCCATCGGGCTCCCCGAATACAAGGCCTGGGCGGCAGAATCTGCGGACAGGAGCGTCACCCTCGTCAAGGAAGAAAAGGGTGTTTTGCCCTTGAGTGCCGCAAAAACACCCCGCGTGCTGCTGTACCCGATCGAGGCGAGCGATGAAATGGCCTTCTTCCGCGCGCCCAGCAAGACTGAATCGTTCAAGGCTCTGCTTGAAAAAGAGGGCTTCCAGGTGGATGTATTCCAAACCAATACCGCCGGGTTTGAAGGGCTGCAACACCCCGTTTGCGAAATGCTGGACAACTACGACCTTTTCATATACCTTTCGAACCTTGCCACCAAATCCAACCAGACCACCGTGCGTATCGAATGGGCTCAGCCCATGGGCGCCAACGTACCCCAATTGATTCAGCAAATTCCTACGATCTTCATATCCATTGCAAACCCTTACCATCTTTTGGATGTGCCCAGAGTCAAGACATTCATCAACTGCTACGAGGCCAGCGACTCGGTAATCGCCGCGCTTACGGATAAGCTGATGGGCCGCAGTGCTTTTTGCGGCATCAGCCCTGTGGACGCCTTCTGCGGCAGGTGGGACACCCGTTTATAAGGAGGAACGCTATGAAAACCTATTCGGATGATTTGGTGCAGCGCCTTTCGCAAGCCCATGAAACACTTAATGTAAACGGTGTCACTGTACGCGTAAAGCCCATGCCCGACGAAAGACGCCCGGGGTATCTTGAAGCCCGGGAAATTCAGATGATGGTGGAGGCTCAGGCCGCGGGCACGGCGGGCTTTCGCCCGAACATGACCCTCAATGACATGCGCGAAATGATGGGCTTCCCAAACCGCAATCTCAACACCGTCGAAATCCACACCCGGTATGAGGAACACCGCTTCGGCGAAAACCTTGTGAAGCTCTGGATCCATTGGCCGCGCAAGCCCGAGGGTAAAAAGAACCACCCATGCCTGATCTATCTGCATGGCGGCGGCTGGATCGGCGGCTCGGTGTTCACGGTGGAAAATCCGTGCAGGCTGATTGCTGAGCTGGCGGACGCGGTGGTGGTGAACGTAGATTACAACCTCGCGCCTGAAAGGCCGTATCCCAACGGCTTTAACGACTGCTACGCTGTGCTTTCGCACATCCATGCCCACGCGGCGGATTATGGCATCGACCGCGAGCGCATCGCCATGGCAGGGGACAGCGCCGGCGGCAACCTCACCGCCGCCTGTGCCCTTCGCGACCGGGATGAGGGCACGGGGATGCTCAAGCTGCAAATTCTGATCTATCCCGCCGTAACCTTGGCCGAAACCACGAAGGGCTACACCTTTGACGTCAGTGCTTACGATATTGCCCCGGAGCACCGCGACCTCATTTTGCCCGCCGTAATGGCCCTGGCAAGCGGCGGTGTATCCCCTATGACGGCCATGTATCTGGCGGGGGATGCAAAGCTAACCACCTCTCCCTATGTCAGTCCGCTTTGCGCTGAGCGCTTTGACGATCTGCCCCCCGCGCTCATCGTCACCCCGGAATTTGACGGCCTGCGCCTGCAGGGCGAAGCGTATGCCAAGGCGTTAAAGGACGCGGGCGTGGCGGTGGATCTGATCCGCTACAAGGGGCAGATGCACGCCTTCCTGGATAAGCTGGGCGTGATCCCCCAGGCGGAGGATCTGGTGATTGAAATGAGCAAGGCCATACAGGCCATGCGGTAACGCCCGGACCGCCGCCGGGAAGACCCTTGCCCCTATGGCGAACGGAAGCTTCAAAAGAGTCTGAATGTCCGCAAATCCTGTATGAAACAGGATTTGCGGGCTTTTAAGCATGGGGAGAACGTAAGCAAAAGAGAAAAGCGATCTCCTCAATCACAAAATGATTGGTGGGTATATGCGATACTCAGGCTCTTATGCAATCATGCAATGATGCACCCACCCTTCCGAGGCACAAAGAAATCCGGCGCTATGGGCGAATTTTTTGCCCGAATCACGTAGCGGATTTGCCCTCGCGGCGATGCACGTCCCTGCTACACCAATGATGAAGCTGGAGTTCGGTAGCCCTTTAAATGGATCGTCAATGCGCCTGCCTGATCTATGCAGGCAAGCAAGACTTCGGAAGGGTCCGAGACGTTTTGCTTGCGCAGCTCCTGATTAAGCCACGCTTCATCCCGCTTAAGGGTGTTCAGGTGATGGTGCAACACCTTGCCATCGAGGATTACATTCACGCACAAGCCTTTGGCATCGACCGCTAATTTCATGTCCTCGGGTGTAATGGGGCTTTTTTCAGATTTTAGCAGAATGCTTAGTCCTCCGTTTGTTTCGAGAATCGCCAGTTCCACATCCGCAAGGTTAAATACCCCCTGCTGCCTTAATTCTTCCAACAAGTCGTTGATCGTCAGTTTGGTGCTTTTAAGCCCGTGCTCAACGATATTACCCTTCTCAATGACCACTATGGGCATGCCGTCCAGTAGTTTTCTGCCGGCAAAACTCTTGGCGCTGATCCATGACAACGCCAGTGCAAGAAAAGCGAATACAAGCGCTCCAACCAAAGAGTCCAATAACTCAATAGACGGATCTATAGCACACTGAGAAGCGATTGACCCAATAGAAATGCCAATCACATAGTCAAAGAACGTCAACTGTGCAATCTGCTTTTTCCCGAGGATCCTGGCGAGCAGGAACAGAACGCCGAAGGAGAGCAGCGAGCGAAAAATTGTCGATAGAATTGACATTGTGAAGCCTCCATCCTTATCGTTGCGAAAAGTATGCCCTTGTATCGTTTTTTCATGATGTACACTGCCATGTTTTCTGGAAATAATGGCAGACGAAAATCCAGGCGCAATGGCCGGGGTTTTTCTGGGTGCGGATAAAGAAAGACGGAATCATGCGCCTCATTTTCAAAGATGGGGTAGAAGGGCAAGACCCTGCGACTTTTACATGCATTTCGGTGCACCGCTGCGCCTCAAAAAAATATGGGATCAAGGCTGAATTCCATATCAATGAGGTTCTCTTGGTCACTAATCCGACTGTTATATTTGATGAACTCAAACGAAGGAAATAGTGAGATTTTATGGCTACTCAAAAGAATGCGGCGGGCATTTTTTGAGGGAGCGTACCATGCAGTGATGCGCCTGACAAGCATATAACAAAACCGCGTAATGAGTGATCCACCCCTCCTGGGCACAGAGAAATCCGGTGCTATGTCCGAATTTTTCCGTATGGTTTCTTGTTTGCATCTCCTTGCCGCGTCTTTCTTGTGGCTTTTGAAGGCATTCGCAATCCCGCAAATTTTTTTGCTGAAAGACCGGTTTTATATTGACGTTTTTCGATTTGGTGCATATAATGCTCATATCGAAGTTCTTGGATTTGAGGTGCCGTTATGGACTATTACTTGGAGAATACGAAGGTGTTCAAAGCACTGGGTGATCCAAAGCGGGCCATGATCGTGGATATGCTCTCCTGCGGTGAGATGTGCGCCTGCAACATCTTGGAAAAGTTTGAGTTGTCGCAATCCACGCTGTCTCACCACATGAAGCTTCTGCGCGAGTGTGGACTTGTCAAGGCCAGAGAGGAGGGCAAGTGGACGTACTACTCACTGGATGCGGATTCCATTCAAAAAACAAAGCTGTTCTTTTGCTCCATCACCTCAGACAAGGAAGACTGCATCTGCAAGGATAAGAAATCCTGTATATGTGAAGGGTGTGAACAGAATGGCTAGATGCTCTTGTACCTGCGAGAACTGCTGCGGGGCGTCGCAGCCGAAGAAGCCGATTGCCATTGACCTCCTTTATCTGGACACAACGGTATGCGGCAGGTGTCAGGACACAGAGTCGGCTCTGAACGAAGCGGTTTCCAGCGTCGCTGTTGTGCTGGATGCTGCCGGATACGAGGTCACGGTGAACAAGGTGAACATCGCAACTCGGGAACTGGCTATCCAGCATCGGTTTGTCAGCTCACCCACCATTCGCGTGAACGGGAATGACATTGCCGTGGAGCTTCGGGAATCGGTTTGCGAGGACTGCGGAGAGCTTTGCGGTGATACTGTGGACTGCCGCGTATGGGTATACAACGGCGTCGAATATACCGCCCCGCCCAAGGAACTGATCGTGAACGCTATCCTGCGGGAGGTGTACAACGCCAAGCTGGGTGAACCGGAGCGCGAGCCCTATCAGTTTCCCGCGAACCTGGAAGCATATTTTGTGGCCAAGGCCCGTAAGGGCGAGGCGGCGCGCTAAGAGAAAGCAGGCAACATGAAGTGAGTGAGCAAAAAGCACAGGGCATCGGTTTCTTTGAGAAGTATCTGACGGTGTGGGTCATTCTCTGCATGGCAGCAGGAATTCTGATCGGGAAATTCCTGCCCGGCATTCCGGCGGTTTTGGAAAATCTGCAATACGCGGGCCAAAACCTGCCCATTGCCGTGCTCATTTGGGTCATGATCTACCCCATGATGATGAAGATCGACTTTCAGTCCATCAAGAATGTTGGGAAGCATCCTTTGGGCATCCTCATATCCAGCGGCAGTAGTTGGGCCATCAAGCCCTTCCTTATGTTTGGGCTGGCGAGCCTGTTCCTGAAGGGCATCTTCCAGGCATTCATCCCGGCAGGCATGGCTCAGGATTTCGTGACTGGGGCCGTGCTGCTGGGAACTGCACCCTGTACGGCAATGGTGTTCGTGTGGAGCAACCTCACCAGGGGCGACCCGGCGCACACACTCGTGCAGGTTTCGGTCAATGACCTGCTGATCCTTGTTCTGTTCGTGCCACTTGTACAGTTTCTGCTTGGCGTGAACAATGTGCATATCCCGTGGGACACGCTTGTCTTTTCCATCGTCCTATTCGTCGTAGTTCCGCTGGTGGGTGGTGCACTGACGCGCTTTCAGATGATTCGGAAAAAGGGCGAACAGTACTTCAGTGAAAAGTTTGTACCCAAGTTTGACGGCATTACGACCCTGGGGCTGCTGCTCACGCTGATCATCATCTTTTCCTTCCAGGGCGACATTCTCCTGGAGCAACCCCTGTACGTTTTGCTGATCGCAGTCCCGCTGATTCTGCAAAACGTGATCTCATCCAGCTTTACCTACCTGCTGTGCAGATGGACGAAACAGCCGCACAACATCGCGGCCCCAGCCTCCCTGATCGCAGCCTCGGACTTCTTTGAACTGTCGGTAGCGGTGGCCATCGCCCTGTTCGGCCCCGATTCCCCGGTGGTGCTTGCCTGTACGGTGGGCGTTCTCACGGAAGTTCCCGTTATGCTGCTGCTTGTCCGGTTCATCAACAAGACCAAGCATTGGTTCCCCAAGCCGGTGGCTGATAGCAAATAATATTTTTGAGGGAGTTGTCTGTTATGAAAAAGATGAAGATTTTTGAACCCGCCATGTGCTGCTCGACCGGGCTTTGCGGCGTTGGCGTCGATCCCGAACTGTTGCGCATTTCCACGGTACTGGACACGCTGAAAAAGAACGGCATTGTGGTTGACCGCTTCAATCTCAATAGTGCGCCAGCGGAATTTATCACCGATCAGACCATGAATGCCTATATCAATGCCAAAGGCCCAGAGGGCCTGCCTGCCGTGATGGTCGATGGCGAGATTGTATTCGAAGGCAGATACCCTACCAATGAGGAATTTACGTCGCTGCTCGATCTGCCTGCTTACCTACTGGGGAAGCAAGCGGAGAAGGCACCGGAGAACGGCGGATGCTGCTGTAAAGGAAGTTGCTGCTAAAATGGAATTGTTTACCTACGATCGGATCAAAATGACGAAATACCTTTTCTATACCGGCAAAGGTGGCGTGGGCAAGACCAGCGTCGCCTGCGCTACCGCCGTGTCGCTTGCGGACAGCGGGAAAAAGGTGCTGCTGATCAGCACCGACCCAGCCTCCAATCTGCAGGACGTATTCTCGATGGAACTGGCCAATAAGGGAACGCCCATCCCCGGTGTGCCGAATCTGATGGTGGCGAACCTCGACCCCATCCAGGCTGCCGCCGAGTATCGGGAAAGTGTGGTCGCTCCCTACCGTGGCAAGCTGCCCGCGTCGGTGATCGCCAACATGGTAGAACAGCTTTCCGGCTCCTGCACCATAGAAATCGCGGCGTTCAACGAGTTTTCCGGCTTCATCACCGACGAGATGGTGCAGCGGGAATACGACCACATCATCTTCGACACTGCCCCCACGGGCCACACACTGCGGATGCTCCAGCTCCCATCCGCTTGGAGCAATTTCATCAGTGAGAGCACCCACGGCGCATCCTGCCTGGGCCAGCTCTCCGGCCTGGAGGGTAAAAGGGCCATTTACAAGCAGGCGGTGGCAACGCTTGCGGACGGCAGCCTCACCACGCTGATTCTCGTCACCCGCCCAGAAACCGCGCCATTCAAGGAAGCGGAGCGGGCCTCTGGCGAGCTTTCAGCGCTGGGCATCGACAATCAGGTGCTGGTTGTCAACGGCGTGCTTAAGGAGCACAGCGACGCTCTATCCTCCAGCCTGTACGAAAAGCAGCAGGCAGCCATTGCCGCGATGCCGGAAGGCTTGCAGACCTTCCCGTGCTACATGGTGCCGCTGCGGGCTTACAACGTCACGGGACTGGAAAACGTGCGCGCCCTCTTCAATACCGACCATGTGACCGCTCATGCGCAGGAGCTGAACGCCACGCACATCCCTACGTTGAACGACGTGATCGAAGAACTGGCGTCAGAGGGCAAGAGCGTCATCTTTACGATGGGCAAGGGTGGAGTGGGCAAGACTACTGTTGCCGCCGCCGTAGCGCTGGGCCTTAACAAGCGCGGCAAGAAGGTTCACCTCACCACCACAGACCCCGCCGCGCATCTGAAATTCGTTCTGGACGAAACCAGCGGCGTCTCCATGAGCCATATCGATGAGGCCGAGGAGCTAAAGAAGTATCAGGCAGAGGTGCTTTCCAAAGCCCGAGCGTCCGGCATGAGCGACGAGGACATCGCCTATGTAGAGGAAGACTTGCGCTCCCCCTGCACGCAGGAGATCGCCGTATTCCGTGCCTTTGCGGAGATTGTGGAAGGGGCTGACGAGCAGGTGGTGGTGATCGACACCGCGCCCACCGGTCATACGCTGCTTCTGCTGGAATCCACGCAGAGCTACAACCACGAAATACAGCGTACCAAGGGCGAAATCCCCGCGTCGGTGGCGCGGCTGCTGCCCAGGCTAAAATCTGATGAGACCGAGGTGCTCATCGTGACATTGCCGGAGGCAACACCCGTCTACGAGGCGCTGCGGCTGGAGGATGACTTGAGGCGGGCGGGTATCGCCGCGAAGTGGTGGATCGTCAATCAGTCCCTGTACGGCACGAACACCACCAATCAAATGCTGGCGGCAAAGGCAGCCAGCGAGGTGGAATGGCTTAACCGAATTGACGAACATGCCGATGGCAAATTCGCGCTGATCGCGTGGAGCTCCGGGGAGATCAAGGGCAACCGCTTATTAGCGCTTTGAGTAGGTAACGATGGTGAAAATCGCATTTATCTGTGTTCACAATTCCTGCCGCAGCCAAATCGCGGAGGCGTTGGGCCGCCACATTGCCAGCAATACTTTTGAAAGTTATTCGGCGGGAACGGAAACTAAACCGCAAATCAATCAAGATGCCGTGAGGCTGATGAAGCAAATCTATGGTATTGACATGGAAGCCACGCAGTATAGCAAGCTCCTGTCGGATATCCCACCCGTGGATGTCGCGGTAACGATGGGTTGCAACGTCGAGTGCCCATGTTTACCCTGTAAGCACCGGGAGGATTGGGGGCTGTATGACCCCACTGGCAAGGATGACGAAGCGTTCATTGAAGTGATCAGGCAGATTGAAAGCAATATTCGATCTCTCAGAGAAAGAGTGAGCGCCTCCAATGGAGAAATGCCTCAAAGGTAAGGGGACTAGAGGAAAACGCGAATTCATAATATTCTAGATTATTGCGGTTGCGTCATCAGGCTGTACAATAACGCTCCGCGATGAACAGGTGAGGACAGAAAAATCCTTGATGGCACCATGCGAAGACACCACCGTAATAAACGGTGGTGTCTTTGCGCTGCTGCGTTATATCAAGCATGCCGGTGCCGTTGGCACGGCAAGGCTTTACTCAGCCCGAAGGCAAAAGTGCGCTTCCAAGAGCGCAAGGGATTTTTCCACAGTACTGTCTTCATCCCTGAAAATGCAGAACCACCCCGCCTGCCGCGCCTCCTCATTAGCCCGCTCACACACGCGCCTAAGTACTGCCTTATTATTTTCCAGCGCTTTTTGATGATCGCACAAGGACATGATGCAATCATAAATATCCCGATGATCCTCGCGCTGATAGTAATCCCGAACCACCAAATCGGGTGCAGTGAGCATGCAGGCTACGCGCTTATGGGACGTGATTTGTTTCAGCAATGGAACAGGCAAGTCAATATCCGTCACCACCGTGTGCGTCTGCGCCATCTTAATGAGTTCAATCAGTACATACTCGCTGTACTCCGCACCCACCGCATCCAGCCAAGCGATGTATTCCTCGGTTGAACGGTTGAAAAAGCGCTCCCAATCAGTAGTTTGCGCAGACGACACAGGCTGGTAATCGCTTTGACATATCTCTGACCACGAGGCAAACCCCGGTTCCCGGTGGTTGCTGTTGAAAAAAGCAAATCCATACTTTTCGTTAAGCGCCCGGCACATGGTGGTCTTTCCGCCGCATGGCGACCCCGTTAAAAAGTACACGTTCCTGAGATTGTGCATGAAAATGTTCTCGGAAATATTCATCAATGATACGCCTCCGCTGAAGTATTTGGGCACACAAACAAATCCCCATGATTTACTCATGGATTACCGTATCCTGTTTGTGCCTTTAAGCCACAGCGAAAGATACATATCACCCTGCGCCCTTTCATACAATCTTTTGCTTGCCGGTTCGTGATCCGGCAATAGTTGCATTATACATAATATAGTACCGCCATACAATGGTTTTTAGCAATGGTTACTTGCCGCCGATAGCCGGCCTTCATATAGACGGCGGGTTTATCAAGTGGTAATATAAGGATAAAATATGGGGCAAGTTTATGATGACCGGAATGACGATGTGGCTTTTTCGGCAGGAAGGAGATGTGCAATGAGCGCTGACTACAATCCCTACGAGAACATGCTGGAGGTGCTGGAAAAGGCCGCCGGGCTGCTGGGTCTTAACCAGCGGGACTATGTCGCGGTCAAGTACCCGGAGAGGGAGCTAAAGGTGGCGGTGCCCATCGTCATGGATGATGGGAGCATTCGGGTTTTTGAGGGATACCGGGTTCAGCATTCCAGTTCCCTGGGACCCTGCAAGGGCGGCATCCGCTACCACCAGGACGTTGAGATCAACGAGGTGAAAGCCTTGGCCGCGTGGATGTCACTCAAGTGTGCGGTGGTGAACATCCCGTATGGCGGCGCTAAAGGCGCTGTCAAGGTGAACCCCCGGGAACTGTCCAAAGGAGAGCTGGAACGGCTGACCCGGCGGTATACAGCCATGATCCTGCCCCTGATCGGCCCGGAAAGAGATATCCCCGCCCCGGACGTGGGCACCAATGCCCAGATCATGGGATGGATTATGGATACGTACAGTATATTCAAAGGGTATACCGTACACGGCGTGGTTACCGGCAAGCCTCTTGAGTTGGGCGGATCCCTGGGCCGGCATGACGCCACGGGCCGTGGCGTCATGCTGATCACGAGGGAGGTGCTGCGGCGCCTTGGGCTTAATGAGGCGGGGACCCGCGTTGCCATTCAGGGCGTAGGAAACGTGGGCGGAGCGGCCGCCCGGCTGCTCTGTGACATAGGCTGCAAGATTATCGCCATCAGCGATGTCTCCGGCGGCCTTTACGCCCCTTCAGGCCTAAACGTCAGCAAGATACTGGACTTTGTTGGCGGCGACAACGTAAGGCGCCTTGCTGAATACCGGGAGGACGGAGTGGAGCATATCACCAATGAGCAGCTCCTGCTCATAGACTGCGATGTGCTGATCCCGGCGGCCATTGAAAACCAGATCCATGAACATATTGCGGGGAATATACGTGCCAGAATCATCGTCGAAGGGGCCAATGGCCCCACGACTGTGGAAGCGGACAGAATCCTGGAGTTAAAGGGGGTCACGGTGATTCCCGATATTCTGGCCAATGCCGGCGGCGTGGTAGTGTCTTATCTGGAATGGGTGCAGAACATTCAATCCATGACATGGGACGAAGACGAGGTAAACCAGACCCTGGAGCGTGTTATGGCCCGGGCATTTGATGAGGTGTGGATCAAATCCCAGACCAATCATACGACAATGCGCACGGGAGCGTATATGGTTGCCCTGAATCGGATCGTAAAAGCCAAGAAGATTCGGGGAGTATTCCCCTGAACCGGCTGGAAGCAGGACGGATCTGGAAACAGGCAAATTTTACGCAGCACAAGGGACGGGTATCAGCCGTCCCTTGTGCTGCTTTTCTTATGCACTTCTTGATGTTTTCCTTGGCTGAAGCGCAAGACATAGCTCGTGACTTGGCCTTTTCTTTGCTCATTTGTTCGATGCTTTTGATATTCAGAGATTTGTGCAATACATTTTTACTGTTGCAACTCTTGTGTTATAATGCGTATATAAGTCAACAGTTTTACAAATGCATATTAAAGAGGATGGAGTTTAGTGGATTCATATAGTCTATATGATCAAAAGATTCAAACGGGAAATTATTGGGCGACAGTGGAAGCCTGCTATTCCCGCACGTTGGACGGCTTTAAGATGTCGCCCCATTATCACTCCAGAATAGAAATCATGTATGTGCTCAAAGGAACTTGCCGCATACACATTCTTCAATTCTCTCGTGATAATAGGTATAAAACGACGAAGGTGACCGGCCGTCATGTGGAAAATTTAGGCCCAGGAGAGTATATTTTGCTGGATGCAGGTATTCTTCATGCGTTGGAGGTGCCTCTAAACTGTTATATGGCCAATGCCGAATTCTCTATCAGGCAAGAAGAATGTACGCCGGTGACCATTGAAAGTCTATGTAAATCATCCATCGATTTCAAAAACCTGGTGGAAAAGGGACGTCCTATCATGCGTGGGGTGGACATATCCGGAAACATGTACACCGCTCTGTCTCAAGTGGTAGAATGCTTTGCATCCAGCCAGCAGCGTGTCTCGGAACGGGCGCTGATAGATACGGCACTTGCACATCTTCTTGTTCGATTTGCTCAAGAAAACCAGGAAGTGATAAGCAATGTACATCTGCTTTTGCATGTGAAAAAAGCGTTGATGATCCTGCATGACCGAATCCAGGAGAATGTCAGAATAAATGACATCGCGAAAGAAATTGGGATTAACCCATCCTATCTGCAACGGATATTCAAGCAAACAAACGGCCAGACCATGATCGAATATTTGAATACCATACGCGTTGAGCGTGCCAAATTCATGCTTTCCTGTACAGAAGATCCGATTGTGGATATTGCGGCCAGTGTCGGATATAATTCAAGGCAGCACTTTTCCCATGTATTCACCATGATTGCTGGCGTTTCTCCACAGGAGTATAGAAGAAGCAGCGTAAAGCATCAGAAGCGTCAACTTTACATGTTTGATAATATCGTAGATGAATTCATTGATCAAGAAACAGAAAGCTAAACACATAAGCGGCGTCAGCGCCGTAGAGGATAAAAGGCTGTCACTTCATTATGTAAAAGCAAAAATGTCAGAATATATTGCATTATTATCATACGTAGTCAAAATTTATTCCACCCATCGGCTTTGCTTATAGTATGATGCGTTATAAGGAATGTACAGTACGTTCATTCAAAATTGAAGGAGGTCAAAGGCTGTTTCTGCGTGGGCTGAGTCTGACCCTGTTGGTTATGCTTAAGGATGATACGAAAATAATAGCATAATAGCTCAACATGAACCGTCATTGTAATCATACACTAGTATTAGCATCCGCTTGTGCTTTATGGCAAATGACGCAGTATTATACCGCCACACTCGATTTTGGAAAATTTCGAATGCATCCGAATAAGTGAGGGATGATCTTATGTCGTTTAAAGTCACGTTTATTGGAGCAGGCAGTCTTGGTTTTACCCGTGCATTATTGACGGATATCCTTTCCGTACCGGAGTTTCATGATATAAAAATTGCTTTTACGGATATTAACCAGAATAATCTGGATATGGTCACCCAACTGTGCCAGCGCGACATCGATATGAACGGGCTGAACATTCAAATTTATGCGACCACAAACCGGCGCGAAGCGTTGAAAGGCGCCAAGTATGTCATCAACAGCGTGCGTATCGGCGGCCTGGAGGCGTTTGCGACAGATATCAATATCCCGCTGAAGTACGGTGTGGACCAGTGTGTTGGCGACACGCTTTGCGTGGGCGGCATTATGTATGGCCAGCGCGTGATCGCGGCGATGCTGGACTTCTGCAAGGATATGCGTGAAGTGTGCGCGCCAGATGTGCTGCACTTGAACTATTCCAACCCCAATGCTATGGTGACATGGGCCTGCAATACCTATGGCGGTATCAACACCATCGGCTTGTGTCACGGGGTACAGCATGGTCATGAACAACTTGCCAAGGCGCTGGGTTACAAGAAAGAAGAAGTGGATATCATTTGCGCGGGCCTTAACCATCAAACCTGGTACATTTCCGTCAAGCATAACGGAGAGAGCCTGCTGGACAAGATTCTTCCCGCTTTTGAAAAGGACGAGTACCTCTCCCGTACAGAGAAGGTGCGCATCGATATTCTTCGCCGGTTTGGCTACTACTCCACCGAGTCCAACGGTCACCTGAGCGAATACCTGGCCTGGTACAGGAAGCGCCCGGAGGAACTGAAGGAATGGATCGATGTGAAGCAGGATTCCTGGATCAGTTGGATAAACGGCGAGACCGCAGGCTACCTGCGCGTGTGCACCGAAGGCCGCAATTGGTTTGAAGTGGATTTCCCCAATTGGCTCAAAGAGCCTCCGAGGAAGTACAATGGCACGGATCGCGGAAGCGAGCACGGCTCCTATATCATGGAAGGTCTGGAAACCGGCCGCACCTATAGGGGACACTTCAATGTGATCAACAACGGGGCCATCTCCAACCTGCCGGACGACTGCGTGGTGGAGGTTCCGGGTTATGTCAACTTTAACGGGGTGCAAATCCCAAAGGTAGGCGATCTGCCGCTGGGGTGCGCTGCGATCTGCGCCCAATCCGTCAGCGTGCAGCGTATGGCTGTCAAGGCCGCGGTCACCGGTGACGCCGGACTGCTCAAACAGGCTGTTCTGCTGGACCCCCTTACCGGCGCGGTCTGCAACCCGCCGGAAGTCTGGCAGATGGTCGACGAGATGCTCATCGCCCAAGCGGAATGGCTGCCTCAATATAAGGAAGCTATCGCTAAAGCCCAAGAGCGTTTTGCGAAGGGCGGCCTGATCCCCACCAAAGAAGGCTACAAAGGTGCAGCCCGCTTAGGAGTTAAGAGCATCGAACAGATGAGCGAGGACAAAGCAAAATCACGGGCCATGGCCAGCGCCGCGGCTAAGGAGAACATAGAGAACTAGGCGTGTCTATAAACAAATAGCGCATGATTTATGAAGAATACCCCCTGGAAGCATCATGTGCTATTTACATAAAACGAATCTGGAATCATTGCATTCTGTAGTGCATGGTGTGTTAAAGTTATCCAAGTGATAACAATATAAGGGAGGAAAGTTTGATGAACAAGGTGTTCAGGCGAGTTGCTTCGGTGCTCCTGGTAGTCATAATGATGATGTCATTGACGCCGGTGATGGCCGAACAAACGGCAAAGGGAACCCGTGAGGCGCAGCCCATCCCCGAAGGTAACTGGGACGCCCCCTATCCGACCGTGGTTAACATCACCACTGTCAAGGGTTCCGGTATGGATCAGGTTTTTGATAACGGCGACGATCAGCGCAACAACCCATGGACCCGCGCGTGGCTGAATAAGCTGGGTATCGAAGTGACCTACGACTGGATCGACGAAGGCAACACCCAGTACGCCACCAAGCTCAATATGACGATCGCTTCCGGTAACCTGCCGGACACGTTCAAGTGCAACTACGTCCAGTTCCGTCAATTGATGGAAGCCGGCCTTTTGCTGGACATCACTGACTACTACAACAACAACACTTCGCAGCGTGTTCGCGACTACGAGAAGACCGACCCGGACACCATCAAGCTGACCACCGTGGACGGCCGCATCTATGGCATCCCGGCGTACTACTACGGCATCATCGACCAGCCCAAGGACCTGTGGATCCGCAAGGACTGGTACGAGGCGGCTGGCTCCCCGCAGCTTAAGACGGTGGAGGACTTTGAGAATCTGGCTAAGAAGTTCATCGAGGAACACGGCGGATATGGCCTGGCCATCGAGAACAAGCTGGAGAACCTGTTCATGACGGGCCCGATGTTCGGCGTGTACCTGGGCAACCCCGCCAATGCCAATGCGCAGTACTTCTGGTACAAGGACGAGACCGGCCGCATCAAGGCTGATATCGCCCACAAGGAGTTCAAGACCGCGCTGACTTACTGGGCCAAGTGGTACCAGGACGGCATCATCAGCCCGGACTTTGCCAATTTCGACGTCAATAAGATGATTCAGGACATCGTTAACGGCAAGGTTGGCATGCAGCCCCACTATCAGTGGCAGGGCTGGCACGTGGGCCCCAACCTGGTCGCCGCGCAGGGCAATGAAGCCTACTTTATCCCCTTCCCGTTCCCGACTATCGATGGCTCCCAGGTGCTGGGCCAGGTCGGTTTCCCGAACAACGACATCATCGTGGTCAGCAAGACCTGCAAAAACCCGGCCGCGGTCATGAAGCTGCTCAGCTTTACCGACTATGTTATGTTCGACCCCAACACCAAACTCACCGAGGAAGAGTTCAAGGGCTACACGGACGGCCAGCGTGAACATGTGCCCGGCTCGGTGGAGATTATCGACCCGATGGCTGATATGATCCAGTTCGAGCATGTGCTCAGTGCGCTTAAGACCGGCGACACCTCTGATCTTTTCACCGCCGGCATGAAGAAGAAGTACGGCGACTCCATCAGCTGGCTGAACGAGAAGAATGCCGGTGGTCTTGGCGCCTACCTGCAGCAGGGCTTTGAAGGCTGCTCGTATTTTAACTCCAAGTTCCTCATCGACAACAACTTCCTTAAAAAGACCGATGTGTGGGGTCCGCCGCCCGTGGAATTCGACAAAACGATCAACTGCATTGACATCATCCTGAACGGCGTCATGGAGATTATCATGGGCACCCAGCCTGTGGACTACTATGACACGGTGCTCGCAAACTGGTATGCCCAGGGCGGCCAGATCATGGAAGATGCTGTAAACACGCAGTACGGCGGCAAATAAAGTGCGCCGGTACGAGTAACAACAGGATTCAGCGGCGGCAATTCGTCGCCGCTGAATCCTTTATTTTAGGAGGAGCGATGATGATCAAACGACTAAAGAAGGAATGGCCATTCCACTTCCTGCTCCTTCCCGGTATCATCTTGACATTTATCTTCTCGTACCTGCCCATCTACGGCATCATTATGGCCTTCCAAAATTACAACCCGGGCCTCGGCTTCTTGGGTTCGCCCTGGGTTGGCCTGGAGAACTTTCAATTGGTGTTCTCGACGCCTCAGTTTGTCAAATCCATCTACAACACTTTCTTCATCTCATTTTTCAAGATCACGATCCAGACGCTGTCCTCCGTTGTATTCGCCTTGCTGCTAAATGAGCTGCGGGCCACTAAAGCGAAGCGGCTGTTCCAGACTATTGTATATATTCCGAACTTTATTTCCTGGGTCATTATGGCGGGTATCCTGATCAATCTGCTGGCATCTGACGGCATGGTGAACGTGATGCTGAAGGCGATAGGCATCAAGCCGATCCAATTCATCTCCAATCGGAGTGTGTTCCCCTGGACGATGATCCTAACCGATGTCTGGAAAACATTTGGCTTTGGCACGGTGGTATACCTGGCGTCCATCACGTCCATCGATCCGGAACTCTATGAAGCTGCCGTTATCGATGGCGCCGGCCGGTGGAAGCAGACATTGTACGTAACGCTGCCGATGCTGTACTCGATCATTATCCTGATGACGGTGCTTGGTTTGGGCAATGTGCTCAATGCGGGATTTGACCAGGTATACAACCTGTATTCCCCCGCCGTATATCCCACAGGCGACATCATCGATACCTTCGTTTACCGCCTGGGCCTTCAGAACGGCAAGTACGCCATCGGCACAGCGGTGGGCCTGTTTAAGAGCGTTGTCTCGTGTACACTGATTTCGCTGTCGCTGTACACTGCCTATAAATTTGCGAATTATCGCGTGTTTTAAGGGGGTGACGAAATGAAAGTTATGACAAGGGGAATGAAGATCTTCCGTGTGTTCAATTACACATTCATTATCTTGGTATGCCTGACATGCTTCCTTCCGTTGCTCAACACGCTTGCCGTTTCGTTCAGCTCACCGGCAGCGGTTTCCACCGGTAAGGTCTACTTCTGGCCCAAAGACTTTACGATGATGGCGTATGAGTTCGCCATGCAGAACGGCAAGTTCCTGCGTGCCATGGAGGTCTCAGTCATGCGCTGCCTGCTGGGCGTGGCGATCAATCTTTTTATGATGGTCACTACCGCCTACCCGCTTTCCAAAACCAGGGACCGGTTCGGCGCGCGCAACTACTATATGGCATTCTATGTGATCACGATGCTGTTCGGAGGCGGTCTGATACCATACTACATTTTAGTAAGCCAACTGGGTCTGATGAACAGCATTTGGTCACTGGTGCTGCCGCTGTCCGTGCCTGTCTTCAACATGGTCATCCTGATGAACTTTATGCGCGGATTGCCGCCCGAGCTGGAAGAGGCTGCCATGATTGATGGCGCTGGCCTGTTCCGCACACTGTTCAGCGTGATTCTGCCGGTACTTAAGCCTGCACTGGCCACAGTCGGTTTATTTTCTTTCGTTTACCACTGGAATGACTGGTTCACAGGCGCGCTGTTTATGCACGACCCCAAGAACTACCCGTTGCAGACCTACCTGCAGACGCTGCTGACCAACTTTAACGATATGCTGCGCCAGTCCGGCTCGGACTACTATGCGCTTTTGGCACGTATGAATGAGCAGACGGGCCGGGCCGCGCAGCTGTTCCTTGGCCTGATACCTACGCTGATCGTCTATCCGTTCCTGCAAAAATATTTCACCACCGGGCTGGTAATGGGCAGCGTGAAGGGCTGAGAGGCAGCCTGTGCAAACGAATGAACCTCACTGCAGAGCAGACGAAGAACAAATCACTGATCTGATCATTCACTGACACAGCTGCGTTAGTTTGTGTCTACACGTTTTGGCCCATCTCGTACGCCTTAAGCATCTCTGGCCTTGAGCGAACATCGCCCGCCGCCCACACGTTTGTGGCAAGCAGCACGCCCTTCTCCCGCGCGTCCTGAAGGCATAACTGCGTAAACCCACGGATGCTCTCCACGGCGCGCATGATGTTATCCCGCTCAGAGAGAGCGGCAGCAACGATGATGTAAATATCTTTTCCGCTCATCTCCCGGAAGCGTGCAACGCTGCGGTCGATGAGCGTTTTGAGCTGCGCGTCCATGGTGTAGAAGTAGACGGGCGTCGCGAACACCAGGGCGTCCGCCGCGACCATCCTTTCAAGAATTTCCGCCGCATCGTCCTTCTGCACGCACGGAACGGTGCGCTGACACACGTTGCAGCCAAGGCAGAAACCCACCTTCCGGTCGCGCAGAAAGACCTTCTCAGCCTCGTGCCCCGCATCCCGCGCACCGCGCTCAAATTCGTCGCACAGGAGATCTGAGTTGCCGCCCCTTCTAGGACTGGCGGAAATCAGGAGTATCTTTTTCATCTGTATCTTCTTCTATTGCTCGATCTGTCTTCCCGGTTTCACGGCCGGGCGTTGTGCTTTTTGGTCCGCGGTGATCTCTTCCTTTGGTGATTAATCAAGCGCATTGCCTATCAATTCCGATGCTATGCGCAATGAATTGATTCTGTTTCGCTGCAGCGTGTGCTGGGAGGTTCCGGGTGAAAACTTCCCTTGGGCTTTTTCGCTTCTGCTTATCATAGAAGCCAGTGCCCGGAGTGCTTCCTGCAAATCTTCCCGTGTGCAATTTTCCATATCGTTTTTGTTCATCCATGCAGACGCTATATGCAGCGCTTTTATATTGCCTTGCAGCATGGTGTGCTGCCAAGATCCCGGCGCCAGTTTCTGCTGCGCTTTTTCAGATTTACTGATGAGGGAAGCTATCGGGCGAAGAGCTTCTTCTATTTCTTCTCTTGTGAAATGCTCCATATTTTCAGCCTCTCTATTCTTAACGCAAATCAGGAGTTGCACCTAATGCGCGGCGTTGTCCTGAATTCCAGGGTCAGCCCTTGGTGTATCTTGCCCTGTATTCCGCGTTGATTTCCGCGATTTCTTTTTCGCCATCAATGTAGGGCTGATACATGGCATAAGGTTCGCCGCCGCCCAGACCGCAGGAAGAGCAATTTTCACATCCCACGCCGCCGCAGTCCAGCGCTTTTTGAATGATCTCCTCCCGCTCTTCCCTCGTTGTATCCTTGATCAGGATGCCGCTCATAAAGCACGCCACCTTTCCATGCCACCCTGCCGGCCAGCGCGCAGTTGATTAGCCGCCTTATATGCCGGTACCATTTTGTCAGTCTCACTGAATTATACCATATTGTAAGCTGGAACGGCTTTTACTTCCCCAATGGCTGCTCCAGATTGCCCTTTGCATCATTCAAATCAAGCTGCCGCCCGATCCGTTCTTTCAGCTGGGCGACAAAGCCCGGTGGCTCCAGTACTTTGACCGTTGGCCCAAAGCTGAGCACACGGATCAGCAGCTCGGTTTCCTCTGTGGGATCGTGATAGACACGGCAAAGATAGGTGTTGCTTGGCTCATCATATTCCGTTTCTTTCCGGTAAGCCGCAAACTGCAGCATGGCCCGCTCCAGCGCATTGCGCTCCGGGTAAATCCGAAGGAGGAAGGAAGGCTGTCTCAAGGATTCCGCAAAATACCGCTCCGCTTGTGCATCATCCATCTTAGGCGCATCGGCGGCCTCCGAAACATTTTGGATGCGCGACAGGTTTAATATGGCGCGCCGGTTGCGGGTTTTAAATAGGGCGGCGGCCAATAACCGGAATTTGTCATCCTTGGCGGAGTAATTGAGCCGCCATGGAACATAGGCGCCGCGGGTCAAGCGGCCTTTTCCGCCCTCGTATTCAATATATAGCGGCGTATGGGTCTTGGTTGCGTTGAGGATCAAGCGGAAACGCTCGCGGTATGCCGGTTCATGATAGGAATCGCCATCCAAGGCAGCATCGTAGAAATGAAAATCGCCGGGCAAAAACAAAGGTTCGATATTCAAGGCTTTATCAAGTGTCTTTATTTGATCGTCGTCCAGGAAAAGGCACATGCGCGGGTCGTTAAGCAGCGACTTGAGCCAGGCCTGCTCCAGCGTGCCGAGCGGCCGCTCGGTATCGGCTGAGGATAGTATGGAATAAAAACGTCCGTCCCGCTCATTCAGCAGCGGCCACTCACCGGATATAAGCTTGGGGAGTAAATGAAAGGCGGTATCCGCAAAACCGCTTTCCTTTATCATGGCTTCGATATCTGCCCGCACTAAGCCGCCAGGATGGGCGTGCTTTAAGACTCGTGCCATGACTGTGTAATAGCAGCCGTAGATTTCAGAGAAAAGCTCCATCTTCAATCCTCCGCGTACATGGCCGCCATACGCGCCGTATCGTTATGGAAGCGGCGCATGACTTCCTCATTGGTGCTCTCAAGTGACAGAATGCGGCCGCAGAAGGTCTTGATCCAGGGGGAGGCTTCGCACACATCGAAGGCTGTCTTTAAATAGCGCGCGGTCTGATCGTCCAGCCATTCCGCCGTGCCGCCGCGCCCTTCACGAGCCAACCGCTCGAACACATAACTTTCGGTGCGCCGGTCTATGCGCAGCGTCATGCAAAGCGTATCGCCACGGCTTGTGCCGCCAAAGCTGACACCCCATATTTTGCCGTAGTTTTCAGTGAGCTTCCGCTTCATGGCAGGTGCATCCGGGTGCTGTTCCAGCAGCCGCACCGAAAGCACGTAGTCCAGCCTGAAGCACAAATAACGCTTGCGTGCCATGTGATACGCGCAAACATACCGGCGCCCGGTGACGCAGCTTACAAAGATGCTTAAGGGCACCGCCTGAATCGTGCTGAAACGGCCGTTTCTCGCGCTGCGGTTGTCGAAGGACACTGCCCTGTTTTCCCTTATGGCTTTAAGCATAGATAGAAGCACGCCGCTTTCCAGCGTGTGTACGATGTAGTGATGCTTATAACAGAATAACTCGTTATGCTGCCCGGCGTTGTCCATCAAAAAGCTGCCGACTTCGCCAAAGGGGGCGGCGCCTTGAAAAAAAGCAATGGCGTTATAAAGCTGGGCGGAGTCCGGCAACAGGGAATGTATGGTCATGGGGGAAAGCGCGTATACCATGCTTTTCCCCTGCTTTTTAGCTTCCAATAGCCCTTCGCGGACATATTCGTTGCACTTGTTGCGCACGGTCTGGCTATCGAAAATCCATCCGCCCCGCGTACAAACCAAGTCGCAGAGCGGCTCGAGCGTTAAAGCGCCTTGCCGCAAACAATCCAGCAATAGAAAATGCAGCAGCACATCGTTGTCTGTAAAGCTCTTGGATTTCCAAGCGCTGTAGAGAGGGTTTTCCATCATGCGGGAGGCATTGAACGACACGAATACGCGCTTGCCGCCGCTGCCATACATAAAACGCATGGAGCCGCCAAGATAGCTCTCAATCCGCCGCCGCTCATTATCATAGGTGCGGGCGGATTTTTGATGGAAGTCGTTGCGCGACTTAAAGCCATACACATAAAAATCCCGCATGTAATCGCGGATTTTCTCAAAGCTGCGGGTAAGTTCAGAATAACCGGCCATTGTCGCGCCGCCTCCGTTTCACAGAAAGTGTATCGCAGATAGGATATATTTTCAAGTTCGCAAACTTTTTTACAAGATAAAGACGCTTTTTGCTGGTAAGATATGGCCATCGCAAGCAAAAGCGAAGGAAACGGAGGGCTAGGGAATGATCACCATTGAAAAGGACGGGCTTAAGGTGCCGATCAAGGCGTGGATTGAAAGCGTTCAAAGCGTAGAGGAAAGCTGCCTGGAGCAGGCGTATCACCTGGCCTCGCTGCCCTTTGTGTTTAAGTGGGTGGCGCTGATGCCCGATACCCATACCGGTATGGGCATGCCCATCGGCGGCGTGATCGCCACCGATGGGGTGATCATCCCAAACGCGGTCGGGGTGGATATTGGCTGCGGGATGGGGTTCATCGGCACAAACCTGCCGGCCGTCCTGCTGAAAGAAACGCGGAATGGCAGCGGCAGCCTGGTGCAGGGCATCGTTGGCGATCTGCTGCGCAGCATCCCGGTGAATTTTGCCCATCATCAAAAGAAGCAAGCTTGCCGGTCGCTGGACCGGGCTCGGGAGGAAATGGAGAAATACGCTGACCAACCGGAACTGGTGGAGCAAATCGAGGCGGGTTATTACCAGGTAGGTACCCTGGGCGGCGGCAATCACTTCATCGAGCTGCAGGAGGACGATCAAGGCATGCTGGGCATCATGGTACATTCCGGCTCCCGCAACTTTGGCAAGCGGATCTGCGACGCGTTTCACATGGAAGCGCGGCAATTGAATGCCGGTTCGGGAAGCTTTGTGCCTGACGAATGGCGGCTCAGCTATCTGCCTATTGAAAGCGCAGCGGGGCAGCAGTACATCCAGTGGATGAACCTGGCGCTGGATTTTGCTCAAGAGAATAGAGCCCGGATGATGGCCGTGGCGCAAAACGTGCTGGAATGCTGGGCTGCCAAATATTTGGGGACCGCCTTCAATTATACAGAGCGAATTAACTGTCACCATAACTATGCATCACTGGAGCGCCACTTTGGCAAAGACGTGTGGGTACACCGCAAGGGCGCCACCCGTGCGCTGTCTGGTGAATTGGCGGTGATCCCAGGCGCCATGGGCTCTTACAGCTATGTGGTGGAAGGCTTGGGCAATCAGGATAGCTTTTGCTCTTCCTCGCACGGTGCAGGCCGGCGCTACGCATAAAAACCGCTATGGAGAAATTCACCGCCGAGCAGGTGATGCTGGATCTTAAGGTGCAAAACGTTATACTGGGCAAGCACAACAAGGCCGACGTGGCCGAGGAGAGCCGCTTTGCTTACAAGGATATCGATGAGGTCATGGTTCAGCAGCGGGACTTGGTACGACAGGTCAAGAAACTTAAGACAATCGGCGTCATCAAGGGGTAACAAAACGATGATAAGGGCGGTTTCGCCTTTATGATACCAGTCCCAATCTCCTGTCCGCAGGGTTCTAATACCCTCGGGGTGCCCAAGGCTTCCGCAAGGCATACCGGAGATGTGGGAAAACGTGCGCGGCGTTTCCGCGCACCAGTGGGACCGCAATACGGGGGTTCGATTCCCCCACCCGAAAGGGTTGGCGAAATGGTATCGCGTGCGGCTATAAATGGTTAAGCTCCTCACGGAGCCGGGGTTCGAATCCCCATCACCCTGTCAAGGTGGAAAGACGCCCTTTGCGGCCGGCATCCGGCGCGGTGGATTTTCAATTCCTGCGCGCAGCATTCAAACTGCCGGGCGGCGGGGATACCGCCGGCGCAAGCGCAGCCCATGGCACTCCGATACCTTCGCGGCGTGGAGTGCAGCCGGCTTTGTAAGGCGCAGGCTGAACCGCGGCCCCGCGGCGAGAATGCGGATGCCGGCCCGGAAGGGCAAAAGAGAGGAGAAATGAAAATGAAGGTAATGATTCGGGAAAACGAGCGCGGTTTCTTGTTCCGCAAAAGCTTGTTTGTAAAAATGCTGATGCCGGGCGAGCACCTGATTTGGAAGTTCCGCAAGGAAACTTGCCTGAAAGCGGTTGCGGATGGTTTGGTGGAGATGCGGGGAACTGAACTTAACATCCTGCTGAAGGATGAACAGTTTGCAAAATCCTGCGCCCGTGTGCAAGTGGGAGACAACCAGTTGGCGCTGCACTATGTCGATGGGCGGCTGAAGGAGGCCTTGGGCGCCGGTGAGTATCTGTTCTGGAACGTATTCCACCAGCACACCTTTGAGCTGGTGGACATGCTCAAGCCGGAGGTTTCGGGGCTGACCGCCGCGCAAATGCGGGTGATCGCCGCCTCCTTCTATTACAAGCTGGAGGTGGAGAACGGCGCTTGCGGCCTTCTGTACTACGATGGCGTTTTCCAGAAACGCTTATCGCCTGGCACCTACTACTTCTGGAACGCCGGCGCCCGTGTGCAGGCGGCGATCTATGATCTGCGCACCCAGGCACTGGAGCTGAGCGGACAGGAGATTTTGACCGCCGACAAGGTGATGCTGCGTGTTAACTTTACATGCACTTACCAAATTACAGATCCGCAGGTTCTGGCGGCGGAAGTTAAGGACCACAAGGCCTTGCTCCATACCGCCGTGCAGCTTGCCCTGCGGGAGCAGATCGGGCGGCTTCGCCTGGATGAATTGCTGGCGCAGAAGGAAGGAACGGGAACAGCGGTACTTGCCAAATTGCGTGAGAAGGAACAGGCGCTGTCGGTGGCATTTAACGAGGCGGGCATCAAGGACATCATCCTGCCGGGAGAGATCCGCGACATCATGAACACCGTGCTGATCGCCGAGAAGCGGGCGCAGGCCAATGTGATCACCCGGCGCGAGGAAGCCGCCTCCACCCGAGACATGCTCAATACCGCCAAGCTGATGGATGAAAACGGAACGCTGTACAAGCTGAAGGAACTGGAGTACCTGGAGCGGATCTGCGACAAGGTGGGCAGCATCTCTGTGGGCGGCGGAGACCTGCTGGGACAGCTTAAAGGGTTGCTGACACCTGGCCGGTAAGCAATGGGGAAGGATTGCCGCTTTGGAAGCCTTCCCCTATCGGAAAATACGATCATGGAAGTGAAAATCATGGAACAGAAGATGTTCTATACGATTAAGGCGGAACTGCGCGCCATCGAGGAAAGGGAAGGGGTCAAGATCCTTCTGGCAGTCGAATCCGGCAGCCGGGCCTGGGGCTTCCACTCCCCGGACAGCGATTACGATGTGCGTTTCCTATACGTCCGCCCGCGTGAACACTATCTAAGGCTCGATAGGACGCGGGATGTTATTGAGTGGAAGCTGGACGCCGTGCTGGATATCAACGGCTGGGATTTTAACAAGACGCTGAGGCTGCTTCATACATCCAACCCCACATTGTTCGAGTGGCTCAGTTCGCCAATCGAATACCAACGCGATCCGTTTGTCAATCAACTGGCAGAATTGGCGCAATCGTATTTTCTGGCAAAGCCTGGGCTCTTTCATTATCTGCATATGGCGGAGGGCAACAACCGGTAGTTTTTGAAAGGGGAGCGGGTCAAGCTGAAAAAGTATTTCTATGTGCTCCGCCCGATCCTGGCTTGCCGTCATATTCTGGCCAAAGGTACGCCGCCGCCGATGCTCTTTGATACCTTGGTGGAGCGCTATCTCGCGCCGGAGGTAAGGCCCTATGTAGAAGAACTGCTGACGCGCAAGAAAACAACTTTGGAGATGGGGGAAGGCCCGCGCGTTCAGGCGCTCAACAATTACATCGACTTTAGCCTTCATGAGTTAAAGGCTGCGGTGGAAGCGTTGCCATTTGCTTGCAAAAAGGAATGGGCGGATTTGAACTCGCTGTTTTTGCGCAGGTGGAGCGTTTTTAATGAAACGGGAGAGAAGGAAGCACCGCTTGGCAGTTCGCGCTATGGATATGGGATGTGATGGCTTTTCCATTCTTCTGTAAGCGTAGCACGATATTTCATCTTCGGTATAGAACCGCACCCCAATCGTTTTTCAGTATCCCATGCTGACTAACAATTGGGGTGTATTTTAATTGGCGGGACTTCTCTACAGAATGCAGTCTTGATTGCTTTGCGTGCTGAAGGATGCGAATATGGTTGAAAAGAGCAGTACCCTGTGTTCGATGCTAATTAATTCCTAAGATTGGGTTTTTTTGTAATGGATTCTGCTATAATGTATAAAAAAGATGCCTTAGGAGGACACAATGGATTTCAAACAAAAAGAGATTATGAATATTGTCTCGAAAGTACTATTCGCCATCATTATCGCAGCAGGTATGATTGTGGCTGCCCAGGTCTTTTCCAATACAATTGCCGATCGCTCTTTGATTGCTACCTTTAATGGCAGCCTTTCGCAAAGTGATTATAACACCAAAGAAATGATGGATATTAACGAACTGCGCAACTATCTTTCCATATACCCTACACAAACTTATAGCAGCGAATATGACAATAATGGCAACCCAATATCGGGTTATGAATTTGAAGAGATAAAATTGCGCGACGAGCTTGCGCGCAACATTACCAGCGGCACTTGGCCTGATTTTCCATATGTGAAGTTGGGCGAACGTTTGTATTTCAGCAAGCAGGCTGTGGATGACTGGTTTTATGCACAGGGCAAAGTGCAGCTAAACGTCAAATAGCAGAAGTATTCATGAGGATTCCCTACTTCTTTAGCCTATAGTAATGGTTTATCCAACCTTCAATAGGGAATTCTTTTATATACACAAATCCGCATTTTGCCATGATTGTTTTCAATTCATCAACAGCGTAATAGGAATAGTGAGCATATCCTTCTACATTGCCGATTCTATCAATCAAGTCATCATGATTTCCGGCAATCAATTGAATATAGAAAACCCCATCAGGCTTTAAAATCATGCTTAGCTTATTCAAAACCGTAAGGAAGTCTCTTTTGGATATGTGGAATAAAGCTCCTCTTGACCATAAAGCATCAAAAGTGTTTTCCGGAAAATCAATCTCCAGAAAGCTCATTTTATGTATTACTACATTGGAGTATAACTCTTTCGATTTTTTGATGAATTCATCGCAGAAGTCGATGCCTATACAATCAAAACCTCTGTCACAGAAGTAAGTCACATCTTTGCCAAAACCGGCGCCAACATCCAATATCTTTGCTTCCTGCGGCAGCAACTCAATAAATGTTTCTATCTTGCCGTTATCTATATTATTTGTGTCTTTCCATTGCTCAATAAAAGTATCGCTGTTCTCTTCATAAGATTGTTTGGTTGTTTTATAATTGTCCATTGTTTACCCTCCTGAAAAGCAACAATGTTTTTGATAATAATATCATAATGAACGGCTTGCTACAACGAAATGATATCTTGATTGGCGGTTATCTTTATATAAAAAGAGAATCGTGCTTTCTTTTTAAGGTTCAAAGCTGTGATATAATCTGTTTGGAATAGAGAGCGGCAATCATGATGGCCAAAATCAATTTCATGAAGAGTATCTTGATTAAAGAAGCAGCGAAGCATAAAAAAGGGATTGTGATGTAATGGAAACAAGGGACATTTTCGAGCAAATGGCCCTCCGCTATGACACGGAGGAAAGAAAAAGCATAGCCCATACCGTTGCCCAAAGAGTACGCTCCGAATTAACAGATACAAAGAATTTGAGCGCATTGGACTATGGCTGTGGGACCGGGCTTTTAGGCCTTGAATTGGTTGACATGTTCAAAACCATGCTGTTTGTGGATACCTCTGCACAAATGATTGCGCAGGTTGAGCGGAAGATTGAGAAAGCGCATATAAGCACGGCAAGCACGCTGTGCAGTGATTTTTGCATGGAGCCGCCTTCCAACGTAAGGGCCGATTATGTGCTGATGTCTCAAGTTTTGCTCCATGTAAAGGATTATGTTTTGCTGCTGAACCGGCTGTATGATGTGCTGAACCGGGATGGGCATTTGATAGTGGTCGACTTTGACTTAAATGAGCGTATTGTAACTAATATGGTGCATCATGGATTTGAGCAATCTAAGTTAAAGCTTTTGCTCAAACAAATTGGCTTTGCTTCCGTTCATGCGCAAACATTCTATCATGGGCAAAAAATGTTCATGAAGGAGGATGCTTCTCTATTCTTGCTGCACGCCCGGAAATAGAGCATCCCCCGTTCTCTGCCGGCAAGTGCGCCAGGTAGATTCTCCTTGACAGCGCGGCCCTTCATGGATATACTGTAGAAAATTTTAAGGAAGCAGGTGTGTCTCGTGCCGTATCCATTCTTTGACCGGGATATGGATAAATAGCACTTGAGCCACGGCGTTTTGCTGCAGGCACAAGTGCGAAATGCGCATGCCTGCGGGAGAAAATAGCCGTATCTGCATATGCACATGCGTACTACCCACGCCGGCATGATGAACCGGGGTGGGTTTTTTCTATTTTGAAGGGATGTGATACTATGCGGCATACGGATCATGCCGGATTAGATGGTACCCTCCGCCTATACAAAGTTCGAAATAATGGGGGAGGCAATGGCCATGGAAAGAACATATATCAAAAACCTGCAGGCCGGCAACGCATGCAGGATACAGGGCTTTGTTGAAAATATCCGCAATACGCGAGCCATGGTGTTTCTGGTGATCCGTGACATAACCTCGAAGGTGCAGGTCACCATTGAGAAAAAAGCGCACCCGGAATTTACGGATATATTGGAACATCTCACCGTGGAATCCGTCGTTACGGTGGATGGCGTGGCGCAAGCGAACCCGGCTGTAAACTTAAACGGCATCGAAGTGATTCCTTCCGGTCTTTGCGTCGAGTCGCTCGCTGCTCCCCTTCCGCTATTGAAGGATTCAACGGTCGATGTGCGCATGGATTACCGCTGGCTTGACTTGCGCGGTGAGCGCGAGCAGCTGCTGTTCCGTGTGCAGACGCTATTGACGGAATCCATGCGGCAGTTTCTGCTGAAACAGGACTTCCTTGAAATTCACACGCCCAAGCTGATCGCCATGGCCAGTGAAAGCGGATCGGAAGTATTTGAGGTAAAGTATTTTGACGGCAAGGCATTCCTTGCGCAGAGCCCGCAGTTCTACAAGCAGATGGCCATGGCTGCCGGCTTCGAGCGGGTATTTGAGTTTGGCCCGGTATTCCGCGCCGAAAAATCCTTTACGAACCGGCACGCCACCGAGTTTACCGGCTTTGACCTGGAGTTCTCCTACATCACTTCCTTTGCGGATGTCATGTATTTGGAGGAAGCGCTGCTTAAGGATGCGCTTCAAAACGTAAAGGAGGCCTATGGAAGGGAGATCCAGCGTCTGTACGGCGTAGAAGTAACTGTGCCGAACCTCCCTTTCCCGGTCATTGCCCTTCATGACCTTTACGATGAACTGGAAAGGCGCTATGGCTATGTTGTGCCGGAATCGGAAAAGGGGGATACCACCACCGAGGCGGAACAACTGGCCTACAGATATGCACAGGAAGTGTATGGCCACGAATTCCTGTTTGTAACGGATTTTTCATTTGAGAAGCGCGCCTTCTACCACATGCGCAAAAATGGCGTGCCGCAGGGTTATGACCTTTTATGGCGCGGTGTGGAGATCACTACCGGCGCGCAGCGGGAACACCGCTATGATCTTCTTCTTAAGCAGGCGGAGGAAAAGGGATTGAGCGAGGATGTGAAGTTTTACACATCGTTTTTCCGCTATGGCTGCCCGCCCCATGGCGGATTCGGGCTGGGTATAGACCGGCTGACCATGCTGCTGCTGAATACCACCATTAAGGAAGCGATGTTCCTGTTCCGCGGGCCAAACCGCATCACGCCGTAAGGTTTGCATTTAAGACTTCGCCGCAGACTCATGATGAGCCTGCGGTGTTCTTTCTCCGTTTGTCCCTCGATTCTGGTACCTGGAAATGTAGGCTGACGCTCTAAGCATAATCGACAGTTGAACATTCTTTCATGCTGCTCTGAAAACAAAGGGTGAGGCAAACATGCAAAGGCTTCCCCTTGAGTAAACAATGATTAAAAGGAATGGGGAAACATGGTATAATTAAGCAGAGGTGAGGGAGATGAAAGAGCAATACAACTTTACGGATATAGAGTATGGCCAACGGCGGAGAAA
>JAEZHM010000092.1 GCA_023416585.1 Bacillota bacterium
GGCAAAAGCGGAGTGCAAGCTTTACGGCTGTCTTTCAAATAGAAAACGGAAAGTTGTATTACGCCGGCCCCAAATTCCTTTTGAAAGAAGGAGAACATGCGCGGGTATACTACTCTCAAGCCGATGAAGATTTGGCAAACCAGCTATTGGAGGCAGAAACACAGACGTTGGGCCAGATGATGAACCTGTTGGATTTCACGCCAAACGGCTACATCACAATCAAGCTGTTTGATGACCAGCAGGTGTTTCTGCAATCGGTGAAGCTGGATTTGCCCGAATGGGTGGGCGGCTGGCACGAATATGGCGAATCGATCAAGTCCTTCACCGGTGCCTATGGCAGCAACGCTGCCAACTACAAACACATGCTGAACCATGAGTCCTCACACCGGATGGTTTCAGAACTTTCCAATGACAATGCATCCTACTGGCTGCAGGAAGGGCTTGCCGGTGTGTTTGAGAATTGGCTCGACAACCCAAGCGAACCCTGGCTGAGTGCAGCGGAGGCCATGATGGAATACACACCGTATGCCAAACACAAAACCATCGATCTGGAAAAAATCGGCACTGATGACTCATCCGCCGTAATGCTCTATTATGCGTCGTCAAAGGCTTATGCCGCATTTTTAATGGATCAATACGGATGGGGAAAAATGCGTGAAGCATTGGAGTATATGAAAAAATTTGAGTTGATTCCGGTGACGGCGGCGGAAAAGATCCAGGAAACCAACGAGCGCACCGGCGAGGCTGTCAAGGCCGTGTTTGGGCTGGACGACAGCAACATGCAGGCTGGTTTTGAGCAATGGCTGGCCGACCTGCGAAAATAACAAATTTGGATCTGCTGGAAAAAAGCCGTATGGCAACTGGATTTTGCCGGCTTAACCAGCAGGCTGGCAAAGTAATTTCCTTCAAACGAACCAACTGGAATGTTCATGCCATCTCCGCAATTTTTACTTGGTGTTGCGAAGTCTTTGAAAGGGAACATTATTATCGCAACGCAAAACAATTGCGAAACAGGAGGAAGAGAAATGGACGTTCAAAGCCGTATCAGCAGGGCCAAGCCTTTGGTCACAGGCGCGCAGGACAAGCTTTACAACATGAAATATGAGACCGCTTCCGAGCTTTCGATCAGCATCCCCAACCAGGATTACTGGGGCGACGTCTCATCCCGCGATTGCGGCCGGGTGGGCGGCAACATGACCCGCAAGCTGGTTGCGCTGGGCAAACAGCAACTGTAACTGTCAAGTTCACAGCCAAGCCTGCGACATTCCCCTTCCGAACCCATATGGGCCGGAAGGGGAAAACTTTATATCCTCTGGTCTGTTTGTGCCTCATGTATCAAGCGGATGGTATGGGATAGTTCAGGCCATCCTAACAGGTAAACCAGATTAGAGGGATGATCTTTTGGGCTCTGATATACTGGCTCTCGTGGTAAGAACATCAATTTCATTTTCTGTTTTGCTGATCCTGGCAAGGTTTTTAGGGAATAAGCAGTTGAGCCAACTGACATTCTTCAACTATATCACTGGAATCACCATTGGCTCAATTTCCGCCAATATCATCAGCAAAGTCAGCGAATCACATCTGGATGATTTTCTTGGGATGATCTGGTGGTGTGTTCTTGCTGTCGTGATTGAGTACATAAGCCTGAAATCGGGAAATGCACGGCTTATTATAGATGGCCAACCCACGATCATCATTAAAAACGGAATCCTCAAGAAAAAAGCGCTTCAAAAATGCAGAATCAATCTGGATGACATCTCTATGATGCTGAGAGAGAAAGATGTATTTTCCATTTTGGATGTCGATTATGGAATTCTCGAACCCGACGGGCAATTAAGTGTCTTAAAGAAACAAGAGAAACAACAGGCCACAAAAGAAGAACTGGGCATATCCTCACCATTATCAAAATACCTGCCATCTGAAATAATCGTGGATGGAAAGATCATCCATCATAACCTGGTGGAATTCAACCTGGACGAGCAGTGGCTGATGCAGCAGCTCCAGGAGCAACAGATTCGCTCTTCCAAAGATGTCCTCTATGCAGAACTGCAAAGTGACGGAACATTGTATATCCAAAAAGAGTAGAGTTACGGGCAAGAGAAAACCCGGCCATGTAGGCCGGGTCATCGCTACTATTTACCCTTTATCCTAATTGGGCGCTTAGATTTTGGTGCCGAAGGTGGGACTTGAAGCCGGCGTTGCCGGCGGCATTTGCCGCCTTCAGGCTTGCGCCCGCCGCTTATGGTTGACTGGTTGTTCGCCCTTCGTAGTAAGAAGCCCGCACATGCTTTTGCGTAGGTTCAAGTCCCCCTCCCAAATGAAAAACCCGACCATGAAGGTCGGGTCTTTCTCCATTTGGTGCCGAAGGTGGGACTTGAACCCACACATGCTCATCACATAACGGATTTTGAGTCCGCCGCGTCTGCCATTCCACCACTTCGGCAATTGGGTTTTTTTAATATAGCATACCGCAGCGATTTATGCAACACAGATTGAGCGGATGTGTTATAATTTGATGTATGAAATAATGGATTATTGATAATCTGTTCGGAGGGATACGCGAGATGACCGAAGCAGACATTCTGCTGATCAAACGCGCCCAGAAAGGCGATGCTGCGGCTTTTGAGTCGCTTTATAACCAGCATCTGAAACGGGTTTATAACATTGCCTGGCGCATGATGGGCAGCGGATCCGACGCCGAAGACATCGCCCAGGAGGTCATGCTCAAAGCCTGGCGCGCACTGCCTGCCTTCAAGCTGGACAGTGCTTTCGGCACATGGCTGTATCGCATCACGATCAATGCCTGCCATGACGAGCTGAGGCGCAGGAAGGCAAAGACAGTATCTGTGGAACAAATGCAAGAGGTGGGCCGCGAGCTGGAGACGGAAGGGTTTGAGGAACGCTCCGATACCGGCGGCAGTATCGCCTGGGCCATCGGGCGGCTCAATGAAGAATACCGCGCGGCGCTGGTGCTGCGCGACGTGGAAGGATATGCCTACGACGAAATTGCCCAAATCCTGAAATGCCCCATCGGCACCGTGCGATCGCGGATCAACCGGGCCAGGGAACAGCTCCGGAACATGCTGTGCGGAAGCGGAACTTTCCTCGGATCCACCGCGTCCAATCTAGCAGAAAGGGGCAGAACATGAAAACGTGCGGCTTCGAAAACCAAATCAACCAATATATGGACGGGGAGCTGTCCGGTGCGAAGCTTCGCTCGTTTGAGGCCCACCTGCAGGAGTGCCCTTCATGCCGCGAGGAAGTGGAGCAGTTCCGCGGACTGCTTGACGGCCTTCACAGCCTGGAGGACCGGGAGGTACCCCCGGCGCTGCAGGATAGGCTACACGCCGCCCTTTCCGAAGAAATCGCAAAAGGGGATGGCAGGGTGAAACGGAAACTGAACCCCTGGGCGCTCACAGCAGCGGCAGCCGCTCTGGTTGTAGTGCTGGTGGGTGGCACAATGCTGGCCGGCGGAGGGCTTGGGTTGATGGGCAACACCGCATCTGACCTTGCCGCGCCAGGCGCACCGGACAATTACGTTGCCGCGGATCTGGATAATAACCAGACAGGCAGCGCTTATGACGGCAAACAATCCGAGGGTTTTGGTGTGCAGGCGGCACCCACAATGGCTCCCGCTGCCACTGAAGCAGCTGCGCCGGAGAAAGAAATGCCGCAGATGGGCATTGCCCGCTGAGGCAACGGCGATGTGCTTACGGACAAGGGTTCTACCGGCACCGGCAATGACACGATAACCAAAGCAGCAGAGGGCCGCAAGATCATTTATACAGCCTACCTGGTGGTAGAAACCCGCGAATACGACAAAGGCATGGACGCGCTGAAAGGCCTGCTGGCCAAATACAACGGTTACCAGGAGAATTCACAGGAGACCGGCGTGCCCGACTCCGGCGACAGCCTGCAAGGCCGCACTGCCGTGGTGAGCATCCGGATGCCGATCGACCAATACGGCGCGGCGATGGATGAGCTGCAAAAGATGGGCAATGTGCTCAGCAAGAATGAGAGCACCGAGGATGTCAGCCGCCAGTATGTGGACACAGAGGCCCGCAACCGCGAGCTCATCAAGGCCCGCGAAACCTACTTCAAGCTGCTGGAGAAAGCGGACAACACCGAGAGCATTGTTGCCATCCAAAACGAGATCACGCGCCTGACCATTGAGATCGAGCAGGCCACGGCGCAGTTGAAATACTGGGACGACAAGGTGAGCTATTCCACGATTACCATCGAGATCCACGAGCTGGTCACGCCCAAGACCGTGAAGCCCGTGGATCCTGACCTCAACGAGCGCATGGGCGGCGCGCTCAACAGCACACTGAACAGCATGAAGAAAAGCGCGGAGAATTTCGCAGTGCAATTTGTCGGGTTCCTGCCCTGGCTGGCAATCATTGTAGTGGTTGCCGCGATCCTGGCAGCGGTCCTGATCCCCGTGGGCATGAAGGCCCGCCGGGCGGCAAAACTCAAGGAGGCCGCCCCCAAGCAAAAGGAGGAATAACCATGAAATCCAATCGGAGCAAGGCCATCGCGGCAGTCGCGATCGCGGTGGTGTTACTTGCCGCAACCCTCGTGGGCTCAGCGTTGGCCGCACCGGCAGCTAAGGCGCCTGCGGAAGCCAATGCCCGCACAGTGAGCGTGAGCGGCAGCGCAAATGTCAAATTGCAGCCTGACATCGCCTATATGAGCTTCGGCGTGCAAACCCGCGCCGCCGACGCGGCAGCCGCCCGCGACGCCAACAGCACCGCAATGGACATAGTGCTGGCGGCGGTGAAAGGCAAGGGCGTGGACACAGACAAAGACGTGAAGACTACCAACTTCAGCATTAACCCCATCTATGATGAAAAGAACCAAAAGGTGACCGAATACCAGGTGTATAACACCATCCAGGTGAAGGTGCGCGACCTGGACAAGCTGGGCGAAGTGATGGAAGCCGCCACGGCTGCCGGTGCCAACACTGCCAGCGGGCTCTGGTTTGATGTGGAAGACCGCGAGGCCGCCTATAAC
>JAEZHM010000094.1 GCA_023416585.1 Bacillota bacterium
AGGCTGCGCTCGGAGAAAACCTTATCAGCGAGCTTTCGGACAGGGGTTCAACTCCCCTCACCTCCACCAAACTTTTTCGAGAAAAAGTTTGGATCAAAAAGCTTCATTTTGGGAAGCTGTTTTGATCTAGATGAATTCTCGAATTTTTATATCCTATCTCTGATCAAGTTGCACTTACAATTGACAAAGTGTGTATATCAACCAAGACCGAAAACGGCTGTCCAGCAAAGTGGGCTGGCAAGGACTGTTACGCAAGGGCATGATGATGCTTGTGGTGTTGGTGGCGGCGCTGCTTGATAACGCCATGGGTGACGCTCATGTATTCCGTGATGCCGCCTGTTGGTTTTATGTCGCCAATGAGGGCTTGTCGTTACTCGAAAATATGTCCATTGCTGGCGTTCCCTTCCCGGCCAAGCTGAAAGAGCTTTTGGAGCAGACAAAGGCCAGCAATGATAAGCCGCCCAATGCGGACGCTTAATAGCTTTCCATATCAAATGTTTTGCCCCGGTCAAATTGGACCGGGGCAAAATATTATATTTTATTTATTTCAAGTGCAATGTCCTTAAGGCACCAATACAAGATAAGCGCCGCGACATCATCATTATGCATTCTTCTATTAACTGATACCAGATTGTTATAATTTATCCTATGATCTATATGATAAAAATTCGGATGTGATGCTTCTGATAAAATGCTATAAGTAAACCCGGCACCATCAACTTCTTTTCCATATTCATTTCGATACGCCATATTGTTTTTCAATGTATTTCTGATGAATGTATTCCATACGTTCATATCCTCAAATTCCGAATCATATTTATGACGAAAACCTTGTACAAGTTGTGATACCATAAATATCTTTTTATCAAGCAACATCTCATCTGGTAAAATAAAACCTTTATATTCTTCAGGAAAAAACTTTTCCATAAGCAAAATTACCCTACTAAGCATTGACTTCATATCTGATGTCTTTTGCTCAATATCTAATATAGTTTTATCGTTTTTAATACTATGGTAATCCAAAATGTCCGAGTCTATTTCATCAATAACAAGCTTTTGTGTGATAATAGCTAATTTGCTATCATCAAGAAAATTCTCAAGATATCTTTTTACTATTGCGTAGCGTTCAAGTGCACCCCTACAAATATGCTGAACAGTATCATAACAATTTTTTTCAAGCAACGTCCTAAAACTGACAGCAAATGATGTGAACGAAAACAGATATGAACGAAAAGCACATTTATACACCGTGCTGGAAATTTTTGATTCCTTACCTCTCAATGAAAAAATTACTTCATCTATTCCTTCTTGAATTTTACTTGATTCAAATTCATATGATTCTTGCATTCCTTTATCCTCACTACTTTTTTTGTTTATTATACTACGTAAAGGTGGAAATGTAATGTTTTTGTGGTAAAATATATCATAATTAGTACAAAGGAGTTAACACCATGAGAATCAGTGGCCATAGTAATGAAACCTATTTATATATAAATGGCCTTGAAGTAGATGAGGAAATTAGGCTAAGCGAAAACAAAACGATTTTACCAGTGAAAACTCCTCCTCCACTGGATATCATTTCAAAGCTTGTTAAAAGTGATTTGGATTTTGGTATAGCGGTAATATTCTCTAGTCGGGTATTTTCGCAAATAAAAATTACATCAACAGACCCAAAAAACCTTGCAGTTACAGCTTGGAACTCCCAGTGGGATTTAGTATTGATAAGCGCAATATTCAATTGCCAAGTCGAGTGCAATCTACAATGTACACAGTCAGCAGAGAAAATTAGTTGTGATTCGATATTTGACATTACTGACTATCACCTTTATGGATTAGTGGATGAACCCTATAAACTAACTAGAGAAGATTCTAATTGGCTAAGAGATTATTATGACAATGCCAATAGTTTAATGGATAATAATGCTTTCATAACAGCAATACACTCATTAGCTAATTATAAATGGAATTCCATGCCTAGAATCCAACTTGCAATACTATGGGCTGGAATAGAATCTCTATTCGGCATAGATAGTGAACTTAGTTATAGGATCAGTCTTTATATATCTAAATTCCTTTCAAAGGATGACAATTTGAGGGCAAAGGAATTATATAATGAAGTAAGAGCGCTTTATAAAGCTCGGTCATGTGCAGTGCATGGTAGTAGAATAAAAGGAGAACAGACACAACTTGTTGAGCAATCTGCTTCGCTACTTAACAAATTGGTTATTAAGTGTATAACATTAAATAGTTTGCCAGACATCGAAAATCTTTTATTCTAAATCTACAGTAATCCGAATAATCATCATTTTTCAACTGAGACAATCAAATTCCCAAACAGTTGTGAATTTCATTTACCTATTTGTTAATTGTACATTTGAACAATGTTATGTATTGGTGTGGTTCACCTCCACCAAACTTTTTCGAGAAAAAGTTTGGATCAAAAAGCTTCATTTTGGGAAGCTGTTTTGATCTAAATGGATTCTCGATTTTTTCTCTTATTTTGTGTATATTTCTTGACAGTATCAAAACAATAATTATGGCACACGAAAAGGCCCAGGTATACTGGGCTTTCTCACGCTTTTCAATTTCAACAGTGGTCATTTTCCAGGCGATTCAGAGCACCCTATGCAGTAAGCTACTGTGCTAATACTTTGACCTCTGTATTTCCGGTAATTTTTGTTGTTTCATCAAGCTTAAAAGCGTTCTTAAGTTCATCTGTTGCAAAATAAAGGTTTCCGTCTATAGTGCCGTCCTTGATATTAAAGCCCCCACCAGTAACATAAACATCACCCTTAATGATGCCATATTCAAACTTTACATTTTCACCAGCTATGATAAGCCTTGGAACCGTAATTGTATATCTTTTGTCTAGGGTCTTGTTGTCTTCTTTGTATGATCCAAATCCAAGTGAACGGGTAACAGTATCTGATGCTCCATCATTACTTTTCTTGACGCCACTTTCAACTGTAATATCCTTTGTGAAAGTCAAATCCTTCGATGTTATCACCATATAATTGGTGTTTTCCCTAGACACCTTCAACTCGAATTCAGCTTCATCAACAACTCTTGAAGCTCCAGATACCGCATCTGTCTTTGATATGTCACTTTTTGCTGTTGGGGTTGGTGTAGGTGCGTTCGTCGTACATCCTGAAAGAATAGCTGCTACCACCACTAAGCATAGCAC
This sequence comes from Bacillota bacterium, assembly GCA_023416585.1. GTDB lineage: Bacteria > Bacillota > Clostridia > Christensenellales > Aristaeellaceae > JAEWAH01. Next base: position 3,185 of record JAEZHM010000094.1, read on the forward strand.
TGTCAACGCCAACTTTGATTTCATTTCCATTTCTCCTTTACATATTTTTATTGCTCTGTGATTACCACTTTTAGTTTGTGATTTTTCAAGTAGAGTTTTATTTCTTTTCAATCGAAACACGCCATACATCAGGGCCCTGCTCCAAATACTCCCATTCAAATTGATCTGGTAACTCGATCATAAATTGATAATGGAGCGATCGGGGATCGTGATCGTTTACCAGTTCCATCTTTTCACCAGGTTTTAGATCAATGAATGTTTTTAGAATTGTAGGATGCTTATCTTTTGGCTGATACTGTCTTGCATCTACAGTTGCAACAAAGTTTGAAATAGTACTCGCCTCCAATTCTGTTTGTTATAGATTCATTATATTAATTCTATCCATATATTCTGTGATTTGAATCACAATTGCATAAAGTATTTTACTTTATATCGTTTGTCCATATCCAGCCAATTGCAAACAATGGCAAGGTAGACTATGTCAAAACTTGAAAAATTACGAGTACAAGAATACGTCCGGCTGTGTTTTATGTAGAATCGAAGCCAGGAACAAGTGCAAACCATCTGTAATGCCTATAATGATTGAGCCTCCTTTTTCCTATTTTGAATTAAAAAAACTGGGGATACTAGATCGGGAGATAATATATAAGGAGAGATATTAGGAATGAAGAATTGGAACATGCGAGTTAAAACATTGAGGAAAATCCTGATGCATCTTCATGATTTTGAGGATGATAGATACAAGACACCAGTTGATCAAGAAACGAAATTCCCGAAACAGAATCCGTGACTCTTAGGTTAAAGCCTCTCGTCGAAAGCGCTTTAATTCCCAACTCCGGGAATGGAACATCCACAATGAATCGACGAATGGCAGAAAAGAAAAAATGTAGGGCAAGTAGTTCAAACACTTTCGCTTATAATGACAGAGGGATGATTTATATTTTTGAACTGGTTATGTATTAATGAAGTATATAGCACATCACCCATCTCACATGCTTGTCATAACATTTCCGAACAGGGAATCAAGTGATGGAATGGTGCCAAAACCATACTTTATATTTGATCAATTCATCACCTTCACCACAATAAGGCGCAAGTCCAACAAAAAGAATCCGTCATTTGGAAGTGACGGATTCTTTGTGTTTGCCGCGACCTGCGGCCATACTCATATTTTGCTTAGCCGTTTTCTTTCTTTACCTTTACCTGATGACCAGTCGCCAAGGCGATAGCTCCCGCGGCAAGCGAAAGGTAGGGCGCCACAATTGTAATACCGGCTGCTATTGGAGCGCTTACATTCGCTATTGTTTCCTTGTCACCATTATCATTTCGTTTTTCAATGACAATTCGGGTTTTACTTGCTTCTTTAAAGAACGAAGTGACTTTTTCCTTGACTTCTTGTGCACAGTGATCGTTGTGGTGCATGTTGGCGTGTTCGCCGCCATCTGCACGCCGTGGATACACTCGGCCTTGTTTTTCCAGCTCGACGAGTGAAGCGATAACGTCGCCGTTGTTTTTTGTAAGGATTTGCATCGCTTCCTCATAGGTCACATCTGCTCTTTCACGTAGGTAAACAGTTTTTTGCAGTATATCGTCAGTCATGATGGTTGATCCTCCTTGAAAATAATGATTGCTTTCAACACGCTTAGGATACCACGCCATAAGCAAAGATTCTTGTGAAACGGCTTAATGTAGGATTAGAAAAAACTAAAAATTGGATTGGAGTCTTACCCTCTCACGCATACTTCGACTCGCATAACTTACATAGGGCGAACAGGCAGCTGTAACTCTTTTCATTTAGACAGGAGCGTTACTTAAATGTCATAAGAGATTAAAATCAATATACAGTCTTCAGACTTGACCCTATTCGGTTTGGTGGGCTAAGTCCTTTTGCTTTTACAGCGTTAATGATATACTGAATAAAATCTTTTCATATAACGGAAATTAGTAATAAAGGCTGTAATACGCTTCTCAACTATGATACATCCCTGCCGGGGAATCTATTTCTTTACAACTCCTTTTGTTTCAAAAATGAAAGCTTGTCCCAATACCCTCTTTGGAATATAATTTGATCATTAACGATGTGAAAAAAGCCACATCCGCGAAATCCTTTAGGATCCCGCCATTCCATCATGGCCCATTGTCCATCTTCAAACATATTCTCGACAATGCAAACCATTTTCTCCTGTGAGAATTCATCCTGGAAGTTTTTATATATTGCTGCTTTCCCAATAACAGGTTCATTGGCTACCTGATGATTGATAGCATCCTCTGCATATAAACCGGCCAAAGTCTGCGCATCTGCCTTGTTGAATGCATCCACAAATTGTTGCAGAACTTGCTTGGGTGTCACCTCTATCATCTCCCGTTCACATATTATTGTATTTATTCCTCATCTTGAAATACTATCCTTTAACTTTTCCGCATGACGCGAATTCAACCTCTCCCCAAGAAAACATATTCTGATTTTCACACCGAACAGATGGAACAATTTTCCGTATGATGAATTGCAGTCTATCCTTTTTAAACGAGGCCGGCAACTTTACCTTCATGCAGGTCATTCGTTCCCCAACCAAGGCTAGGCGGCGTTTTGGAAAACTTTACTATTGCAATAAATTTACTTTCCAATGATTGTGAATCTTGGGATTTATGTCGGATAATGGTATAATGCATGGGGAAGCTGCTAAGGTGGAGGAGAGGACGAATGAAGAAAAAAGGAATTCGGATTGCAGGGCTGGTTATCATCGAGGGTGCGCTGCTTGCCGGCTTGATCTGGCTCCTTAGTATCAACCGTACGGAGTGGATCATCCACATGGGCATCCTTCAAGCCGACCGGCTTATCACAGTCAGTTGGATCGCCTGGACGGCTATTGCGGTTCTTGTGAATCTTTCCCTCCTATTTGCGTGGATAAAACGCAGGAAGCATATAGCGGCTGTCCCTATCAAGCTGACCTTTTCGCCGGACAAGGTTCAGGATCCCGCAGAAATGCAGAAGGAGCTGACACGGTTTATCACCGAACGGCCGCAGCTGGAACCGCTTTTACAGCAGGGGCTGGACCAGCTGGACAATATCGCCCGAAAAAAGGAAAAGATGAGCGAGATTCTGGACCGCAATGAAGTATCGCTGCTCAGCGAAGCAAGCGATGCGCTCAAAGACGCCGAACAGACGCTTTGCCGCAAGCTGATTCTTGTTTTGAACCGAGCGCTGCTCTGCGATCCCGAGGAGGAAAACGCGCAGCGCAAGCAGGAGGTCTATGCGGAGCATGCCCGTTATATGCAGGTCTTCTTAAGCGAGAACGAAGACGTGCTCAACCGCTGTGAAAAGCTGCTGGCTGAAACCGTACGCTATGTAGAGGAAAAGAAGGCTGGCAGTGATAATATGGACCTGCAGATCATGACGGATGTGATCCACTCCCTGTACAACGACGGCATCCGCATGGACATGAAATAAGGAGGCGAAAAGGATGAAAAAGCTACTTGTATTAATTAGCGCTTTGGCGCTGGTTGTGATCCTTTTGACCGGCTGCGGCGGCGGCAATATAAAGCAGGCCGGCCTTACATCCGATCAGGCTGTGGAAACGCTGAACGCGCTGCTTACCAAGGTGAGTGTCAGCACGCTTACCCCCAGACTGGATATCAGCGATACGGCATTGACCGATGCCGCCGACGAACTGCCGGATATCGCCAATTACCCGCTTAGCGTACAGGGAAACGGCACGATCGATGTGGAAATCGTTGCCTCTACCGAAAAAGCAGGTTCCGGCATGGATGGATGGCTGAACCGGGTGGCCGAAAACTTCAATAAATCCAACTTCACTTTGAACGGCCAAACGGTTTCCGTTTCCATCCGTCCTATTGCCTCCGGTCTTGCCACGGAATATATCTTGACCGGAAAGCATGTTCCCGCTGCATTCTCCCCCACCAACGAGCTTTGGGCGGAAATGATCGCCTCCCGAGGGATTCCCTTCGAGCTTGTGGAAAAGCGCATCGCCGGCAATACGGCAGGCATCCTCATGAGCAAGAAGGCGTATACCGACTTCACAAGCAAAAACGGTGAGGTGACGCTGGAAAAGATACTGAACGCCGTGTTGCAAGGGAATCTCCTGCTGGGCTATACCAACCCCTACGCAAGCAGCACAGGGTTGAATATATTGACCGCAATGCTGCAAGCCTTCGACTCCAGTGACCCGCTGAGCGCGGCAGCTGTGGAGAAGCTGCAGTCTTTCCAAACGCAGGTGCCGCCCGTGGCCTATACCACGGCGCAAATGCGCGAAAGCGCCAAAAAGGGCATACTGGATGCCATGATCATGGAATACCAGGCGTATACCATTGAGCCCACGTTAAGTGCTTATGTATTTACGCCCTTTGGTGTAAGGCACGACAGCCCTGTCTACGCCATGGGCGGTATCAGTGCTGACCAAAAGGCAGCGCTTAAAATGTTCACGGACTATTGCCTTAAGCCGCAGGCTCAAAATGACGCCAAGCAATACGGCTTCAATGCGCTGGACGATTATCCCGGCCAGGAGCTGCACTTAAAAGGCGCACAGCTTTTTGCAGCGCAAAAGGTTTGGAAAGAAAACAAGGATGGCGGACAGCCTGTTGTAGCCGTTTTCGTGGCCGATATCTCGGGCAGTATGGATGGTACGCCCATCAAGGAACTGAAAGGTTCGCTGCTCAACGCCGCCCAGTACATCGGCGAGGGCAACTATATTGGCTTGATCAGCTATTCTGACAGCGTATATGTCAACCTGCCCATCGGCGAGTTTACCGGCAAACAAAAGGCTTACTTCAACGGCGCCGTGAAGGATTTGTCCGCCGGTGGCGGTACGGCCACCTATGATGCGGTGCTGGAGGGCGTTAAGATGCTTCTTGATAAAAAAGCCGAGATGCCAAATGCCAAGCTGATGCTATTCGTACTTTCAGACGGCGCGCAGAACCGCGGCTATAGCATCGATCAGATTACGCCCGTGGTACAGGGGCTCTCCATACCCATCCATACCATTGGCTATGGCAGCGGTGCCGACATGACGGGCCTTACATCGCTTAGCAACATCAACGAGGCATCCAGCACCAAGGCGGATGAATCCAACGTGGTGTACAATTTGAGGAATATCTTCAATTCGCAGATCTGATATGTGATATGGAGGTAGCCAAATGCCCGCAATTACCCCCAATTTCAATTTCGCAGGCCGCTGTGAGGAGGCTATGCTTCTATACCAGAAAGCCTTCGATGCGAAAATCGGCTGCTTACTTCGGTATGGGGATGCCAACAAGGAAGATTTTCGCAAAGAATTGACACAGGAAGAGAAAAACTACATCTATCACGCCGAGCTGTTTTTTGGAAATCAAAGGATCATGATGTGTGATAATTTTGATGTGCCGTTTGCTGCAAGCTTTTCTCTGTCGCTGACCGTGACCTTTGATACGAAAGAGGAAGTACGGCATGCCTATGATGTTTTAAAGGATAATAGCACATCGATCTATCCCATGCAAAGCACATCGTACAGTTCCTGCATGGTGGTATTTATCGATATGTTCGGCTTTCGCTGGGGTTTGATGACAGAGCAAACAGAGCGGTAAAAAGCGTCATGCTGGCCATTCCTCTCAATAAAACCTATACGTCCGGTCCACATAATGTTTAGATGTGGCTTCCTTTGGATATATAAAAAGTAGGAACTTATTACATTCAAAGGAGCTGATTTCATGAAAATTCTTTATAAAGCAAAGGCTTTGGCTATAGGCGGCCGCGATGGTCAGGTATCTGTGGAAAACAGTCCGGTGCGTTTTGAAATGGCATCCCCTGCTGAATTGGGCGGCACCAAAGGCGTGGGATTTAACCCGGAACAGTTGTTTGCCGCCGGATATGCCGCATGTTTTGGCAGCGCATTGCAGCATGTATTCAAGGTAAAGAGGCTGACTATGGCTGCACCGGAAGTGCATGCAACTGTCGGTATCGGCAGAAACGATGCAGGCGGCTATTCGCTGGCAGTGGATATTACAGCCGTGTTTCATGGTTTGGACCAAGCAACCGCCGATTCGCTGGTGAATGATGCCCATCAGGTATGCCCGTATTCCAACGCCACCAGGGGGAATATAGACGTAACCGTTTCGGCAAGAGTTGAATAAGACTCAATGCAAGTTCCTTCTCTTATATCCAGCCTATTGATGCGTTTCCATCAAGTAGCGTACCTGTTGCTCATTCAGCCGGTATAGCTGCTGGATGGATGAACCGTTTACCACAATCTCATATTCCGGCTTAAGGTCCGTATACATGGTATGGTCCGCATCCAAGTACAAAGGCCATCCCCAGCTATGCATCTTCATGGCCGTTGTGGGGTTGATGACCAAATAGGCCGGATTGTTCCTCAAGTAGATGGGGCTTGTGCCCTGCAGGCTGTCCAGATTGTACAGTTTAAGCCTGCTCCTCTGATCGTCCGTCAAAAAAAAGTCCGCATACTCGATGGTGGCACAGTAATTGGTGGAATAGAAGACGCATACCTTCCTGCCTTCATTCTCCGAAAGCGCTCTCTTAATAAGTCTGGACTGGCTTGTGTTCCAGTAATCCAGTTCAAAACGTTCCTCCGGACGAGAACCGGCCAGGACGTTGTAATAAACATACTGGTATGGATGGTTGACAACCATCCATACTGTTATACTGCCCAATTGCATAACAAGGCAGAGGACAGCCGCGATCCTCACCCATTTATTGCGTACGCTAAGCAGCCAGTGTATCCCCCATACCGCCAAAAGCAAAAATCCCGAATATACGTAGTACAGATGCCGCCAGCCATTGTAGACATTACTTTTCAACATCACGGGCACGATCAAGGAAATAAGAGAGAAGGCCGCAGCCAGTAAAACGAAACCGTATCCGCTATAAAGCTGCATCTCTTTCACTTTCCTGTGCTCCTTCAGCAATCGGAAAAGCCCGATGAGCAGAAGGATCATAATCAGAACCGGCGTTGTGACGGCAATCATCACGGGAAGATAATGCCACGGCAGGCGGAGCTGGGATGGATGGTACACTTTCCCAAAGTAATAGACATATCCATCCCATCGGCCGAAATAAACGGCATTACCCAGCACATATTTAATAAGTCCAACGGGGTCCTTCCAAGCGGCTGGCGTAATGATATAATAGGTCAGCACAACGGAGATTGCCACGGCTGCGATACGCCCTACCGATCGCAGGCCAAATTCCTTTGCCTTGATCTTGATGGCAACATAGTATATCACCGCCAAAACAAGGAACAATGCAAGGCTGACCCTTGTGTTGATGGCAAATGCACTGACAACACCCGCAATGATTGCGGCGGGGATCGACTGCTTTTCAAAAAACCGGTAGACAGCATACATCATCCAGATGCACGTGATAAAGGCGATCATGTCTTTGTTGTTATAAAAAGAATCGGCAAAAAACCTGGGCGACAGCACGGCAAACGCCACGCAAATTAGACCGTACACCCTGCGGCCAGTAATCTTTATTGCCAGCAGATACAATAAGATCCACCCTAAAAAACAAATGATAAAGTTGTAGATATGCCGGGCAAGGTACAAGCTGTGCTCGACACTTAAGGATGGATCTGTTTGCTTAAGTTTGTATATCGCGAAAAAGAGAGCAGCCGCAGGGTAATACACCGCCTGCCCGTGATCCCGCTCCACGTATTGAACAAGGGACGGTGGCGCATTCAATACCCGTTCATAACAAAACATGTTCATAACTGGCAATAGATGCTGATTTACCACGGATTTTGGAAGCAATGTCTGCGCGGCATACTGCATATTGGATACCAGAATTTCCGTTTCTGTGCGTTCGTCCCAGGAAACCCCGTAATCACCTGCAATAAGCAGGCAGCCTATAAACAGCAGAGCAAAAAATGCGGCAACCATCCTTTTTCCTGCGTGTTCAGTAAAATGAATCCTCATTTCTCTATACTCCGCTTATTAGTTTCCTTAGCATGCGCAATTCTCTGCCAAACAAATTATCACATCATGCGCATTTGTCAAGCAAAATGCAAATCGGCACCATCATGTGAGCAAAGCGCAGACTCCTGCATGAGCCCGTTCATTTCCTTCCCTGCAATTGACATGACATGCAGATCATGTTATTCTTTGCCGGAATTATTTCCAGAAAAAAGGAGGAGGACCATGGCAAGAAAGTACCGTTTATATCAGGTGGATTCTTTTACAACGGAAAAATTCGCGGGAAACCCAGCCGGCGTCATCCCGAACGCGGATGGATTGACAGAGCTTGAGATGCAGAAAATCGCCAGGGAACTTAACAATTCCGAAACGGCATTTATCCTCCCGCCTGATGATTGCGACCATGATGTGCATGTGCGCTTTTTCACGCCAAACAGGGAGGTGCCCATCTGCGGCCACGCAACGGTTGCGGCGCATTACGTACGTGCGTTGGAACTGGATCTTGGGAATACCAGGGTTGTACAAAAGACAGGCGCGGGAATCTTGCCTGTAGATATTATACGCGATCATAACGATTATCAAATTATTATGACTCAGGGAAAAATAGCATTCGGTGCGCTGATCGGCGGAGAAAACAAGAATATCCTTCTTTCAGCATTGGGGATCACAGAAGATGATCTGCTTACAGACTGCCCGGTACAAATTGTATCTACAGGCCATTCAAAAGTAATGATCGGTATAAAAGACAGCACAATTTTGAACTGCATGAAACCCGATTATGGCGCCCTGGCAAAGTTAAGCGGTGTGATCGGCTGCAACGGATATTATGTGTTTACGCTGGATTCCAAAGAAAGCGGCATTCTTGTAAAAGGCAGGATGTTTGCGCCGGCGATAGGGATCAATGAAGACCCGGTGACCGGAAACGCAAACGGACCGCTGGGAGCGTACCTGGTTCATTACAATATCGTTCCGCATGAAGAAGAAGCCTTCCGCTTTAACGCCAGGCAAGGGGAGGCCATTCACCGGGCTGGTATAATCGGCGTAGAAGTACAGATTGAGAAAGGCGAACCTGTTAAAGTCAAGATATCAGGGAAAGCAACCGTCGCCTTCCAAACGGAGCTAAGCCTGCCCTGAAAATTGAACATATTGACATCAAAACCCTTCCCATTCACCGCCAGACATTCTCCGGTCAAAATAGTCCATCACAAGATCCGGAATATGCGCAGGGTAATCCATACCCTTCTCTTTGCATGCAGCTTCGGCATCCTCCTTGAAAAGCCGCATGCATTTGCGCATCATGCCTTCCATAGCATCAAAATCCGCCGGTACAAAATAGGCAAGCAAATGCGCCTGCATATCTTCCGGTACGCATTTTTTTACCTTGCTTTCCCATGCCCCCCAATCCAGCGTGTCATACTGGGCCAAAAGAAGATCTACATGGGCATGGAAGATCATATCGACATTCTTGATCAGCTTGAATATGTCACGGCGTTTGAAATATTTGATCAGCATCTCTGTATGGAACCAATAAGTATCCATGGCCCGGGTGATATCGGGAATATGATTATCTGTCCTAAGGCCTTTGTCCAGCAGGATGCCTACTTCCCCCGTCCTGTCAAATATGATGTTCTTGCGCGTGCAGCCTTTTAGATGCTGCCTGCAAAACCATGTCATGGGATAACCGGCATTCATGATAAAAAAATCATGTTGATGCAGATTCTCCCCTATTTTTATCACGCTGCAGAAGTTTTTGAAATGAGCATCGTTGTAGTTTTCTGGCCAGCAAATGACAAGCTCATCGCATACCTGCCGGAGAAATTTGGGAACATCGGCTGCAAAAGGCTCGAAATCCCTGTCATCCGTAAGAAATACAGGGTCATAATCAGAGTAAATGTCCTCTTCGCCGCGGCTCAAAGACCCGTACTGCCATCCGCCTTTGCAGCGTTCATCCGCCTTCAATAGTAAAACCAGCTTTTCAAACGCGCCCACCAAATCGGGATGCATATTTTGCTCTCCTTTGCAAGCTCAATTCTTTAAATACGCCCGCAATGTATCCACATGCATTGGATAGATGCGTTCAGGCATTTCCTTAAGCATTTGGGAAAGCTCCTCCCTGCCGGCCCATAGAAAATTCTTCGCCTCATCAGAACTGATTAGCAGCTGCCCCTCCACCGTGCAAATAAAGATGAAAACCATTATAGGATAAGCTCCCTCCAGATTTTGGCTGCATGAGAAGGGTTTGAAGTTTAGTACCCTATAGCCATTCGCAATGTGGGAAGATGATTGATCCTCGCCTTCTATCTTCACAATATCAAGGCCTGTCTCCTCTTTTACCTCACGGCGTATGGTATCATATATGCTTTCGAATTCCCGTATTTTCCCAGCCGGTATTTCCAGCAGCCCGTTTTCCAGGGGAGCATCCTTTTTGCAGCGTTCCTGAAGTAAAATCTGTTCGCGGCCTTCCATGTTACGGCTTATGATTGCGCCAGCGCCGGGAATCGCAAATCTTTCCATATTACTCCTTATATACATACAATTTTGAAGAAATACATAATTTCTTCCCATCATTCATAATTCTACCAACTTTTTGCATCCCGTACAATAAGATCCTTTCCGCCTTGTTTAGCGGATGATCAAATTTGGTATATACATCATGTGATTACTTTTTCCATTCATTCCAAAGAAAAGAGGTGCAGTCAATGGGCCTTATTGGCTGGATTATCCTAGGTGCCTTGGCCGGCTGGATCGCCAGCATGTTCACAGGCAACAACCGCCGGATGGGTCTTGCCGCAAACATTATCGTCGGCGTTATAGGCTCCTCTATCGGCGGATTTGTGTTCAATCTTCTGGGTGGCCACGGTGTTACAGGGCTTAACCTTTGGAGCCTGATTGTAGCGGTGGTTGGTTCAGTGATCCTGCTGACCGTGGTCAACGCCATCAGAAAATAGCGTTGAAAGAAGGGCGGAACGTATGCGCACCAATCAAACAGAAATTACGATAAAAGCCACCGTCCATGCTACGTTGGAAAAGGTTTGGGAGTGCTGGACAGATCCTAAACATATTGTCAACTGGAACCACGCGTCCGATGACTGGCATTCGCCGTATGCCCAAAACGACCTAAGGGCCGGTGGAAAATTCCTTTTCAGAATGGAAGCAAGGGATAAAAGCTCCGGATTTGACTTTACCGGCGTGTATGATGAAGTACAACCGAATAAGGTTATATCTTTCACCATGGACGATGGCAGAAAAGTCAAGACCGTCTTCATCAATCATAGTGGCAAAACGGAAGTAACCGAAACCTTTGATGCGGAAAGCGTCTTTCCCATCGAACAGCAGCGAAGCGGCTGGCAAGCCATATTGGATAACTTCAAAATGTATACGGAGCATGCAGGCTGATAGCCATAGCGAAGCGAAAAGCGATTGTGCCACGAACTGCACCCCAGTTGCCAGGCAGCAGGAATTGCTGTGAAGCAGCTGGGGTGTCTTTTTTAGATACCAAAAACTTAATCAAAATGATCATCATGCAAGTGTTCGCAGCCGGACCGCATGTATTTCAACGCTCTTAACCGCCGTTCACCCGATATATGATCGTAGAGGATGCGCTCCATAAATGCCCAGATGTCTTCCAGCTTTCTTCTGAGCGTGTAAAACCGCATGGCAAGCGGATCGGGCATATATCCTTTACGCAGCTTTGAATAACACTCCAAAAAGGTATCCCAATATGCTTTCCCGGAAAACATGAACAGATCCGCTTCTGCCGGCGCCAGCCGCATCCCTTCCCAGTCGATCAGCATCAAGCGGCTGCCTTCCATCAAATTCCACCCGTGGGCGTCCGTATGGCATAGCGTCTTTGGTGTGCAGGACTGCTTCAGCTTATCCGCCAAACCGCTTAACTCTACGGCCTTTTCTCTGAGCTGCGCTTGATATAACCCGATAATATCCCGCACATCGGCAAGGGAATCCGCAAGGTCCCGATTCAAAAAGACTTCCAGTTTTGTGACAAATGGAAGCGAATAGTCTTCCTCCAGCGCTTTCGCAGGAGAATGTATGAAAGCGCCTGCTGTATGCAGCTCCGCCATGATTTGCGCAAGTTCCAGCACTTTAAGATGAGTAAGCGGTTTCCCCCCTACCGTTTCACCCTCAATAAAATCAAACAGCACATAAATGTAATTGTCATCCTGGCAGTGAAATCCACCATCCATTGTGAGAACGGGGTTTGGAACCTTTCCACGCAAAGGCGACTCGCGGCTTAGCCACACGAGTATAGGCATATAGTCATCAAGCAATTCTGTCCAATATGCTGTGGAGGCGTTCTTCTTTTCATATGCCTTCAAAAAATAGCTATGTTCAGAACACTCAACCTTGTATGCAAGCGCGGACCAACCGCCTGAAACAGGGTTGATCCATTTTGGCTCCAGCGCATATTGCATCCTCAAGGCAGAAAAAAGATGATCCATCCATACTCCTGCAACACACTTCAAAAAGTTTAGGCATCTACTTCTTTTTATTCGCTTTTTCTGCCGCCCATGCTTCATTTTCCGCCACACGGAATTTTACGATCTTTTGGATCAGATCAAGCGGCATTGGTTTTACGTATGGAAATTGAATGGCTCCCTTGGATGTTTTGTATTCCGTTAACTCAGGCAGAAAACGCTCCACACCGCTGGCGCCCGGATACAATCCAAGGTGGCTTTTGTTGCCAGCGAAATGGACCAGATTTCCGTGAAGATAGAATGTGGGCATTTGCCAGCTTATTTTTTCCGAGGCTTGAGGCGCCGCTTCCCGAATTGCCTGCCTGACGGTTTGCATGACGCTTTGAATCTCAGGGGAGAATTGCGCGATATATTCATCGATATTTTTGGGCGCCGTCTGATTGTTTTCCATACCTATCCTCCTTGAGCAATACTCATACTCTGGTAAGTAAATAAAAATCTTAACCTGATTGGAATCCTTGTCCTAATTTCAGTGTACCACGACTTCGTACAGGATTAACCGTATTCTTCAAATATCTTTTCCCTGCCCATGTCTTTAGGAGCCACACTCTGAAGCAGTCAATCCTTAAACTTTTGCTTGAGCCGATAGTAGGTGGAATAGTTGTCAAAGCCCGCCTTATAGGCCGCTTCTGCGGCCGGCGTACCCATGGCGCGCAAGTGCTCGGCGTAGATGATCCGCTTATGCCGTACATAATCCATCACCGACCGGCCGGTAGTCTTTGTAAAAACACGGTTGATCTGGTTTTTACTCATGAAAAACTGCTGGGAAAGCATGTCCAGCGTGATTTTCTGCGAAAAACTTGTATTGATGTACTCAATGATTTTTTGGGGCAGCGTCATATCCACTGCCGATTCCTCCGGCGGTACAAACGCATTGTGGATATTCAGAATCTGAAACAGCATAGCCACCAGCCGCGCATTGACTGCCGGTCCCGATAGCTCGTCGGGATAGGCATAGCAGGCCTGCAATGCGTTCAGCTCATAAAATATGGAATCTACATTTTCCAGGTAAATGGAAGATGAATGGAACGGCCGCATCAATTGCGTACGGATTTTATCCGGAACCAGGTCAGAATCAAAATGCAATGTAAAACGTTCATACTTTTCTGCCGTTTTCACGCGGCATTCGTGAAATGTTCCAGGCGCCATCAATATAACACTGTTGGGCTTGGGCTCAAACAGCACGCCGTTTACCAGATAATCCACCGAACCGCTGATAAAATAGTAGATTTCATAGATGGGGTGGCAATGAAGCTTGTATTTCACGGATACATCATACGATGCGCTATGAGTGGCGTTGAGATGATCCAAAAAAAACTGCTGCATCATAAGCTTCACGACCCTTCCACCACGATGAATTTATTCTAACCCGGAATGGTGCGCAATGCAATATGAACAATGAAAAATGCAATGTACATTGGACGAAAAACATCGTAGACTTTCTATATTACATTAGTGGGAGAATAATATATGTTGCTTGGAGCGCAAAGTTACACAGTTAGGGCTTTCACCCAGACGGAGCGGGATTTTCGCATTGCAATGCAAAGGATTGCTGCCATAGGCTATACTTCCGTGCAGCTTTCCGCGATCGGGCCTATTGAACCAAAGGTTATAAAAAGCATCTGTGATGAAAACGGCCTGGCAATCGTTTTGACGCATACCAATCCAGAAAGAATCCTTGCGGATGTGGATGCTGTGATCCGTGAGCATGATATACTCGGCTGTGAATATATCGGTATCGGCTCCATGCCGGATCGTTACCGCAACGAGGACTGGCTTATGCGCTTTGCGGAAGATTTCGCTGCACCGGCCCGAAAAATCCGGGAAGATGGCAAACTACTCATGTACCATAACCACAATTTTGAGTGGGAGCGTTTATCCAATGGGCATACATTGATGGATGTGTTGCTTAAGTCCATGCCTAAAGACATCATGGGTATCACACTGGATACCTATTGGGTGCAGGCGGCCGGAGCGGATGTTTGTGATTTTATTGAAAAGGTATCTGACCGTATCCCCTGCGTGCATTTGAAAGACATGGCTGTGAAAGGGTTCGAGCAGAGGATGGCCGCGGTCGGCGAAGGCAACCTTGACTTTCCCAAAATCCTTGCATTGATAAAAAGGCTTGGCAAAACGAAGCATCTGCTGGTGGAGCAGGACAACTGCTATGGCGACAGCCCCTTTGCGTGTCTCAAGCGCAGTTATGATTATGTAAAAAAGCTGGGGTACTAAATTATGAACAAACTCAAGCTTGGCATTATCGGCATCGGCAATATCGGTTCGTCCCACTGCGAGCGGATTCAAAATGGAGAAACACCTGAAATCACACTGTCGGCAATAGCAGACAGGAGCGAAGTGCGCAGGGATTGGGCAAAGGCAAATCTCCCTAAAGATACGGCTGTCTTTTCGGAAGGCATCGATCTGATTCAAAGCGGCTGTTGCGACGCGGTGGTCATCGCTGTGCCTCATTATCAGCATCCGGAGTTGTCCATAGCGGCTTTCCAGAACGGCTTGCATGTGCTATGTGAAAAACCCGCGGGTGTGTATACGCTTCAGGTTAGGGAAATGATTTTGGAGGCCGACAAGCATCCGCATTTGACCTTTGGCATGATGTTCAACCAGCGCACCAACTATCTGTACCGCAAAATGCATGAGCTTATACAGGGCGGTGAGATTGGTGCGCTCAAGCGTGTTTCCTGGCTTATTACCGATTGGTACAGGACACAGTTTTATTATGATTCCGGAGCTTGGCGTGCCACCTGGGATGGCGAGGGCGGAGGCGTTTTGCTAAACCAGTGCCCCCACCAGTTGGACCTTTTGCAATGGTTGTGCGGTTTGCCCGAAAAGGTGACGGCATTCATAAGTGAAGGCAAATGGCATGATATCGAAGTGGAAGACGACGTGACCGCATATTTGGAGTACCCAAACGGCGCAACAGGCGTGTTTGTAACAACCACCGCCGACGCCCCGGGTACAAACCGCCTGGAGATCACCGGGACCCGAGGCAAACTGGTTTGTGAAAACAACAGCCTGTCCTTTTTTCAATTGGATGTGGATGAGCGTGAATGGTGCGCTGCAGCCAAAGAAGGCTTTGCTAAGCCGCCCGTCAGGCAGGTTCCATTGGTAATGGATGGCGATAACCCGCAGCATGCAGGTATTTTGAATGCGTTCGCGTCTAATATTTTACACGGCACACCTCTTATCGCCGATGGCCGGGAAGGCATTCATGGGCTTACGCTTTCCAATGCCATGCATCTGTCGGGGTGGCTGCATGAAACCGTTACCCTACCCTTGGATGAAGAGCTTTTTTTGCAGGAACTGAACAAGCGCCGCGCTTCCTCCCGTCATAAATCGGGCGAGAGCGTTTATGCTGACGTGAAAGGTACTTACGGCGTATGACAAGCGCCCATTAAGGTGCTGTCGATAAAGCCGCAAAACTCTACTTTTGCGGTATTGTGTTTGCTATTGTCAAATTTCCAAAATGGGTGGTGAAGACTCCGCTCTGATTGGGATAAAAGGATCGTTTTTTATCCTTTACTGAAGAAACGTCCCCACAGAAAGGAGGAGCATTCCATTTTCGGGGCATCGGATGTAAAGGAAACTCAATGATGGACTGAAAAATATGAAGATAAGGAGTTTAAACAAAATGAAAAAAGTACTTTGCCTGCTTCTCTCTCTGGCAATGCTCATTCCCCTTTCCACCGCTTTCGCGGAAAGCTTTGCTTACCCGATGGATGGCAGCGTCACCCTGACCTGGTTTGCCTCCGAAGGTTTTGGCGGAATTAACGACGCGTATGCCAGCCCCGATGAATCACCCTTCCACAAGGGTCTGAGCGAAATGACCGGCGTCAACATCGAATGGTCGGTTCCCACCGCCGGCACCAATGCGGGAGAAGCATTGAATCTGGTGCTGGCCGGCACAACTCTGCCGGATATCATTTTCGGCCAACTGATGACCGACGCTGCCCGCCATATTGAGGAGGGCACGATTCTCGATCTGACGCCCTACATGGAGAAGTGGGCGCCCAACTATTACGCGTTCCTCAAGAGCAACCCGGCCTACGACAAGGCGATGAAGACAGACGATGGCAAATATTACGGTTTTGGCTTCTTCCGTGAGGCGGGCGGCTGGAACGACACGTATGAAGGCCCGGTCATCCGTCAGGATTGGCTGGACGAATGCGGCCTTCAAGCACCCAAAACCATTTCGGACTGGGACAACGTTCTCAAGGTTTTCCATGACAAGTACGGCGCAACCTTCTCCTTTGCCTGGGATCCCCGCTTCCGTGACAGCGGTATTGCCGGCGCTTTCGGCGCACATGGCATGGCGGGCCAGGCTGGCAGCGGCTACCGCTACTATGTCGATGACAATGGCAAGGTGCAGTTCGACATGGCGCAGGAGAGCTGGCTGAATTACATGCTTAAGCTCAATGAGTGGTGGGCGGCTGGCCTGATCGACCAGGACGTGTTCGCCAATAAGGATACCGAGGCCAAGACCAAGGCGTTAAATGGCGTTATGGGTATTTCCTATACCTCCATGGGTCAGCTGTCCAACTGGCGCAAGGAAGCCGCACAGGCCGGTAACGGCGCCAACTGGGTGGGCCTTCAGTACCCCACTGCGGATGATGGCTCCATCAGCATGGTATTTGGCGGCTCGGGAATCGGCACGGTCGTGTCCGTTATCTCCGGCGACTGTCCGGAGGATAAGATTGAAACTGCCATGCGCGTGCTGGACTACGCCTATTCGCCCGAGGGCAACCTTTACTGGAATTTTGGTAAGCAGGGCGTTTCCTGGGACTATGACAAAGATGGGCAGCCCGCTTACCTCCCCTTGGTCACCGAAGACCCGGACGGGCTTAACGATGCTATTTCCAAGTACGGCGGCTCTACCTGGAGCGGCAGCTGCATACAGGCTACAAAGCTGCTTTACATGAAGAACACCCCCGAATCCATTGCCGCCAACGACCTGTGGTACTATGCCAACCAGGCGATCGCCGGCAAGGGCAAGATGCCCTCTGGCGTGACCCTGACCGCGGAAGAAAGCGACGAGCTGACCAACATCGAAGCCTCCCTGGGCACCTATGTACCGGAAATGTCTGCCAAGTTCATCACCGGCGAAGCCACAAAGGCTGACTGGGAGAACCATCTGAAGAAATTGAACGATATGGGCCTTGCTCGCGCGCTGGAGATCCGCCAGGCGGCGTATGACCGCTTCATGGCCCGCTAACCTGGAAGGCGGAATCCCGACAGCCCGTTGCAAAAGGACGGGGATCGCCTCTTCCTGAGGCGATCCCTCATTTTGATACTGTAAACGGAAGGAACGGTGTTTATGACGAAAGCTCCTGCGGTCGCAGTATACCCGGCGCATAAGCGCGGGTTTTTGCATAGGCTCGCCAGGGATTTCAAGCTGAACAAGTACAAGTATCTGTTGATCATACCGGTGCTTATCATATTGGCACTCTTCGCTTACAAGCCGATGTATGGCTTGGTCATCGCGTTCAAAAACTTCCGGCCCAGGCTGGGGATCGCAGGCAGCAAATGGGTCGGTTTGCAAAATTTCGATAATTTCTTTGGGGATGTGTATTTCGGGCGCCTATTGCGTAACACGCTTTCCATCAGTCTTCTCAATATTCTGTTTGGCTTTCCGCTGCCGATCATGCTGGCGCTTTTACTCAATGAGGTGCGCCACAACGGCTTTAAGCGTACGGTGCAGACTATTACTTATATGCCGTACTTTGTGTCCATGGTCGTCAGTTGTGCACTGGTTCGCGTGTACTGTCAAAATAACGGAATCTTTGCCGACCTACTTGTATCATTCGGCGCCACACGGCAAAACCTGCTTACCGATCCGCTATATTTTTACCCGATCTACATCATTTCCGATCTGTGGCAATTTGTTGGATGGAATTCCATTATCTATCTGGCCGCACTATCGGGCATCGATCAGGAGCAGTATGAAGCTGCGCGTATTGACGGCGCGGGACGCTTCAAGCAGATGATGAACATCACCCTGCCCGGCTTGATGCCGACGATCACAGTGCTGTTTATCCTGCGCATGGGCGGCGTACTCAACGTAGGATTTGAAAAGGTCCTGCTCTTATATTCTGAGGCGACCTATGAAGTAGCGGATGTCATCTCCACATACGTTTACCGGCGCGGCATCATGCAGGCGGATTACAGCTACGCTACCGCCGTGGGCTTGTTCAATTCTGTTGTCAATGTAGCCTTTTTGATAGCAGCCAATATGATCATCAAGAAGCATAGCGATTCCGCGCTGTTTTAAGGAGGGGAGAACATGGCAAGATACAAAAATGCGCTTCATTACGACACAATAGGTGAAATGATATTCCGTTTCTTCAACGCTATGTTCCTCATCCTGCTTTGCCTTGTCACGGCATATCCGGTTTATTACGTGTTCTGTGCCTCTTTCAGTGAGAATGTCAAACTTCTGCAGCATCCCGGCTTTATGCTCCATCCGCTGGGCTGGAACACTTCCGCCTACCGCTTGGCTTTCACGCATCCTCTTTTGGCCAGCGGTTACAGGAATATCCTTTTCATTATGGCCGTAGCATTGCCCCTAAACATTTTACTGACGCTGTTTTGCGGGTATTTTCTGGCCGGCCGGAACATCATGTTCAAAAAGCCAATCATGGCGGTTATTATGTTCACGATGTTTTTTAACGGCGGCATGGTTCCGAATTTCTTGAACATTCAATCCCTGGGGCTGTACAATACACTTTGGGCTTTGATCTTGCCTGGCGCCATCAGCATATACAACTCCATCATCTGTAAAACCGCTATCGAAGCTGTTCCCGACAGTCTGTCGGAATCAGCATACATCGACGGCGCAAACGACATTACGGTGCTTTTTCGAATCGTATTGCCGCTGATAATGCCAACCATCGCCGTGCTGCTTTTGTATTATGGTGTCGCGCATTGGAACAGCTGGTTTTCCGCCTCCATCTATATCAAGGATAATAAAAACCTGCCAATACAAAACATACTGCGCAGTGTGCTGATCGCCAATTCCAACATCCTAAACGCCGCCGTATCCGAGGAAGACCGGATCAACGAGTTCGCGGAAACCATCAAATATGCCGCGATCGTCATTTCCACAGTGCCCGTTTTGCTGATCTATCCTTTCGTACAGAAGTACTTCGTCAAGGGTGTCATGATCGGTGCTGTCAAAGGCTGACGGTTCCCAGCATACATATGGAGAGGCTTTATACAGCATCTCCCGTTTATTATGTGCAGCTCTCCCGCACGATAAGATCCGGCTCGAAGACCACCGATTGCGGCGCGGCATCAGGGGTTGTCAGCGAGCGAACCAGCAGCTTTATGCCCATCTGCCCCATCTCGTACAGCGGCTGACGCATGGTGGTCAGCCCGGGAAAAAGCATGTCCCTGGAATCAGGCGCTTCGTCGTCAAAACCGATCACCGCAACATCCAAGGGCACGCGCAGCCCGCCGGTAAGCAGTGCGCGCATCACGCCGTAGGCGGTCTTATCCGCACCCACGAAACAGGCATCGGGCATGCGCCCCTTTTGCATCAGTTCGTTCATCCGCTGGCAGGCGAGCGGCTCTTCAAAATCGGCATAGATTACGGTGTCATCCTCTATGGGAAGCCCCGCGTCGTGCATAGCATCCAGAAAGCCTGTGAGGCGCTCCCGGGAGACGTTGTAGTTCATGTCGCCCGTAAAATGGCAGATGCGCTTGTACCCGCGCTGGATTAGATGCATGGTCGCCCGGTAGGCCCCGCCTGTGTTGTTCACAAGCACGCGGTTGAAGCTTGCGCCCGGCACATCTCCCTCGATCAATACAAAATGAGGCGCGCGCTTTAATATATGGTGGAGGAGCGGCGTGTCTTCCAGCCGGCTGCCAAAGGCGACGATACCATCCGCCCGCCCTGCCATGAAGTAATCCACATAGCGGTATTTCACATCCACCCGGCTGTTGCCGCTGCAAAACACCACATCGTAGCCCATCTCTTCGCCCATGTCCTGTAAGCCCCGTATCATATCAAAGAAGAATTTTTCGCACAGATCATCCATCACCACGCCAATGATCTTTGTAGATTGTTTGACCAGCGAACGCGCCAAGGCGTTAGGCACATAGCGGGCCTCCGCAATGGCTTCAAGGATCTTGCGGCGGTTCTCGGGGCTGACGCCGGGTTTGTCGTTCAACACGCGCGACACCAGCGCGCTGGAAACGCCCGCCTTTTTGGCGATCTCGTGAATGGTGGCCATAGCGTGTCCCCTATCATATCTGTCATTTTATATCATATATCAGCATATCATATTGCCCATGCAGTGTCAAACGATTTACATTTCAAAGACCTATAAAACTTCAGACAATATGGGGTTGACAAAAAACAATCCTTGCGATATTCTAAGCTTACAATGTAAATCGATTGACATCCGAATAGCTTCTATAAGCAATATCACGACGCGTATGGGAAGGAGACTCGGCGATGATCCGAAATATCCCAGCGGCCATCAACACGTCAAAACCGCTCGGCCCTTCGCTTCCCCGCAAACTGTGGCGGCAGCGCTATCTGCTGATGATGACGGTTCCATTCATCATCTGGGCGATCGCGTTTCAATATCTGCCACTTCTTGGCTGGTCAATGGCGTTCCAGGATTTTAAGCTGAAGGCCAACATTATTGAGAGTTTTACGAATGCGCCGTTTGTGGGCCTGAAGCACTTCAATCAGCTATGGTTCGAATTTTCAAGCCACGGCCGGTTCTATCTCGCGTTGCGCAACACCCTGGCCATGAGCCTCTTATCCCTTACCATCGGGTTCATCATGCCGATTCTCTTCGCACTTTTTATCAACGAGCTTCGCAGGCCCATGTTTAAGCGCGTGGTGCAAACAGTATCGTATTTGCCGCACTTCATCTCCTGGGTGGTGGCGGCAGGCATGATTTCCACCATGCTCTCGTCGGAAGGCCCTGTGAACAACCTGCTGTTGTTCCTGGGTCTGGCCGAAACACGCACGCCTTTTCTGGCCGTCCCTCACTATTTCTGGGGTATCATCACGGCGGCGGATATCTGGAAGGAGATGGGCTGGAACGCAATCATCTTCCTGGCAGCCATCACGAGCATCGATCCTACGTTGTACGAATCTGCATCCATCGACGGCGCGAACCGCTTCCACAAGATGCGATACATCACCCTGCCCAGCATCATGCCGGTCATCATTGTCATATTGGTCATGAACATCGGCTGGATCGTCAGCATCGGCTTTGAAAAGCAGTTCCTGCTGGGTTCCGACCTGGTGCGCTCCTATGCGGAGGTTCTGGACACGTATGTACTGAACTACGGCATCGGTCAGGGACGCTACAGCTTCGCCACGGCCATCGGCATCTTCAAATCGGTGGTGTCCATCGTCCTTTTGATGCTGGCCAACTGGCTCGCCAGGCGCGCAGGGCAGGAGAGTGTGTTGTAAGGATGAATACACGCAAGGGAGTGGGAGCATGAATTCGGTTGTAAAGCGGCGTCACTTGGCGTTTCTTCAAGGAACGCTTGGCGAGAAGATATTTGACGTTTTTCTGTACATTTTCATGATTGCGGTGCTGATCGCCACGCTGTTTCCCTTCTTAAACGCCGTGGCCATCGCGTTCAACCAGTCGTCGGATGCTATGAAAGGCGGCATCGGCATATGGCCTCGGGTGCCCACGTTACAGAACTTTCAACCTTTGACCCGTTTCCCGGGGCTGGGCCAGGGCATGTTTATTTCCGCGCTGCGTACCGTCATTGGAACGGTCGCCAGCGTATTGTGCACCAGCATGCTGGCGTATGCCATCAGCCGCAAGGACTTTATTTTAAGGCGCTTCACCACACTGCTGTTTCTTTTTACCATGTATATCGACTGTGGACTGATCCCCCATTTCATGGTGATCAGGATGTTCAGGCTCAACAACAACTTTTGGGTTTACATCATCCCCGGCCTGATCAGTGCCTACAACCTGATCGTCATGCGCAGCTTCATCGACCAGCTTCCCTACAGCCTTCAGGAATCTGCCTTTCTGGACGGCGCCAACGACTTTGTTATTTTCGCGCGGATCGTGATGCCGCTTTGCACGCCGGTCATCGCCACCATCGCGCTGTTTTGCGCGGTAGGGCAATGGAACAGTTGGTTTGACACCTTCCTGTACGCGCCTTTTGAAGACTCCATCACCACGATGCAGTATGAACTGATGAAGGTATTAAGAAACGCTTCCGCTTCGGCAAATGCCGCCCACATGGATGCGGCAGGGCGCAGTGCTATGGCCAACAGCGTATCGCCCCTGTCGGTGCGCATGACCATCACTGTGGTGTCCATCCTGCCAATCATCAGCGTGTACCCCTTTGTGCAAAAGTACTTCGTTACCGGCATCACGCTGGGCGCCGTGAAAAGCTGAAGCATTGATTTAGATAGATTGTAAAAGGCGCTTTGTATGGAAGCTTTGCCGCCGGCAAAACCGGGGCATGCAAATAAAGGGAGGTAAGACCATGAAGAAGGCCCAAAAGATCTTGAGCCTGGTGGCAGTTTTGATGCTGCTCGTCGGCGCGTTCCCGGCTTTTGCTGAGAGCGCAAAGGATCCCGTCACTTTCACGATGTATGTCGAAGACCCCATGGCTCACCGCATTGAGGAGAACTTCCAGGGCACTGTTTCCAAGAAGATCACCGCGGACACAGGCGTCACCCTCAAGTACCAGTTTGGCGTGGGCGACGTGTCCCAGCAGGTCACGCTGATGGTGGCTGACCGCAGCTTCCCGGACTTCGTATTCTCCCGGTCAAACCTGGCCACCTTCATGGCCGCCGACGCTTACATCGATATGGCTCCGCTGATCGAAGAATATGGGCCGAACATCAAGAAGCTGTACGGAAAATCCTTTGACAAGAACAAGGACGCCCAGGGGCGCATTTTCTACCTGGGCCAGGCTCCCATCAACGATACAAGGCTCCATTTTGACCCCGAGGACAGCTTTGAGCTGCAGCTGGCAGTGTTAAAGGAACTTAACTATCCCGAAATTCGCACGCTGGATCAGTTCGCCGATGCCATCCGCCAGTACAAGGCGAAGTACCCCGAAATCGACGGACAGCCCACCATCGGTCTGACCTTGACCTGTGGCGAAGGCTGGCGCTACTACATCACCCTGATCAATCCCAGCATCCGCGCCACCGGCGGTCCGGATGACGGCAACTTCTTTGTGGACCCGGACACCAAGAAGGTTATTTACGCTTTTGCAAACCCCAAAATCAAGGAGTACTTCCGTTTCCTCAACGGGCTGTATGCCGAGGGGCTGCTGGATCCCGACGCCTTCACCCAGACCCATGACGAGTACCTGGCCAAGGTTTCCAGCGGCCGCGTGCTAGCCCTGACCGATGCCAACTGGGAGTTCGAGGAGGCTGAAACCACCCTGCGCTCCGACGGCAAGGAATGGCGCACTTACGCACGTTTCCCAGTAACCCTGAGCAAGGATATTCCCCACCAGGCCTACAGGCCTGACGCCTATATCGTGACAAACGGCGTAGGCATCACCACCAATTGCAAAGACCCGGTTCGCGCCGTTCAGTTCCTGGATTACCTGTGCCGGGAAGAGATTCAGGTGATGACCCACTGGGGCTTCGAAGGCGAAGACTGGCACATTGTGGATGGCAAGCGCAAACCCATCCGCGTCACCGAAGACGGAACGGACAGCATTGAGAACATCTTAAGAACCGGTATTGGCCTGACTGTCTATCCCTTCCCCGATGCCGGCCTCATGAAGGATAAGGATGGATACTGGATCTCGCCCAACTCTGACGACGATGCCCTCGTCGCCGCCTACACCACCGCTGCCAAAGAGGTGCTGGCTGGTTACGGCGTCCGTACCTGGCGGGAACTGTTCCCCAGACCCGAAACATTGAAGGAGTCCACCTGGGGCCAGGCTTGGCGCCTATGGGACGCCCTTCCCAAGGATGAGGAGTTCGGCATGCTCCACAATGAGTGCAACGCGTTGGCCGCCGAATACCTGGCCAAGGCTGCCAGCGCCGCGCCCGATCAGTTCGAGGCCGTATGGAATGAGTTCCAAACGCGCCTGAAAGATGCCGGCGTTGATCGCCTGGGAGAATTGGCCACCGAGCTTCTCAAGACAATTGACGGAAAGGTTGCCCCAGTATACGAATAGCAAAAGCTTGATAAATTGGCCTTGCCACTTTGTCGAAAGCCGCACTCCGCCCTATGTTCGGGGTGCGGCTCTTTCTTAAAACATCACGCAAATATAACGGGGGATGAACCTATGAGTGGACTGAAACTGACTGTCATCGGTGCGGGGAGCACCTATACACCGGAAATTGTGGAAGGGCTTATCAACCGGCGTGAGACGCTGCCGATGAAGACGCTGTGCTTCATGGACATTGATCGTGAGAAAATGGGCGTGGTAGCCGGCTTGGTCACCCGGATGCTTGATAAAGCGGGGTTCAAGGGCGAATTTCTCCAGACGGACGATCTGGGCCAAGCCCTGGATGGCGCCGATTACGTAATCGCCCAAATCCGGGTGGGGGGTCTTGCTGCGCGCATACAGGACGAGAAGATCCCTCTTAAATATCACCTGCTCGGCCAGGAGACCACCGGCATCGGGGGGTTCATGAAGGCGCTGCGCACCATAGGCCCTATCATGAACATCGCACGGGAGATGGAGAAGCGCTGCCCCAACGCCTGGTTCATCAACTTCTCCAACCCCTCTGGCATTCTGGCTGAGGCGGTGCTTAAGCATACCGGCATCAAGATGCTGGGCCTATGCAATTGCCCCATCAACATGCTTGCCAATATACGGGATGAGATGACCCATGGCAGCGACTTCGAATACGACTACGTGGGGCTGAACCATTTAAGCTGGATCACGTCGGTTCGGATGGATGGCCATGAATTGTTGACACCCGGTGCGTTTTCTTTGGGCAAGGGCATGGCGAACATCCCGGACGTCGGCCTTAACGAGCCGCTTCTGCGCTCGGTGGGCGCGATTCCATCCAGCTACCTTGGGTATTACTACAACCGCGAAGCACATATACAGGAATGCCTTTCCGCCAAGCGCAGCCGGGGCGAGGAGTGTCAAATTATCGAGAAGGAACTGCTTGCACAATACGCCGATCCGAATCTGGCGGAAAAACCTGAAGCGCTGTCCCGGCGCGGGGGTGCGTTGTATTCCACCGCCGCCGTGAACCTGATCAACTCCATTGAAAACGATATTCAAGACGTACAGGTGGTCAATACAAAAAACCTGGGTGCGCTTGACTTTCTGGAGGACAGCGACGTGGTGGAGGTCCCCTGCGTTATCGGCCGGGACGGAATAAAGCCCGTTTCACCCAAGGCTCCTGTCAATCAGCACATCATAGGCCTAACCCGTGCTGTGAAAGCATATGAAAAGCTGACGGTTCAGGCGGCACTGACGGGCGACCGCGATACGGCGCTTGCCGCACTTATCACCCATCCGCTGATCGGCGATTACGAACGAGCCTATGGTGCGCTTTCGGAAATGCTTACGGCAAACAAGCCGTGGCTTGAGAACTTTTTTTGATGGGAGCATATAATATGGGCTCTTTTGTAATGGGTCTGGATGGAGGCAGCAGCAAAAGCCATCTTGCACTGTTTGACACGGCGGGCAAGCGTATCGATTTTGTATCCTGGGGCCCGCTGAACCATGAGGTCATGGACGGCGGATTTGAACAGCTTGAGCAGGAGCTTCATGATCTGATCCATCTGGCACTCGACCGCAATGGACTGCGCATGGCCGATTTGGCTCGCGGCGTCTTCGGCATGTCGGGCGCTGACACTAAAAAGCAGCACGCACAGATCACCGGGATCTATCAGCGCCTGGGCATTGATCACCCTGTGGTCATCAACGATGCCTTTTTGCCGATCAAAGCGGTGAGCACCACAGGCTACGGCATTGGCGCCATCAATGGTTCAGGCTGCACCGTTGCCGGTATCGGAGCAGACGGCAGCACCCTTCAAATCGGCGGTTGCGGCGGCTTGACGGGTGACTTAGGCGGCGGAAGCCAGCTTGGTCAAACTGTGGCGCGCACCGTTTATGCGAGCCTCTTCAAGGGTGGCCCGCAGACCCTACTTTGCGAGATGCTGCAGAAGCGGTTGAATGTCAGCCGGGACGAGGACTTCCTCGACACGCTGATCGAGCAGCTGGAAAGCAGGGCCATAACGCTGTCCGACCTTAACCGGATGCTGTTTGAGGCCGCCAATCAGAGGGACGCGGTAGCCCTTCAATTGCTTCAGGAAACCGGCGAGGATAGTGCCATGGCGATAGGCGGCCTGCTTAACAGACTGCCGTTCCCAAGCGATAAGCCTATAGACGTAGCGTTGGCCGGTTCAGTGTATGTCAAGGGTGGTAATCCCGCGCTGGTGGATGCACTAAAGAGCAAAGCGTCCCAACTGGCCGGCGGCCGGGCGCTGCGCTTTACAGTAACCACCCGTCCGCCTGTGATGGGTGCGATCGTGTGGGCGCTTAACGATTTATTGCCCGCCGAGCAGGCCATCGCGAGGGTGGCGGCGCAGTTTTAAGGAATTGATGGTGAAAGGACACTTACGGCAGCGCGATGAATCTTTGTCAGATTGTTGTGTCCTCCTGGGAACAATATTCCGTTTAAAGTGTGCATTCCTGTCTTTGGCATTGTAGCGGCTCCGCGTCTGTGTTAATATCCATGTATCCACCTTTTGATGTTTAGTATATGCCTGGAATGCAGATGAAGGAGACGATTCCATGGACTTTGACGCTGGACAGGATGCAGGACTTAACAAAAAAAATCCATATATACAATGCCCCATATTTGAAACGGAGCATTTCACGCTGCGGCTGGTGTCTATGGACGATGCCGCCGCATTGCTCCATTGCTATTCCGATGTATTTGCACGCCCCTTCTTCAATTCCGACACCTGTACAGGCGACTTCTTTTTTGACACATACGATCAAATGAGCGTCTGCATCAAAGCATGGCTGGACTGCTATTCGAAGGAAGAATTTGTTAGGTTCTCGATCGTTGACAAGGGATCCAACCTAGCTGTCGGTACCATTGAAATGTTTGGAATGATTGGGAAATACAAAACAACAAGGGGCATACTCAGGCTTGATATCGCATCAAGCTATGAAAAAGCCTCTATCCTTCGCGAGCTGTTTTCCGTTTTCATAAACAGTTTCTTTGATCTGTTCGCCGTCCATCAAATCGTGACAAAAGCTATACCGGAGGCGCTGGAAAGGGTCGATGCACTCAAGGGCCTAGGTTTTGTACCGTATGATTTTCCGGAACGCGAGCATTATTGGGTATCGAGCCGGTGATCCTTAAAGAATTTTCCGGCTTTACATGGGTCTTGATATCCCAACTCCGCGTACGTAAGATCTCCCCCAGATAAAGAACGATTGCTTTCGTCCCATGCAGCTTCCTCATCTTCCATGCGGAATTCAGGCAATATAAACCGGCGGGTTCTTTAAACAACAAGACCCGCCGGTTTACATTACTTCTCTTTACATCATTCCAACCGCATAGATTCTCCTTTTTTGAGCAGCGGCCTCCAAAGAAGCCTCTCTTCCCCCTTCAGCCTGCGCATGGCCTCAAGGAAGAAATAGTCGCCGTAGTTCATGGCAATGTGACGGCCCGGCACATCATGATAAGCCGATGTGCACATGGTCAGGATGGCGGGCGTATCATGCGTCCAGTCGGAGCATTTTTCATCCATGGCCCGAAGCATCCGGATAGCCGCGTTGCGGTATCCCTGCGCCGCCGGATCATCTCCCAGGGCATTGGCCAGTTCCATAAGCCCGCAAGCCGCGATGCCGCCGGCACAATTGTCCTTTACATCCGGTTCAGCCGGCTGCTTGAAGTCCACCGGGGGAATATCGTCTCCCGGCAGGTTCTTCAAGAAATAATCCGCCACGCCCCGGGCTGTATTCAAGAAGGTTTCATCCCCCGTATACACATGGCTCAGCATGAAACCGTACAGCGCCCAGGCCTGGCCTCGGGACCAGCTCGTTCCGGGTGCGTAGCCCTGGCCTGTTGGCGTATCTACTACTTTGCCCGTTTCGGGATCAAAGCAAACGATATGATGAGTGGAGCCGTCTTCACGTATAAAGCAGCGCTGTACGGTCTTGGCATGATTCAGTGCAATCAGCCTGTACCTAGGGTCCCCCGTATATTCGCTGGCGAAGTGCAAAAGCGGCAGGTTCATCATGGTGTCGATAATAGACCAGCCTTCCCGCCCTTTGCCGTTCCAGGCGCGTATGAAGCCGTTTGGGTTATACCTTCCTGCCAGCATATTGGCACAAAACAGCACACGGGTGAGGCTTTCCTTATTCCCGTCGACGGCATAATGCACACCGCTGTTAATCAGCCACATAAAGCCAACGTCGTGGTGCAGCGTCAGAACATCACGCAGCGCCTCATCCATCAACTTTTCGGCGCGCTCAGCCTCCAGGCGGTAGCGTTCATCCCCCGTTTCCAAAAACATCTGCCACATTTCGGCCGGCCAGAAGCCGTTGGTCCACCAGGTAATGCCGGGCGTTGTCCATTCTCCGTTCTTCACGCTGTAAGGAATGCCATGCAGCTCCTGCGCTTTTTCCACGCCGTAGCGCATTTTTCCGTCCATTTTTTGAAGCACTTGGTCTGCCCATTGAAGGATCTGAATGTCAACCGGGGGCTGCTTCATCACATAACGTCCTTTCTATGATGTACTATATCCATTCACCGGGATATCCCGGATCAATCCACAACAAGGCCGAAGACACACCTGCCCTATTTCCCGTATATAGCAAACATCGTGTCAACGGTATCCTGCACCTGCTTGGGTCCGATGGGCACATCACGGCCGTTTTTAAGTGCATCATAAAACTCGCGGATGCAGATCACATGGGCCGAACCCCAGTAATCCCGTGTCACAGGCAGTTCGCTTTTGTATTCAAAGTGCTCCTTCTCCCCGTTATTCCAGGATACAGAAAGCTCATCCATTTCCATGCGAACCGTTGCATTCTCACAATCGATCTCCATCAAAACGGGTGAGTTTGAGCAATAAGCGGTGGTGGCATAGAACAATCCCGGCGCGTCTCCAAACGTCATGTAAGCTTCCACGGTATCTTCCACGTCGATGATACCCTTCAAGTGATGGTTCGACAACTTGGCCTCAACATGTTGAGGCTTGCCCAGCATGTATACCATCAAATCCAGCGTGTGGATCGCCTGGTTGATGAGCACACCGCCGCCCTCCGTATTTTGCTTTCCCCGCCAGCCGCTATCCGTATAGTATTCCTTGTTTCTTGACCAAGTGACGAAGGCCCGTGTTCCAAGAACCTTCCCCAAGCTGCCCCCAGCAAGCATCTCCCGAAGCTTTACAACGCTGCCGTTATACCTGTTTTGAAAGCACACACCAACACGAACCTTTTGAGCTGCCTCCAAAAGGGAAGTCCACTGTTCACGATCGATAGCCGGCGGCTTTTCGCTGAAAACATGAATGCCGCCTGTGGCGGCCAATTGTGCCATGGGAACGTGCAAATAATGCGGCGTGCACAAATGCACCACGTCTATCTGCTCGTTTTCAAGCAGCTTCTCCATAGAGTTATACGCGCGAAGGCCATAATTCTGCGCCATGCTTTCAGCGCGCTTGGAATCGATATCGGCGCATGCAACCAGGCTTACACCTGAAAGCTGCTTCAAGGCATAGGCATGTACAGGCGCGACGGTCCCGCACCCGATAATAGCAGCATGAATCATATGTATCACAAGCCTTTCTGCTTTTGCAGGCGAAATTGAATATTCCTGAAATAAACGCAATATGCAGCCTGCTATCAGTAGTATAAGGCAAGAATGAAGGAAAAACCATTGCCGTCGTAACCTCCTTGATTGCCTTGCGCACCATCCATGGGCAAAAGCCAGTCAGCAGCGCAGAATCAAACACCTCTTGTCTGGAAAGAATGCAGGTATCATGAAAAAGGAGCGGATGCGGATGCAAAGCAATACAGGCAGCGCAGGAGCAGGCAGCGATATGCCCATCGGCCTTGGCATGCTGTTGATGGGTGATCAGCTGGCGTTCAGCCGGTTCGGAGAACTGTCGTCCGACGAAAAGAAGCGGGTGCTGCATTATGTGGAGGGCGGAATGGACGGGGAGGATGCCAAACGCCGCATCGAGCACACCGTCAAAAGTTTGCATGACGGCGTGCCGGGATTCTACCTGCAGTAATGCACCGGACAAAAGATGTAGAAGCGCGGACGTATAGCGACGCGCTTTTTTGTGTCATCTCCAGGTGGTTGGCGGTTAGCCTGTCCGGGAAATGTTTGATGAATCATAAAAAAACTAACCAAGCCTTGCCATATGATTGATAATCTACTACAATACTATAAGAACCCATTTCAGCTGCGGCGGAAGGGATGGTAACATATGAAAACCACAATGATCGGAGCAGGCATCTTACTATAAGGGCTTATCCGCCGAGCAGCACATGCTTCCATGGCGATAAGCCTATATGCATGGAGGCAGTTTTTGAATATCATCAATCTGGGCATTTTGGCCCATGTGGACGCGGGCAAGACAACGGTCACCGAGTCTCTTTTGCATACAGCTGGTGCGCTAAGGCAGCTTGGCCGTGTCGATCACGGCAATACGGTTACGGATTCGCTGCGCATTGAACGGGAGCGTGGCATCACGGTCCGGGCAACGACGGTTTCGCTTCGGTACAAGAACGTAAAAATCAACATTCTGGATACGCCAGGCCATGTGGACTTTATCGCGGAAGTGGAGCGTTCTCTTGCGGTACTGGACGCGGCGGTGCTTGTCGTATCCGCGCGGGAGGGCGTTCAGTCACAAACCGCCGTGCTTTTCCGCGCGCTTCGAAAGCTTCGGATACCGACGCTCTTTTTTATCAACAAACTGGACCGGCTGGGCGCAAATGCGGAAGATGTGCTTTCGCAGGTCAAGACTCAGCTGACAAAAGGCGTTTTACTGCGCCAGAAGATCACAGGTATAGGCAGGGACGTAAGCGTGGAAACGCTGAAGCTGGAAGACTGCGATGGCGTTGTGGATCAGCTTTTTCAGACGGATGACAGAATAGCGAGCATGTACCTTACGGGTAAGGCGATTCCGCCCGATATGCTTTGGGAAGCATATCTGCAAGCCGTCAAGCGTTGCGATATCTGCCCCGTTTACGCAGGCGTCGCCCTCATGGAGCTTGGCATACCCGCTTTGCTTGATGCCATCACATCGGAACTTCCCCAGGCTGAAAAAGGCGGCGATCCTTTGTGCGCGTTTTGTTACAAGCTGGAATTCCACGAACGCCTTGGCCGGATTTGTTACCTTCGGGTATATGGCGGCGCCATCGTTATACGCAAACTGGTAACACTGTATGGAACGGAGGAACCTTTCCGCATCACCCAGCTGTTCACACCCGATATGGGCACATTCAGAGGAACGGAAGCAGTATGCTGCGGCGACATCGCCGTCATCCCCTGCTATGAGGGCCTGAAGGTGGGCAGCATGCTTGGGCAAACCTTGCCGAATATCAAAGAATTTTGCATCGCCGAGCCGCTATTGCTGACACGCGTCATGGCCGGTACAGATGTTCCGCGTTCCAAGCTTCTGGAAACCCTACGCCAGCTTTGCATGGAGGATCCGCTGCTGAACATGCACACGAACGAGCAGACCGGCGCGCTGGAGTTGCGTGTATTCGGCCAGGTGCAGATGGATATCCTTCGTGAATTGGCTTTTGAGCGATTTGGACTTAAAATCACGCTGGAAGAGCCGCAGACAATCTTCCGCGAGTTCCCCGCCCGCAAAGGCACAGGCGATGTGCATTGGGGCGAAACGCCATTTCAAGCGGCCATCGGCATCACTATCGAGCCGCTGCCGTTAGGTTCCGGCATACAGTATGAAACGAAGGTAAACTATGGCTACCTGTACGCCTCATTTCAAAACGCCGTACGGGAAGGCTTGCTTCATACCCTGCATCATGGCCTGTATGGCTGGGAAGCTACCGATTTGAAAATCACGCTTCAATGGGCGGAGTATAGTTCTGTTACCAGCACTCCCGCCGATTACCGGAATATTGCGCCGGCGGCGGTCATCCGCGCGTTATATGATGCCGGAACGGAACTGCTGGAACCGATGCTGTCCTATACACTTACCGTACCAGCCGTCATGGCGGGCCGGGCTACCTATGATCTGAACACAATGCATGCCACCATGGATCAGATGACGGCGCAGGGCAATGAAATCACCTATTCGGGGCAGGTTTCGCTGGATGCATCCAAGCTATATTCCCAGACTGTGGCCGCCTATACCAAAGGTACAGGCGTTTTCACCGTCCGTCCAAATGGCTATGCGCTCTTTACAGGCAATAAGGAAACAGTCTCAAACAAGGGTTGCGAGCTTCCAAGCGTAGAAAAATATCTCCTTATGAAATCAGGCAGGATGCTGTAATGTAGGGCAGAGCCCAATCTCCATCTTTTCGTTGAAGAGATCTCGGCCCCACCTCCCTCATACATTCAGGGAGATGGGGCCAATAACCTTTTGACAATAAAATTAACTGGTTTGGGGCATACCGCCATTGCCAAAAGATAAAGAGGAGGAATAATAACCACTCATTTTGCGTTTTTACCTTGCAAGGTTTTCAGCGTCTTGTTAATTTCATCGGCCTCTTTCCTGTCAATCAACCAACTTATCAAATGCACCATTAGATACACAATGAAAACCGTAACCGCAAAGAATGCAGTATCCGCATGCGTTTGAAACATACCTGTCCATAATCCGAAGGCCGTTAGCGTCGCTTCCAGCAGCAAAAGGTGCAGAACCTTGCGCATGACCGTTTGGCGATAGGATAATTCCTTGCGAGAATAAGTAACACTGGAAGGAACAAGGCTCAAAAGCCCAAAAAGGAGAGGAGAAAAAAAGCTATCATAGCCAAACTTGGCCTCAGGATAAATAGTAAGCCCAAGAATGGCAGTTGCCGCTGTGACACAGGTGGTAATGATACAGTATTCCAGCAGACACTTTTTCAAAAAATCCTTGATACTCATGCACTCTCACCCAGCAATCGCTTCTTCAGTTCCTTCACATACTGCCTGGAAATGATGACATCCTCCCCATTGAACATCGTTGCCGAAAATCGTCCGTTCAATATGGGGCGTACATGATCCACCTTCATCAGGTTGATGACAAACGATTTGGAACATCTGAAAAACCTTTTGGTTACATACATTTCTTCAAACTCATACAGTTTACATTTGAGTTCATATACCTTTTTTGCCGTATAGGCAAATACTTTGTTGTCCACCGCTTCCACAAACAAGATGTCCTGCAAAGCAATCTGGCACATTTTTTCTTCCAGGTACCCGGCCAACATTGTATCCGTAGACTTAATGAAACGAACAATGCTTTTCACATCATCGCTTACTTCGTGGCACTCCACAATTGCCTGTTCATCCTTATCCTTTGTGATCTTCCTTAACAGAACTTTCAAAGCGTCTCCATCCAATCTGAGCCGTAAGCCAACCCGCATTCTTCCTTATGCAATGAATTGGCTGTTTGGACTGTGCGATTGTGTATGAGCAAAATAGTATGAAAGCAGTAAGTACCGCAAGAGCTTAAATCTGCTTTCATACTGGCACAGCTTATTATAGCTCATATGGTAACGTCAATAAAGAAAAAGTTCTGCCATGAAACGGCAACATGCAGCTATTACCGGAACCATGAAGGTACAACTTAATACTCCAGCTGCAATGCCAGATCTCCATTATTCTTTAATGTGCCATCAAAAAATTGCAGTACGATATGGTTCATCGTTTCTATGCAGTACCGGCTGTCAACCGTCCCTGTACCGAGCATTCCCGCCAGTACCGGAGAAAAGGGCGGAAGATCCGTAAAGTTCAAGTGGCCTGATCCACGAATCACTACATCATAAGCCTTTACCGCGCGCGCACTGGCGGCCAGGTTGTTATAGGCTGTTCCCAGTTGCAAAGCATCTTCATAATGACTTTCGTTGTATAGATTCATTAAGGGAACAGGGTATGGTTCCTGGTTAAGCACAGCATGGCCGTTTTCAAACCCGGTCTCCTCGCCTATCATGGTACCGTCGATGACAATCACCGCATCCACGTCTTTTCGTTCCCTGCCCAACTGCGCGGCAGTCGCGCCGCCTAAGGAATGACCGAAAAGCCCAATCTCTTCCATGTTGATCAGGGAACGGATGTCTTCCGGAATCTCCCCGTTTTCACCAAACAAAATATGATCCAATACAAAGTTCATATCGTCTTTGCGAAGCGTCATCCATGCATGAGTCTTTTCATAGGTGATCTGTTCATCATACGCTTCATTGGTTACATTCACTGCATCACTTAAAAACGTCCTGTCAACAAGCGTGATGCTGCCATCCTCATGCTTTGCGATAAAGGCATGTGAACTGTGGTCAATACTGCACACCACATACCCGTTGCTGGTGAGATTTTCAAAGGTGGATATATTACTGCCGCGAAATCCGAAAGCCCCATGGGAAAACACCACCAGCGGATATGTGTCCGTACCGCTCAGAGTGGACGGATACCAGAATTGTACAGTCAGCTTTCTGTTCCCGCCTTTTGAGGAATATGGATCAATGCGGTCTGTATCCACCAAGGTGATGCTTTTTGTATTCACAGCAAGGTGGCCGGTTGGAGCA
This sequence comes from Bacillota bacterium, assembly GCA_023416585.1. Taxonomy (GTDB): domain Bacteria; phylum Bacillota; class Clostridia; order Christensenellales; family Aristaeellaceae; genus JAEWAH01. Next base: position 38,266 of record JAEZHM010000094.1, read on the forward strand.
ACCGCCTTGAACTGCGGAAACAAAATGCCGGGCAGTATGCAGAAAGCGAGAAATATACAAGTATTGATGCCGGAAAGCACCGTGGCTGATAGCTTGTATTCCTTATTCTTTTTAGCAGGCTTTATCAGATAAACGGCACTTATGACTGCTGAAACGGCAAGCAGTATAAAAAGTCCCATCCAGCGGAATCCCCACCAATAGACACCCGCAAAAAGGAGCAACGAAAAGACTGCAAATTCTGCGATTCTTATAACATACCCCACTCTTGTCTGCCGGTTCTTCGTTATCAAGCAATAAACCATAAATCCCATCCTGACACCCAGTGCAATCAGCAAAGTAATCATCCCAAGCATGAACTAACTCCCTTTCCATCTGTGTTCGGGAGCAGTATAGATTATAGCTTGCGGTTACTCAATACACTGGAAGGCAAGTTGCATTTACACGACGTAAGTTGCAAAAAAGGGCCGGCAACCTTAACGGAATGCCGGCTCCTGACTATAACGTATGGCCTGTGAATAGGATTCGCTTTGCTATAACGCTGCCTGACCCAGAGTGAATGCGAAGGCGCCCAAAGAATCCACTTCCACAGTGATTTCCCCTGTCAGGTTCATGGTCGTCAGAATCTTTGTCCATTGGCCGTCAGCCTCCCGGTGCCATACGGTTACCGTTTTCCCAATAGCATCAGGTAAGCGGAAGGTTAGTGTCATTTTTCCAACAGCATCCACATTCTCGTTTGCTTCATTCCTCAGCCACACCTTAACTGCATACAAGGCCGTCTGACCACCCAAAGTGGGCAGGTCTTCCTTCGCTATCATGTCCACCATCAGGCGGGTATTTAGGTAGGATTTGTCCAGTGTAAGTGTTGTGCCTGTATTGAAATTCAGCAATCTCAGGCTGCCTGGATTCAGAATGCTTTGAAGCGCCGTGTAGAGCTGTTCTACCTTATCAATCCGCTTCTGGCTAAGCATGGGATATACGCTCAGGATTGTGCTGCCCAGGGAACCCCGGATATCGCGGATGGTGTCAAGCAGCTGGCCGTACTGACCTGTATACGCATTCCCGTTTGTATCAGGGCTGATTTCATAAGGTTCAGGCAAATTGTCAATGATCCAAGGCAATACATTTTCCCATGTGATCCTTGGTTCTGCGCCGGTTATAAAGTACCCTCTGCCGGCGTTTATGTGTAGACTGAACGTGCCGCCATATCCCAGAATTACGTTCAGGGGATCATTCTTCATGCCTACATTTTTCCCCGACCAGAGGACCAGGGAATCGGCATACATATGCTGCAAACCGCCGCTTGTGCTGCCTGCAAAGACCGCGCCGCTGACCTTGATCTTTGCTGTGGCGCCCGTCTCTTGAAGCGCCGCAATCTGATGGATGATGAGGTCTTGGCCGTTTCGGATGTAAATGTTCCTCCCCATCGCCGTCAACTCATGAACCATGGTCCTTATGTAACGCGTATTCTCTCCCACATCGCCGCCAAAGCTGCGGATGACAAGCGTGTTCCCTGTGATGTTATCGCCTCTTCTGGTGGCTGCGCCGGTAATGCTGCCGAGGCTGTCAATCTCAATATCCTCCGCTTCCGCACGATAGAGTGTGAGATTGCCCTTGGAATCCAGCAGGATGCGGTCCTTTCCGGTAATGATCACGACGCCGCCGGCTGAGACTGTCAAAGGACTGCCTATATTGCCAATGCTGCTGCCTGTCAAAATCATGTCCCCGCCGGAGATGATGGAGGGCTGCCTGGTGAGCGCCATGGCCTCGTCATAATTCATTTGCGCAGCTTCCACATCCTGATACGCCAGCGAATATGCCTGCAGGGCCGCCTGGTACATCTCCTTGGCATATTGAGCCTCCGCAAACCTCGCGTCATAAAGCAGCTGCGCTTTAGCCACCGCCGATGCCAGGCGTTTATCATCCGGCTTCCTGCTCAAGGCATCCTGTGCAGCCCAAAGTACCTCCAAGGCTTTTTGGGCTTTTTCAGCCGCCTTTTCCGCCTGCGCCTTTAACAACAGTGCCGCTGCGTACTTGCCTTGGGCTATTGCCTGGGCCTGTTTCAGTGATATGGCTGCCTGGGAAACGGTGCTCATCGGGTTGCCGCTGCCCGTATCCGCAATGGTGCCCGGAGCGGTCAAATGCACCGTGCCCCCCGCGTTTACGTGATCAATCGTCAGATCGCCGGGAATTTCCGCAATATACAGGCTGCCTGAAACAGCCGCGCTGAAGGTGCCTTTTTGTGTGTCGATAAGCAGCAGACTGCCATCTGTACCCACATTGCCCTGATGTGCCGTGATTTGAATACCGCCGGCCGTAATCTGGGCAGCATGACCCAGTCTGTCGCCGGCATACAAGCCGCCGGCGGACTCAATATTCGCGATGCCAGCCGCGATGATAGGACCTATCTTCAAGTCTCCCAGCGTGTTCTTCAGGTACAAATTGCCCTTCGCGTTTGCGTTTACCTGGCCTTTTTGACTGTCAGCCGTCAAAATCAGGTCGTCCGCTTCCGCAATGCTGATATTTCCCTTGGCGCTTGCATAAGTGGCTCCATCCACCTTAGTGGTGATGTACTTTCCGCCCTGCCCGATGGTGCCGTTTTCGCTTATGAGCGCAAGGTTGCCAGAGGTTTTAATCAGTATGCCGCTCTCATTGCTTTCGCGCACATCCAGAATACTTCCCGGTGCCTTCAGCTTTATGTCGCCTGCCGTGCTTACACCGGCAAGGCCCATATCGCCGTCTGCTTCCGTGATATCCACATTGCCGCCGGCTGTAACCGTCATCCGGGTGGCCGTTTGGGGCTTCGTAACCCGCAGCCATTCATAGCGCAGCTCGGTCACCAGCATCCACTGGACCAGGGGATTACCGATCACCCTCAATACCACCGGATATCCGGTAGCACGGTCAAACATCATACGGCCCTGACTATCCAATGCGTATTCCACCAACCCAGTATAGGCGGGGTACCCGTACTGGTCCAGCACAGGCTTGCCTCTTAAGTCCAGCACCATAGTCGCTATGCCGTCGTACAGAATATTGCCGTCTGCATCCGTTGCCACTGCCTGGATGATAGTCAGGTTCTCGTAACCGTTTGCGCTCTTTACGGGTTTTATGATATTGGCTGTAAGCGTAGGCGTATTATACCGCTGATCTATTACAAGCCCGGTCACATGATCATGGGCTGTCAGGGTGATTTCTCTGCCAATGATGTCGGTTTGCCCGTCGAAGTTGCCCATGATGCTGCCATTCAATGCTGTAAGCGTCACATCATTGCGCTCGGATGCGATGGCGCCTGCCGTCAGCGTTCCATATTTCTGGGTGATATGGATATCCCCTTCATTGGTTGCGAATGCGGCGCCGAAAGCCTCCTCCACCTCGATATTCAGCGGCCTGGCCTCCAAATTGTCGGGTGCATTCCTGTCCGCGTAATCCGCCAGCTTCCATGCCTTGTTCAGCAGAGCATCGACTTCATATTGGTTCAAAAGCCCGGCAATCAGGCCGGCGGGCTTTAGCTCTCCTCCACCCATGGCGCCCTTGAAAATCTGGGCAAGCTGTCCATTATCCATGGTGTAAGCGCCATTTACCTTATCCGCCATTTTGCCAAGGAGCATATCGGCCAGCGTTTGGGCTGCATTGGGCTGCTCAAAGATTGCATTGACCTGCTTTTTGACATTCCGGTTGTCGCCTGCAAGAAGCGCCACCAGCGCAGTCTTTGTCAGCGCACCGGAGGTGATCAATCGAACCAGCGCATCCTTTGTAAGGATGGATACCGCCTGTAGGCGGTCAATCCGGCCGGCAAGCCACTGCGCAATTTCCTCATTCGTCTGAATCGCCAGTGCGGCATTGATCTGTTCCGTAAGGGGGTTACCGTCGCCCAGATAATCGCCGGAGACAAAATTGCCGTCATCATCATAGCCGCTGTGGATGATATCCTGCCCAATTACCCTGCGGAACAGCACATCATCGCCCGGGTTAAGATTCGGATCGGGAACCAGCACTTCCGCGCGGATGAAGTAATCCATAGCCGCCTGGATATAGAGCGTTTCTGCCATATCCAGTAAAATCGGCCGGTCTGCTGAACCGATGTTGCCGCCCGCCCTCAAGGTGAGGCGTTCATCGGCTGCCTTATCATCGTCACGGTAATAGATGTAGCTGTGTTCGTTTTTCAGTGCAATATTTCCGCCTGCCAACAGTGTGAGATTGCTGTCCGATGATTCTATGGTGTCTGTAAGGATATGGATGCCGGCATCGGCTGTCAGTTGGGAAGCGTTCAGGCAAATCTCGCCGCTTGCTATGTTCTGGGCTGCTTTCAGCACGAGCCTGGAAGCGTCCGTCAATACCGTTCTATCCAGGACGTCTATGCTGCCAGCGGAGGCAGACATATTCATGACGGTAGCTGCTGCCGTGAGCCGGTTCATAAGTTTGATATCCTTACCCGCATTCAGCATCACGGTGCTGGTGCCAAAGATGGTGTTCTTGGCCACCTGGATACTGCCTGTATGGGCTGTATAAGTCAATCCGGCACCCTGGCTGCTCAGCCTGCCACCTAACAGGATACTTTGCATGGCATCCATATTCACTGTGCCGCCGGTGAAATCTGCATCTCCCGCCACCTGGATGTTCCCAGCCCGGGCAGTCATTGTCAATACGGAATTCTGGCCTGCCAAGCTGCCGCCCACGGTGATATCCTTGTCGGCATCCAGCTTCGCAGTGCTGCCGTTAAACAAGCTATCCTTGGCCACCTGGATACTGTCTGTATGAGCTGTCAGAGTCATTCCTGTACCCTGGCTGCTCAGCCTGCCACCTAATAGGATACTTTGCATGGCATCCATATTCACTGTGCCGCCGGTGAAGCCTGTGTCACCTGCCACCTGGATGTTCCCAGCCCGGGCGGTCATGGTCAATACGGAATTCTGGCCGGTCAAGCTGCCACCCACGGTGATATCCTTACCCGCATTCAGCATCACGGTGCTGCCGCCAAAGATGGTATTCTTGGCTACCTGGATACTGCCTGTATGAGCTGTCAGAGTCAATCCTGTACCCTGGCTGCTCAGCCTGCCACCCAAGAGGATGCTTTGCATGGCATCCATAATCACTGTGCCGCCGGTAAAGCCTGTGTCACTTGCCACCTGGATGTTTCCTGCCCGGGCGGTCATGGTCAATACGGAATTCTGGCCGGTCAAGCTGCCGCCCACGGTGATATCCTTGCCGGCATCCAGCTTCGCAGTACTGCCGCTAAACAAGCTATCCTTGGCCACCTGGATACTGCCTATATGAGCTGTCAGAGTCAATCCTGTACCCTGGCTGCTCAGCCTGCCACCCAAGAGGATGCTTTGCATGGCATCCATAATCACTGTGCCGCCGGTAAAGCCTGTGTCACCTGCCACCTGGACGTTACCAGCCCGGGAGGTCATGGTCAAGATGGAATCCTGGCCGGCCAAGCTGCCGCCCACGGCGATATCCTTACCGGCGTCCAGCTTCGCAGTGCTGCCGCTAAACAAGCTATCCTTGGCCACCTGGATACCGCCTGTATGGGCTGTAAGAGTCAATCCTGTACCCTGGCTGCTTAGCATGCCACCCAAGAGGATGCTTTGCATGGCATCCATATTCACTGTGCCGCCGGTGAAGCCTGTGTCACCTGCCACCTGGACGTTTCCAGAACGGGAAGTCATGGCCAAGATGGAATCCTGGCTGTTAAGCTTTCCGTTCAAAGAGATATCCTGCTTTGCATCCATGCTTACAGTATCCCCATGGAAAACGGTATCCATGGCTATTCGGATGCTGCCATTTTGGGCCGTCATGGAAAGGTGAGAGCCCTGGCTGTTGAATGCGCCGCTTAAGAGGATGCCCTGCTTCGCAACAAGATTCACACTGCCGCCGATAATGGCCGTATCCTTGGCGACTTGAATGCTGCCGGTTCCCGCCGTCATCGTCAGGCTGGAATCCCTGCCGCTTAACAGGCCTGCCAAACTGATGCCCTTATAGGCATCCATCGTTACCGTATCGTTATTAAAGGAAACATCTCCTGTTACTTGAATGCTGCCAGTGCGGGCAAGCAGATTCAATACGGAATGCTGGCTTGCAAGGCCGCCGTCTAGGGTAATATCCTTTCCGGCGTCCAGCATCACAGTGTCGTTAAGGAAGGAAGCATCCTTGCCAATATTGATGCTGCCAGTCTTAGCTGTCAGAGCCAGGTTGGAATCCTGGCTGGTCAAAAGACCCATAAGCGCAATATCCGTATAGGCGTTCAAATTCGCCGTGTCCCCATGGAAGAAAGTGTTCCCTGTCACCTGAATAGCACCTGTGCGGGCAAGCAGTGTCAAACCGGAATGCTGGCTAAACAGATTGCCGCTTATTGTGATATCCTTGCCTGCATCCAAATTCACTGTATCTGTATTGAATATGGCATCCCGGGCAATCCGGATCAAGCCGGTACCGGCTGCAAAAGTCAGTCTGGAATTCAGGCTGTTAAGACTTCCACCCAGGATGATGTCCTGTTCAGCCTTCATATTCACGGTATCTGCGTTAAAGCCTGTATCACCGTCTATCCGTATACTGCCCGTATGGGCTGTCAAAGTCAAACCGGAGTGCTGGCTGGCAAGGCTGCCGGCCACTGTAATATTCCCGGCAGCATCCAAATTCACGGTGTCATGATCAAATAGAACAGCACCGTTTACATGAATATTTCCGGTCTGGGCTGCAAGCAGAATATTGGTATTTCCCCCGCCAACGATGCTTTCGGCGGTAATATCGGTTCTAGCATGCACATGCAAGCTTGCACTGTTCTTCGCTTTGACCAAGCCAAGGGAAGCATCTGCATTGTTTGATGTAAGGTTCACAACCGCGCCCGTACCCAATTCCAAGGTTGAGAATTGAAGACGCTCATCGGCAGTCACTGTTACATCCGCCTGCGTATCGGCTGAAAGCCTGCTGATCACAACATCATTGCTTGCGTAATCCGCTTCTTCTTCCTCGCTCCCGGCAGTTCCGGCGGGGATAGTATAAGCGCCGGAAATCATAACGGTCTGACCGCTATGGATTTCCGCACGATCGGTAATGAGGATGTCGTCGCCGGCTTGCAGGTTTGCCAGAGTATCCACGGCTCCGTTGTTCAGCGTTGCCAGGTTGTCATTCACAATCAGTGTTTCCCCTACGATATCCAGCGCCGCCATAAGATTGAGTCTCGCGCCGTCATTTAGGGTAATGATGTTGAATATGATGCTGGCCGCCCCGGTGGCATCAACGGTCAGGGATCCGCCGGTCTTGATCACCACAGGATGGATGATAAAGTCGCCTGTCGGCACCAGAACATTCACATTCCCACTGATGGAGTTCGTCTCGCTCAGATCCTGGAAGGTGATGCCGCCCGGTCCGCATTGAATGATCAAGGGCAGGCTGCCGTTCCCGCCGGCAATATTTCCTGTGGAATTGGTTCTGATGATGATGGAGTTTCCGGCATTCAGGTTGGGGTTAGCGCCGGGGATACCCAGCAGGTCACCCGTATCATCCGTCATGGTGATGATGATATCACGCCCAGTTATGCTGCCGATCAGATAATCTGTTCCATCTGCATCCACACGGAACCAGGAAAGCTTGGATGTATCGCCGACAGCTTCTACCGAACCGTCGGAGCCCACCTTCCGGTAAGACACGTAAGCGCCAACCGCATTCTTGTTGTACATGGTGTAGTACAATATGCCGTTGATAGTAGCGATTGTAAGCAGCGTATTGTTGCCAGGATCGGTGATGGTGGTTACGCCGCTGGCATCCGGGACAAAGGTCTTGTTCAGCTTTGTCCATACTCCGCTGCCGTCCAGATAGTAGTAGTTGTTCAGGATATCCCTGCTTACCATGTCCGTCAGCTGCTCCAGCTGAATCTCCTGCCCGCCATACAGCGTGACAATGGTGCCGGTACTGCCGCTCTTGGTTGCATCCACATCGATCAGGCTCTTGTTGGAGTGGTAGACCTTTCCGTCATATACTCCCGCAAACGCTGCTGTATAGTATGCGTTTAGGTTTGCAGCAGGTGTATTCAGCCACATCGTATCTAAATAGCTGCTCCTGTTTCGCCACAGAGAACTGATGCCTGACCTTCCGGCATAATCATATATCCTGCCCTCCGCGCCTGATGCAATATCATACTCGGTCAGCGCACCAATATCGCCGTTGTTGCGGAAAGAGATGATATAGTATTTGATTGTACCGCCTATCTCTACCTTGAGCACGGGCTCGGCACTGTCATAGGTGGTGCCGTCCGCCGTATTGGTGCGTGTAATGACCTGGTATTGGATGGTATAGGTGTTGCTCCCGTTCACATACTGGCGGATCGTTTCTCCTGTTTGATCCACGCCAAACTGAACGATCATACCATCCTTGGTGACATACAGTTTATTGGTGATCTTCCAACCTTTTTCCGACAGCGTTACACCGGCCACATTTGCCTTGGGGATGTCGGTCTCACGCACTTTGTAAATGGTGCCCTGACGCGTATTAACATCATAATCGCCTTCAATGAACAGGCTGTTGCCCGGATCAAGGATGGTGATTTGATAATAGAATATGCTGTTGGCCTTATCCACGATCATGTTGCCATTGGCATCCAGCTTGTAGAACGGTATTTTCTCGCCATTCATCAGCTTGTAGACAGGCGTTGTAGAATAAATCGGAATCTTTTCACCGTTTAGCAGTTTGTATACCTTCTGCTTTTTGCCGTTTGTATCCAGCTGATAGTTAGGAACCGCAGTAACATTCAGGTCTTGGGAATCGGTACGTATGTATTTGCCTGTTGCATCATCCCACCTGAAAGTAAGATCTGCTTCCTTCACCTGGTATTTTCCGCCGGACAGCACCAGATACCTGTACTTGAAGGTAATAATGCCGTTTGTATCCTCGGCGCTCTTGGCAAGCGTTAATGCACTGGGCATACCGCCAACCTTCACAAGAATGACCTGGGGCATTACAGTATAGAGCGCACCCAACTGCGCCTCTGCACGGTTTTGGGTGTAAACGGGAATTTTGTTGCCGTCTTTGTCCTTTTTGTAGGCAGGCTCCGCGCCGGCTGCGCTTGCGTCCGTCGTAGTCTTGTTGACCTTTGCGATAGTAGCCCCTGTTTCGTAAACCACCCGGCCGTTTGCAGCATCTGTAGTGTAAACAGGCACTCGCCGTTCCGTTTCCGTGGGATTCCCGGAACCATCCACCCCAGGCACATAAACCGTTTGATAAGTGGGCTGCCCGTTTTCAACCAGCTGATACTTTTGCTGGCCGTTATCCATCGTGGGATAATAGGCCATGCTGCCGCTTTCCGTGCCCAGGAGATATTTGTATAGCGTCGTGCTTCCGCTCATCCTTGTCAGATAAGCAGCAATATCATAGGTGGCCGTAGCGGTTCTGCTTTCGGTTGTCTGATTCCCGCTTCCGTCCGTTACCGTTTCCGTATAGCTGTAGGTGAGCTCTACATCGCCGGATGTGTTTTGTTTGACGCTGTACGCAGTGTTGTTCAACAGTGCCGCCATATCGCTCAGCAGGGTGCTGATGTAGTCAATGGTTCCGCTTGATGTCAGTATATAGTTAAGAGTCAGTTCATACGCGCTTTGGAAAGCAGAATGGAGCGTACCCTGGGTGTTGCTGATAAGTTTCACCAGCAGGTTAAGCGCATTGCCGTCGCTGTCGGCAGCCACTTGCCGGTAGATTTCCCCATCCTTCAAGTAGTACAGGGGATTGCCGTCCGCATCAGTAAGCCGCTCGTATACGGGCTGGCCGTTTTCCTGTTTGATCTCATACACATACGTGCCATCCGCGTTCATCTGGTAAATGGCATCTACCCGGTATAGCACATTGCCATTGGCATCAATGAGGTAATACAGGGTACGGCCATCTTCCATCTTCATTTCGTAGAGGGTATGGTCCGTAAGATTCAGGGTATAGGTCAGGGTTCCATCGGGATTGACCTTTACATCGAAGACGTCTTCTTCCGTAACTTCCGTCTCGAAAAGGTACTCGCCCGTCACAGGATCCTTGGCCTGTTCATAGAGGGTATTGCCGTTTTCATCTGTTTCCACCTGATAGATCGGATTGCCGTTTTCATCTTTCTCGATCTCGTATTTCCGTTCATCCACAGGAGATATGAGTATGGAGTACTGCTCACCCAGCTTGAAGAACTCAAAGCTGGCAGAACGGCTGTACAGAAATACGCCGGAAAGCCTGTGCCATGAATCCCCTATCTTATAGCTGACCGGCCAATAATCGTCCAGATCATTTCGAACTGTCTGCCAGTAGTTGGGATGCCCATCCATTTCCCCTGGAGCCACCCTGTACTCGCCCGCGATATCACGTGTCCAATATACACCCTTTAACTGATCGTAATAAGGGCTGTTCGACAAGACATAATACATAGTCTTGCCGCCGATAGACGTGGTGCCCAGCTTTAACACTTGTCCGTTGACGGTGATCGAATCGAAACTTGCGGAGGCTCCCCAGGGTTTGAAGTTCACGACTGCATTAAGTGATGTCCCGCCAAACCCTGTAATGCCAAAGCTATAATTTCGGATGATGAAACTGTTTTTATCCATGGTATAATCGCTGGCGAAGTCCCCCAGGTCATACCAATAGAAACGAACGTCGTCATCCCCATATCCGCTGACAAAGGTATTGTAAATAGGAGGATTGACGGTACGGATGGAGTCATTTGCCGTTCCGCTTTGATCCTGGCCGTTTGTCAGATCATGCACTGATAAGGTATTGGTAAAGGCGCCGCTTGCGTAAATAAAGGCAATCTCAACAATTTTGTTGCCGGCACTGAGGGTCGGGCTTCCCTCCGCCTGCAGGTAGTAGTAGTCGGAATAGCCGGTGGTGCTGTTGCTGTATGTGCTGAACCACCTGATCAGCTTAGTTTCCACCGTGTTGTATTGGCCCGTTGTGCTGTCGTACTTAGCAAACACGAATGCAAACTTATAATTGTAGGATGTATCCGACTGCTTATACAGGTTATTGGCCAGCCATGTGGCGTCGATCACGGAGAGCAGCGTCTCAAACACCACGCCCTCGTAAATAACCAGTTCGCCGCCGCGGCTTAGGTCAATGATCACACCTTCGGCCAGTTTCACTGTTGATTTATCGTCGGAAATTTCATAAGCGGAGGCCGTGAAATCCACTGTATTCCCGGCGAATTCCTCAATGATGCGCAATATTTCGCCGGTCACGCCATCGGTGTATATGACCGTATTATTAGGCAGAGTGTACACGTTGATTACGCTGCCGCTTCCTACGATTGTACCGGTCAGGTACCTTGCCATGGCGCTTGCATCCAAAGTGGCATTGGTGGAAAGGTCGCGAGCTACGCCAATGATGTATGACAGGGTTCCGGGCAGCGGGATGGCTGCCGTTACGCCGCCCTTTAACAAATACAGGCACCAGCCGTCGTTCAGCAAAAGATCATTGGTACCGCCCGCCAGGAGGCGGTCGATGCGCAGACCCTGGTCTACCGTTTTGTCGGTCGCATCTTCAGTTTTCAGCGTACCATCCACCACATGAGGTTCTATGGGCGTAAAGGAGGTGAAGCTGTCGTTGGCTGCCTGAATCGCTACATTGCCCGCGCTGCTTCCAAGGCAGAACAGGAAGGCCGTGAAGCGGTTCCCGGATGATATGCCCAGGCTGCCAGCATTTTCAACGATCAGGCTATGGGTCCACACAGGCGCCGTCTCAAGGAATACGGGTATTCCCTGGGCTTCCTGGGCTGCTGAAGCACCGGTGTCCAAACGGTACATGCCGCTGCTGCGCAGATTGCGAGTACCTGCCGCAATGGTTTCGCCATCCTTAAGCAGCCAAACAAACCTGGTGGTGCCGGTATAGTTGGCGATCAGGCTATTGGATAAAATCACCACATCGCCGCTGCCCTTAGTTTCAACAGAGATGACACTGAACGGGTCAGACGCCGGCTGCACGTTGGCCGTGCAATTGGACAGGGAGAGCTGCGGCTTTACGTAGTTACTGTTGCGTACGGTCATGGAGCTTATCTCCAGATCGTAGTCCGTGCGGTTTACGAGCATGATATAGGGTATGTATGCCTGATCAAACACATTGATCTGGCTTACGCTGGTTAGAGTTCCAATAGACAGCACGCCGCGCATATTGTTGGAGATGGAAGCCACGCTGATAGTCCGGCGGGCATCGCTGACCGAAGTGATTATCTGATTGTTCTTGATACCTACCTGGCGCACATAGCTGCCTGTTTTTAAGAACTGCTTATGGGAGAAGTCCATTACGATACCGGCAGCCGCATCGCCAATATAGAAGTTCGTGCCATTGGTCACCGTCATCGTGCGCCTATAGGAGAAGCTGCCGTAGCGTTTTTCCTTGCTGGAGCCTATGCCCTGGAACTTGGTTTCTGGGTCACGGACTACATTGCCGTTGAAGGACTTGGCGTCGATATACACATTGGCGCCTAAGAAGATTGTGCCGCCGTTCACATTAAGGACCACATTGGCGTGAGAATCACCATAGTCGGTCACGGCAACAACGGACCCGATGCCGCCGCCGTAAGCATACGCGTGCAGGTAGATGTTTTTGCCATCCTTGCCTTTGGCCGGGCGGGCATCCGCCATCAGATTGATCCTGTCATAACCTCGAATTTCGGCGTTTTGCACCTTGGTAGTCACGTCGATCTTGCTCTGCACGTAAGACTCGGAATACACATCCACCCCAAGTGCCTTACCGCTGGAGTAAGCGTAGGCGTAGACGTATAGGGAACCGATCTTGGAACGTATCTCAATCTCCCGGCCAATGATTTTTACCGAGCCTGTGCTTTCGCCCTGAATATTGATGGTGGGCTTGATAGTTACATCGGATACGGTGGCCTTCACATCAGGATTGACGCCCAGGCCTTTCGCGTTCGTCTTGCTGTACAGGTATACATCGTCCTCTGCGGCGTCTGCATACACATAGATGGTATTGAATGTGCTGGTGAGGCTGGACTTCCCCAAAATATTGACGGTAACGGTGTTGGATATATTGTTCCTGGCTGTGGTATCGCCCAGCGCCACAACGCCGCCGGTGGATATCTCGGCACGGGTGTCGATGTTATCCTCCAGGCCGCCCAAAGCCTCCACCGTCAGATCGCCGTAATCCGAAGTAAGCGCGGAACTGCCGCTGATGGTTATGGTCATGCTGCGGATCAATTCATTGATCGCCTTCAGCACGCTGCCTGTAAAGAAGCCGCCCGCATTTGCGCCGGTTTTGGCCATCAGCACCGCGTTGGATTTGGTGACCACGTGCAATGCATCCCCGGCAAAGATGATGCTGTCCTGTATGGTCATTTGGTTGGTGGTCTCTACACGGTTGAAGCCGTAGGTGACCTCCGCGTTCGCCGCGAAGCCAATGCTGGAACCGCTGGCGTTGGAGGTGCCATTGGCAAAATCCACCCCGCTGATGGTTACGTTGCCGTCGGCCTTCAGGATCGAGCCTGTAACAGCAGTAGTTGTCTTATAGAAGGAATAGGTGGGCAGGAATGTATACTGCACCTCAATCAGCGCTGCCTTGGAACCCTTGTGCACGATGGCTTGGGCATCCCCTGCGTTATAAACGCTTAAGAGGAAGTTCCCGCCGGCATTTATGTTGGCATATAGCATCTGGGCAAGGCCCGACTGATAATCATTGATCCTGCTCAAATTCACCTTGCCGCTGCCCTCAACAGTGAAATCAGCCTGGCCGATCACGGCTGTGGCATTGGTGCGCTCCACGCTGAGGCCCGCAAGAGAACCCGGCGATTCGGCATAGGCATAGGAGGTGGTATTGCCTTGTGCCTGGGCGCTGACAGAACCGTTTACCTTGATGGAAGCGAAGTTGAGCTTCACGGTATTTTGATCATTGGTGAAGGATTTTGCGGACAAGCCCCCGATAAAGGCGCCGGAGACCACGGTGCCCGTAACGGCCTCAGCCTGTGACCGGCTTTGTATCTTTGCCAGCACCGTAAGGCTTTCGGCTTCTATGATGCCAAGAACGCTGCCCAAAGTGTACTTGTTCTCATAGGCACTGTTGGTAACCCCGGCAACATTCTTCACCGAGCTGAAGGAGTTCGCGCGGTTTACCCTTATAGCGCCGAAGGATATATCAGCCCCGGAAGCAGAGCTGCCCGTCTGGGCAAAGGCCTGGCCGGTTTGGCCGTCCCTGGGGAAGATGGAGGAGATGGAGATATTTCCGGCCTTTAAGCTGCCCGTGGAGGCCATATCCACAAGAGCCGACTGGGTCGCGTTCAAGTAGGCCTCAGCCAGGTTGACCGTAACGCCCAAGCCGGTCACCGAGAATGTGGAGGTCAGGCCATAAGCGCTGGAGTTGGCCGTACCCTGGGTCAAAAGAATGATCCCGCCGGTAACAACCCTGCCCGATACTTTGAGGACAGAGGACGCAACAGCCCTCGTATTCGATTTGGCTTCGTTTACATCCACGGAAATGGCTGCAAGCTTTAAGCCCTGGGGTGCCACTTCCGCTATGGCCTGGGCATTGTACATAGTGCTCGCCTTGATATTGCCGGCGCTTAATTGTAAATCTCTTGTTTCTCCGTCCGGCTTTTTTGTGCCCTCAATGGCTGCCGTAAAGGTACCCGCCGCATCTGCGCTTGTCTTGATTACTGCCACGCCATACAGATTCACGCCTACCCCCGCCTTGGCCACCGTGGCATAAGCGTAGGAGTTGGCTTCCACAACCGCGTGCAAATCGCCGGCAGACTGAATATCATAGCCAGAAATGGTGGCCTTGACCGTGGCGGTCATATTGGCATCGGCGGTGCTATATTCCCCGCCCAGCAAGATAAGGCGAACGCTCTTGTTTGCCGCGCCGTTTGAACCTACGGTTGCGGTGGCGCCTTTTGTCGGGCTGGAAGTATTGAACCTTGACTCGGCGTAGATATTGGCCGCCTTGATGGAAGCGCCGTATAGCAGGCTCTCCTGTGCAGCGCTTACCGTCGCTTTTGCAATATTGACGGCAACCTTGATGGCAGATGCGGAGAAGGATATGCCGTCAATTCTGGCATCCGCAACGGCGCTGCCGTTAACGGACGCACGCACATTGCCTGTGGCCGTCATATAAAGCAGCCCGGTAATGCCAGCCTTGGCTATGGTGCTGGCGGAGGCGTTGGCCACGTTGGTCTGTATGTTCAGCCCGTTTAAAGAACCACCCGCAGGCTGCGCAGAAACAGCGCTGGAGCTGCTTGTATACTGCGTGTTCACAGTAACGGAAGAAGCGGAAATTTCCTTTCTGCTATCAGAGGAAATGGATGCATCAAAGCTGCCCTTTGCTTCAGCGTAAAGCACATTCACGCCAAGGCTTGCATAGCCCATGGAGATGGTGTCGCCATCCACTTTCGCCAATGCATAGGACGTTCCCAGGCTTTCGACGGTAAGCGCACCGCCAGCCGCAATGGCGGCGTTCTTGATCCACGCGTTGCTTGTTCCGTTCGCAAAGGCAAGGCCGATATTGGCTTTCAAGCCATACAAAGACGCATTCGCGCTGCCTCCGTTGCCGCCCATAGTGGCCGTCGCGCCTTTTGTATCCCCATAATTGAACTTGGACCTCACGGTCATAGCGCCGCTGCCATTTACGGTAAGATTTTCTATGGAAGCGGTCTGGCTTGCAGACAAGTCGGCTACCAGAACGTTGGCTGCTACATTCCCCAGCGAAACGGTAAGGGCCGCCTTGCCAATCACAGCCTCGGCGTATGCTTTGCCGGTGGCCGTAACACTTACCGTACCGGTGTAGGCAAGCGTGCCCGAACCTGAAATGGAAGCTGTTGATGCTGATTTCAGTTGTGCCACAGACACGTTTGCGTTGGCATTTATCAAGCTTGCCTGTACCCCGGAGAGGGAAGGTTCCACTTCCGCCACCGCTCTGGCCATATAATCGGTTTCCACGATGACCGAAGCCACAGTAGCCTGGCCGTCTATGGTAAGAATCGCGTTGAAGGCTGCCTGCCCAAAGGCCAGGCCAGCCATGACGCCCACTGTCACGCCGCCGACAACTGCCAGGTTTGTTACCTTGGCCAGCGTTCCGGCATTGCCATAGCTGCCTGCTTTAACCGTGCCGCCATTTAGGGTCAGCGAATCCGCATGGATGAATGCCATCGATTCGGAGCGGCTATAGGCCACGGCAATATTCATCATGGCACTGATTATAGCGCCCTGGCCGATAATCATCCGTGCAACAGCCGTATCTTTTTGCGCGTCTACGGTGGTCTTGTTTAAATGGGATTCAGCCGTAAGGCCGACGGCAGTGATGTTTCCGCCGGTAACGGATGCTTCCTGATGGCTGCGCAAAACCGCGATAACAAATGTACCCGTAATAGCCGCCGTATAGCCAAGCGCCAATCCGGCAACCTCCGCCACGGCTGTGGCCTTTAAGTGTGCCTGTATGTCCAGCACGCCGGTCAAAACAAGATAGCCTGCACTGTTTCCTATCAATTGCGCGTTGTTAACCGCCTGGTTGTCGGCGATAGCGGCATTGATGCCGATGGCATAATCGCCCGCTATGCCGGTTACCGTGGTAGCGGTCGCCGCAGCAATATTCTCGCTTCCGCTTATTCCGGCATGTATTTTAGCCGCCCCAGCGTTCACCCTGACGCCCGTTACATCAATAACTGCAAAATTCTTTGCGTTCAGGTGAACGTAAGCGATGCTTGCCCCAACAGCGGCCGAGGTGCCCACGGTTGCGGACAGCAGAATGGAATCGGCTGTGGCATTCATGAGACCTTCTACCAGAATTTCTTTCACAGTGGCGTTTTCCCCGCGAAGCTGAGCCAATGCATATGTTTTGTTGAAAACAAGCAGTACATTGCCGTTGATTGCGGCACCGCCGGCGGTCAGCGACAGGATGGTCGACAGCGCAGAGCTTACGGTATTGTTTTGAATGGTGAGCTGACTATTGGGCGTATTGATAGAACCTGTACCATTGGAATCGCCGACCGCATCCATATATCCCACAAAAGTGTAAATGGTGGGGGCAAGGATGGAGATGGAGGCGGAAAGGCCGACCGCCACACCGCCCAGGGCCGCGCCCATGATGTACGACCTGGCGGAAGTGTTTGATATGGTGTTGACCAGTATAGCGGTTGTGTTAACACCCAGGATGGTGACGCCTTTGGCAATGTAGGTGCGGATATTGGCCCTGTTGACTGTCAGTGCCAGCGAGCCGTTCACCGCCACACCGCCCCCGCCTACGGCTGTAGCCAGGGCAACGGCGTTGAATGTCATATCGGAAGTTACCGAAATGGAGCCGATTCCCCCATCAGCCCTGCCCAATGTGCCGTTGCCTTTGATGGAGGCTTCCACATTGCCGATGGCAGTGGCGGACGCGACGGGTGTGCCCACGCCAACCACCCCGCCGGATACCGTAAAGGCAGCCGCCAGGATACTGTCATACTGTACAAACGCTTTTACTGTAAGGCTGGTTGCCTGAATCACACTGCCCTGCAATGTGGCGATGGTGTTATTGGCAAGCACAACAACGGCAATCGGTACCGCCACGCCGGCGATGGCCCCGGCCCCGGTGGCGGAGATCACCCGGATGGTTCGGGAGGTGATGGTCAGGCCGTCCAGCGAATCTTCCAGACGGTTGTTGCGCTCCTGCTCCGCTTCATTTCCTGCCTCATCCACCTTCGCGGATACAGAGGATGCCTGGATGGTGATGCTGCCTTGCGCGGAAAGCTGGCTGCCCACGTCCGCTTTTGCAAGAACATTAGAGAACAACACCGCTACGGTGATGCTTGGGCTGACCGCCGCGTAAGCGCCGCCGGAAATTGTAGCCGCAATCAAATCAACCGTCATATCATCCTTGGCGGATACCAGGATATCCTTGGCAGACTCGATGACCGCGCCAGCGCCAATGATCGCGCTGATAGTATTCAAAGGTATACCGGAAGGCGTAAAGTTACCCATATTTCCGGCATTGTTTAGGTCTGTGTTGGAATTTTCGTTGATCTGCGCATCGCCGCCCTTGACGGAGCCGGCGTTGTTCTCTGTTATACCGGTGTTGTTGAGGTTTTGATCCTTATAGCCTGTCTGCCCATCGAACCCCACTGCATTTTGACCGTTCTTTGTTTCGGTATGGCCGACCTGTGTTTGGGAAACGGTGTCGCCATCCCCCTGAAGATCGCCGGACAAATCCTGTGTGAGATAGGCCGAAGCGGCGGTATGGCTGTTCTTTTTTGAGTCTTGCATGAACAGGGAAGGATTGAAGGATCCCTTAAGCGCATCGGCGGCATCCTGTTTCATGAGGCCGCCCGCCACAACCACCATCAGCGTTACGCCAACGCCTACCGAGCCCCCGGCCAGGGTGGCTGCGTAAGTAGCGATATCTTTTTTAGCCTGGGCAACAACATTCAGGCTGTCCGATGTGGTAACGATCCTGCTGCCGGTGCCGATTTGTGCGCTTACCGTATTGTGCATGACATTCACAATAGCGGTCACGCCGACACCTGCAACCCCGGAACCCGCGATGGTACCTATTGCGCCGATAAATGTGTAATCATCGTTGGCCAGCACATCAATGCCAGTGGCACTGATCGTGGTGCCCGCGCCGGTATAAGCCTGAACGGTCATCTTTGTAATGACAACGGTTACTGTGCCGCTCACGGAAGCCGTACCGGAACCGGACACGCCGGCCGCGTCGGAGGTAATGAACTCCTTGGCGTCAGCCTTGACTGTCACCTTGCCCTTGGCATCTATACGGCTATTGGCTGTAATGCCTGCCAAAGTACTGCCGGAGAAGTACGTGATAACCGCCACGGGCGCTACCGCCGCCGTGCCGGAGCCCGCAAGGGACGCGGCAATGTTGAACAAATCCGCATCGCTCCGGGCTGTCACATCCACTGTGCCGCCGGAGACCACATACCCGCCCAGGCGTGCTTCCACCATGTTTTGGAAAACCAACGCATTGCCGCTGACGGCCACCGCAGCCGTGCCTGCCCCGGCAAAGCTTAACGCCAGCAGGTAAATATCATCGCTTGAAACAGCCGTCACGCTGACAGCTTTCCTTGCAAAGGCCGCGCCGCCATCACCGATAGCAGCCAGAACGTTCTTTGCATAGACAAGGGTAACAATGGTAACGCCTACGCCGGCAGTACCCGCCGCCGAGAATGCGCCGCCAAAGTTATATAGGTGTGAGTCATCCTCCGCTTCTACGACGATTTCCTGGCTGTCGCCATTTTCGCCGCCATTAGGTTTGGCTTCCTGGGCCGCCTGTGTACCGGGTTCCCTCTTTGCGTTGATCAAAACACCGCTGCCGACTTTGGCCTCCACGGTATTCCTGGCCACCAGCGTATTGATGGTGCCCGCAATCCCCGCCGTGCCGGCAGCGCCGCCGCTTAAGGAAGCCAGCAGCAGTTCACTCATCGCGTTTGCCGCTATCACGACGCCTTTACGCCGCTCCTGGCGGTTGGGCATCTGAATACCGGTGGTCAGGGCGTTTATGCCATGCCCGATCAGTATTGCCAGATCCTTGACAATGGCCTGCACAAGGTTGTCTTCCACCAATGTGTTGATGGTGGCCCCGATACCCGCGCTTCCGGAGGTTACCGCCACGCCGCCCGCTGCGGAATACAACTTGTTTTCCGCCTCGGCCACAACGCCGACACTGCCGCCGGCCGTGAGCTGTGCTCCCTGGCCAATCTGGGCGAGTATGATGTTGTTTTGAACCACTACGGGGATCGCCCCGGCGATGGCCGCCGAGCCGGTGCCGGCCGCGCCAGCCGCCGTCACCAGCAGCGTCCAGCTGTCGCCGGAAGCCCTGACTTCGATATCGCCATTCATGGCCGTCAGCCTGGCTCCGTCGCCAACAAGCGCTTTGACGGCCTGCCGGAATACGCCTACGTTCACCGTGGCGCCTACCGCCGCAGTCGCGGTACCGCCGGTAGCGGTAAGGAGAAGCACGATCTGTTTGGCTTTTCCGTCGGCCAGAATACGGATATCCTTCATGGAAGCGGTCAATATGGCATTCTTGCCAACATCCGCCAAAGTGCTGCTGCCAGAAATCAATACGCTAAGTGTGCCCGCCACGCTTGCACCTGAACCGGTAGAACCGGAAGCGGAAGCCAGGATTTCCATCAGTGTTTCATCCATGGATGCCTTGACCAGTATATCGCCGGCTGTAAGCCTTGTGCCCTCGCCAATGACGGCGCTTACATTGTTGCCGGTAATGATCACGGCCATGGTGCCGCCAACAGCCGCGCCGCTGCCGCCCGCCTTTACGGCCAGGGAAGCGGAAATTTGCGTCAGCTTGGCAATATTCTCGGCATTGATCAGCGCGTTTTTTGCTGCGGTGATCACGGCGTTTCTGCCAATCCCCGCTTTAACTGTGTTTCCGGTATTGATGACATTCAGGCTGCCACCGATGGAAGCGCCGCTTTGCCCCGAAGTTGAAACGCTGGCCGCCGCGGTGACAGCCCAGGTATCGGTTGCCGCATGGGCACTCACGTTCATGCCGCCGCCAATATTGAAGGTACCGCCATCACCGATGGAGGCAATAACTTCATCACCGTCAGAGATTGCCGCAATATTCAGCCCGACGCCTGCCGCCCCATTGGTTAAAGTCAGCGCGCCGCCGATGAGCCTTGTATTTGTGTCGGAGGATGCGGCTACCTTCAAATCGCCGTTAAGGTTCAGCGTTACGTTATTGCCGATCAGCGCATGCGTCTTGCTGCTTAAAAAGAGCATGGCTGCAGCGCCTGACACGGCCGCCTTGGGCGGTTGGCTTCCAACAGCGATGCTGCCTGCAATGGACTCAATATAATAGTTGACAGAAGCCAGGAAGTTGGTCAGGTCAATGATCTTCAATAAATCCGTGGTATCCAGGGCGAGTTCCACCGAATACTTGCCGGTAGGGCCGTCCTTTGTGGTAAGGTTCACCAGGCCTTTTGAGTGGGTGTCGGCAGCGTTCACTGTGAACAGCTGATTAAGGCCATAGGGCAAAGCGTAGTCGCTTGCGTCCACTTTTTTCTTCTCAGCCTGAACGGTCAGGTTTGCGCCTGTGATGCTGGCGCCATCCCCCACCTTGGCCAGAATCTCATTGCTGGCATAAATCAAACCAAAGGATGCGCCTACGCCAACCGTCTGCCCGCCAACGGTCACACCGCCGGCCCTTAAAGCCAGCTTGCTCTTGTCGGTAGCTTCAATGGTAATGTTCTTGCCCGGCGCGCTTACTACGACGCCCGCGCCTATTTCCGCCAGTGCCTTGGCCCTTGCTACCATGACAGCCACTGCACCGGCAATAGATACCTTGCCGCCCTTGGCAACGCTCACGCTGCCTGCCAAAGCCTGCGCTCCAAGCAGGCCTTTGAAGGCGCCGTCGGTATTTTGGGTAAGATCGGCTTTCACGGTAACGTCGCCCTGGGCGCTTAGATTCTTCAGCACCTGTGCGGCAGCATTGTTGTTGTTCACCGTTACAGCCACGCCGACGGAAATGTTATTGCTGTTCATGTTGGAGGTGACGGTGGCGCCGGTACCCAACGTACGGAAGTTGGCGTTGTTTGTTGCCAGCACCTTGATTCCGCCATTTACGAAATTCAAAACGCCGTTCAGGATCGCCTTAGCCGAATGGCCGGTATAGCTTACGCCCACCGCCGCCGCAATGTTCACCGACTGCTTCTGCGTGGCGGAATTATCAAGGCCCTGGCC
Organism: Bacillota bacterium; assembly: GCA_023416585.1. GTDB lineage: Bacteria > Bacillota > Clostridia > Christensenellales > Aristaeellaceae > JAEWAH01. Next base: position 59,916 of record JAEZHM010000094.1, read on the forward strand.
GGCAGGCTTGTTGCCTTCCTGTTTGGCGCCTGTTTGCGGATTGGTCTGGTTATCTACATTCTTATTTACTTCCGAATTGGCTTTGCTTGTATCGGGAGCTTCAGGAAGGGTGATATGAAATACCTTGAAGATGTTTTCAGACAGGGGCAGCATGCTGGCTGCCTGACCCACGCCTGAGGCAATAGGATTGACAATGGTATTGAGCTTGTTGGTCACCGTGCCGCTCAGATTGCTTACGTCGCTGGTGCCAAAGCTTACAAAATTCAAAATGTAACGCAGTTTTTCCAGGTAGCGGTTCAGGCTTGCGCCTACCACGGTAGCCAGCGCTTCGCATACATCCTCGTTATAGGTGGTGGCTTCCACCAAGCCGCTGCCGGAAACCGTACCCTGCCCCTCAAACCTGGCCTGCACATCGGAAATGGCAATGTTCACGGCGATGGAAGCGCCAACAGCCGCCTTGCCGCCCGCGGCAAAAGCACTGGACGCCGTATAGGAATCGCCCTTCTGTATAGCGGACAAACGGAAGCTTTCAGCCTGATTCGGGCTGATGGGCTGCCCTTGAATCACAATGACTGCACCCTGCGAAATCAGTGCCAGCACAGTGTTTTGTACAAGGGACAGCGCAACGGAAGCATCTATGGAAATGTCCTTGGTTGTGGTATTGTTGGTTTTATTTATCTTTTCAATTTCGGCCTCGTTGCCCGGCTTCTGACCCAGTTGGGCTGCCTGCTCCTGCGCCTCGTCCCGGCGGGCAATAGGATCGGATCCGGCAACGGATACGGCGTCCACGTCATTCTGTATGAAGGCGTACACGTTCATGGAGCCCGCGGTCAGCTTGCGCTTAATCCCTATGCTGGCCTCCACCACAGCGTCGATCACATTGATAGCGCTGGAAGCGCCCACGCCGACGGATGTTCCACCCTGGCCGCTCTTGGACTTGTTCTTAAGAGCATTGTTGAGTTTCAGGTCGGAAGAAGCGCTGGCTGTAGTATAAACCTTTTGCCCGCTTTGCGCATGTATGGTCACGCCGCCGGTCACATGGATATCGCTATCCTGGGCATAGCTGTTGTTCGTTCCCTTGATCACTGCACGGGTGGTACCGTTCACAACAGCTATGGCAGCCGCGCCGGCCACGCCAACGTTCGCAGCGCCGACGCCCGATACGGCCTGGGTGGAAATCTTGTGGCCCACGCCATCCATTTCGTCTTCGGAACCAAACTTGGAAGCCAGGTATTGGAGTACGGCTTCCTTAACCTTCAGCGACGCGGTCTTGGCAACAATGGAAGCCTCATCAAGAAAATCATTGAGAGGATTGTTCGTTCCCAGGAGCATGGACTCCAGGAAATCGATGCTTATCAGCTTCTCCAGCACCTTCTTAGTAACGCTCTCAATCACGCCGGAGAATACTTGGTTAGCCACATCCTTCGACTGCCCGGACTGCATTTTGGCAATCAGGCCGTCCACAACCTGCTTGCGCAGATCTGCCCTGGCCTGCTGCTTTTGCGCATCGGACAGGCTCTGGTAATCTAAGTCCAAGTTAAGAAGGTTCAGTATCTCCTGGTCAAGTTTGAACCCATCGCCCAGCAGGCCCTTGTCCAGAAGCCCGTCCAGATAACCCATTTCACCAAGATATCTCAAAAGGTCCGCAATGATCTGCTCGGCCGTGCGCTTTTGTGCGGCTTCGTAGATATCCGCCTCTATAAGAAGGCTGCCGGCGTTTATACGGCTGTCTCCCAGCGTGGCCAGGTTCTCATAGGTAACAACATTGACGGCTACCCCAACGCCTACCCCGGTGGTGGAGTTGGTGGCCGCGGCATTTGCTTGTATGATGGCATCCGTATCGTTCAGGGAGCGTACACGGACCTGATTTTGCGCAGCAATAGACAGGCCGTCGCCGATGGTTGCCTTGGAAACGTTCTTTTGAACATTCAGCGCCATACCGGCAGCAACCTGTATGCTTCCCTCGCTTGTTTGAGCTTTTTGCCGGTTCTGGGTCATACCCGTTACTTTTGCATTGTTAACGTTCTTGGTATTGACCTTATCCGCCATCTTACCAGCGGCTTCGGTGTTTTTGTCTGCAAACTTATCTGCTTCACCCTTTGTGTTGGGGCTTACGCCTGTGGAACCATCCTTTTGCGTATTGCCGTTTAACGCATTATCCAGCTCCTGCTGGCTGGGTGTGCCAGTGGAAGGCGTAGTGGTACTGGAAGAAGGCGTGGCGCCTTGAGCCCCTGCCTTCACCTTCTCTGTGAGCCGGCTGATCGAGCTGGCATCCACCAGCACGTTTTGAGATTTGTCTATGCTGCGCATCAGTGTTGCTTCCGCGCTGTCGTTGAGCACCGCAATGCCAAAGGCGCCGCCCACGCCTACGCCGGTGCCCACGGCATCGGCGCTGGCTTCCAGAATGCGCGTCATGCTGCCTAGCGCTTCGACCGCCACATCGCCCGCAACCTTTAATGCCGTACTCGCTGTGCCAAGATACGCACTTACATACAAGCCTGAAACGTTGAGCCCCAGCACCGGCACCACCGACGTGCCGCCAGAAGCACCCGCACCGGCATTCACATGCTCGCTGCCGGTAAAGTCAGCCTTCACCGAAACATCGGAAAGCTCGATTATACCTGCAAGATTGAATACCACGCCATCCTCAATAGCGGCAATGCAATCGATGCCTGTAATGCCTACGGCAATACCCGCGCCCACGCCGACGCTGTTGGGATTTGTGTTGATTGTATTAGGTATCAGAGGAATGGAGACCAGAGGCAAGTCAAACGAGGTTCGGATTCGCTTGCCGGATGCATCGCCAACCGTGGTGAAATCGCCATTGCCGGTGGAGATGACGGATACTCCGCCGCCGGTTAGCTTGTATATGGGCCCCTTTTTCAAAATTGCTTCATTATATATAGAAGAAACCTGCACACCGACGGCGCCTGCAATCCCCAGCTTTACACTGGCCGGGATATGGCCCGACTTGGCGACCGTGGATGATACCACCCTTAAAGCAGCCGCATTCACGCGGATGCCGCCAGCCTTAAGCTCGGCCTGGTTTGCCATTTCAATGGCCGCGCGATTCTTATGGAAGAATACTGTAATGCCAATGCCGCCGCCTACGGCGTTATCCGGCTCAGTTACGGGGGTGACATCGCCGGAGCCCGGGATAGTGACGACAGCGGGCGTCCTGTACAGGGAGCCATCCGAACGCAGGTAAGAGATTGTCTGCGCATTGGCGTCCACGCCCATAAGTCCCCTGGCCTGAATATTTCCAGCGGTGCTTATCACCGCTTCGTTCTTGTGATCAATATAGGCCGCGGCTATGGCGCCCACGATCTGCTTGGTGCTGCTGCTAGACGCCGTCTTGGTGGCATCGGTAAAATGATTGCCCAATACATTGGAACCGGTGACAGCCGACAATATTCCACCAAAGGTGGACTGGTTGGCGCTGGCCGTAACGCCCAGTACTTTCTCAATGGTATTCAAAGCACTGGTCATGCCGTACTTGCCGTTTGTATCAGCCGGAAGGGAAACAGCGGCCGTATCCGCCCGAAGAACAGACCGGGCTTTTACCAGTAACGTTCCCTCCGCATTCAGCGAAGCCTGCTCCATAACCCTTATGGAAGTATCGGCAAGAACCACATTGAAACCAAGATAGATGGCTGCAAGGCTGGGCTTTGAGGAAAGTTTGTCCGCCGTTTTGGCAATGGACGCCGTACTGGACTGAACACGGCTGTCGGCAGTCAGATACATGTCAGCCCCAGAAACAATCCTGCTGGTTCCGGCTACCTTCAATTCCGTTTTTGCAATGGCAATCCCGCCGCTGATAGCGATGGGTATTTTGGGCGTAGCCGCCACATTGTAGGCGTTCAGGCTGAATCGTGTACGGGCCAGCAGATTCACGCTGGCACCGGCGCTTATGACGGCATTCCCACCCACCGTCAGGGAAGATGTGGTGTCCGCCGCTGCGACGCTGAAGGGGATCATCTTCAGAAGCGCATTGGAAGCTTCATCAATAGAGACATCCACTTCCGCCTTTGCAATGGTTTTTAAAGTAATGCTGCCTCCCGCCGCAATACTGCCGAGGATGTCCATCACAGCAGAGCCTTTTTTCACGGTGATGAAGTTCAATTCATCCACAGCAGGGAAATACGGCTTGCTTTGAGCTATGGAGGCGATCAATACCGCGGCTTCCGACGCTGTCAGCCTTGCGGTATCCGCTACATGGATCTTTGCATCCGCCGTGGCGTTATACAAACTCAGGTCTATGTCGAGCTGGGACAAGCCATCCGCTGCGTCCCCGGCACTTAAATCGTCTTCTACCCTGATCAGTTCGGCGTCCACCAGCTTCTCGTCCGTCACTTCCGAAAAAGCCAATATGTTCCTGGCGCTGATGATGCCCGTCAGATCAATTTGCGGCGCCTCAATGATCAGGTTCAGGCTGCCCGCATTCACATTGCCGACCGTCAGCTTGTCATTGCTTTTTACCATCAGGTTGGACAGGAACAGATTTCCCGCACCGCCGGTGAAGCTGTACGTAACCGGCTGGCTGCCGGTAACTGTCAGCACATAATTGGTGAAGCTGTCCGCGGGGATGATACCATCGCCATTGGTTACCGCTACCTGCCTTTTGTTTAAAAGGATGTCGGTATAGGCTTCCGTTCCCAATATGTCAATGCCCATCCTGTCGCTGATGGAGGAGACAGTGACATTGCCAAGTACTGTTGTGAACTGTATTTCTGCCAGCGTTTTCAGATCCAGATGGATTTTGGAACCGGTCATGCGGCCGGTTTCCGGCACGTTCTTGTTAAGTTTACCCGTTAAATGCAGCCGGTCAAATCCCGCTCCGCCATTCACCGTGGTGCTTATACCAAAGTGGTTGGCAAAGCCCGAAGTGGTGTCCACCGTAATCACATCGTCCCCGGCGCCGCCTGTGAGCGTATTCGCGCCCATGAAGGCCGCCGCCGCGGTAACCTTTTCCTTCACGAAATCCGCAATGGCTTTCACAAGCATGCGGCCAACCGCCATGCTCATCCCGCCGGATACCTGGATCTCGTCATTCCCGTCGCCGCCGTCTACGTTCAGCTCCGTGCGGCCAATATCGATTGCGATCCGCGCGCCGGTAACACCGGTTGCTTCATCTTTAGTTATATCCACATCGGTGCTGTTGACTTGGGTAACAGCAATTTCATCGTTTCCCTTGCCGCCCTTGACATTTACTTTAACCGTCTTGGGTGTGGATACTTTGCCGGAAATGGCGCCGTTGATCGTATCGCCCAGTTGTTTGACCTGATCAAGAAGTTCCGCAGGTGCTGCGCTGGGATCAAGCGTAGTTATATCGCTCAATGATGTAATCAGATCGGAGGTGGCTGAAATATCCACTGTAGGATTCTGGTTGATGGTCAAATCAAGCTGGTCATCACCATCCCCCAAATCGATGTCGGCAGTTTTCGCAATGTTTGTAAGTGTGAGATCCACCTGGTCATCCTGTGTGGTGCCATAATAGGCAAAGCTGTCGGCATCGCTGGCGGATATCAGATTTTTGGTGGCCAGGTAAAGCCCGGCCATGATTACATCAAAGCCCTTAAAGATGACATTGCCTTCCACCTGGGAAAGGCCTGAGCCGTTCGCATGAAATGATACGCTATTGCCGGCCGTGTCCACTGTCATGGCGTCTTCGGCCACAATGCCAAAGGTGATTCGGTTCCCTTCCTTACGCTTAAGCGCCTCGTCCAGCAGGCTTTTGATCAGCGTCCCAAGCGTCCCCTGGTTATCGTCCACGCTCATATTAAGGCCACCCTGGTAGACGCCCTTTTGCACTACCACGGTAACCTGCTTTAAATCAGAATTGGCATATTGCACCGCATCCACCACCGCGTTTTGAATGGCATTGCGGTTGGCATCGTTCACATATGTGATATCGCTGATTTTTAGGCCATTGATCATCAAATATGCGCTTCCCTCGGTGATGGCGTACGGCTCATCCCCCGTAACTGCAGCACCAGTATCTCCCGCGCCTGGCGTTCCGCTGCCGTCAGCCAAAAGCATGGGGGCCGCGGCCATGAGGGACATTTTTCTCTCAGGCATCACCGATGAAGGCGATTCAGGCGCTATGGTTGGCTCCGGCGTCACAGAAGGCTCCGGAGTTACGGAAGACTCCGGCGTTACGGAGGGTTCCGGCGTTACGGAGGGTTCCGGCGTTACGGAAGGCTCTGGCGTTACGGAGGGTTCCGGTGTTGCGGAGGGTTCCGGCGTTGCGGAGGGTTCCGGCGTTACGGAA
>JAEZHM010000043.1 GCA_023416585.1 Bacillota bacterium
TCTTTCTCCGCCGTTGGCCATACTCTATATCCGTAAAGTTGTATTGCTCTTTCATCTCCCTCACCTCTGCTTAATTATACCATGTTTCCCCATTCCTTTTAATCATTGTTTACTCAAGGGGAAGCCTTGACCTGGGCTCACTTACAGAGTTCATATTCCTGGTTGCATTAGTGCTAAAATTAGTATAATTATCACCCCACTCGAATAAACCTTCCTGAGCATCACGCCCTGTGATGCCAAGGGGAGTGATCCGGTGGAGAAAACGGCGGACATCATTCTAAGCCGCATCAACAACGGCTATTATGATTCGGATGGGGACACATGGTGGCAGCCGGATTCCCCGTTATACTTGATACATTCCTCCGTCAACCCCGCCAGGATAAGCTATCTTAAAAGAAAACTGCTTGCCGGGCTGAATATGGACCCAAAAGGAAAACAAGCCCTCGAGGTTGGCTGCGGGGGCGGTTTTTTGTGCGAAGAAATCGCACGCATGGGCTTTGACGTTACGGGTATCGATCCAGCCAAAAAGTCCATTGAATCCGCTGAGAATCACGCAAAATCAAGCGGTTTGAATATCCGCTATGCATCAGGATCAGGAGAAGCGCTCCCCTATCAAGACAACACCTTCGACATCATATTTTGCTGCGATGTTCTGGAGCATGTTCAAAATGTGCAAAAGGTCATTTCGGAAATCTCCCGGGTACTTGCGCCCGGGGGAACCTTTTTCTATGATACGTTCAACAGGACCCTTTTCAGCAAGCTGGCGGCGATCAATATATCCCAGGCCTGGAAAAGGTGGGCCTTTGCCCCGCCCAACCTCCACGTGTGGGAAATGTTCATAAAACCCAGGGAATTAAGGGAAATCCTTGCGGCAAACAAACTTGTTTCAAAAGAGCACACGGGGCTTATGCCAAACGCCCCGTTTCCAATGCTGCTTCACAAGCTGCGTGACCGGGCCAAGGGGCTAATATCCTACCGGGAGCTTGGGCAAATGCTGTTCCTTAGGGAAAGCAAAAGCACGTTGCTCATGTATATGGGGTACGCCGTCAAAAAGCCCACATAACCTACGTTCATGCAAGCATAGACATGACAAGATGCCGGGAAAGGAGTCTTTATCATGACAGATATGCAAAAAAAGAATTTTGATGCTGGCTATGCTCTTCAAACAGCAAGGAATTGCAGGCATTGCGCCATGTGCAAGGTGGATTATCTTGCAAGCGGCGTTTGCGCATCCGGGCGGCAAAAGCAGTATGCCGCCTTTTTCCCCGAAGGCCGGATGGATCTATACGCTGCGCTGATGGAAAACGCCATCCCTGTTACTGAAAAATGCATTGAAATCGCAGACGGCTGCAATGAATGCGGCCGGTGCGATTATCAATGCTACTTTGTTTATGAAATGCGCCCGTCCAAGGTAATGAAAGCGCTGAAGGATTATATAGACGAATATGTAAAAAGCGGCGGCGAGATTGAACCGGTAAGGGAGGATGCCACCCTTTCAAGGCTCAGGGATATCGTTGGCGATTTTTGGGCAACAAGCGATCCGGCTGTTTTGATCGCTTATCACCACGACCTTTGCCCCCATGCGGAATTCAAAATGCCGGAATATGTTGTCATGCCTGGTTCAAAAGAAGAGGTATCCGCCGTTATCAAGCTTTTAAACTGCGAGGGGATTCCCTATGTGGTACGGGGCAATGGCGCATCCAGCCATGGGCTTGTGTTCACTTATGGCGCGGTTCTGGACCTTAGCCGCATGAAGACCGTCGACTTTGACGAAAAGAACTGGTGCGTAAAAGCGGGGCCGGGCGTATCCGCCTTCCAGCTTCAGCAGGAAGCCCGCAAGCGGGGTTACCGTGTGAATACCGCCGAGCCGGCGGCCCATGTCTGCGCCAATATCATGACAACCGGCCTTGTTTCCACGTTTTCCGCTGCGTACGGCATAGCCGCCGACAATTTCGTTAACGCGGAATTCGTTTCAAAGGACGGTTCTATTTTTACATTGAACGATCTGCACGCGCCCAATTTTTTTTCATATCAAAACGATCTTTGCGAACCGGACCCATTTGCCGTATGCGTATCGGTGTCCATGAAGCTTCATCCCGTCACGAAGGATGAAGAAGGCATATTGGTGCCATTCCAGTCGCTGTTAAAAGCGATGGAATTCGCAAAAGATTGCGCGCTGCACCGTATAGGCCTTGCCATCGGTATCCTTGGCGCCGATTTTATTTCCACTTTCATTGCTCCCACAAAAAAGCTTGCCCAAGCAGCCAGGGAAGCGTTTGAGCAAAAGCTGGATATGAACTTTCTTGTTCTGCTGATCGGGGACGAATATGCACGGAACGCTGTCAGGCTCATGGGCTTGCCTGTGATCAGCCAAAAGCTGTATGAATCCCTTTCCCTGGGCCTGCCCTCGCTTAGCACCGCCGGATGGCTGGATTTACTTACCGGATTAGCGGGCGATGAGCCGTATTCCTATTTGTTCACCGGTTCCTTTGAAGCTCTGGCCGAAGCGGCACTTGCACCCTCCCCCGCTCAAATCACCAGCGAATTGGATGAGGATCTGCGTCCATTCTTCGAAAAGCTGTACGCAGTGCCAGAGATGACGGACCTGAATTGGCTGAACACATTCAGGATACAAAGCGGGCGCTATGTAAGGGAGAAGCCCTGCGTGGCGCTGGCCTGCTATCTTCCCATGGATACCGGGCTGATAATGGAAATCCAGCAAGGGCTATTGGATATTGCAAAAAACAACGGCATACAAAGCGGGTTCGGCTTCATTACCCCTTTGGACTTAGGCAAAAGATGCGTTTGGGAATATGATTATTACTTTGACCACTTTGATCCGCAGGATATAAAAAATATCCGGCAGGCGGCACATGAAGCCGGCGCGCTGCTGGACGCGTACAGCCAGAAAACAGGTACCCTGCGGCAATTCCGCTATATTTTAAACCGTGGCTGCTGCAGGAAGGAGAACCTGCTGTATGTCTAGAGGAAGGTCTGTTGTACTGACTGGCGCTACGGGGTTTCTGGGCGCGTTTTTATTAGCGGGCCTAATAAGCCGCGGATATCACGTCACGGCATTGGGGCGCGCTTCCAAGGAAAAGAGCCTGAACGAAAGGCTTGCAATTATCACAAACTGGCTGGGTATTGATCCCAAAGGTCATGTTGACGCCATCGAAACAGACTTTTCACAAAAGCACCTGGGCCTTGATGATAAGGCATACGGCCGCCTTTGCGCGTATTCGTACAAGATCATTCATTGCGCTTCCGACACCAGCTTTGCCTTAAGGTTCAAGGACCGCGTGATGGAGGCTAACGTTAGTAATCTTTCCTCCATACTAGGCTTTGCCGAAGACTCCAGTACCGAGCATTTTTACTATATCGGCACGGCCTACGCCTCCGGCCAATGCTGCGGCCTGTGCAGGGAAGCGCCGGCTGCCATAGAGTATTTTACCAACGTATACGAGGAAAGCAAAGCCATGGCCGAGGGGATCATCATAAAGAGGTGCAAAGACTTAGGTATGCCCCTTGCCATACTGCGCCCATCGATTGTATACGGTGACTCAAAAACAGGAAAGGCACTGAAATTCAACGCGGTATACTATGCCATGAAATCACTTTTACTTGTTCGGGACATTTTTGTGAGGGATTTAAAGGAGCAGGATGGCGCCCGGTCGCAAAAGTGGGGCTTCAGCCTTGATGGCGATGGAAATCTTCATATGCCGCTGAATGTCTATATGCCCGGCGAGGGCAGCGCGAACCTCATATCCGTCGACCATTTTGTGGATGCCGCCCTATGTATCCTTGAGCATCCCCAAGCAGAAGGAATCTATCATATCACCTGCGATGACCCGCCGGAAATCGCCACGCTGATGGAGTTTTCCGAGCAGTATGCGCATGTGCGTGGGATACGGATGCAATGGAACCCAGCCGGCAAAAACCCCAATCCCAACCCGGCCGAGGAGATGTTCGACCGGCTCATCGAGCCGTACCGCCCCTACTTTTCCGACCGGAGGAACTTTGACCGCAGCCGTTTGAAGGCCATTGCCCCTGGGCTTTCCACTCCCCCGTTCACTTATGACATATTTGAGCGCTGCATTGATTACGCAGTGAAAAGCGATTGGGGCAAGGCGGAAGGATTTCCGAAATGATGGTTTATTAGTATTGCTCTGAAAGCAGTGTACAAGAAGGATAAGCAAAGGCTTCCCCTGGAGGGGGAACCTGTCGGCATAGGAGACTGATGAGGTGAAAATGACTGAACGGACATTCGAAGCCGACACCTCATCCGGCGCTACGCGCCACCTTCCCCTCAAAGGGGAAGGCTTAATAGCGAGCCATGTACATATTATCATCCCTTGGGATAATGCCTACATCATGGATAAATAATTACAAACGCAAAGGAACCAATAACTAAAAGTGTATAGCTTACGAATTGACCCCACATGCTGTCATCCTGAGGAACGGAGTGACGAAGGATCTTTATGCATCACGATGGGCCAAGATCCTTCACGCAGTGAGGGATGACAGTTTGCGGGGTTTTATTTGCTTTCAAAGCAATACTCGTAAGTGCATTCAATTTCTAAATTTGATTACAATTCGTTTTCAATACGCACTTCCTGACCCGGTCGAAGAGTATGCGTTCTTCCATACAGCATTATGTCAACTTCCTTACTCCCCCGGTTTATAACCGTCACGCCCTTTAGATCCGCAGTCACGAAAAGCTTTTGGCCCTTATAGCAAAGGGGGAAGGAGAGCTTTTCCCAATCCTCAGGCAGCCGGGGTGCAACATGCAGCATGCCGTTTAAAATGCGCACTCCCCCGAACCCGTACACGGCGCACTGCCAGATGCCGCCCATGGAAGCGCTGTGGATGCCCATGTCGGAAGTCGTCATCACGGGGCCCAGGTCGATGTCGCAGGCGCCGTGAAAAAAGTGCCTGGCAATGTCCGTTTTCCCAAGGTCGCAGGCCAGCACACAGTGGGTGGACTTGGACAGGGAGGAATCGTGCAGCGTCCTCTCCTCGTAATATACAAAGTTCTTTTCTTTGATATCCATAGAGAACTGTTCGCTCAAAAGCAGCATAAGCACCAGCAGGTCGGCCTGTTTGCTCACCTGCATTTTCCCAATCTTATCCATGTTGTAATCATGGTAGATAGTGCCCACCACGCTGGACTTTTTGTATTTGTCCAGGTCAAGGGGCTCAAGATCGAAATATCCGTCGATCTGGGGAATGATTTCGGATTTTTCGTCCGTCTTGGGCAGATAGATAAGGTCCGCCGCCTTTTTGATGACCGCCCGGTTTACATCAAACGATATCCTTCCGGACAGCCGGCCATAAACCTCGCCGCCTCTTTCCTCCAGCTCATCCATGATGGACAGCGCCAAACGCATATTGAAATGGGCCATATAATTGGTATAGGCGTTGTTGTCTACATGCTCCTTGTACTCATCCGGGCCGATGACGTCAAGGATCACAAAGGCGTTCTTCTTTTCATCCCAGGTGACGCGGCTGGCCCAGAATATGGCCGTTTCCAATAGGATCTCATAGCCGCAGCGGTCCATGAAGTCCTGGTCGCCCGTGGAGGTGTAATACTGCCACACGGCATAAGCCACGTCGGCTGTGATGTGCTGTTCCAGAATTCCGGTCAGGATCGGCAATGGCAGCCCGGTTACCACATCCGCAGCGCCCCACAAGGGGGTAACCTCCCCGTCGTCGATCCAGGCCGCTTCCCAGGGGTACATGGCGCCTTGATAGCCGTTTTCTTTTGCTTTGCGCCTGGCCCCCAGCAATCCCTTATAGCGGTAGGTGAGCAGTGTTTTCGCCGTATCCGGCCGGGTCAGGGTATAATAAGGCAGCAGGAAAATTTCCGTATCCCAGAAGGAATGGCCCTTGTACCCTTCCCCCGTTAGCGCCTTGGCGCCGATGCCCACCCGGCTGTCATTTTGATTGACCATGATATTTAAGTGGTACAGGGCAAAGCGCAAGGCCAGCTGGTCGTATTCCCTGCTGGAATCGACGCTTATGTCCGACTCGTGCCAGAAATCTTCCCAAGCCTGACGGGATTTATCAAACAGTGCTTCATACCCTTCCCGCAGGCCATCTGTGACCAGGCTTTTCCCGGCTTCCTTCATCAAGGGTGCGGCCATCACCGCATCGACATCATAAGCCTGGTCCCGGCTGGTATGCACGCAGCAGATCTTTTCCAGGGTAAGCGTCTGGTTTTGCTCAAGTGTTACATCGCACTTAAGGCCCAGGTACCGCCTGTCGATAATGGGCATCACCGCCGGGGTAAAGCTTTGGCCGTCAAGCAAAAGCCTGTGGCCGGCATGCAGGCAGCAGGACACGTCAGAGCCCTGCGCCTTTACCATCATCTCCAGAATGGTATTGCCGTAGATCCGCTTTTCCCCTTCGCAAAAATGCTGGGAGCCGGTGTTGGTCATCCGGCCATTGATGCCGCTTTCCACTTTCAACGCTACAGGCCCGCTCACAGGCGTTACCTCAACCTTTGCGCCCGTAAGATGCTCGTTATGAAGGGAAACGAAGCGCCGGAAATCAAAACGAAGCCTGTCTCCAGCGGGACTTTCCCATTCCACTGTGCGATTAAGCTCCCCTGTTTTCAAATGCAGGTACCGCCGGCTGCTTATCACCCTGCCGGTATCCAGGGAAAAGCGCACGCCGTTTACGGCAAAACGGATGTTTGTCATGTCCGGCAGGTTGGGCAGCTCCGTGACCTCGCTTTCATCAAAGCAGTGAAAGGTTCCGTTCACAAAAAGGCCCCGCGTCTGCCCTACATACTCCTCTTCCAGTGCGGCACGCTGGCCCATATACCCGTTGCCCTGGCAAAAGAGTGACTCACCCTTGCCAAGATAGCGGGAATCAAAGCTGCTTTCGGCCACCAGCCAGTTTTTGTCTTCCCCAACGCCCAGGTCATATTGCATGATCGACATACTGCTTCTCCTGCGATGCAAAATTAGAATCAAAACATGTGCGGATGCAAATCTTAGGCCTTCCCCTTGAGGGGAAGGTGGCGCGCAGCGCCGGATGAGGTGTTTGGCCGTGAATAACTGATTAGCTATTAACACCTCATCAGTCGACTTCGTCGCCAGCTTCCCCTCAAGGGGAAGCCTTGATATGTTGCCCTATTTCCCGCTTTCAGGATATTAACTCAACAGAATGATCGGAATAAGTTCCTGTTTAACAGCCGGACCGTATACATGGCCGTTTACCTCCCACGTTTCCTCCGGCTCCAGAGAAAAGTACAGGGACTTTTCGCAGTGTCCAGAAATCCTGTAGCTTCTGAGTCCATCTCGCACCTGATAATCAAGGCTTAAGATACCGCCCGGCACATGCACGTTTTGAAGAGACGCCTGTTGCCAATCCGGGGGCATGCACGGGGCGATTGCCACCCGGCCGTTATAAGCGTCGGGCTGGACGCCGAAGAAGTACTGCACGATGGGCACCATAACCGCGTAGGCCGTCCACGCCTGCACAAAGCAGCCGTAATCGGGAGACATTTCGCTGATGGTTCCCGGTGTGGCCTTGGAGAAGGTGGAAAACATGCTTTGCATCAGTTCCAGCGCCCTTTTACTGTAGCCGTACCTTGCCTGCGCCACGGCCATGACGCCGGTAGATATGGTCATGGTGGCATTTTGCAAAAGAGCGCTTAAGTACATACCGTAGGGGCCTATGAATTCCGATGTGTGCATGCGGCTTAAGGCCCTTTCCGCCTGATTCCTCGGGGCGATACCCATTTCCATGGGGGTATTGATCACCCAGTTACGGTTGATGATCCAGCCGGATTTCGTATCTCCCAAGGGCTTCTTTTTTTCAAGAAGCTCCTGGAAGCTGGCCGACACTTCAGGGTGTAATACGCTTTGCACCTTGCCCAGGATGGTAGCCTGGTTCTTCGCAACCTCGGGATAGCTGGTAAAAGTATCGCAGTACAGCCCGGCCTCTTCGTCCCACATCCTTGTATTGATGGCTTCCTTCAGCCGATTCGCTTTCTCCTCCCAGGGCTTGGCCTCCGCCTCATTGCCCATGAGGCGGCAGATCTTGGCAAAGCAATCATAGGCCACGCACGTATACACCGCGGAATCGATCAGCTCTGAATGCAATCCGGCGATCTCAATAATGCCGTACCCGCTGGGGAAGAGGTCGTTGTCCGCGTCCTGCGCATTCAGCCAGGCCACGGACTTTTGAAGGTAGGGGTAAGCCCTCGCAATAAAATCCCTATCCTCCGTCCACTGGTAATAGGCAAAGACCATCGTGAGAAAATGGGCCGTCTCCTGGGTGTTGCCGGGGTTCACGCACACGCCGCCGGTAGTCACCTCATGCAAGATGCGGCCGTTGCCGTTATGCTGTTCCGAGTATTTGAGGAGCAGCTCCAGCGTATCGCGGCAGAGCTTGAAATCACCCATGGCCAAAATGCCCTGCAAGGCGTAGCAGTTATCGCACCCAAACCACCATGGATATTCAGGCAGACCGGCGGTGAGCCCCCGGCCATACGTGCCGGAATCCTGGATGAGCCAATCGGTATTCACCTTCACCCAGTCAAAGATTTCGCAAAAACCAGTATCCGCGACTTTCAGGCGGCTGCGGCCAAGAAGCGCATCATACCTTAACTGCTTTTCCTTCAAAAAATCCCGCCCAGCTTTTAGCTTGCGGTATTCCTGCAAACATTCCACCCTGGATAAAAAAGAGCCGGCGATATAAAAAACCATGCTCTTTGTTTCGCCAGGCTTTAGGGTAAGCTCATAAAAAAGGCTCACGCCCACGCCCCGGTGGCTGGTATTCTGCGGCCCCAATCGCTCGCCTGTCAGGGCTTTTATCGGTTCTTCGCTGCAGCCCAGTGCCACATGCCACTCGTGACCGCAGTCCTTGGCGTAAAACAGCCGGTCTTCCGGATGCCAGGCTCCTTCATCCTGCTCCCCGTCGCGTATTCCCGCCTCATCTGCAAACCACACGGGCCTCAAATCAGTTTGGGCAAGGAACTCCAGCGATACCGGCCTTGACTTCTCAGAATGGTTGCGCAAAGTATAGGTGACGGTCACACCGTTTACCCCTTCTGGGGCTAGCTGATTTCGGTCGATGGTCACGGGCGTATGGCCCAGGCCGCTCCGGTAGGTGAACAGATTCCCCTCCGGCATGTTCTCAAAGCCGTCGGCAACAATCCATGTATCCACATTTTCGCTGGCCTTGTCGCAAAAGCGAAGCCAGAAGCCGTCCAGCAGCTTGATGGGATGCAGCCACAGACCGCCCATCTCTTTTTCCTCATGGTGGCCAAAATCCGGGAAAAGCCCGTCCAGGCTGCCGATCAGCTTCACGCGCTCGCTTGCGCAAACATATTTGCGCAAGGCGCTTTTCGTGGTTGCCCTCATAAAATTCAACACTCCTTGGTGTTAGCCCTTGGCGCCGCTGGAGATGGCAATGCCGTTGATAATGTAATCCTGAGCCAGGAAGAAAAGCACCAGAACCGGCAGCATAATCAGCAGCGTTGCCGCCATAAGCAGGTTCCACTTGCTTACATAAAGGCCTTTAAAGAAGGAGATACCCAGGGACAATGTAAATTTGGAGCTGTCGTACAGGTAGATCAGCGGGCCGTTGAAATCGTTCCAGCCGCCCATGAAAGTGAACACGGTAATGGCGGTGAGCACAGGCTTGCACATGGGCATCATGATGCTTGCATAAGTCCTTATGGGGCTCGCCCCGTCGATAGTGGCCGCCTCGTCAAAATCCTTGGGGATCCCGCCCATGTATTGGCGAAGAAGAAAGATGTTGAAGCCGCTTACGGCAAAGAAAGCGGGAACAATCAATGGCAGGGGCGAGCCTACCCACCCCAGCATCCTGAACATTAAAAACTGCGGGATCATGGTGATCTGTCCAGGCAGCATCATGGTAGCCAGCAGGATCAGGAACCAAATGCGCTTGCCCTTGAACTGAAACCGGGAAAAGCCATAAGCCACCAGGGAACAGGTTACCACCATGCCAATCACGTTGGGGATGACAATCTTCAAAGTATTCCATAAGTAAAGGAAAAATGGGATGGATGTGATCGCCTTGGCGAAATTGCCCCACGCAAGCCAGGTTGGAAAGAACTGACCGGAATAGATTTCACCGTCTGGCTTCAGCGCCATGCACACGGTCCATACCAAGGGAATCAGGATGATCACGGCGCCGGCCAGCAATACAGCCATGGCCAGAATCCTTGCGATCCTGCGGGCGGCCTGATAAAAACGGCCCCTTCTATTTGCCGACAACTCAAGTCCCTCCCCGGTTCATATTTTATCATCGTTCTGGTAATAGACCCAGAAGCTGGAGCTTTTTACCACAAGCAGCGTCAGCACCATGATAATGGCAAACATGATCCAGGCCATGGCCGCTGCGTAACCCATTTGATAATCCTTATACGCCTTGATGTACAGGTACAGATTATAGAAAAGCGTGGAATTTAAAGGTCCGCCTTCCGTCATCACAAACGCTTGGGTGAAATACTGGAACGAGCCGATGATCGCTATAACAATATTGAAAAAAACCGTGGGGGATATAAGCGGCAGCGTGATCCGGAAAAACCGCTGGAGACCCGTCGCGCCGTCGATCTCCGCCGCCTCGTAAATTTCCTCGCTCACGCCCTGCAGGCCGGACAGGTAGATGATCATGGTATTGCCTATCCCCCACACCCCCATGATAACCAGCGCATACAGGGAGGTTTTGGGGTTGTTCAGCCATGCCGGGCCTTTGATCCCAATCAATGCCAGCGCCTGGTTCAATAGGCCTGATTCCCCGAAGATCTGTGTCCAGATCATGGAGGAAGCGATCACGGGAATAATGTAGGGCAAAAAATAAATAAGCCGGAAGGCCTTCATAAAACGGATGCGCATATTTAAAAGCAGGGCTATGCACAGCGCTGTAATTTGATAAAAGGGGATGGAGATTAAGCAAAACTTGAAAGTAACCTCCAGCGCCTTCCAAAATTTCTTATCCGAAAAGAGTTTTTGAAAATTTCTGAAGCCCACGAATTCAATGGTCTGAAGGCCGGTGACAATGTCCCATTTGCAAAGGGACAATACGGCGGAAAATACCATGGGGATCAAGGTGAAGGCAAAAAGCCCTATCAGCCAGGGCATAATGAATGCATAACCGTACAGGTTCTGCCGCCGGGCGGAGGCGGAAACGGCGGGCCTTTGAGCGGTAGGCGCAAGCTTTGTCAATACAACCTCTCCTTCCTTTCTTACCGGCAGGAGCGTAAAAATTCAAGATAAGGATGGTCTTTTAACGAAAGCCGGGCCGGAAAGGCGGACCTTTCAGGCCCGGCTGATGATTAACGAAGCGGGGGCGCAGCGAACACCGCGACGATTGAGCCTGATGGGAGCACCTCCCTCAAGAGGGAGGCTTCCCAAAAGGCTTCCCCTTGAGGGGAAGCTGTCGACGAAGGAGACTGATGAGGTGTCATCAGTGGCTCCGACATTTGCAACCAAACACCTCATCCGGCGCCGCGGCGCCACCTTCCCTTTAAGGGGAAGGCTTTACAGTGTGTTATTCACACATGCTCACCTATAGGATGATTCTTAAAAAGTTATTCTGCCAGCGCCTCGGCCACCTGGGCCACGGCATCCTTCAGAATCTGTTCCGTGGTGCCATCATTGAAGATCATGCGCTGCAGAGCGGCATCAAAGGCGGCAGCGGCGGGATTGCCAACCTTGGAGCGCAGGCCCACGGGCTGCACGCCGTAATTCAGGGACTCGATCAGGCCCTGGGCGTTTTCGCCGATGTTGGCTTTGAGCGTCTCCAGCTGGGCGTCGATGGTGGGCAGCACGGCGGAGTACTGCACTTTAAGTGCCGTGCATTCCGCGCCGGTGAGGGCCTTGATGACTTCCCAGGCCGCTTCGGGGTTCTTGCAGCGGCTGCCGATGGCATAGGCGGAAGCGCACAGATATTCCTGATGGTTTCCAGGCACAAGGGCGGTGCCATAGTTGCACTTGGCATTGTCCAGGCCGGACTTCATCCAGCCGCCGTTGATGGTCATAGCCAGGTTGCCGTTTACAAACATGGCGGTGGAATCGCCGAAGGTGTCAAGGTCGGCAGCGGAGGGAGAGATGCGCTCGTCGCCCACGCTCATGGCCACATACTGTTCCATCGCTTTGGCCACTTCGGGGCTGTTAAGGTAGCCTTCCACAGTGGTTCCATCGGGGCTCAGGATCTCCAGACCCTGGGACTGCATGTAGGTGAGCACCGCGTATGTCCAGCTTTGGGCGTTGAAGCCGAAGGACTTGTAGGTGCCGTCAGCGTTTTTCACGGTGAGCTTCTTGGCGGCGGCAATCAGGTCATCCCAGGTCCAGTCGCTGGTGGGATAGCTTACGCCGTTTGCGTCAAACACGTCCTTGTTGAACCACAGGCACAGGGGGTTATAGTCCCGCACCAGGTAGTACTGCTGGCCGCCTATCTTGCCCATGTTGAAGATGGATTCGGCCATCTCGTTCTTCCAGCTGGTATCGGCGGCAATCAGGTCGTCCATGGGACGGGCCAGAGATTTGTCGACCCACTTGTAGAAATCGCCTTCGCCGGAAGCGAAGATGTCATACCCTTCGCCGGAGGAGAAGGAGGTGGTCAAGCGGTCGCCATAGCCGTCGCCGGGAACCACATCATAGACTACCTGGATGTTCTTGTCGTTCTCGGCGTTGAATTTGTCGATGATCATCTTTTCCGGGTCGTTTTCGGTGACTTCGCCCCAGTGGGTCACGGTGATGACGATTTTGTCGGAGCTTGCCAGAGCAACGCCGCTCAGGCTAAGCAGCATCGCCAGGCACAGGGTCAGGGCTACCAGCTTTTTCATGGGTTCTTCCTCCTTGATATTATACTATCTGTAGCAAAAACGTTTTTGCAATTCACGTCGTTCTTCTCTCCCGGTGAAAAATATACAGTATTCACCAGCGGAGGAAAAAATAATGAAAAAGCGGAACGCTTTGCCGAGATCCATGGAATAACAAAAACGTTTTTGAGATCGGCTGAAAAAAGAACCTTTTCAGCCGCCGGTATAAGGCTTCACCGAAAGCCGTTCCACAAGACGGTGCGGTAAAACGCGATGGCCGTTGGCAGCGCTGCCCTGCATCATCTCATGCAGCAAAGCCGCGCTTTCATACCCTATCTGCCGCATGTTCTGGCTGACGGTGGTAAGGCTCGGTATGGTAAACTCGCAAATCGCCAGGCCATCAAAACCGGTGATAGAAAAATCGTCCGGCACGGAATAGCCGCTGTCCCGCACAGCCCGCATAGCGCCAAGAGCCATGATATCGCTGAAGCACATCAGCGCGGTGGCATGCCCCTTGCCATGAGAGGCAAGATAAGCGCGGATCTTTTTATAAGCGATGTCCTCGCTGAAATCACAAGGCAGTATCCGGTCTTCCGTCAGGGGGATGCCGGCCTCCTCAAAGGCCGCCTGCACGCCGGACATACGTTCCATGTTCACCGCGGCGTTCATTTTACCGCCCACCACCATGATACGGCGGTGGCCCCTTGCGATCAGGTACCTGGCCATTTCTTTCGCGGCTGCGGTATTGTCTACCGACACCCAGCCCGCCGTTTTGCTGATGATGGGCACATCAATGGCCACGCTGGGAATTTTCGAATCGATCAATTCCGCCAGGTACACATCGTCCGTGGTGATGCCGCTGAGTATTGCGCCGGAAAGGCTGTGCTCCTTGCAAAACTGAGTATAGGTACGGCTGCGCTGCTCCTTGGAATCGGTGGTGTACAGCGCCACCTCCAGCCTGCTGGAAAGAGCATATTCAAAAACACCCTGCAATATGAGGTACACACCGTTGTCCCGGCTGTCGCCCTCCAGCAAGCCGGATATGATCAGGCCGATATTGGGGGGTTTTTTCGCAGAAAGGCTGCGGGCGCTGACGTTGGGGGTATAGTTGAGCTCCCTGGCCGCGTTCACGATGCGCTCCTTGGTTTCCGGCTTAATGTCGGAATAGCCGTTGAATGCCCGTGATACCGTTCCGATGGTTACCCCCGCGCGGAGCGCCACTTCCTTGATGGTTGCAGCCAAAACATCGTTCCCCTTTGCTGTCTTCTTCGGCCGTTTGTGCTTTCTGGTTTGCAAAAACGTTTTTGCATTTGTGGGATCATTATAACATCGGTTCTTCCGCTTGTAAAGAGAGGTGTGGGATTTTTTTGTATCACTGTGTATGTGCTACCCCTTGATTCCGGTGGATGCCACCGAGGCCGTGACCTGCTCCTGGGCAAACATATACAATAGGATGCCCGGTAGCACCACGATTGTCAGCGCGGCAAACATGCGCGTATAGTCATAGGAAAACGCCTGATTGAAAAAGCTAAGCGCCACCGGCAGCGTCCTGTTTGAGGCGGAGGATGTAAGCAGCGCCGCGTAAAAGTACTCGTTCCAGTTGCCAAGGAACATCATCACCCCGGCCGTGGTCAGGCCCGTTTTGGCCAAGGGAAGGTTGATAGTAAAAAAGGTGCGCAAAAAGCCGGCGCCGTCGATAGTGGCTGCCTCGTTCAGTTCATAAGGAACAGCCATGAAGGTGGAGCGCAATATGAACATGGACATGGCTAAGCCCCCGGACAGGTATACCAACATCAGCCCCAGCTTTGTGTCATACAGCGACAGGTTCATGATAATAGAGAATATAGGCTGCGTGCGCGTGTGCCCCGGCACCAATAAGGTCAGGGTAAACAGCGCGTAAAACAGATTCTTGCCTGGAAAGCGGAACTTGGCGATTACGTAAGCCCCCATGGCGTATAACAGCAGCGATCCCACCGTAGGCAGGATGGATACCAGAAGCGAGTTCATAAAATAATGCAGCAAATCATACTGGCGCAAAACGGACCCGTAGGCCTCAAAGCTGAACATGTCCGGCAGTGAAAAGGGGGATGTAAGGATCGCGCCGTTGCTTTTAAAGGAGGACATGATCACCCAAAGTATGGGAAACACAGACACGACGACAATGAACAGCAAAAACGCATACCCGAAGATGCGGTATACATAAAAGCCCAGGTTCTTTGTTCTGATCATAACCGTTTCCTCTCTCCTTAATACACGGCGTCGTTTAGGCGGAAGGTCCGCTTGACCAGAAGCAATAACAGTATGCCTATGATGAACATAATAAGCGCCACAGCGTTGGCCATGCCGTAGCGCATATCCGTAATGCTATTGACAAGCAGGATAGGCAGGTTCATGGTATCGTTGCCCGGGCCGCCCCTTGTGGTCAGGGAAATCGCCTCATACATGCTGATGCGGGCTGTGCCCGAGCAGATGATGGCTGTGCCGATGGAATTACGGCACAGGGGAAGCTTGATGAATCTCGTCACTTGCCATCCATCCGCGCCATCGATATAGGCGGCCTCATACAGCTCCTGGGGAATGGCCATCAAATCAGCCAGTACCAGAAGGGAGACGATTACCGCATAAAACAGCCAGGTATACGTAACCGCAGCAAACGCCGCCGGCGACTCGAAAAACCAGTTGACGGAAAAGGAAGGGTTTACGATCCTGATCAGGTTATTTAATAGGCCGTAGTCATTGTTGAACACGAACCGGTAGATCATAGCCCAGGCGGCGGCGGAGATCACATTGGGGATCATGTATACAGCCCGCACGAATTTCCAGCCGCGGAAACGGTCAAACATCAAAAATGCCACGACCATGCCGATCAGCACATGGATCGTCATGGAGATGATGCCCCACAACGACAGGTTGCGGAGGGCAAAGCGAAAACTCTCCCGGCCAAACAGGCGCGTGAAGTTTTGAAACCCAACGTATGCGGGCTTGTTGAATCCATCCCAGTTGGCAAACGCCGTAAAAATCACGGTCAGGATAGGCGTCAGATAAAAGATCAGAAAAATGACAAGCGTCGGCAGTAAAAACAGATAGATGCTGGGCAGCGCCCTCCGCTCCAGCCTGGAGAGCCTATGCCGGTTGGCCATACATATCCCCCCCGGATTCGAAAAAGTGGGTGTGCCAGTTTTTCGATTTGCATGTGGATTAAAGTTAAGAATAGATACCAATAATGCCAAATGGATGTAAATGACTGCCACTTAACCTCCTACCGCCGCCTGCGGGCGGCACCTCCCTCCAGAGGGAGGCTTTGGGGAAAGGCTCCCTCTTGGAGGGTAAGGGTGCTGCCGACGAAGGAGACTGGGGGAGGTCATCGGTACCAGCATCAAATGCCATCTACAAGGTAGTCTTGATCCAATAAGGCTGCAGTTTTTGCCTTTTTATCAATATAGGCAGGCCGCCTCACACGGAAACGGCCTGCCCGCAGATTATGAATGAACTTATTCCCCCATGGCTTCCTTGGCCATCACGCCCAGCTGCGCAAGGAACTGCGCGGGGGCCAGCGACCCGTCGATCAGCTTGGGCAGCAGCGAGCCAAATCCCGTGTTGGCCACAGAGGTGGGGATGCAGTCGGCAAACGCAGGGATCAGGATGGTATCGGCATGGACAGCGCCCACATACTCATCCAGCAGCGGATTTTCCGCGGCCCGCTTTGCAAGAAACTCCTTGCTTGGGGTAAGCAAAGGCGCGGTGCCGCCTTCAGCCAGCATATAGGATTCCAGTTCGGCAGGAGAGAGAATGAAGGCGATAAAGGCGCTGGCGCATTCCTTTTCCGCGTCAGTAGCCGTGGCGGGAATCCACCAGCCGAAGCTGCCGGAGGTACCGGATACGGCGATGTTGCCGGGGAAAACGGCGCCATGAACGGTGGAGCCGTCAAAGCCGTTGGACCATTTATCTTTGGCGTCTTTCGCAAAGTCGCCCACCATCCAGGAACCGTTGGCGATGATGGCCGCATTGTTTGACATGAAGGCATTGGCCGCGTCGGCATATACGGCGCCAACGGTGTTGGAGGAAGCGTACTTTTGCAGCATGGCTTGAAGCTTTTCCGTAGCCGCCAAAAGAGCCGGGTGATCGAATACTGTCAGCTTATCCACCTGATGGTCGTTAAGAAGCTGCACGCCGCCTTCTTCCGCCGCAATCAGCGAGCTGAAGGTGAGCATGGTGGTCCAGGCGTTCTCCCCTGTCATGAAGGCGATCTTGTTATTGCCCAGATCTTTGAGCAGTTCTTCCCAATTTATATATTCGCCCGGCGCCTTTGTAAGAGGCAGCAGCGCCGCGTTGTAGTACAGTGTCATCGGACGCACCACATTGAAGTTCAGCGTCACGATCTTGCCGTCCGATGTTGTGTTGTAAGCCCTGTTCCATTCCGTGGTGATGGCGTCAACCTCCGGGTGCTCCTTCAGGATGCCGGACAGGTCATAGAACATGTTGTTGGGGATGACCACGTTGCGGATCCATTCCGTATCGCCGCCCTCAATCACCGGCGGAAGCTTACCCTGCAGGCCCAGTTGCTTGATCTTTTCCACATACAGGTCCTGGGTCAGCTCTTCAATGACCACGCGGTATTTGCCCTCGAACTGTTTATTGAAGCGTTCCACCTGGGGCAGGAAAAATTTCGCACCTACGTTTTCACCGGTCTTGTAATGGGGAATGGTGATCTGGATGGCTTCAGCCATCGCCGGCACGGCCAATAGCCCCATCAGCATCGTGCACAAAAGGAGTAGAGAAACAAACCGGAGTGTTTTCTTCATGTTGAAGCTCCTTTCAGTTGTCTATGCAGGTCGTACTCGCACCTTTTTGTTATCTGCATCATATCACTGTTTCTGGAAACTGTCAACAGATTTGAGCCGTAGTTTCATTGAAACTTTCTGAAACTTTTCGTTGCAACGAGGCGTTATTTGTTGTATACTACCTCCGTCAGGGGGATTTTTATGCCGATGAAAAATACGCCCAACATTCAAATGATATGCGATCAGCTTGGGCTGTCCAAGGCCACGGTTTCCAAAGCGTTGAACGGGTATCCGCAGGTGAACAAAAGCACGAGGGAAGCCGTGCAGCGCTATGCCGAGGAAATCGGGTACAGGGTGGATAAGCCCGCGGCGGCGCAGTTAAGTACTGCCGTACGCCGCATCGGCATGCCAGGGCGTGCGCCAGGCAGCGAGCGTACCGATTTTTCCGGCGATTATCAAGTGATGGCCGGCTTTCGGGACGAGGCGCTGCGCCACGGCATGGAAATCATACTGCTGCCCAGCATTAAAACCCCGGTCCAAATTGAATTAAGCCTGGAGGCGCTGATTGCCCCTTATCAGCTGGACGGCATCCTGATCAGCGGCCTTCGGACCGACGATCCGTATTTAACACAGCTGCAAAGCATTCAAATCCCGGCCGTGCTTTGGGATCTGAAGGTTGCACCGAACCCATTGGTCGGCACCGTGTGCTATGATTCCCTGCGCGGCGCACAGATGGCAGTGGAGCATTTGCTCTCCCTTGGGCACCGGCGCATAGCCATCTTCAATGGCCACAGGTATGCCCAGGTATGCTATGAACGGTTGGACGGCTACCGCCTGGCCCTTATCAATGCCGGGATCACCCCGGACCCTGCCTTGGAATTATGGGGGGATTTTACGGAGGCCGGGGCCGAAGAGGCTGCGGAGCTGTTTATCCAAAAGGGCGTGACGGCGGTCTTCTGCGCCTGCGATACCACCGCCATCGGGCTTATGCGGCAGCTGAAGGGAAAAGGCAAGCGGGTTCCGCGGGATCTGTCTGTGGTAGGATATGACGATTCCCCCCTGTCCAGCGCTGTATCGCCGGCGCTGACCACCGTATCCCAGGATTTTTACCGCATCGGTCAGGTTGCCTGCGGTATGATGAACGTCCTTTTGCAGGGTTTGCCTCTGCACTGTGAAACCGTGCTGCCCAGGCTGGTTGTGCGCGACTCCACAGGACCTGCTCCCGTTATTTAGCTCAAAGTAAATCAACATAAATAAGCCATGCCCCAGTTCACAAACGTTTCTGCGGCATGGCTTTTTTCTTGAATTCATTACACTCAGCTCTTTTTGATTAACCCTAATACACCATAGCAATTTGCCGCATCAATTATGTATATATCATATCCTGAAAATGCCAATCCGTCAAGATAAAGTGCGGATCACCCTTGCCCTGCGCATCATTGCCCCTTTAATTGGCTTATTTGCCTTCTCCCTGCAATTCCTTGCGCTTGCAACCTTTCCTGCATTGCGCTATTTTGAAATATAAGCAAAGGAGGCCGGCCATGAACGCCATTGA
Organism: Bacillota bacterium; assembly: GCA_023416585.1. Taxonomy (GTDB): domain Bacteria; phylum Bacillota; class Clostridia; order Christensenellales; family Aristaeellaceae; genus JAEWAH01. The sequence goes on from JAEZHM010000043.1 coordinate 19,139, forward strand.
GTGGTACAACTACATCGCAAAACGCAACGGCGGATACAAGGTCAATGTACCCTATGAGGTTTGCGGCGAGTCAGCCGAGGATGTATTTGAGCGCGAGCTGGTTTTATTGATCCGGGACAGAACCGTACTGGACGCGGGATGCGGACACGGTGCGTTTACGCTCAGGATGGCCGGCTATGCAAAGGAGATTGTGGGTTACGATTTCGCGAACGAAATGATCAAAATCGCAAACCGGCTGAAAGAAGAAGCGGAGATACGGAACGCAGCCTTTATCCCGACCGTCTACGGAGAGGTACTGCCCTTTGAGGAAGGCTTCTTCAATGTGATCTACAGCCGCCGGGGGCCGGGTTCTATTGTGGAGCAAAGCAGGCTGCTAAAGCCCGGCGGGATCATTACGGGCATCCACATGTACCCCATACCCGATGGGGAAATAACGGACCGCATCAAGGGAACGGGAGATTATACGGACATCACCATGCGGGTGTTTCAAAGCGCAATCATCTATTTTCAGAATGAAGCGGATTATGCGGAATACCTTTCCTCATTTCATCTTGCGCCCGACTATACACTGCCAGAAAACAGGGAAGCCTTTGAGAAAATCCTCGAAGAAAGCCATATCAATGGGCGTATTGGGATCAAGGAAAGCAAGCAGATCTGGCGCGCGGTCAAAAAATAGGGAGAAGCTATTTCAATGATTGATACAAGCAGCAACGAAATCTGGAAAGCGGCCGCTCGGCCCGACAGCTTTGAGACGCGAGCACACCGCTTTCGCGAGGAAATGCGGCCCGTTTTCTTTGAATGGCTGGGCATTACGCCTGAATGCAGCGTGCTGGACGGCGGCTGCGGCTCCGGCGTATTCACGCGCTATCTGGCCAAAGGGCTAAGTATTGGGCATATTACGGGATTTGATATCCATGAGGGATCCATTGAATTCGGGCGCAAAAAGGCGGAGGAACTGGGCCTCGAAAGCAGAATGACACTGGAAAGCGCCGACGGTTTCAGCCTTCATTATGCGGACAATGCATTTGACGCGGTGACAAATTACACCTATATCGGCGTACTGTCCGACCCCGCCGCCGGCCTTAAGGAGCTTATACGGGTTTGCAAGCCTCGCGGCGTGGTATCCTGCGTGATTGCCACAAACGCCATACCTTATGTAAACTGGCAGGGCGGTTACCCGTTTGAGGGTGCGGAGGAGCTTCAAAGGCTGGCATCTTTGGAAAATATCATCTTCGGCAGCTTTGCAAGGAAAGCCTCCGATTGGAAGCAGTCGGACAAGTGGGATGCCTTCCGCTACCCGCAGCTTTTTGAAACCTGCAATCTGACCGAGATACACGTGTATCCTTTTGGCCATCTCATCTGCTACAGCGATACGTCCTATCCTTTTGAATACAGGAAACAGCTGGCCATCAGCGAAACGGAAGAGGAAATAAGCTGGCTTGCGTCAAGGTATATGGGCAAGGAGGAAATTTACTTAAAGCATGGATTTTCGCAGAGCGATTTTGATAGATTGATTCAATTGTATTCAGTAAAACTTGAATACCTGAAAGAGCATTTTGATACGGATAAAAGCTATGAATGGCACGGCGGGTTCAACTTTATCGTCACCGGCAGAAAGGCAAATTGACTCCTTGCATCTCACGGCCCGTTTTGGGTTAGCAGCCTTTCCTGTTTATACCCGCAGGCTTTATGCAAGAAGCTTGCGGGCTTGTTGTATTCGCCCATCAATCCCGCACGGTTCATAACAAGGAAATGAAACCACTATTCTAGGCTTGAATACCGCTTTAGCCGGTGCAAAGAAGCTTCAGCCTATACAGTCATACATAATAACAAATTATGTGATATACTTTTTAGAAATATCTCTTCCCCATCAATCAAATCTGCTATTTCGGCAGCAGATGAATGAAAGCCTTGATGTACTTAAGCGATTTTTCGCAGGAATGGATTTTGCAAAAAAACGCCGTTAAAAGTGTAACGTTTATCTTTTCTGTGTGTCTAACAGGTGAGGAGGTGACGTGATGCAGCCGCTTGAGGCACTGTTCAGCGAATATTTTGGCCGGGTATATCGCTTTGCGCTGTCAATGACACGTGATGAACATGCCGCCGGAGAACTGACACAGCAGACGTTTTTCAAGGCGCTGAGTAAAATCGACAGTTTCCAGTTGCGCAGCGACCCAATAACATGGCTGTGCAGCATCGCGAAGAATGAGTTTTACAACAGTGCCCGCCGAAAACGTGAACAGCCTTTCGCACCGGATGCCAGAGAGTTTGATAAAGCCACCGATTCCATAGAAACATTGATGCTTAAGAGCGATCAGACGATGCGCATACACCTTTATTTGCACGCGCTGGATGAGCCTTATCGCGAGGTATTCACGCTGCGTGTATTCGGGGAATTGAAATACTCGCAGATTGCCGCGTTGTTTGGCAAAACCGAAAGCTGGGCGCGTGTAACATACTATCGCGCAAAATTGGACCTGCAGCAAAGAATCAGGGAGGAAGACAATGAATCATAACATGCCATGTGAAATTGTCCGCGACCTCATTCCGTTGGTCGTCGACGGGGCGGCCTGCGAGGAATCACGGATACTGGTGGAAAAACACGCCTTGGAATGCGCCGGATGCCATCAAATGATGGACGACATACGTGCCGAAATCAAAACTGAACGTATGGATGAGGAGAATACAAAGTTTATAAGATTCTGCCAAAAGATGCGCAAGGCGCTGTCATGGCATTTATTGATAAAGGCTTTCGTCGCGATTGTGCTTGTTGCGGGAATTCTTGTTGGCGGGATAGCGTACACGCACAATCAGATGTACAACGCGAGCATGGAGATAAAGCCCACAGAGTACAGCGCTGCGGTGGATCAGGAAGGCTTTTTTATGCTCAAGTTCAAAGCGCCCAAAAACCATAAGTATTTTGGTGATTGTCTTAACTTTGATCAAGGAATCTGCTACTATGCGCCTAAGATTTCCGCGTGGCCGCAGTTCCTGGAAAACCTAGATAATAGTGAAATTGAGAGTTATGCAAGTACCCTGCAAATGAAGGACGGAATGCTGATGTATATCGAATACGAAGAGAGCATTGTGCTTGATGAAGAATCAGGCCAGCATGTGAGTAAATGGGAACCGCGCTATGCGCCAATACAGGAACTGCGCCTTGGCACAAAGAAGGATTATGAAGTGGTCTATCGGGCAGGTGATGCGCTTCCAGTTGTGCATATCGAAAGAGGCACTTACTGACATAGCAAAAACGCAAACCCGGCTTCAAAGCCGGGCGTTTTTCTTTATTCTGACGCGGTGAATCCATGTGCCTTAAAAGCTTCCTTCAATTCCAGGCCATTTGTATAGCTGCACAAAAATGGGTTCGTGGATTGTATTGACTAAAGAACAGAAGAAACATTTACTCCTTCCGCCGCCCGCAGGCTGCGGAAGGAGTAAATGCTATAGGTTGCGGAAGGCATAGAGAATGTGCAAATTAGCTTGCTTCACATTGCCAGTTCTGTTCAGGCTTTTTTAAATGTCCTCCAGGCACATTCGGATGGACCCAGATCAAAATCGATACTGTCCTTTCCTTCCCATGGAGCGGCAAGATCGATATGGATTTTCGCAGGGCTGTTCATATAATTGACAGCCACCACAATGTAGGATTCCTCCGTCTCCAGCAGCCGGACTAAAGGCGCAAGGCAGGGCAAGCCTTCAGCAGCCTCTGTTGCTGTGATTTTTGCAAATTGGGGATATCCGTTTTTACGCATGAGGCCGGCAAAGAATGCTTCATTTAGTGAACACTGCGTCTTCGCATATTCAATGCCGGAAAAGGTGCCAAGCCATACCGCTTTCCCCTGCCCTATGCGGTATTCCGACATGGCGGGCGCGCCGTCCGGGAAGACTGCTATAACCTCAGTGCCCTCCATAGGGCGGACCACCTGGCGGTATAGCGTTCCGCGGAATAGCTCGCCGCCATTTTTAAGCGCCACAGCAGATTCCTCCGGGCCAAGTCCCTGCACTTCCACATGGTACAGGCCAAACAATTGCATCAGCGTATCGCTATTCTGATCCAGCAAGCCTGTTTCATCATACAAGCCGGGGAACGCTTCCGAAACCAGCGTGCCGCCTGATTGCACAAACTTCCTAAGCCCCTCCGTTTCCGCTTTGGAAAGTACCATGGGCACAGGCAAAAAAAGCGTGCGGATGCCGCTGTCAAAGATATCTTCCACATCATCCTGATGAACGAACGTAATAGGGATGCAGTTACGGAAGGCAGCCTGATAAAATCCCTGGATTGCCTGGGCGTACAATTCCTCCCGCCGCTCGGCGCCGTAAAACCAGACTGAGGTGGTACGGGAAAGGTATATGGCATTCTCCGCGCTCACCCGCCGGGAACAGGCCAGCAAAGGATGGTTCAGTTCTTTGGCGCATTTCGCCGCCTCCAGCGAGCGCTCCGTGTTTTCGCCGCGGAACCCGGTAAGGCCAAAGCCGGGAGATTCCACGCCGGCGGGTTCCGGCGCGTACTGCCAGTAGGTAATGCCTTTCCCGCCCGAAGCCACGGTGCTGTAGTTCCAAAGCCTGATGTCCCGCGCTGTCGGCACTTCGCCGCCCAGCAGCCCTGCCTTGCCGCCACCGCCCTGCAGCTCCACCTGGTAAAAAGGCTTATTGCCGGAAGCAGCCGCCACGATCTCATGATTCAGCATATGGTGAAAAAACGGATTCTCCCGCATCAGCCATTTGGGGAAGCAGGTCAGCCCGAAAACATCCACTTCCCGGCTTAAAAGGAACTCATCCCCCAGCTCGTTGGCCAGCCCGCCTGTCCCATGGGTGCCCACATAGCCGGAGTAGGCCACGTGAGACTGCACAATAAGATTCGGCGCGCCGCGCTTGGCCGCCGCCACCCGAAGCCGCATCCAGCGCCGCATATTGTCAAGCCAGAATATCCGCCAGTCCATCATATCCGTCCAGGTGCCTATGCGGGGCGGCGGATCGACTTGCTCCCAAGAAGTATAGGTGCGGAACCAGATCCGGTTAAGCTCTTGAAGAGTTTTATATTTCTCCTTAAGCCACAAACGGAACTGCTCCCTGGAATGTTCGCAATAGCACAGCATATCTTGCCTGTAATCAAACATGGGCTCCAGGTGGGGCTCATTCCATACGTCTATGGAAAACATGGCGGGATGGTCCTTCACATGGGCTGCCAGTGTTTCAATGAAGCGCTCCACCAAAGCGGCCGCTTCTTTTTTATCCATGCAAAGCCCCGGCCACCCAGCGGTGGGCAGGTTGGCAGGCCCGCCATAGGTGACTTTTGCTCCGCTTGCCGTTTGGTAATAAGCATCCTCGTTCCCTTCCCTTGTCCAGTAGGGTGCTCCTTCCGGAATGGTGTTGATGACCACCTTCAAGCCAAATTCCTGTGCCAGGTCTAAAAGCTCATCCAGATCGCCAAATGTAAAAGCACCGGGCTCCCGCTCGATCCAGTTCCAAACGGCCCACAGTTTCACCGTGTTGAAACCAAGGTCCCTCATATTTGCCATATCCCGCCGCCAGCACTCCCTGTACGGAAACGGCGGTCGGAAATACTGCGCGCCAAAGATCATGCCGATGTTCAGGTCGCTCATTTGTGCCTCCAATATGCCATGTGCATTTTATATACAGATTACGTTAGCCTTTCGTATCCTGGCGGGGGTATGACTGCTCGGTAAATACATTCAACTTTGCCTGAAAGCCGTAGGGCGGGGGCTTGCTCCCGCCGTCCGTAGCGGTATCTGACCTGGGAACGGCGGCGGGAGCAAGCCCCCGCCCTACGGCATCGGTTGTTTGTTGACTTCTCTGCCGGGGCTTGTGAATTCCGTTTCTTTTGTAGTTGCCTGAATACTAGGCTGCTTTCTATAATTACCCCTTAACAGCCCCTGCCGTCATGCCGGTGACCAGATACCTTTGCATAAAGAAGCCCAATATTACAATCGGCGTCAGCGTGATGGTGGCTGCGGCGGAGCATTTGCCCCAGTCCACCGACATGGCGCCGGTAAACCTGGCGACCGCCACCGTAAGGGGATAGGTTTTGATATTTGTCAGCGTCAGGGAAAACAGCAGCTCGTTCCAGGAGCTTTGCATGGAGAGGATCACCGCGGAAGCCACGGCCGGCGCCAGCATGGGCAGTATAATCAAAAAGAACGTCTTCATTCTGGAGCAGCCCAGCTCTGTGGCCGACTCGAACATTTCCGCGGGGATATCCTCAATGAATCCCCGCATAAGCCATGTCACAAAGGGTACCGAAATGGCCGAGTGGGCCAGAATGGGCGAAATGAAATGCCCTGTCCATTGTATTCGGTTGAGCATGATATACAAAGGGATCATAATGGTGATGGAAGGCACCAGCTTCCCCAGCATCATGATGTTGCTTAAGCGAATCCCGATCCTGCTTTTAAACAGGCGCAGACCATAGGCGGCCAGCGTGCCCATCATGATTACCAGGAACGTGGTGCAGCTCGCAATGATCAAAGAGTTCAAAAAATATTGAGCGAAATTGTCCACCGACAAAACGCGCTCAAAATGCGTCATAATAGGTGTAAAGATAATTTGGGGCGGCATGCGCTTAATGTCCAGCGTGCGGCGGAAGGCGTTGGACACAACGATGTATACCGGAATAATCGCGATCATAAGGAAGATAAGCGCCAGCAGCCGCTGTAATATGCGGCCCCACCACTTTGTTTTCACATTCATTGCATGTCACCTCCTCACCTTTCCGCCCGCTTGCTGCTGAAGGAACAAAAAGGCATCCCGAACATTATAAACGCCACCGCCATAGCCAGCAGCGACAGCGCCATGGCATACCCCATATCCACATTGGAGAAAGCCTGATTGTAGGCGTAAATGCTGATGGAAATGCTGGAGTTGTTGGGCCCGCCGCCGGTGAGCCCGTAGATCAGGTCAAAGATCTTCACGGTATCCACACCGCTAATAAATAAGACCACCATGTACACCTTTTTCAAAAGTGGAAAGGTAATCTCTTTGAACGCCCGTAATCCACCGGCGCCGTCCACATACGCCGCCTCGTACAATTCCTGCGGGATGGAAACAAGGCCGGCCGTCAGCACGATAATGTAGAAGGGTACCACCTGCCACCAGTGGGCGATAATCACGGATAAAAGCGCCGTGCTTTCGCCGGTAACGCCTGGGAAGGCGGAAATCCCCAGGCCAAAGCGCTTCAGCACCCAGTACAAAATCCCCTGGGGATCATAAATGTAGCGCCACATCAGGCTGATGATGATAGGTGAAATCAGCAGCGGCATGGTCACAATGGGGCGCACGATGGCGGCTTCCCTCTTTGTAAGCTGGAAGATGATCACCGCCGCCAGCGTACCAAAGACCATGTCCCCCGCAATGGCGCCGATGGAAAACCTGACAGTGTTCCACACGCTTTTGAATGCCACGGTATCGGAGAACAATCTTTTGAAGTTCGCAAAGCCTACAAAGTCATTGCAAAAATCAATTGCTCCCATGTTGTAATGAAAGAAGCTGATAAACAGGCCGTAGATAAGCGGTATGACCATCACGAACACCACCAGCATGAGCGCGGGCAAAAGCAAAAGCAGGGGCAGAAGATCGCCCCGCTCCAGCGACCAATAGAAAATTTTTGGCTTTTTCCGCATATCAGATCCTCCATTAACATATGCCGCCGGGCAGGCCGCGAGGCCTATCCGGCGGCAACATTTAATAAACGCTATTTTTTCATGCCGAAGTCTACATCTTTCATGTCATTTACGATGCGGTTCATGACTTCGGCAGGGTCCGCGTCGGTAGATGCGATCTCGGAAAGGCCCAGGATCAGCGCGTCCGACATGGTCTGGATATTTTCGGTCACGGGGTACATTTTGCCGTTGGCCAGCACATCCATCACCACGGGCAGGAAGGGCGTCTTCGCCAGCACTTCGGGATCGCTGGACAGGGAGGTGATGGCGCTGATCTGCTGGTTCTCCATGGTCTGCTTCTTTTCAGTTTCCGGGCTGGTCAGCCAGGAGATGAAGTTGAAGGCTTCCTTGGGATCCGGGCTGTTCTTGGCCACGCCCCATACCCAGAAGGCATTGTTGCCGGAAGCGCCCTTGCTGCCGGACAGCGGAGCGTACTTCACCGTATCCACAATGGTGGAAAGTTCGGGATTGGCGTTTTGGTTTAAGAGGCCGCTGATGGTGATGCCAATGGGGGCCACGCCAGTGCGGACAGCTTCGCAGGTTTCGTCGTGATGCCAGGCCAGAACGCCGTCTACGCCATACTTGCACAGCTCGTCGTACATTTTGGCGGCATAGATGCCGGCCTCGCTGTTTATGTTAAGGTTGCCGTTCGCATCGAAGAAATTCCCGCCGGAGGAGAACAGAAGCTGCGCGAACACCTGGGTGGAAGCGGTGCCCTGCTTGGCGGGAAGCGCAATGCCGGTGCCTTCGTTTTCCTTGAACCATTTGGCCACGGCTACCAGCTCTTCAGCAGTGGTGGGAACGGCAAGACCCGCGCGCTCCAAAGCGGCGCTGTCATAAGTGAGGATCAACGTCTGCGCATAGGTGGGCAGGCCGTACAGCTTGCCGTCCGGGCCATAGCAGCCGTCCAGCATGCCCTGGGCATAAATATTAAGGTCCAGGCCGGATTCCTTTACGAAATCGTCAATGGGCTGCAGGTATCCGTTTGAAATGTACTCGTTCATCCACTTGCAGTCTACCCATACCGCGTCATAGGTGCTGTCGCCCTGGGCGGACTGGAAGGACAGGATTTGCTTTTGCTTCATGTTGCCGTAGTCCACATCGTCAATGGTTACCTGATCTGCGGTGTAGTCTTTCACCAGCTGTTTCTGGAAATCGGCGTGGGGGCCTGCCCAGCGGGAAACAAGAATGTTCTTCCCTTCCGCCAGGGCCGCTGTGCCAAGAGCCAGCACAAGCACCAAAGCCAGAAGCACTGCCAGAGCCTTTTTAGTAGACTTCATATTGGAATCCTCCTTTATTATTTTCATGCGCTCCGCGCATAAAATGTAAGTTTATCCGAGGATCACGTTATTCGCGCCCAATTCCCTGAACTTAAGCATCCAGCCTTCCTTCTGCTGCTGTGTGGCATTGGGAAGGTCCACCTTCATGCCCTGCATGCCAAACATCTCCGTTTTGCCAACACCCAGCCGATGGTAGGCCATGATCTCCCCGTGGTCGATGTTGGGGTGCGTTTTTATAAGCCCCGCTGCCGCTTTTAAGTGATCTTCATCATCATTGACACCGGGGATCAACGGCAGCCTCAGGATGATCTTCGCCCCATGTTCATAGAGAAACTCCAGATTTTGAAGAATGAGAGAGTTATCCTGCCCGCAAAGCTCCCTGTGGAGAGCGGGATCGGATACCTTGTAATCAAACAGGAACAGGTCCACAAGCGGAAGGATCTCGCCATAATGCTCTGTGGGGGCATGGCCGCATGTCTCCATGCAAACGTGCAGACCGCCCTTTTCCTGAAGGAATGCCTTTACAAAGGGAAACTGCAGCATGGGTTCCCCGCCGGTCAACGTGATACCGCCCATGTGATTCAGCGCGTCCGGCCGGTTGAAATAAGGCCTGTCACCTTCGATAAGCTTTAACAGCTCCTCTACGGTATAGCGTGTGCCCAGCAGCTTTAACGCGTCATAGCAGCAAACCTTCATGCATTCGCCGCAGCCGTTGCATAATTCATGGTCCACGCGGTGTACAAGCGCGCCGTCTTTTTCATGAAATTTATGCACACCCTGTTTGCATACTGCCGCGCACGCCATACAGCCAACGCACAGCCTTTCGCTGTACTGAAGCTGAACGCCCATCGCATACGACTCCGGGTTGTGGCACCATGCGCAGCGGAGCGGGCAGCCTTTGAAGAACAGGCTTGTGCGTATCCCCGGCCCATCCTGCAAACTGAGGCGCTGGATGTCGAACAGAACTCCTTTTAGCTCAGTACGTGGCGCGGTCATACAATTCCTGCTGCACATCTTTTTCCAGCGTTACAAACCTGGCGCTGAACCCGCCCACACGCACGATCAGGTCCTGATACTCCTCCGGGCGTTCCATGGCGCCTTTGAGATCTTCCTTCCCCACTACCGTGATCATGGCCTGGGCGCCGCCGCGCTCAAAGTAACCATCCAGCACACCCCATACCTTTTCCCTTGCCGATTCAACGGTCTCGCGGCTGAAGCGCACGTTTTGCACCATGCCGGCATGGTTGTCATGCCTGAGTTTCGACAGGGAATTGAGCATGGAGGTGACGCCGTTTTTATCCGTTCCGCTGGAAGGATTATTGGCATTGGCCATGGGCGTGCCGGACTTGCGCCCATCGGGGGTTGCGCCCACCCAGCGGCCGCAGGTGGTGTTCTGCTGGTTATTGATGGTCACGCCCAGGTAACTGTCCAGCCCCACCTTATCCGCTTGGGCGATGATGGTTTCATGCAGGAAATCGAAAAATTCCACCGTAATGTTGTCCACATAATCATCGTCGTTGCCATACTTGGGCACATCCATCATCATGCGCCGGTTAAGTTCGTGGCCCACAAAGTTGTCTTCCAGGGCTTCCATCATCTGTGATGCGGTGAGCTTCTTCTCATCATACACCAGCTTTTTGATAGAGGCCAGGCTATTGGCCGCGTTGATGCCGCCGTAAATCTCCAGCGTTCCGCCAAGATAGGCGCATCCGCCCGCGAAGATGGGCTTGCCCTTTTCCAGGCATCCGTCGTAAAGCATTGTACACATCATAAACGGATGGATTTTGCCAGTGATTTCATACTCGTACTTTTCAAATTTTGCCTGAGCGTTGATATAGTAAGCCAGCGATTCCTTATAGACGTCATAGAATTCCTCAAAAGTTGCGCATTCCGTGATGGGCTTGTTTTTCGGGGCCTTCTGCCACTGCATCATGGGATCGAACCCGCCATGCATGGTGGTTTCCAAAATCTTAAGCACATTCAATGATCCGCTGGGCGTGCCAAAGCTGTAATGGTCCAATTCGATCTCACCGCAGCCAAGGGGCACATACCGCTCCGCCAGTTCCCGGCTGACTTTAAAAGCCTTTTGCACGCCGGGCACAAGCACGTCGTCGTTGTACATGAGCGGGAAGGAGCGGCCTTCCTCCAATTCCCGCTTGGCGGCGTCCATCACCGCCTTTGGCGTTTCTTTGTTAAAGCGTAGGGTGAACTGGGGCAGCACTTCTTTGAATACCCGGGAAGCCTCAATGGCCAGCAGGCAGAAGCGGTCGGCGTTTTTCACGTTGCGCCGCCCATACCCGCCGACGATGACGCGCCCGTCCATTTCACAGTCCAGGCTGTCGATCAGGCGGTAGAAGCTGACCAGCAGGTCCAGTGCCTCCTCCTCCGTAATCACACCGGCATCGATATCCTTTACATACAGGTCGCCCATATAGATGTCCATGCGGCCAAACTCCAGCTGCGGCACCATCATGCCGTACAGCCAAGCCAATTGAAGCCCCTCGATGAAGCTTTGAGGTTCATGATCTGCAATGTTTTCAAGCGCCGCGGCCAGCCGTTCCATTTGAACTTTCCGCTTGGGGCTGTTTGCGCTCTCAGCCAGCGCTTTTGCCTGGGGTACATACCAAAGGCACATTTCACGAAGCACGTTGAGCGCGCCCAGCATGCATTCAAACAAAACCACGTCGCCGCCCGTTTGCAAGGCTTGGTCGCGGCAACCGGCAATCTCCCGCGTAAGGCCCGGGATGCCCAGCTTTAACAGCTTGTCAAAATCGGGATACGACCCGGCCATGCGGTAAATGGGCGATACGGGCAGGGGCAGAAACTTCCAGTGGTCGCTGAAAACCGCCTGCTTGATATCGGCCGGTGTAAAGCGGGCCACCACCGCCGTGGTATTGCGGGCTTTCCAGTAGGTTAAAAGGTCATGCACATCTTCCCTGTATTTGGCGTTACCCAAGGACCGTTCCAGTACGTTCACCATGGCGTTCTCATCCATATAAAAACCGAAGCCGCCGGTCTGCTGCTGGATGCCCAAGCCCACAAGACCCATTTGAATGCGGCCGGCCAAAAGATCTGTATCCTCAATGGCATGCATTACGCCCGGATATTGCGCTTTGATACACGCAAGCTCAATCTGCGCCGGATGCGAATAGCGTTTCACCGCGTCGCGGTATACCTTTGTGAAATTGATTTCCAACGCCAAATCGCTTCTGGGATGGGCTACCTTAAAGTTGTTCATATTTGACCCTCCGCGTTCTTGTAAATCCGCTTTCAAAATTTCAAGCAAGAAAAATACACCGGCATTGCCTTGCAATTTGCGCTAAAAACTACAATTTCTCTCGGCATATTCTGGTGCATGTATGTTTCTTGATTCGTATGATATCATTTTGTCAAAGCCGTTTCTTGTCTTGCAATGATTCTTTTTTTGTTATATATTGATCTTATGAAAGGGTGAAAAGATGTGATCAAGTATTCTCTGAGCGATTTCGGTTTTCACCGGAATTATGCCAGCATCATCGACAACCCTGTTCAGCTGCTAACAGAGCATACGCATGACTACTTCGAATTGACTTTGGTTCGAAGCGGTTCCTGCGTCCACCACATCAACGGAACGAAGCAAAACCTGAGTACCGCCTGTTTAAGCTTCATCCGCCCCAGCGACTGCCACTATTACCAGCCGCTTACCCCGGGGTTTGCGATCATCAACGTCTGCATCCCCAGGGATACGATCAGCAGCCTGTTTGAATACCTGGGCAATGGCTTTGAGCCCTCCAGGCTGTTAAACGCACCCACGGCGCCCACCATACAAATCACCATGACCGAATTCGAGGCAGTTCAAAATGAGCTCAAGCAGCTGATTTTGTACAAGAAGCTGCTGGGGCAAAAAGCCGACGCCCTATTTCATATTACGCTCATGAACATCATCACCCGCCACTTTCCCATGACGCTGGCATACAATCATACAAACGTGCCGTTGTGGCTGCAATGGCTGATCCTGGAAATGTTTAAAAAAGAAAACTATGTGGAAGGTCTTCCGGCCATGTACCGCCTTTCCAACAAAACGCAGGAGCACATTTGCCGCTCCTGCCGGAAATATCTGAAACTGTCGCCCTCCCAGCTGATCAACGATATCCGGCTGCGCCAGTCCGCCCATATGCTCATAAATACAGGCGACAAGATCATCGACATCTGCCACGAGTCCGGCTTTGACAACCTGAGCAACTTCTATCACCTGTTCAAAAAAACATACGGCATGTCGCCCAGGCAATTCCGAATTCTCAAAGACCCAACCCGTGTTCAGGAGAATGCCATTGCCAGCGCCATCTTCCCCGATACGCTGCCCATAGGCGATCCCCCACCGGGAATTTCCAGGTAACATATTTACTTTGTGGAAAAATACTCTTTAATTCTGCAGTCATGCCGGCCCTGAATGAAATGGATGACATGTCTTACTTACATTTCCAACTGTACAGACCGAATATGGGATATTTGCCACATACGCAGCACATCTTTATTACGCAAGCAACATCCCATTCAATAGGGAGGGAAGCGGCATGAAATTCATGCGCCTCATTCTGCTGTTTACTATCATAGTTCTCCAGTTCACAAGTCTGGGAGCGTGCGCTAAGGCAGCTCAGGCCAGCTGGGGTCACCCCCTGCTTCCACGCAGGTAGAAAACGACCCGACGACCGTCTATTATTCCAGGATGATGGCGCTGAACGCAAATGATGCACGCCGTTCCAGCGTATCGGACAGCTATTTACAAAACAAGTTGATCGCCGATGTCAAAAAAGGAATCCACACCGTAAATAACGTACCAGCCCCGGATGCGGCGAGATGGCGGGGCTACGTCGGGCAATACGGCGGAAAATACAACAGAACTCCGTTTTATATGGGCCCTTACACAGTCTCAGAAAAAAATGGGGAGTTGTTTTTTGACAGCGCCCGATTGCATGAGGTGCAGCCCGGGTTGTTTTTCACCGAGGACGGAGAGGCGCTGGACCTTCGGGGCAGCACGCCCGCCTACCGCAATATGCCGCTTGAAAAGCTGGACTTCGGGCTTGATCTTTACATGATTTTTGGATTGGCCTGCGCTGCGGTCCTTATTTCGACCACCGCCCTGTGGCCGCTTACCGGCCTTATAAGGCGCATGAAAAGAAAGGGGAGCCTGAGCGGAAAATCTCACTGGCGGATCGGCGTTTTGCCAAAGCTGACGCAGGCTGTTTATTCTAGCGCGCTGCTTGCCAGTGTCGCATGCATCGCGTTTCTTGTGATGCTGTCGGCAAAAAACAGCGCAGACGGCGCCTTAAGCCTTGCAAATCTTAACTACCTGCGCTTTGATATACAGGCGCTTACCATCATTACGCCGCTGATACTGGCTCTATCGCTGGCGGTGCTGGCGTTTGTGGTCATCGCCTGGGCGAAAAAGTACTGGACCATGCTGGAAAGAATCTATTTTTCGTTCGCCGCGGCAGTGGGATTCACCCTAGTCTTCTTTATATTCCGGCTTAATTTCATTTACCTATAGAATTGCCGCGCAGCTTTTAGCCGTATCGGTCCTGGTCTTTACAGCAAAAGCGTGCATTCGAACAAAAAGCATGCCGCCTGCGTATTGCAGGCGGCATGCTCATTAAAGAAAGGGATATCAGCGCTCAATCCTTTTTTCTACCGGGAAATAGATGGTGTAGGGATCATTGCCGATCTGATACAAGGGCTTAAAGCGTATGCCGAAGGGCTGGCGGTATGTCTTCCAGCCCGTTCGCCACTGCTGCCACTGGCGCTCATCATCGGCACACAGAATCGTCCCCTCCGGATGCTGCACATCGCCGTACAGCAGGTGTTCTTCGCTGACGAGGCCGGCCAAACAGACCGGGCCATCCAAAAAGGCGACCATATTGGCATCATCGGGAAGCGGGCAGCAGGTCAATTCCTTGCCAATACGAACTGTAAGCAAGTCATTTTGCCATACGCGGGATATCTCCACAAAGCCGCCTTCCACAGCAGTGCATTTCACTTCTTCCCCGTTGACCCATGCGGTCATGCCGCCTGCTATCCAGCCGGGCGCCCGCAGGCGCACGGAAAATTCCACTGGTTTCTCCGCCGCAATGCGAAGATTCATGCAAACATTGGACGGGCGGCTTAAAACCTCGCGGTTGACAGGTGAATCTGTCAGCATGTCGCCGCCTGTTTGCGGGTTGGCCGTTTGTTTTAGGTTTACTTTTATGCCGTTTACTTCCACTTCAGCCGAAGAATCAAGGTACTGGGCCACGGCAATGCCATTCTTAAACTGATAGTAGATGCTTTCATGATGCACGGCGTTCGCCTGCAAAAGCGTGCAGTGGCAGCACCAGAAATGATCAAGCTCTGACCCCCAGCGCTTTTGCGCCCCCGGAATCATTGGCAGATAATAGGCTACGGTGGTGGCATGCCGTTCATGGGGCGCCATCAGCATTTCCACCGTCTCATCCTCCCAGTACCCCTGGGCGAAGATGCCGTTATAGAGGTTGCGCTCCCAATAGTCGGCATACTTTGCATCCCCTGTCCAGCGAAGCAGGTATTGGGAAAGGCGCATCATGTTGTATACGACGCAATGCTCCTGGTTTTTGTCGCCCAGCCGGGCCGAAAGCTGCCCCAGGGGCGTCCATACTTCTCCAGATGTCTGCCCGCCCGTAGCGAACATACCGCGTTTGGTAACAGCCATATCCCAATACGCTTCCACCACGCTGCGGTAATACGCTTCCCCTGTCACCTCATAGGCCCTGGCATATCCCTGCATCTCCGGTACGGTGGCGTTGGCGTGCATATTGGTCAGCATGTCGGTTCCATGCAGCAGCGGGTCAGCCAGCCGGGGGCGCTCGTAGCGGCGCATCAGCGCCAAATGCTTTTCATCACCAGTCACGGCGTATAGGTCGGCCCAATATTCCATGATGCCGCCCGTTTCCTCATGGTCCATCATGTCGCTCATATTCTCACGGGAGATGTCATTGGTAAAATCATAGAACCAATCGGCGCACTTTTTCACGATTTCCAAGGCCTGCACATTCCCTGCGAAGCAGTACATGTCCAAGAGGCCCATCATATTCTTGTGGCAGACGTATTGGGGAGCCCAGGGATGTTTGCCCTGCTTTAGCCAGTGCATATGTTTTTCAGGGATGGGAAAGGCCCACCGGCCGCCGTTTGCTTCCTGGCAGCGGGCAATTTCACTGACGATATGGTTGGCCTTGGCCAGAAGCTCGTGATCCCCCGTATCCCTGTACATGTGTGCCGCGGCGCTGAGCCAGTGTCCGCACACCGTGCCCCGTATATCGGAGGTGGGCGCGTCCCAGCCCCAATGGATGCCTTCCGGCTTGTAGTTCATACGGATCAGCCCAGCCTCCAGGTAATGGGAGCGGAGCAGGTTCTCACTGGTTAAGCGCATCATGTAGGCGCGGTTGCGGTCGCGCCTTAACATGGCCTCCCCCGGCAAAAGATGTGCCGCAACAGATTGATAGCGTTGTTCCATTCCATTTCCCTCCGCAATTTTTTCTATCTGAGGTTGTCTTTGATCTGCGCAATGACGCCTTGCATATCGCTGTTTTGCCAGACATTGCGGCCGAACATCAGGCCGCAGATAGGCATCTCATTCAGCCTTTTCAAGGAATCGGTCAATCCATTGCGGGTGGGCAGCTTCGCGCCGCCCAGCACAAAGGTCGGCATCTGCAGTTTTTCAATGATGTCGCACATGGCTTTCGTATCCTCAATAATAGGGATTTTCAGCACATCGGCCCCCACCTCCATGGCGGTGCGGCAGCCGTTGTACAATTCCTCCGCCTGGCGGTTTGGATCAAGAAATGATTCATTCCCGAAAAACACGACCTCCGCCAGACAGGAGATGTGCAGCCGCCTTCCAACAACCGCGAAGCGGGACAGGTCCCTGGCGTTTCTGATCATTTCCTTTTTATCCGAATAAACGTTGAAAAACATTTTAAAGCAGTCCGGGTTATAATTTCCGGCCTCCTCAGGGTCAAGGATGATTTCCCGCTCGGTAAGGCATGTCATTTCCCCCACCTGTTTGGTTGCCACAACATCCACCGTGATCAGCCGGTTGATATTTTCAAGGGAAAGCCCCATGTTCTCCGCCTGACGGTAAACCCCCGGGGCGGCGATAATGCCGTCCACATTCCTGTCTGAAATAACGTTTTTCAGCGTATCGAGCGGGCGGTCAAGCCCCTGAATATCGGGAAAACTCATGCCGTGATCCAGCGCCACAATAAGCTGCTTGCTTTGATCCGTCAGCCTTCCCTTGGTCCACGATATCGCATAATCCAATATATATCCGCTCCGTTTCCTCTATATGGTAACCTATGCAATTGGCTATTTAACCCCTTTATATACCATGCCGGCAATAAAAAACCGCTGGCAGAAATAATAGATCAAGATGCAGGGCAGCGCCAGCACCACGGAGGCGGCCATCTGCACAGGCATCAAGGTCATGACTTCCTTGCTGGAGCGCAGGTACATAAGCGCTAGTGCAGCGGTCCTATTGCCCTCCCGCGTGATATAAATAAGCGGTTTGAAAAAATCGTTCCAGTGGTACATGAACACATAAATGGCGGAGGTGGCCAGCACGGGCTTTGATAAGGGAAGGTAAATATTCCAGAAAATGCGGTAGCGGGAGCAGCCGTCTATTTTGGCCGCATCGCTCAGCTCATTGGAGATGCCCAGGAAAAACTGGCGAAGCAGGAAGATTTGGAACGCGTCCGCAAAAAGAGAAGGTACCCATAGCGGCTTCATGGTGCCATACCACCCAATCATCTTAAAGAGTATGAACTGGGGGTAAAAGACCACATCCTTG
Organism: Bacillota bacterium; assembly: GCA_023416585.1. Taxonomy (GTDB): domain Bacteria; phylum Bacillota; class Clostridia; order Christensenellales; family Aristaeellaceae; genus JAEWAH01. Next base: position 36,931 of record JAEZHM010000043.1, read on the forward strand.
GGCAGCATCATGGTGACAAGCACGAACAGGAACAGCTTTTCCTTGTGGCGCCAGTGCTGTGTGGCAAAACCATAGGCAACCATGGCGCAGCTTAATACATAGCCCAGGATGTTGGCAGCCGTCACCCATACCGTGTTGAAAAGGAACGTTCCAAAGCTGTAATCCTGGAACAGGCGGATATAGGCATTCAGGTCCGGTGCCTTGGGCAGCCATTGTATAGGGAGAATATAGATTTCATCCGGCTTTTTGAGAGAGGTGGAAACCATCCAGAAAAATGGCAGGATCATGGCGACACTGCCAAGCACGAGAACGGTATAGATCATTGTGCGGGGTAGAATGATGCGGGAAAAACGATGTCTTGCAGCACGCTTTCCTGCAATCGTAACCGTATTCATAAAAGCTTGCCCCCTTCCCCGCCGTCGTAGTAAACCTTGCCTGCTGATGTTTTAAGCACAAGAAGCGAGATTAGGCAAATGATGAAAAACATGATCCAGCCCTGCGCACTTGCCTCACCCATCTTGCGGTAGACAAAAGCGTTGTTGTAAATGTAATACGCGTAGAAGGTGGTAGATTCATTAGGCCCGCCCTGGGTCATGACATAGGACTGGGTAAACGTCTGCATGGCGCCAATGATGCCCGTAAGCGTCGTAAACAAAAGCGTGGGGCTGATGCCGGGCAGCGTGATGTTCCACATTTTGCGACCCCAGGTCGCCCCGTCGATGTCGGCAGCTTCGTACTGCTCAGTGGGTACACCCTGCAAAGCGGCAAGATACAAAACGATATTGGCGCCCACGTTCCACAGGGACATCAATATTAAAGACGGCATGGCCCAGTTTTCATCATAAATCCATTTGGGCCCCTGTATGCCGATCAGGGATAGCAGGTGGTTCAATATGCCGAACTCCGGCTGGAACATCCACATCCAGACAAGGGCGACCACCACGCCAGATACGATGGCCGGCAAATAAAAAATGGTGCGGAAGACGTTCATGCCGGCCAGTTTGTTGTTCAGCAGCATGGCCAGCAGTACAGACACAACAATGTTGAGCGGTACAGCAAACAAAGCATAGGTAAAAGTAACACTGAGCGATTTGTAAAACAGATGGTCCTTGAAAATCGTCTGAAAATTCTGAAGCCCCACAAAGACCGGCGGCTTTAATAGGTTCCAGTTGGTTAGGCTGATGTAGGCGGATACGACCATGGGGATAAGCATCAATGTGATAAAACCGATAAGCCAGGGGGAAATGAAGATAAAAAAGCCGCGTCGTTCCGCCCGTTCCAGCTTTGACATTTTCATTTGCTGGGCCATGATACAAACTCCCCTTTCAAAAAGGGCTGCCGCGCCCGGGCGGTGAAGCCATATTCACAAATACGGCGGTACACCCGGCGCGGCAGCCTCTCTCCTTCAAGCTTATTGCCCGGCAGGCAGCAGCCCTTCCAGGCCGTTTTGAATTTCCGCCGCGCAGTCCGCCGCACCAAACGTATTGGCAATCAGCTTGTCGAAAGCGGGCGTCAGCACCTTGCTGCGCATTTCTTCAAAATTGGTCAGCATGGGATATCCATTCTTGCCTTCAGGAACGGTATCCACACGCAGGTATGCATGTTCCGGCGCGCCCTCTCCCTTAAGCACTGCATCAGAAGAGGCGATCTCCTTATTGATAACCGTAATGAGGCCAGGGCCGGCCAGCAGTTCCTGGGCACGGTCAGATTGGAAGTACTTGGCGAACGCCTTGGCCAGTTCGGGGTTATTTGTCGCGCCGTTCACGGCGTAGCCGGCCACATAGAACATGGTCTTGTGCTCACCGCCGGCGGGCTTTGGTACGCGCGCCACATCCCACTTGAAGGTGTTCACCTTGGAGTATTCGGCAAGCGCCCAAGCGCCGGTCACCTGCATGGCAACCTTGCCCGTGGAGAAGGAGCCGCCCAGCAGCTCGGCGTTCTTGGTATCCGGAGCGATGCCGTCTTTATAAATGCAATCCTGCACAAACTGAAGCGCATTGACCGTCGCGTCGCTATTGAAGGTGACGGATGTGGGGTTGGTCATGTCGTTGAAATACTCGCCTCCAAAGGAGACGACGATGGGGTAAATATCGTCAAAGGTGATGGCGTACTGCTTGTTGCCGTCCACGGTCCCGGAAAGCTTTTTGCCGGCCGCGGCGAAATCATCCCAAGTCCAGTCGTCCGTCGGGTAGGCAACGCCCGCCTTGTCAAACATGTCCTTGTTGTAGAACAGAAGGAAGGTATCGCTGCCGTTGACGGTGGCGATATGGTCTCCCTTATAGCAGTACTGTGGATACATTTCCGTGGTAAACTTGTCCGCGTTGAAGAAATCCTTCTCCGTTTCGAACATTTCGTTCAGGTTGAGCAGCAGGTCGTTGCTGGCCCAGGCGGCAAAAAAGTGGGGATGGCCGTAGATCACGTCCGGCGCATCGCCGCCCAGGAACATGGTATCGATCTTTTGCACGTAGTTGTCCGGAATGTATTCCAGCTCCACCGTGCAGCCGGAGTTCTCTTCCATGAATGCGGCAATGATCTTTTCATTGATTTCTTTCTCGGCAACGGATCCCCAGGTGGAATAGCGGATGGTGCCGCTCAGTCCCTCCGCACAGGCCATCGCCGTAAGGCTGAGGCAAAGTATGGTTACCAGGAGCATGCATAGAAACCGTTTCATAAGTATCCTCCTTTTATTCCTTCCGTCTTTAAGACGGTAAGATATTAAAATTGACTCACATTGCATGGCGCGTGCCACAAATCCAGCATGTTGTCCGTAACAGAGCAAAAAGAGACAGATACGCCCGACAACTCCTGCGTGGTCAGATAATTGCCGACCTTGCACCCGGCCACCTTCAGGCCGCACCCGGCAAGATAAGCGTTTATCTCACCATACAGAATGCTCATCTCCATCATGGTCATGGCTCCGGCGCCATTCACGAATACAAGCATGTCGTCGCCTGCCTTGTATTCCCCATCCTCCATGAGATTTTGGGATATGATCCCGGCCAGTTCCTTTGCGGTGGGCAGCTTGATCCGCCCGCCGCCGCCCTCACCATGAACGCCCATGCCCAACTCGATCTCATCCTCGGGCAGCGTTGTAAACAAGGGCAGACCGGAAATAGGATGGGTGCAATTGGTGACAGCCACGGCGTAGGTGCGTGTCCTGTCCCTTACCTTTTCAAACATGGCAACTAATTCATCCATACCGGCTCCCCGCTCCGCCAGTGCGCCCACGATCTTGGCATAGAACAGCATACCGCCGATCCCGCGCCTGTCCTCTATAAATTCCTTGGGTGCTGAGGCGATATCGTCATAAAACAGCACGGACTGGACAGGGATGCCTTCTTCCTTTGCCTTGTCTACGGCGATGCCAGCGTTGAGCACATCGCCCGAGTGGTTCTGCACGGCCACCAATACCGGCCCGCCTTCGCCCAGCCGTTTGATAGCCTCATAGATGCGGGGCGCGGAAGCGCAGGTGAAGATTTCGCCAGGCACGTTCAGGTCAAACATGCCCTCCCCCACCCAGCAGACCACAGCCGGCTCATGGCCCGCGCCGTTGCCCATCATAAAGCGGACCTTTCCCTTCTCCTTGGGATGAACGCGTTCCACCATGTGGGTCCCGGGTACAAGCTGGATGATATCCTGATGCGCAAGGGTATAGCCCTTCAGCGTATCCTCCACCAGTGAAGAGGGATTGTTCATGATCTTTTTCATGGATGTTTATCTCCTTCCTTTACGGCTTCGTACAGCTCTTTCAGCCAAAGGACAAAGGAGCTTGCGCCCGCATCGATATAACCTACGGAACGTTCCCGCAAAAACCGCGCCCGCCCTTTGCGGGCCATCATGCTGACGGTGGCGTCCCTTCCCGCTTCCGCCTGGCGAAGAGACACCAAAATCGCTTCCTGAAGCGCCATATCCCCTGCGTTAAGCAGCGCCTCCACAGCCGGGACCATGGCGTCCACCACCGTTTTGTCGCCGGGTTTCACTTGGCACAGCGCCATAATTTTGTCCACCGCACGGTTCATGCCCGTAGCCAAAAGAGGCGTATCCATTATAGAGCTGCCGGCAAACGATTTTGCCATCTCCTCATAAAAGATGCCGTATATTGGGCCGATGGCACCGCCCATGCTGGCGGCCATGATCTCTCCCACCTCGCAAAAAAACGCTTCCGGCGCCGCTGCTTCATCAAGGCTTACCTTATCCGCAACGCTTTGATATCCCCTGGCAATGGTGACACCATGGTCCCCGTCGCCCACCGCGGTATCCAGGATGCAAAGCTCCTGGCTGTATTTGGGCATGTTTGCAGCGGCATGCTTCACACATGCCATAAACGTATACATTTTCATTTTCTTACCCCTCAGTCTTTCAAAAGCAGCTCGGCAACGCTGCCGGAAATAATGACAGTATTGCAGTACCCTTTTTCAATGGCCTTTTTAAGTACCGCAGCTTTCTCTTCCTCGCCGGCCAGGCAGATGGCATGGGGCGCCGCGGCAACAACATCCAAATGAACTCCGATATTGCACTCTTTTTTGGACCAATCCACCATTTCGCCATTGGCATCTATAAAGAATCCCATCACGTCGCCTATGGCTCCCTTATCCTGGAGTTCTACAATATCTTCCCTTGTCAGCACCCCCACATGCATGGTGGTTGCGCTTTCCGCAAGGGATGAAAGCCCGTAGATCGTGATATGGCATTTCGCGGCAAGCCTCTGCACGTACTGGCACATGGGGTCCCGCATCAGGACATGCCGCGTTTCCTCCGTGGGCACATACAGCGGCGCGTTCAGGAATACAGGCTCGCACTGTAGCCTGTCACTGGTCAGCTTCACAAGGTTGGAGGGCATCATCATCATGTCGTTTTCATACAGGAACCCGCCTGACATTTGAATGACCTTCGCCCCGGGAAAGGATGTGCCATGCAGCGCTTTGGCGAACTCGCAGATTGTGCGGCCCCAGGAGACGCCCAGTATGCTGGTCTCCGTCATAAGGTTGGCCACATATTCCGCCGCTACCCTGCCAATCTGCTGCCTGGAATTCTCCTTTTGTTCCAGCTGAACCACCAAGGCTTCTTTCAGCATGGGGTACTTCTTTTTGACAAGGCTGCCCGTCTCCCAATTCAGCTTATCCGGAGACTTGACCTGAAAGGTGACGATCCTTTCCATTTCCGCACGTTTTAGGATACGTGACACAAGCATATTGGAAATGCCAAGCATTTCCGCAATCTCTGTCTGCTTGACATGATCTATATAGTACAGTTTGGCCACATGGTACAGCCGAAAATCCTCACTCATGGATTTCTCCTTCTGCTGCATTCATCGGGATGTGCCTTCCTGCATTCCCGAAAACTCTAGCTTTATTTTAGCACGGAAAAGTGTATTGTCAATATATTTTTATCATTCATGTTAAAAATATATACCTTCCCTCATTTCGTCAGCGAAAACGGACATGGAAAAAGCCGCCGCCTGGCTTTCAAAAAGCCTGGAAGGCAGCGGCAATGTATTTCGATTTTGTCCGGGACAGTTCTCCCTAGAACCTGTTCTCCTGGCGCTTTTTTGTTTCGCCCTTGTGGTATTCCGGCGTTTCGGCCTGATTGGTTATGCCGGTGCGGCATTTTTCAATCCAGCATTGCTTGACCACGGACTCGAAATGGATCACACTGCCCCGGTCCACATGGTAGGAGATATACAGCACTTCCTTGCCCTTTACAGCAAAATCACGGGCTGCCTGCAAAAGCTCCTCCTGGTCATACAGCAGGCTCTTTTCCGGCAATATGAGTACCTCGCTTAATTCTAAAGCCTGCAAGACACCGGGATCGTTCTTCGCAAAATACAGGCAGTTGTTCAGATTTTCAGATAAGTCCAACTTCTGGCGCACCGTGTTCACAAAAAGCTGCTCCACGCCGTACATCAGCGCCTGCCGCCCCTTGACGATGGAGGACAAGGCAAAGGCCGATTCCTCGTTAAGGCTCAATGTCACCCGCACAATCTTGTCGGCCTGCATGGGCACGGCGTGCAAAAGAGCGTCGTAAGGGTACTCGGTAGTAACGATCAGGTCAAAGTCGTCATCCAGCAGCTTGGGGTTTTTTAGCACCTCATCGATATGAAAGCTCGTGATATGCACCAGCGGCACGCCTAGCAGCGTATGCTCCGTCATGCGCAGCACTTCCACGCAGCAGCCGATCCAGGCCGCGTGCACCTGGGTGAAGCCGCGCCTGCGGCGTCGGATCTCCTGATCCAAAAGTGACAAAACCTTATCATCGGATATGCCAACTGACGCGGCCGCGTGAAGCAGCGCATCGATCTGGCTGCGCACATAGCCCTGCTCCACATCGGTGTGAACCTTGGTGACATACGTGCCGCTGCCCTGAATGGTGAGTATCTTGCCCATGCGTGACAGCTCCAGGTAGGCAGTGTTCACCGTCCCCCGGGATACGCCGTACCGCTCGCTAAGCGCTCTTTCCGTAGGCAGTTTGTCACCGCCACGGAGTGCCCCGCTGTCGATCATGAAGCAGACCTGGTCGATGATCTGGCGGTGGATGGACGTCTTGTCGTTTTTGTCGATGATCAGCTTCATGCAAGTCCCTTTCGATGCCTTTGCCTCATTCCCCATATCCCAGTTCCGCCCTTGTATACCTTGGTACCTTCTTTTCAAAATCCCTGATCGCCCTTTGCCTTAATTCCTCCGACATAAACAGGTCATACGCCGTGCGGGCCAAGGATTTTGCTGCCTTTTTCATCTGCTCCTGGGCAAAGGGCGTTGCAGCGGCCTTCTCAAACTCCTTGGTGTGCACTTGGGCGTCCCCGATATACAGATAGGGCTGGATCATGGGCACTTCCAGGCTCACGTTGCCAACATCTGAGGAGGCCAGCTTCATGTTGGCCGGCGGATAAATCACCTGCTCGCCAAAGGACTCCAAGTGGGCCTTGTACGCTTCATCCATGGGTCCATTGGGATAGCGCTCGGAATACAGGATGCCGTATGTAACCTTGCTGGTGGTTAAAAAGAGGCAGTCAGAAGATGCCACACCGCGCTCCACCGCCTTCTTAGCCGCCTGCATGTCATACACCGTGGCAGCACGCACGCAAAAGCTGGCGGAAGCATAGTCCGGGATCACGTTGTTGGCCTTTCCGCCCTCTGTAATGATGCCGCTGATATTGGTATTATTGGGTAAAAGCGCCCGCTGGGCGTCGATGGCCGAAAAGGTATGCAATACAGAACTCAAGGCGTTTATGCCCTCCTCCGGCCTGGAGGAATGGGCCATGCGCCCGTAAAATTCCACATGGACCGTTCTCACCGCGAGGCTGCCGCACTGGATCATATTCATCTTGTGGGGATGCACCTGCATGGCAAAGTCCACATCCCGGAAGATGCCTTTCTCGCAGAGGATGACCTTGCCGCCTCCGCCTTCCTCTGCCGGGGTGCCGATGACTTTCAGCGTGCCTGAAATCTCCCCCATCACGCTCATCAAGCCCACCGCCGCACCCATGGACGCCGCAGCGATCAGGTTGTGGCCGCAAGCGTGGCCGATGGGCAGCGCGTCGTACTCGGCTGTCAGCGCAACAGTGGGGCCAGGGCTGCGGCCTTTTTTCTCCGCCAGGAAAGCGGTATCCAGCCCGCCCAGGTTGTTCGTTATATCGAACCCGTGGTTTCTTAAAAATACCTTCAGCTCGCCGCAGGCATAATGCTCCTGAAACGACTGTTCCGGATGGCTGTGGATGTTCAAGCTCAACGCACACAGCTGGGGAAAGATTTCGTCGATCCTGTCCTCCATCCGCTTGTAGGCCGCTTCGCTCATATGCAATTCACTGCTTTCCTAAGGAGGGCTTCCTTGCCCCGTGCTTTATTCATTCTGATTTCAGATAATCTTCCATCTGGCCGATAACCTCGTCCATTTCTGTCAGGAAGCGGTTGTACTGCCTGCGGAAGGCCGTTTCGTGAAACAGCAGCATATCCGAAGACGTGTTTTCTTTTGTCAGGCCCGACACCCGGTAAAAACCGTGGAAAGGCTTCAAATCATAGGCCACATCCTGCTCGTAGGGGCTGACGGTGGTATACATGAGCGCCATCAGCCGCCCACCGGCATTTTTGTACAGGCGGTTAAGCTTTGCATCGTTGTATGGCTTGCGGGCGGCGACGGATTCAGCCACATTCTTAAAATCCGCCACCTTTAAAAGAGCTTTGCCCATGTCAAATGCTGGATTTCCTTTTTCGGCATAACCCTTCAAAATCCCTTCCATGCGGGCAGCCAAAGCCACAAAATCTACCGGCAGGACTTCCGGGGCCATGATGCGGTAGGCAAAGGATGCAAAAATCCTGGCGTCCCTTGTGAGCAGTTCCAGATCCGCCTTATCGTAGGTATCCTCCTCGGAGTGCCACCACCAGCCTCCGCCGGAACCGCCCACATGGGCCTGGTTGTGGTCCTTGTCCGGCTTGTCCCTTAGCATCAGGTGAAAGGGGATAAACGCCCCCCACATGGAGTTGTCACCAGCCCGGATGGGGAAATCCCACTGGGGTTCGGTACCCGACACATCCCTGACAGCCTGCTGGAAATAGCCATCCTTTTCAATCAGCGTGCTGCGCACAAGCGGGATCACGCCAAACTTTGAGCCGGGGGAGTCTGCGTTGATATAGGCCACGCAATGCTTGCGCAATTCTTCATAGGCGTTGTCGCAATACCAGGTGGACCCGGCGTAGCGGCCGTTGGAATGACCCGGCCACCAGGCGATCTTGATGGAACGGTTCAATTCCCCCTGATGCTCCCTGAACACCCGGGCCAATTCCAAGCACAGCGCGTTTCCAACTGCGTTATCGGTAACGCCCACGTACCAGGAATCGATATGCCCGGCCAGGAGCACATAATCCTCCGTTTTGCCCGGAATGGTGGCCACGGGAAGGTGCAGCGTCTTTACCCCGGCTTCCAGCACAGCGGTCATCCGAACCCTTATGTTCCCTTCCTTTGCCCAAGCGATCAGCTTTTCCCCGTCGGCTTTTTTCACAGAAATTTCAGGTATGGCGGGAATAAGCCTTGCGGTTTCCGGCGTGGGCACGCCCCATACGGGGGAAGCCGTCATTTCATGGATCACATCTTCACCGGACGGCCACACGTGGATAAGGCCCAGGGCATGAAGCTCCGCGGCCCGGTCCATATGCTGGGGCCCGCCGCCTTCGCTTACGATGATCTTCCCTTCCACCTGTTCCCGCGTCCAGGGGATTACCGCCGTGTCAAACTGTATGCCGCCCTTGGCGGGCGCGTAAACCAGCTCCCCTTCCACCCCGTTTGGGCAGTTGCCCGAAAAGGCCCTCGTCTTGGCCGGGATGGATACAACGTTTTCCCCCAGCACGCAAAGGCTTGCGGAGATGGGATTGCTCAAGTAAGAAGAAAATACATGCTCCTCAAAGGCGATGCCATAGGAGGTGAGTTTATCCGTAATGAACCGGATGGCCTCCAGTTCCCCCGGGCTTCCGGAAAGGCGGTCGATGGTGTCGAACTTTTTCAGCACCTCGTCCATATTGGCAGGATTGATGGAAGTCAGTATTTTTTGCTCGGCCGTATCGAAATAGTGTGCCACGGTACTTCACTTTCCTTCTATATACTCAGGCCCAGATTTCCTTCAGGGCCCGCAATGTATTGCCGCCGATCACCTTTTGAATGTCCTGGTCTGAATAGTTCTTTTTCACCAGCCAGCGCACGATATTGATTGATGCTTCCGTGGGGTTTTCCATACCCTTCACATAGGGCACTTGGGGAAATTCTGTTTTGCTTTGCACGCTCTTGATGGAAAGAAGCGCCGCGAAGGCATGGTGCAGGCCCACGTGGTCGCCGTAGAGCGTATCGGGGCCGAAGGAAACGGCATCGATGCCCACCGTGTCCTTCACGTACTCAAAATGCTCCATAATGGATTCTATGGAATGGGTGCGGCTGCCATAGGTGATGGTGGTATGGGGCGCGGCCTCAATGCCGATGACGCCGCCCTTGTCCGCAAGACGCCGCAAGGCCTCGTCGCCCTTTAAGCGGTTGCTGTCCCACAGCGATCTTGCCCCCACATGGGTCAACAGCACCGGCTTTTTGCTCTCCTGAATGGTTTCCAGGGTGGTCAAATCCCCGGCGTGGGAACAGTCTATGGCCATCCCTACATCGTTCATGCGCTTCACCGCCTGACGGCCAAGGTCGGTAAGACCTCCGTCCCGGCGTTCCTTGATACCGCTGCCAAGAAGGCTGGCCTGGCTGTAGGCGATGCCCATCTGCCTTACTCCCAGGCCGTAGAGCACATCGATGCGGTCCAGCTCGTTTTCAATGGGCCCCGGCCCCTCCAGGCACATCACGCAGGCCAGCTTCCCCTCATGATGGGCGCGCAGGATATCTGCAACTGATTCGCCGCGGATCACAAAGCTTTGGTGTTTCAAGTCACACAATCGCATGCCGATGTCGTGGATGATGTCTGTCCACTTCCAGCCGGCCTTGGAGGTAATCACGCAGGTGCCGTCCATCATGTTGTCAAACACCGCATCCAGGCAGGAGCGGGACAGGGGCTCATACGCCATGGGCTGCCGGCCTTCGTGCTTGTAATCGTTGGACAGCGTCATATCCTTGGGGAAAAGGCAGGGGTGCTCATGGAGGGAGATGACCACCGATTCTTCCATTAAGCGAAGGCAGCGTTGTTCTTCTTCTTCATTCAGTGGAACCAGGTACGGTTCGCACCAGCCGCTTTCCTCTGTAAGGTCAAACTGCTTGTATTCGCTCTTATCGATGTACTGATAGGCTCTGTAGCCGTCGTATTGCTTGTGCCAACCCATATCACAAAATTCCTTTCATCAATTGGTAAAAAAGGGTTTCGTGCCTGCGGGCACGTCATTACAAGCCTTCCCCTTGAGGGCTCCGTAACCTTGCCCCCGCCAGTGGCGGAAATGGGCAGGGTGGAGGAGGCTGGCGAAACGAGCGGAGCGCAGCTCCGCGACGATTGAGCCAGATGGAAAAGGTGGCGCGCAGCGCCGGATGAGGTGTTTGGCTGCAAATGTATGTTCAGGTACCACCGCCACCTCATCAGCCTCCTTCGTCGGCAGCTTCCCCTCAAGGGGAAGCCTTTTGGAAAGCCTCCCTTAGCCTCCTTTTGAAAGGAGGTGGCGCCGCAGGCGGCAGAAGGAGGTAAAAGTGATGATGTTTTATCACTTGGGATGATGATCATATACGTAAAATTTTTATGTTACAGCGTTCTCCCATACATGGAAATCAGCTTCCCGGCCTTTTTATCCTGCATCACACCATGCAAAAGCGCCGCTTCCCCATTCACCAGCACCGTATCCACGCCGGTGGCCATCTGTCGGGGGTTCAAATAATCCGCCTCCGCTTCACTGGGGTAAGAGAATGCATCCATATCCAGCACAACGATATCGGCGGCCTTGCCGCAGGCGATCAAGCCCCGGTCAGTTAAACGGAACTGCTGTGCGGGCAGGGAGGTGACCCTTCTTACGGTCTCCTCCACCCTTACGCCGCTCTTTTTCATGTTGTCAAAGAAGATGGGGAACGCGCCCCTTCTGAACATTTCGTACCAGGCGGTGGGATCAAAAAGTTCCCCAAAGATCCGGTCGGACCCGGCGGAGACGATGGGGCATCTTGCCACTTCCTCAGGGTATTCGCCGCCAGGGAAGTCGCCCCGGTTCATGCCCCCCTGCCAGAAGGTGAGGTTTTCAGGGCCGTGCTCCAGGTACTCCAAAAGCAAATCGTCCGCGGAAGTACCTCTTGTTCTCGCGATCTCCTTGAGGCTTTTGTTCTCTGTTTCAGGGTCGCCTGTATTCACCACGATCAATTGATCCCGAAAGCGGGTGCTACGCTGTATCTCCTGCCGGCCATCCTCCGTTTTCAGCGCCTCGTAAAATCCGGGCAGCCCCTTGCCGAACAAGGTATTGGAGGCAGAAAGGATGAACTGAATCAGCCGGTCCTTGCGCTTTAGATGGCCGCTGCTTTTGGGGATGGTGTCGATGGCGATCTCCACACCCTCGTCCCTTGCGCGCAAGGCTTCCCGGAACCCCTCCACTTCGGCGGGCGGATAATGAGATACCTGCACCCTTGCTTTGGAGGCTTTGCCGATTTCAATCGCTTCCCGGATGGCCTCGACATGGCCCAAATGCACCCGCAGGTGGGAGGCATACACGCCGTCAAACTCCTTCACGATGCTTGCGCAATCGATCAGTTCCCGCGTGTCCGCGTACCGGCCGGGAATGTACGCAAGGCCGGTGGACAGGCCTACAGCGCCTTCCTCCATGCCGCGGCGGATGGCGCCATGCATGGTCTTTTCTTCCTCCGGGGTGGGCTTTCGGTCCTTGGAGCCGCCCATCACGCACCAGCGGATGGTGCCGTGACCCAGCAAAAAGGCCATGTTCAGGTTCACGCCACGCTTCTTCACCACATCTGCGTAACCGGAAAGGCCTTGCCAGACGGGACATTCCCTATTGAAGCGTTCCTCGGCCTCCGTTGAGATCAGGCCGTTCAGCTTCATATACTCATAAATTTTATCGGAAGAAAGAGGCGTCAGCGAATGGCCGCAGTTGCCGTTTACCGTGGTGGTGACCCCCTGGCGCAAAAAGCACTCGAAGGTTTCCCCCTGCAAAGCCGGCAGCTCCTCGTGCACATGAGGGTCGATAAAGCCTGGGCATACGGTTTTCCCGGCGGCGTCGATCACAAGCTCCGCCTTGCCCGGAATATGGGAAGCAACAGCTGCGATTTTTCCATCCATGACGGCGATATCCCCATAAAAGCCAGGGTTGCCGGTGCCATCCAGTATGAATCCATTGCGGATCAATATGCTATACATGCTTCGCCTCATAGCTTAAATGTCTCATAATAGGTAACTTCTTCCGGTGTCACGGTGGGGCGCAAAACACCGGGCCCCACCGCGTAACCAACCGGCAAAAGAGCAATTGGCTGCATATATTCGGGAAGGCCCAAGGCTTCCGCCATTTCATGCTCCCGGAATCCGGAAATAAAACAGCTGGCCAGCCCCATATGAACAGCGCCCAGCAGCATGTTTTCCACCGCAGAACCGCAGTCAAGGTACAAAAGTTCATCCAGCGCCCTGCGGCCGTAGCGCTTCATCACAGGCCGATGGTCCGCCACGACAGCAATGATCACCGGCGCTGTTTTGAGCCATTGCTGGGGAGCGTTTGTTTCCTTGTTGCCGGAATAGGTGGCCTCTGTGAGTTTGCTCTTCCCTTCTTCGCTTCGCACTACAATAAAGCGCCATTCCTTCAGGTTCCCGCCGGATGGGGCACAGTGGCCATAGGCGATCAGCTTATCCACCTGCTCCTTGGTTACATCTTGATTCGTAAAAGCGCGGATGCTGCGGCGGGAAAAGACTGCCTGTTCAAAATCCATGATTCCACCTCCTTAGCGCGTTGCAAACAGCTCTGAAAAATCCTTCGCCTTGCCCGACTGCAGCTTTAACGGCAGGGGGTAGGCGGCTTTGGAATGCATAAGCCCGCAAGCTACCATGGCCTCGGCGTATTTCAGGCTCACATTGGCCGGGTTCACAACCGGGATGCCGATAGCGGACTCAATTTCCTTGTCTACGCCTAAGAAGGCCATGGTCATGCAGCCGATCACTATGGTATCCACGGCCTTTTCAGCAATGGCTGTTTTGCAGGCTTGCAATATGCGCGCCATGGTCACCTGCTTGTCCGCCATCATTTCCAGCACCGGCGTGCGGATAGAGACGGCAGCGGCCAGTTTGTCCTTGACACCTGTTTTAAAGGCCAGCTCCAAGCTGGACTGCCACAAATCCCCCTCCGGGGTGAGCACGCCGAAGCGGTGGCCCAGCATAGCCGCAGCCAGAAAGGAGGCGGCGCCTGGGCCGATCACCAGCATGCGGGAGGTGAGCTCCCTTATGGCGTCCACACCCGGATCGCCGGCGCAGCCGATGATGGCAGCGTCATAGCCCTCCTGCTCTTTTTGCACCGCCAGGCGCGCGGCGGCCGGCACGGCCAGGAATTCCTCGTACAGGGATTCGATGGAGTTGGGGCCTTCGGTCACGCAGGAAACGTCCACCTGGGTGCCGGGCGATGCCCAGCTGCGGAGCAAGGCTTCCCTGCGCCGGCATTCTGCGTCCGGCATCAAGCCGGGAACGATGTAGACGATCTTCATGGTCAACCCTCCTATGTAAGAAAATGCTATGTGTGCTTATTGCTGATTCACTAAGTCTATTGGACTATCAACGATAGAAGTTGAGGAATTTGAGAGATAGTTGATTACCTTGCATTCCAAACAAGCTGTTTTTGAAAAGAAGTACGTGAGTGTTCGAAGGAGGCTTCCCCCTTGGAGGGGAAGCTGTCGACGAAGCCGGCTGATGAGGTGTTTATAGTAGCAACATACTTGCAGCAACACCTCATCCGGCGCTGCGCGCCACCTTCCCCTCCAGGGGAAGGCTTACTGTTTGCTTCACGCAGCCGATTCTTCAAATGCGGCTGTGAAAAGAAGAAGAATTATCAGAAAAATATGCATTTATAGTTGAAAATCCACTGGCATTTTTTTAAGTACAGAAGGTGAAGAATTCAACAAGTCAAATCAAAGCGCACCGCCGTGACGTTTATCATAAGCCAAGCTTCAACCGTATGTCATCCTGAGGGCTATGCCCGAAGGATCTTTCTGTGACACGAAAGGGAAAGATCCTTCGTCGCAAGCTCCTCAGGATGACAGAGTGCGGAGGTTGATTGTATTCTATGTACTAGCACTTAAGATGAATTATGTTTATATATGGTAATAAAGTTTTTCGGGTGGGGTGAGTGAGTCGAGTGCCGCCTGTGGCGGATGAAGCGAGGCGAAGGAATCAAGCGAAACGAGCGATACGAACGACAGTGAAACAGCGCGACGATTGAGCTTGCGGGTTGGGGAGGGAGAATTTTTCAAAAAGCTCCCTCCCCGCTATCATCGCACCTTCCGTACCCCTCCGTCCCGCTCTACCCCTCGTGCCGCAGCACGCGGCCGGGGTAGGTGCGAAGGACCTGGGCGTTTTCTACGGTTGGTATGCCGTTGACAAGAAGATATGAAACACCGGTGGCCATGGCAAGGGGCTTCAGGGGCGTGATCTCCTCCTCGGAGGGGAAGCGGTAATGATCCAGATCAATCACGGCGATGTCGGCATAGTTTCCGGCGGCCAGGCGGCCCCGGTCTTTTATATCGAAGTGGTTCGCCACCATGGAGGTGTTGCGGCGGATGACTTCGGGAAGGGGCATGCCTTTTTTGAGGTTGCCTTGTATGAAGTTGGGCATGGCGCCGCGGCGCAAAAGCTCGTACCAATCGTAGGGCAGCTCCGGATCGCCCAGGATCTCATCCGACCCGGCACATACGTAAGGATTGTTTACGATGCTCTCCCCATGCGAATCCATGGAGAAATCACGGCGCCCGGCCCCACCGCACCAGAGAATAAAATCCTTGTCGCCGGCCAGCAGGTCCAGCAGGTATTCCTTGGGATCCTGTCCTATTTCCGCCGCCAGTTCCGCCACGCTTTTTCCGTCCATATGGGAGTCGCCCGTCATCCAAATTGTGTTCTTGTCTTGATCCCGGTCCACAAAGTAAGGGTCTTTGCGCAAAAGCGCCCGGCCTTCCGGGGTGCGGATGGCTTTTTTGACGCCCTCCAAACCCTGGTCGAACAGCTCGTCGCAGGTAGACATCATGAATAGCAGCGCCCTGTCCTTGCTTTGGCAGTGGGCGGTGGTGGCGGGTATGGTATCAATCAGCACCTTGCCCCCCTCCTTGGCGTAGGCAAGGGCCGCGTCATAGGCAGCAGGGCAGTTGGCCCGAAGGTGGCTGACCTGCAGCTTTGCCTTGGAGCGGCGGCCCACTTCCAAAAATTCTTCGGTGGCTTCCTTCACGCCCAGTACATGGCGTAAATGCGCGGCAGCCACGCCGTTATGCTTTGCCACCACCTTGGCAAAGGCGGCAAGCTCTTCTGTCTTGGCGTAGCGCCCGGGCACATAATCCAGGCCGAAGGAGAGGCCGAAAGCACCTTGCGTAAGGTTCTTGTCCAGAATCTCGGCAATTTTTACTTCTTCCTCTTTCGTGGGCGGGCGGTCGAATGCCCCGCCCATCACCGTCCAGCGCAGCGAACCATGGCCTATCAAAGTGCACATGTTCAGGTTGGTGCCCTTTGCGGTTACGGCTTTTGCGTAGCCGTCAAAGTCGGACCATTCGGGGAATGTTTTTTTGTACGCTTCCCGCTGCTGCTCACTCATGAGACCGTTGCCATAGTAGTATTCAATCACGTTATCCGTCGGTCCGGGGGCGATGGAATGGCCGCAGTTGCCGTTTACCACCGTGGTAACGCCCTGGTTCATGAACAGCTCATAAGCTCCGTCGACCAAACATATCCATTCCTCATGTACATGCGGGTCAATGAGGCCGGGAATGACAATCTTGCCGGAGGCGTCCACCACACGAGCGCCATCCGAAGGCAAATCTTTACCTACCGCCTGGATGCGGTCGCCGGAAACCAGCACATCCCCTATAAAGCCCGGCGCGCCTGTGCCGTCTATAATAAGGCCGCCGCGAATGAGAATATCCATGATATTTCCCCCTTTTCCTTATTACCGCCCGTGGCGCAAAAGCCTGCCAGCCAAGGGCTTTTTAAGCTTTCCGCCATCCAATGTTACAACGCCGTTCACCAATACCGTATCCACACCGGAAGCCACGGTGTTGGGATTACGGTAGTCGATTTGATCCGGTTTCGGGAAACGGAAATTTGCAACATCTATTACCGCGATATCCGCACAGTAACCTGTCCGCAATTTGCCCCGGCCTAAAAAGCCCAGATGATCGGCGATCATGCCGGTATTGCGCCGCACGATCTCCTCCAGGGGAACGCCGGCCTTCAAATACATCTGCCAGAAGATGGGCATGGCCCCCCGGCGCTGAAGCTCGTACCAGCCGCCCATATCCTCCGGGTCGCCCATGAGCTCGTCGGAACCCACGCAGACGTAAGGATTATCCATAATGCTTTTCACGTGGGGAACGCTGGGGAAATCGGGCCGGGAAGCGCCGCCCAGGTAGAAGGTATACTCCTTGTCGTCGCCCAGCAAGTCCAGCAGCACCTCATCCGGGTCTTTCCCCCATTCCCTGGCGATATCGGCAATGGACCTGTTCTCCAGCGCCGGGTCTTCCGAGCAAACGATGAAGGTAAGGTTCCTGTCCGCCGGGAACATGTAGGCGTCTTTCAAGACCGTCTTCCGGCCTTCGGGGGTGTGCAGCGCAGCCTTGACGCCCTCCAGGCCTTTGTCAAAGAGCGTGTCGGAAACGGCAACGATGAATTGAAGCATACGGTCTTTGCGTGTTAAGTGCCCGGTGGAGGTGGGAATGGTATCCACGGTGATCCGCATGCCCTTTTCGCCGGCTTCTTTTACGGCGTCAAAGCATTCCGGGTTGGCGGACTTTAAATGGGAGATCTGGATGCGCGCGCCGGTGCGGCGGCCCACCTCAATAAACTCCTTGGTACAATCCAGCATGCCGATGTGGTGCCGCAAATGCGCCGCGGCCACACCGTCGTATTCCTTGATTACATCCACCACGTCACACAGCTCGTCCGTATCCGCGTAGCGGCTGGGCACATAAGATAAACCAAAGGAAACGCCCCAGGCCCCCTGCTCCATGTTCCTTCGCAATATGGCGTCTATTTGAACCTTTTCTTCGGGCGTTGGCCTCCTATCGATGGCCCCGCCCATCACCAGCCAGCGGATGGTGCCGTGACCCTGGAGGATAGCCATGTTCATGTTGCAGCCTTTTTCCTCCCAGTACCTGGCATAGCCTTCAAAGTCCTCCCAGGCAGGAAAGAGCTTTTTGTACTTTTCCCGCTGCATATCGCTGAACAGGCCGTTGAGCCAGTAATAGTCCACTGCCTTTTTTGTGGGCGCGTTAAACAGGGAATGGCCGCAGTTGCCGCTTAAGCACGTGGTGACGCCCTGGCGCATGAACAGCTCCATGGCTCCGTCCAATAGACACACGTACTCCTCGTGCACATGGGGGTCAATGAGACCGGGGATTACGGCCTTGCCCACGGCGTCCACCGTTTTTTCCGCTTCCATATGAAGCTTGGGGGCAACCGCCACGATCTTGCCATCCTTCACGGCCACATCGCCATAAAAGCCGGGCGCGCCCGTCCCATCCACCACAAAGCCGCCCTTAATCAAAACGTCAACCATACAACCGCCTCCTTTTGTATGCAAGAATAAAAAACCGCCCTTGAGCGGCCAGGAAGATCCGCCCCTCTTCCTGACCGCCGAAGACGGAGTGTAAAAATCAAATCCAGACTTGTTTTAAAACACGCAGGGCGTTTTCCCCCAGGACTTTACGGATATCCTCGTCGCTGTAGCCGTGCTTTACCAGCCAGCGCAGAATGTTGATGGAAGCTTCCGTGGGGTTCTCCAAGCCCTTCACATAGGGCACTTCCTCATAGGCCTGCTGCTTGTTTTTCGTATCGCCAGTGGCCAGGCTCTTGGAGAAAAGGTGATGCAGCCCCACATGGTCGCCGTACAGCCCATCGGTGCCGAAGGATACGTGGTCGATGCCCGTAAGGTTGGCGATATACTCAAAGTGCTCCATGTAGGACTCAATGTCGTGGGTGTTGTGGGTCTTCGTCATGGTGGTGTGAGGGGCAGCCTCCACGCCCAATACGCCGCCCTTTTCCGCCACGGCCTTCATAATATCATCCCCGCACAGCCGCTTGCTGTCCCACAGAGCTCTGGCGCCGATATGGCTCAATATGAGAGGCTTGTCGGAATGCTCCACCGTATCCAATGTGGTTTTGGGGCCTACGTGGGAGCAGTCGATGAGCATGCCCACCTGGTTCATGCGGCGAACAGCCTGACGGCCAAACTTGGTCAGCCCGCCGTCAAAGTCCTCCTTGAGGCCGGAGCCTAATGCGTTGCTTTCGGAATAGGTGATGCCCATCATGCGTATGCCAAGGCCATACAGCACGTCGATGCGGTCCAGCTCGTTTTCAATGGGCGCGGCCCCTTCCAGAACGGGCACCCAGGCGATGCGGCCTTCCCGGTGGGCTTTCAAAATATCCTCAACACCCTTGCACTGAAAGAGGAAATCCTGGTGGTGAAGATCGCACATCCTGTTCCCAAAGTCAACCAGTATATCTTCAAACTTCCATCCGCTTTGGGAAACGATATGGCAGGTGCCGTCCATCATATTGTCAAAGACGCAGTCCAGGTAGCTATGCGACAGCGCCTCATATTCGCAGCTTTCGCGGCCGGCCCGGTCCAGCGCCACCAGTTCCTCAATATTCTCCGGGGTCAGGGTGGGGTGTTCATGCAGCGCGATGTACACGCATTCCTTTGCCAGGCGAAGCACCCGTGTTTCCTGGGCACTGTCAAGGGGCAGCAGATACCGCCCGGCCCAGTCCCATTTGGTCAGCTTGAAATAGGGGTAGTCCGGCCCCGGTGTCAGGTAATCATAGGCTTTGTAGCCTTTGTATCCCGTTTTGATGCCCATGTTGATCTCCTGCTTTACTCACTACTATTCACTGTTCATTGTATTGCACCCTTCCGGCCGGCCGGCGAAATTGTGCCGGCCGGCGGAAAGATGATTAACCATTAATATGGAATAGAAAGGCTTACTTTTTGATTGCGTGCACCTTGACCAGGTCTTTCACGTCGCACACGCCGTACAGGCCGGGGGTGGCGCTCCAGCCTTCGAACTTCTGCTTGGAGAAGCCGTAGGCGTTGACGCGTACCAGTACGTTAAGGGAGGGCAGCTCTTCCACGAACAGCTTCTGGAACTCCAGCATCATGGCCTTGCGGGTATCATAATTGCCTTCCAGCTTCACGTCCTCCAGGATCTTGTCCATGGCTTCGTTCTTGTACTGCATGAAGTTCAGCGTGGCTGCGGAATGATAGATGGCATCCAGCCCGGTATCCGCTTCGTCGATCACGCCCCACTCGATGTAGTTGATTTCGTAGGTCTTGTTCTTGGTCACAAGATCGGTGTAGGTGGCGGGTTCCACGATGCTGATGGTGATGTCGATGCCGGCCTCGGCGCAATTGGCCTTAAAGATGTTGGAGATGGCATCGATGTTGTTGGTGTTGTTGCGGCAGGTGAGGGTGAAGGCTAGCTTCTGGCCATCCTTTTCCCGGATGCCGTCATTGTTGCTGTCCACATAGCCCGCGGCCTCTAAGGTGGCTTTTGCGCCATCGATATCAAAGGCGGGGAAGTTGGCAGCGCCATCGCTCAGGTCCTTGTATACGGGGGAGATTGGTGTCAGCATGGGCACGCCGCCGCCCTGGATGGCAATGTTCACAAGCGCGTCGCGGTCAATGGTCTGTGCGATGGCCTTGCGGACGGCCGGATCGGCCAGCATGGGGTTCTTAAAGCTGAAGGAGAAGTAGCCATAGCCCAGGGAGTTTACGCGGGCCAGGCCGTACAGGTCGGGCTCGGCATCCAATTGCTGCTGAACGGCCACGGACAACGCGTTGGAGCCGCAGTCCACTTCGCCGGACTTGATGGCCAGCATCAGGGCGTTCACATCGGTGTAGATGCGGATGGTAATGCCATCCAGATAGGCGCCCACGCCGCCGTTGGCCAAAGGCCAGTTCGCCACGCGGGAGAAGGTGTAGTATTCACCCTTGGAGAAGTTGTCCATTTTGAAAGGGCCGTAACCGATGGTGGGGATCGTCGCATTGGCGAAATCCTCAATGCCTTCGATCAGGTGCTTGGGCATAACGTCTACCCAGAAGCCGATGTCGGTGATGAAGTTGACCTGCGGCGCTTTCAAGGTGTACTGCACGGTAAGCGCATCCAACGCCTCGGCATGGTCCACATTGGCATAATAGTCAGAACCGAAGTTCACGTCGTGGGTGGAGCAGTAATTGGCGGTGAAGGCGAGGTCTTCCGCGGTGAACTTTTCACCGTCGTGCCAGAAAATGCCGTCATGGATCTTGGCGGTGAAGGTTTTCAGGTCCTCGCTGACTTCGTAGCTTTCCAGGATGTAGGGGACCTTTTTGGCGTTTTCATCGAACACCATCAGGGACGGATACAAAATGTTGGAAACAAGGGCGGCGTTCAAGTCGTTGCTGACCCAGCCGTTCAGGGCGTAAGGATCGCCCACCATGCCAATGATGAGTTGTCCGCCCACCAGGCTTGCGTCACCTTCCGCAAGGGAAGGAACAGCCATCAGCGTCAGGGCCATTGTCGCTACCAGAAGCAGTGCAAGGAACCTTTTCATCGTGTCTCTCTCCTTCGAATTATTTATTATGAAGAAATACCGCCCTCACTTTAACGGCATTCCCGCATACCGATCCCATCTCGTGAAATCATACGAAGAAATCAAAATGCCTGTATGATCCACATTTAAGCCTTCCCCTTTGAGGGGAAGGTGGCGCGAAGCGACGGATGAGGTGTTGGCCGAATCGATTTACTCATTTACACCTCATCAGTCGACTGCGTCGACATCTATCCCATCTGGCTCAATCGTCGCATTGCTTCGCTGCCTCTCGCTTTGCTTGTTTCGCCAGCCTCCTCCGCACCGCCCTAATCCGCCACCGGCGGGGGCGGTGTTCCGGAGCCCTCAAGGGGAAGCCTTTGCATGTGTGTCTCCCTACCTACATTGAGAGTAGGTAGAAAAAGGTCAACACCCTTTACTTTACCCACACCTGGTCCAAAACCCTAAGCACATTCCCGCCGATGATCTTGGCGATATCAGCATCGCTGTAGCCGTGTTTTACCAGCCAGCGCACGATGTTGATAGAAGCCTCGGTGGGGTTTTCCAAGCCCTTCACATAAGGCACTTCCTGATAGTCCACATCATTGTTGCGGGTGTCCTTGATGGACAGGTTGGCGGCATAGGCATGGTGCAAACCCACATGGTCGCCGTACAGGGAATCGACGCCGAAAGCCACATGGTCAAGACCTACCAGGTTTGCCATATACTCAAAGTGCTCCATGACAGAGTCGATGTCGTGGGTGTTGTGGGTCTTGGTCATGGTGGTGTGAGGGGCGGACTCGGCGCAGACAACGCCGCCCTTTTCGGCCACGGCCTTGATTACATAGTCTTCAAACAGGCGCTTGGAATTCCACAGGGATTTGGCGCCGATGTGGGTCATCAAAATGGGCTTTTCGCTTGTCGCCACCGTATCGACCGTGGTCTTGTGGCCGCAATGGGAGCAGTCGATGAGCATACCCACCTTGTTCATGCGTTTGACTGCTTCCTTACCGAACTTGGTCAGCCCGCCGTCGGTGTCTTCCTTCAGGCCGTTGCCCAGGGGGTTGGATTCAGAGTAGGTGATGCCCATCACACGGATGCCGAACCCGTAAAGCACGTCGATGCGGTCCAGCTCGTTTTCAATGGGGGTGGAGCATTCCAGCACCGGCACCCATGCGATGCGGCCTTCCGCCTTAGCCCTCTTTATGTCAGCCACGGTCTTGCATTGAATCAAAAAGTCCTGATGGTGCAGATCGCACAGCCGCATGCCGATGTCATGGATGACGTCCATCCACTTCCAGCCGCTTTTGCTGGTAATGTTGCAGGAGCCGTCCATCATGTTGTCAAACACGCAGTCGATATAGCTTTCCGCCAGAGCGTCATAAGCGCAAAACTCGCGGCCGGCATTGTGGTACGCCTTGCTCTCGTTCATGTCCGCCGGGAAATAACAGGGATGCTCATGGGTGGCGATAAACACGCTTTTATCCACGATGTCCTTTACCCGCTTTTCCTGGGCATCACTATCCAGGGGCACGCGGTATTCGCCGGCCCAGTTCCACTTGGCCAGCTTGTATACCGGGTAGTCCGCGCCGGGTGTCAGGTAGTCGAAGGCTTTGTAACCCTTATAGGCAGGTTTCATGTAAAGTCGCTCTCCTTTAATGATTTGATTAAACGCTTGCGCGCTTAAAGCGTCACCGTGTTTTGGGGTTCAGCGTATCGTTGATGGCGTTGCCCAGAATGTTGAAGCTGACTACATAGCTCATGATGGCAATGCTGGGCCACAGCCACCACCAGGTGGGATTGGGCGTCTTCACCAGCGCGCCGGTATCCCAGGCTTTTTTCAAGATCAGCCCCCAGCTCCAGGTATTGGGGTCGCCAAGGCCCAGGAAGCTTAAGCCCGATTCGCTCAAGACTGCTGTGGCCATGACCAGCGTAAGGTTGACCATTACAGGGCCGATAACATTGAGAAGGATGTGCTTGAAAAGTATCTTCCAGCTTTTAACGCCCAGGCACCTGGCCACTTCAATAAACTGCATTTCAGAGGTGCGCAGCGTGGCATTGCGCGTAACCCTGGCCAGGCTGGGCCAGGAGAGTATGCCAATCACCACCGCCACATTGGTAACGGAAGCCCCGGCGACAGCCGCGATCACGATCATCAGCGGCATCATGGGCAGCGTCATAAAGATTTCAATCAGGGAATCTATGAAACCGCCGACCCTGCCCTGGAAATACCCGCTGATAAGCCCCAGCGGTATGCCCACCGCCGCGGCGCAGAGCACCGCCATCAGCGATACGTACACGGACGTTCTTGCGCCCCAGATGATCTCCGCCATCACGTCCAGGCCCAGGTTATCGGTGCCCAGCCAATGCTTTACGCTTGGGGCGTTCTCTATCTCCCTGCCGTATCCCTTGGGATAAGGGGCCAGCAAGGGCGCCAGGATGCCTACCAAAAGGATGAGGACCACGAAGAAAAGCCCGATCATGCCCAGCTTGTTCCGCCTGAAAGCCTGAAAGAAACTGCGCTGATTCATGATTTGCCACCTCCCAGCTTCACCCTGGGGTCTATCCAGGCCAAAATCAGGTCAGTCAGGATGTTGATGAACACCGTGGTGATGGAAAGGATCAGGAACGCACCCTGGAGCACGGGGTAATCCAGCGTGGAAACGCTGTCGAATATCAGCCGGCCCACACCCGGCCAGGAGTAAATGCTCTCCGTCATAATGGCCCCGCCCACCATGCTGGCGATCATGATGCCGGTAGCGGTAATGGTGGGGATCATGGCGTTTTTCAGCGCGTGCTTGCGGGTAACATATTTGTCATCCCACCCCTTGGCCAGTGCGGTGCGGATGTAATCCTCCTTCTGCACTTCGATCATGCTGTTTCGGGTGTACAGAATAATGGAGGTACAGTTGCCGATAAACAATGTAAAGGTAGGCAAGATCGCGTGGCGCAGCACATCGTACAAATAAGCAAGCCCTTCCTTGGGCGGGGGCGTGTACGCGCCGCCGGTGGGCAACAAACGCAGCCTGTAGCCGAAAATATACAAAAGGGCAAAGGATAAAAAGGGAATGAAAATGGATATGCCCACCATGGTAATCACGTTGATGAACTTGTCAAAGGCGCCGTTGCGGTGCTTGGCAGCCTTTAGGCCGACCGGGATGCCCACTATAAGGGCCAGGGTGATGCTCAGGAACAAAAGCACCAGCGTCCAGGGCAGCTTTTGCATGAGCACCGTCGTCACCGCTTCCCGGGTTTTGAAGGAAATTCCTAGGTTTCCTTGAAAAAGCTGCCCCAGGTAAACGAAGTACTGCACCAGCAAGGGTTTGTCCAGCCCGAACTGCACCGTCATCTTGGCCACCGTTTCCGCGCTCATCTTGGGGTCCAGCAGCATGGAAACGGGGTCGGCCGGAATGAGACGCAGCAGGAAAAACGTAATGGAAACGGAGATAAACACGGTGACCAGGCCGCGATAACCCCGCCTTATAAGGTATTTTCCCATTCCCCTTTCACCTCCAAAGGTATGTAAACTTCGTCACCCGGCATAGTAGGGGCACCTGACAAAGTGGTTGGGCGCAATCTCCCGCATTTCGGGATGGTTGGTTTCGCATTCCTTGCGGGCCATAAAGCACCGGGAGCAGAACCTGCACCCGCTGGGGATGTTTACGGCACTGGGGATATCCCCTTCCAGCAAAATGCGCTGCTTTTTGATCGTGGGGTTGGGGTTGGGTATGGCGGAGATAAGCGCTTTGGTATAAGGGTGGGCAGTATGTGAAAACAACTCCTTGGCGGGGGCCATCTCCATCATTTCGCCAAGGTACATCACGATGATGGTGTCGCTTACGAATTTCACAACAGACAGGTCATGGCTGATAAAGATGTAGGTTAAATCGAATTCTTCCTTGAGTGCGTTGAACAGGTTCAGCACCTGGGCCTGCACGGAAACATCCAGGGCGCTTACAGCCTCGTCGCAAATGATGAGCTTGGGATTCATGGCCAATGCCCTGGCAATGTTGATGCGCTGGCGCTGGCCGCCGGAAAACTCGTGGGGAAAGCGGGTCGCCATTTCCCTCTGCAAGCCCACGTGGTCCAGCATGTCCCCCACGCGCTCCTGGATTTCGGCGGCGCTCTTTAGCAGCTTGTGCTCCTTTAGCGGTTCCGCAATGGCCTCGCCGATTTTCACCCTGGGGTCCAGCGACGCGTACGGGTCCTGGAAGATCATCTGCAGGTCGCGGCGGATAAAGCCGCTATCTTTTTCTTTCAGCGGCAGTATGTTCCGCCCCTGATACGTAACCTCGCCAGAGGTGGAAGGGATGAGCTTTAATAAAAGCCTTGCCATGGTGGATTTTCCGGAGCCGCTTTCCCCCACCACACCCAGCGTCTGACCCTTTACCACATCAAAGTGCATGTCATCCACGGCGTGGAGCAGCACGGGCTTGCCGAACCAGTTGTTGCTGATATTGAAATGTTTGGTGAGGCCATTGACCTTGATCAAACTACTGCTGTTTTCCATCAGGCCTCCACCCCCTTATGAAGATAGCAGGCAACGCTGTGGTTGTCGTTCAGTCTAACTTCGCATGGCGCCTGTTCCTTGCAGGATGGCACGCAGTGGGCGCAGCGTGGCGCGTAGCGGCAGCCCTTGGCATAATTTTGAACCATCGGCACCGTGCCGGGTATGTTGTGCAGCTTCTTTTCTGTGGTCTCCAAGGTGGGGATGGCCAGGAGCAGCCCCTTTGTATACGGATGGGCGGGATGGAGGAAAACCTCTTCCACCGTGCCCCGTTCCACGATCTGCCCCGCGTACATGACCACCATGTCCTCGCACACCTCGGCCACCACGCCCAGGTTGTGGGTAATGAACATCAGCGACCCGCCTTGCTTCAGGCGGATCATCAAGTCCAGCACCTGGGCCTGTATCGTCACGTCCAGCGCGGTGGTGGATTCATCGGCAATCAACAGCCTTGGGTCGCAGGCAATGGCCATAGCGATCATGGTGCGCTGGCGCATGCCGCCGGAAAACTGATGGGGATAATTCTTGATCCGCTTTTCCGGGTTGGGTATGCCCACCTTTTTTAGCAGCCCCAACGTCTTTTCTTGAAGCTCCTTTTTGGAAAGCTCCGGCTGGTGGCGGTGAAGCACTTCTTCTATCTGAAAGCCAATGGTCAAAACGGGATTTAACGAGGTCATGGGCTCCTGAAACACCATGGAGATTTCCTTGCCCCGGACCTTGTACATCTCCTGTTCCGTTTTTTTCAAAAGGTCGTCATCCCCAAGATAAATGCTGCCCCCGGCCACCTTGGCCGCCGGCGGCAGAAGGCGCATGGCCGACAGGCTGGTAATGCTCTTGCCGCACCCCGATTCCCCCACTACCCCCAGGGCCTTTCCTTCTTTTACGGAAAAAGAAATATCGTCCAGCAGGTTAAACCGCTGTCCGTCGTCGTTTTGCAAATCCAGCCGAAATTTCTCAAACCGCAGAACATCCCGCATCCCGTCTTCCCCCTTCGGCTTTTCATCGGCTTATGGAATATTGGTTTATACCATTTTAGAATTTGTAGGATGATTGGTGCTGCATATCTTCTTCACGATAATGGATACACGAACAGATTTTACCCGCTCTACAATTCCCTACAATTCCGTTCCCGGATTCTCTACATATTGAAAATCGCATCTTCTAAAATAAATAATGCAATCTACCTCTATATACTATCACATTTATCCCCCAATTTGAAGGATTTTCAATCGAATTCTTGTATTTTTTTCGTTTTTGCTTTAACACACCGTTACATTTCACGTGCAACCTTTTCGAACATTGTATTGTTGTTTGGTATTTTTATTCGAGTTTTTGTATGGTTTGATCTATTTTAGAAATGCATCCGCAAATCGCAATTGGTTTTATACCGCTAAAGTGTCATATACCTTTTTAAGTATCTCGACCGTACGAATACAAGAAAACGCCTGATATGACATACTAAGCCAAAGCTGGCCGGGGTATTTCAAGACGGCATGCAGCTTCATTTTGCCGCCCAAATGTCTTATAATAGATTTCGCCCCCTGGCTGCGGGGTATAAATAAAGTTATAAGCATTTTGTCAGTTGGAAGGAGATTTTGAATGGACTTTCTAACAGTTATGCAGGAGCTTGAAGCCTTGGGGTCGGAGCGGACCAAAAAAGTCTATATGTCACAGGGTGCGCAGGAACCCTTATTTGGCGTTGCCACGGGCGCCATGAAGCCGATCTTCAGGAAAACAAAAATCAACCAGGCGCTGGCGGAGGAACTTTACGCCACCCATAATTACGACGCCATGTATCTGGCCGGTATGATCGCGGACCCCAAGGCCATGACCGAAGCGGATTTTGACCGATGGATGGAAAGCGCCTATTTTTATATGATTTCCGATTTCATTGTGGCCGTAACGCTGGCGGAATCAGATATCGCGCAGGACGTTTCTGATAAATGGATCACAACCGGCAAGGAACTGTATGTATCAGCCGGATACAGCTGCTATTGCTGGCTGCTGGGAAACCGCAAGGATGAGGAGTTTGACAAAGAAAAGCTGAGCGCCATGCTGGATACGGTGGAGAAAATCATACAAGCAAGCCCAGACCGAGTAAAATACGCCATGAACAACTTTGTGATTACCGTAGGCGTTTCCTATCTTCCACTGCACGACAAGGCGGTATCCATTGCCAAAGCCATTGGTACCGTCGATATATTCAAAGGCAAAACCAAATGCAGCGTCCCCGTAGCGAGTGAAGAGATAAAAAATGCGAAAGACAAGGGTAGGCTTGGGTTCAAGCGGAAAAACGTAAGATGCTAGACGTTTCTTTTACTCCTTCAGCTGCCGCTGCTGCTGAAGGAGTAAAGGTTGTTTTCGATATCATAAATGAATCTATGATCACAAGTATATAGAATGCAAACCAACTTCGCCTGCTGTCATCCTGAAGAGCGAAGCGATGAGGGATCTTTAGGCAGCATATAAACATAAGATCCTTCACTTGTTGAGGGATGACAGTGTTGAATTCGCTTTCAGAGTTCATTATCACACAGGCCCTAGACTCAGCCACTTTTTCCGGCTGAGTCTTTGTTTATTTGCAAAACGTGAATGTTCATATGTGTTGACATCCCAAGTAAAACAAGCTAATATGAACATTAACGAACAAAACGTTGGAGAATAAACATGAACCAGGCAGAGAGGCAGCAGTTCATCATCGACCGGCTTACAAAGGAAACATATGCGGAAGTGGATCAGCTTGCCAGCGAAATGGCAGTCAGCACCATGACCGTGCGGCGGGACCTGGATGAGCTTAGCGAATCCGGGCTTGTCGCCCGCTACCATGGCGGGGCGCGGCTGAACAAAAGCCTGATCGGCGAAATCAGTTACGCCAAAAAGAACACACAGCATATAAATGAAAAAAAGCTGATTGCCAGCCGGGCTGTGGATCTGATCGAAGACGGCGACGTGGTTTTTCTGGATTCCGGCACCACCACCGGGGAAATCGCAAAACTTCTATGCAGCCAAAGCCGCGGTCTAACAGTTGTCACCAATGACCTGAACGCCGCGCTGATCCTTACCGAATCCAACGTTCACCTGATTATTCTCGGCGGCGTGGTGCACAAGAGCACACAAAGCGTCATCAGCCATTCGGCAGAGCAGGATCTAAACAGATACCGCTTCTCGAAAGCTTTTATCGGATCGCCAGCTATCGACCGGGAGTTCAATTTCTATACGCCTACCATGGACAAGTATTACGCAAAGCGAGCCGTCATGCAAAACGCCCTGGAATCCTACCTGGTGGCTGATTCCAGCAAATTCTACGGCCAATCCCTTTGTGTGGTAGGCAATCTTTCGGAGTTTACAGGTGTCATTACAGGCAAAAAATTCAGCGAAGAAGAATCCCAGCGGCTTGAAGACTTGAATGTACGTATTCTAGGCGTGTGATCTCCATACAGGGGGGGAATTTCATTTGGACTGCCTGCTTGTTTCCGACGACCTGACCGGGGCCAACGCCACAAGCGCGCTGCTGGCCAGGCATGGTTACAGTGTGGTAACGGCGCTGGACCCAAACTTTCAGCCGGCCGGAGAAATCAATATTTTGTCCCTTGTCACTTACAGCCGCAACCTGGCCAAGGAAGAAGCCTACCGGCGCGTGCGGGAGGCTGTTGCCCCGCGCTTAAACGATGCCATCCTTTTGTATGCCAAGCGGATCGACAGCACGCTTAGGGGAAACCCCGGTGCGGAGACCGACGCCATGCTGGACGCGCTGGGCGCGGGTTACGTGGCCGCGGTGGTATCCGCCTTTCCCAGGGCTGGCCGGGTGGTGCAAAACTCCAATGTGTTGGTGAACGGTGTGATACTGATGGAAAGCTCCGCAGCGCTGGATGTGTCAAGCCCCGTTCACAGTTCCAGCGTTGTTGATATTTTCAGGGAGCAATCGCACAGGAAGATCGCGGCGGTCACCGGCGAGGCTTTCGTTAAGGGCGAAGCATTCCTTGCGGACAAAATAAAAGCGCTTGTACGGGAAGGAAATGAAATCCTGATATTTGACGCTTCAAGCGATGAGGAAATATCCCTTATCGCCGGCGCACTGATCACAGCCCGCCTAAAATGTGTTACGGTGGACCCCGGCCCCTTCACCGCCGCCATGTATAACAAGCTTCGTTGCTTACAAAAAAAAGAAAGCAGCTCCAAGCTGCTTGTTGTAGTGGGCAGCATCTGCCCGGAAATACGCCGTCAAATGGAGGCACTTTTGCAAAGCCGTGAAGTTGTTGCAGAATCCATTGATGCAATAAAGCTGCTTCACAGCACCGTAGAACGGGAGGCGGAAATCCGCCGGGCAGCCAATGCTCTTTTACAAAAATCCGGAGACCACCCGCTTTTATGCCTGATGAGCGACGGCCTGCAAACAGGCGAAAAGGCGCTCCCGCCCCCGGGCTTTGAAGAAAGCAACGGCAGCTGCTCCCCTTCCTCCGTCATCGCGGAAAGCTTCGGGCAGGCTGCGCTTCAAATCCTTCAAGCATGCGGCGGTATACGCGGCGTGTTTTTATCGGGCGGCGACATTGCCGCTTCTGTCTGCCGGGCGCTTCACGCAACGGGACTTCAGGTAATGGATGAAGTCCTGCCGCTGGCCATTTACGGGCGCCTGGTTGGCGGCGCAAGGGACGGGCTGTACCTGATTACCAAGGGCGGCATGGTGGGAAACGATGATGCCGTGCTTACATGCGTGGATTATCTTATTAAGAAAACGGATGAAAAGGAATGAGGTCAGAAATGAATACGAAACCGGTCTTAATGGTAACCATGGGAGATCCAGCCGGCATCGGCCCGGAAATACTTTTAAAGGCTCTGGCCAATAAGTCCGTTTATGATTCCGCCCGCATCATTACAGTAGGCAGCATGAATGTGCTCCGCTCCCTCCTGCCCATGGTTGGCCTTGAGGAAAACGCGCTGCACGGGATCGAAAACCCGGAGGAGGCCATCTTTGAAAACGGCTTCATTAACGTGATCGACCTGGACAATGTGGACATGAACAAGTTCGAGTTCGGCAAAATCTCCGGCATGTGCGGCCGAGCCGCCTACGAATACATTGAGCGCAGCATCGAGCTTACCCGTGCCGGCCGGGCACACGCGGTGGTCACCGCCCCCATCAACAAGGAATCCTTAAAGGCCAGCGGCGTAAGCCAGATAGGCCATACCGAAATATTCGGCGATCTTACGGGCGTCAAGAATCCGCTGACGATGTTTGAAGTGACCAACTTGCGGGTCTTTTTCCTAAGCCGGCACTTGTCGCTGCGCAAGGCCATTGATTATGTCACCAAAGAGCATGTGGTGGACTGCCTTGAAAAGTGCGTGGAAATGCTCAGGCTCCTTAACATGCCCGGCGGCCATATCGCCGTGGCGGGCTTAAACCCCCACTGCGGGGAGCATGGGCTGTTCGGCGATGAGGAAATGACGGATATCGTGCCCGCCATTGAGGAAATGCAGAAGAGGGGCTATTCCGTAACCGGGCCCATCGGCGCCGACTCGGTGTTCGACCAGGCGCTTCAGGGCCGCTTTGACGCGGTGCTGTCGCTGTACCATGACCAGGGGCATATCGCCACCAAGACGTACAACTTCGGCAAGACCATCTCGCTCACGCTGGGTCTTCCCTTCCTGCGCACATCTGTGGACCACGGCACAGCCTTCGATATTGCAGGCAAAGGCATCGCCAGCGAGATCAGCATGGCGGAAGCGATCCAGGTGGCCGTGAAGTACGCGGTCAATTATAGAAAGAATGTAGAACAGCTGTAGCAGTTCATCTACTACAGCTGTTAACGGAATATTGCAATACGCTGACATGGGTCTTGATTGCCTGGCAACTCTTTTCATCTTCGCCCCTACGGCGTCGTTTGTCTATTGACTTCTCTGACGAAGGCAGCGATTGCTTAGCAAACCCATATGAGTTTCGCTACTTCTGTAGTTTCAGAAGTATAATGTAACGCTAAATGCCAAGTCTCTTAAGACTACCCCTTCACTGCCCCCGCGGTCAAACCCCGTATGAACTGCTTGGACATGGAAAGATACAGTATGATCACCGGCAACGCAGATAGCGACAATATGGCCAGCAGCTTCGGCCAGTCGGTGGTGTACTGGCCCTGCAGCTTGGTCACAGCCAGGAGCACGGTCTTCTGGCTTTCCTGGTTGATGAAAATCAGGGGAAACCACAAATCGTTCCAGATGGGAACGAGGTTATAGATGGCCACCGTTGCAAGCGCGGGGCGGATCAGCGGCAGAACGATCGACCAGTAGATCTTGAAGCGGTTCGCGCCGTCCATGTAGCCCGCCTCGTATAATTCGCCCGGAAGCCCGCGTATGAACGCCGTCAATATAAAGACTGCCGTAGGAATGCCCATGGCAATATACACAGGGAACAGGCTCCACAGCGAATTGATCAAGCCGAAGGTCTTCATCATTTCCAGCAGGCGGATGGTAGCGATCTTGATAGGCAGCATCATGCCGATGATGATGGCAAAATAGATGACACCCGACATCTTCGTCCGCCAGTGCGCCAGCGCATAGGCGCTAAGTGAGCCCAGCAGCAGGATCAGTGCCAGCGAAACGACAACAACCAGAAAACTGTTGCGAAAATAATTGAAGAAGTTGCTGTCGGCAATGACATATTGGTAATTTTCAAACGTCCATTTGCTTGGGACTCCAAAGGGATTCCCGTAAATTTCCTTTTTTACTTTCAACGTGTTGATAATCAATATCCATAAGGGAAACAGAACGATCAACGACCACAGGATCAAAACGATGTGCGATGGAATATGCAGGTTGGCAATGCGCATGGAACGGAACCTTTTCACCCTTTTCATGCTCTCATTCCTTCCCCTGCGTTAATTTCAGCGTCGGGATGACGCCGCACAGCAGCATAGCAAATATCGTCGTCGAAATGGCGGCGCCTACGCCGGGCTCCGGTATGCCCACCGGGTGCTGACCGGCGATGCCGTAGCGGTAAAAGAGCGTACCGATCAGGTCGGTGGTGTAGTTGGGCGCGCCATCCGCTGTTTCCATGGAATAGATCACATCAAAGGCGTTAAAGTTCGATACGAATGTCAATATCGCAATCATGCCCACAACAGGCAGGATGAGGGGCAGCTTAATCCTCAAAAATTGATGCCACGAGTTGGCGCCCTCTATGGAGGCGGCCTCAATCAAATCATCAGATATGTTCTGAAAGCCGGCCACGAACATCATGGTGGGAATGCCCACCCATTGCCAGACGGAGACCAGCGAGACGATGGGCAGTGCAGTGTTGGCATCGCCCAGCCAAGACCGCACAAGGAAGCCCAAGCCCATCGCCTTTAGTGTGCTGCCCGCCCAGATTGGGTTAAGCATGAGCTTGAACAAATACCCTGTGACAAGCACCGCAACAGTGCAGGGAATAAAGATGATCGTCTGATAAAACTGCCTGCCCCGCATGGTCCGGTTGGTAAGTATCGCGGCGAACATAATACCAAGCACATTTTGCAAAAACATATGAAATGCGAAGAATACCCATGTATTTTTGAACGCGTTCCAGAACCTTACCGACACTACCGGGTCGGTAAACAACCGCACATAATTGGCAAGGCCCACAAACTGCCTCGCGCCGGTGGTGCCTTGATACATGGAAAGACGAACCGAATCGATCAGCGGATAGGCCATGAAAATGCCGTATACCAGGAGCGCAGGCAGTATGTACCGTACCCAATACCACCCGCTGGGGTTAATGCTGCCGCCGCCCCTGCTTGCCGGCAGGCCGGGATTTGCTTTCATTATTTTCCCTCCCCCAGAACATCAAAAATCAGATATTAGGATACCGCCCTGCCTCACTGTTAAGCAGCGGATGCATTCCGCATATACAGTATAGGGGCCGGGCCCCATCCCCGCCCGTAAACCATCAGGCGGAGATGAAGCCATGCCCCTACAATGCTTAGCCGGTATCCGTCAAAGACGTTTTCTAATCGATCGGATCCGGTTTGTAGTGCTTACTGGGCAGGAACAAACGCAGCGATCGCGTCGGCGGCAGCCTGCGGGGTCGCCTTGCCGGTGCAGATTAAGTTGAGCTGATCCCGGATCGGGTTATAGTAATCGATCAGCTTGGGCCAGACGAAGCGGGCATCCAGCGTTTTGCCCTGGTTCAGGGAAAGGATGTCGGTCACGCGGGTGTTCTTAAAGGTGATGGGCGCGTTGATCATGGGGAAGAAGCCGGCAGGCAGGTAGTCGGCGGTGATCTGGGCGCCTTCGGGCGTAGCCAGCCACGCAAGGAACGCCTTCACTTCTTCAGGATGCTTGGTGGCATTGTTGCCGGTGATGCCCATGTCGGGATGGAAGCACATGCCGGGGGTCATGCCTTCAGGAGCCGGGAATGCCATGGTGCCCCAGTCGATGTCATAGTCGTCATTCAGCGGGCCGCAGCTCCAAGAGCCATCCATCAGCATCGCGGAATTGCTCATGCCGAAGAATATGTTGGCATTGTCATTGTCGATGGACTCAAAGCCTTCCGGCAGGAAAGGAACGAGCTTGGCGAAGTCTGTAAGGATCCTTACGAATTCGGGATCGTTGAATTTCTTTTCGCCCTTTTCATACGCAATGCGGCCTTCGGCAGTGATGTAATTGGGGACCATGCCCAGGAACACGCACTCAAGAATATCCCAGTTGGAAGCAAGGCCGTTGGCAAATACCGTCACACCGTTGTCCTTAAGCTTCTGACACATGGCGATAAACTCTTCCCATGTTTTAGGAAGCTCAGTGATGCCGTTATCGGCAAAGATCTTCTTATTGTAGTAGATGGGTTGGGAAACGGCGGCAAAGGGTACGGCAAAGAGCTTTCCGTCCGCAGCGGTCCAGGGCTCCAGGCTGGTAGCCACAAAATTCTCCTTCACGCCCGGAATACCGGAGCAATCCATGGAGAAGCCGGCTGTATAGAGTTCTTCGCCCGTGGCATAGGAACGGGAATAGTAAAGGTCAGGGCCCGTGCCGGCATCCAGCTGGAGCCTGAGCACCGAGTTGTACTGGTTGGATTGGGTGGGCTCAAAGGTAATGGTCACGCCGGAAATTTCCTTGTACTTGGCCAGCAGCGCCTCTACCATGGCGGCATCGGTGTTGCGCCAGGAACCCATGGTGAGCGTGACCCCCTCCGCCATGGCGGCCAGCGGCAGGAGCGCAAACAGGGCGACCAACACAAAAGCGAGCAGTTTCTTCATGGAAAGACCTCCTTGCAATTTTTGATATACAAACGCGCAAGCGCGTGATATCCAACGTTTTCCATTAAAAGCCGACCAAAATACCCGCTATGGCATATATGATCGGTCTTAGCGCGTCATTGCAGCATAGTTATACCGGTGCCCTTTATTCCATTAATCGTTCTTGCCCCATTGCAAGGCAATTCTATCACGATGAAATAAAATATGCAAGGCTTTTCTTCCAAGACCTATATTCTACCAATATCCGACGGGAAAACACCCTATGCATTGTGAAAATTCAGGCTTTTTGATGGATTCTATCCCTGCTTTTTGTGAATTATTTTTTCGCTGAAAATTAATCTTGCAATAGATAAACCCACGTGCTATGATACATACAAGAAATTTGTGCGTTGAAAGGGGACCATAGCGACATGGCGTGGATGCAGAATCAGCTGTTCGTGAAAAAAGAGAATACGCTGATGGTGCTTGACTTGATCGCGCAGGCCCAAACCATATCCCGCACGCAGCTTTCCGATATAACGGAGCTGAGCCCGGCCAGCATTACCCGTATTGTAAACACTTTGATCGGGCTGAATTTGGTACGCGAAGAAGGCACCATAGATATTATGCGCAGGGGCCGCAAGGCGAGAATTCTCCGCTTAAACAGCAACGGCCTGTATGCGCTTGGCATTTGCATTGAGCAGGACAGGCTGCTGCTTTGCCTGACCGATTTTCATTATAAATGCCTGTTCAGAACCGAAATGCCTTGGGATTCTGGCGAGTCCCGTACCCCGGAGGTATTGGCTGCGCATGCCAGGAAACTATATGACAGCATGGACAAGGCGCTTATTCCGGACTGGTCCCGCGTGCGCGTCGCGGGCGTAAGCGTTCCCGGGGTGGTGGACAGCGAGCGCGGCGCCGTCTTGAAATCCGACCAGATGAACTGGACGGATGTGGACCTGCGCACGCCTTTTGAATGCGCGCTTAAAATGCCCGTATGGATCGAGAATGACGCGAAGGCCTGCCTTATGGGGGAACGCGTTCGCATGAACATACAGCAGCAGGATACGGTATACGTGCTGATAGGCACGGGCGTGGGCGTAGCTGTTTTAAGCAATGGCAAACTGATCCGCGGCCATAGGAATATGGCCGGCGAGATCGAGCATTTGAATCTAATGCCTGGGCTTTTGCCTGCGGATGTGCTTCAGGCGCACCTGATTGAAGACGGTATTTTGCAAAACGCCAGGATCGCCTCGCCGTCCGTGCAAACGCTGGAAGACTTGATGATCGCCTACCGGCAAAACGCCGGATTTGCCCGCATCCTGGTGGAAGACGTGATGCAGTACCTGCGTCTTGTACTGTCCATGATCGACAGCTTTTATGATCCGGAGCGGATCATCCTGGGCGGCACGACTATACGCAAATTGCAGGGGGCGCTAAGCAGCCTGTTTCAGGACCCGCGGCTCAGCGTTGGCGAAAATTATGAGGAAGCCTGCATGCTGGGCGCGTCCATCGAGGCCAACCACCGCGCGCTGAACTCGCTTTTGAGTCAGCAGGAAAACGCAAGGAGCTGAGAAAATGGAGAAAATCAAACTGGAAGTATGCTGTGGTTCCGCCGACGACGTGATGGAAGCCCAAAAGGGTGGCGCGGACCGCGTGGAATTGAACTCCAGCCTGTTTCACGGCGGCCTGACGCCATCCGTGGGAACCTTGATTGCGGCCAGGGAGTTATCTCAGGTCCCCATCATGGCCATGGTCCGCCCCCGGCCGGGTGGGTTTTGCTATACCGCAGCCGAATACAAAACGGTGCTGTACGACGCCAAAGCACTTTTGGAAAACGGTGCACATGGGCTGGTTTTCGGGTTTTTGAACCAGGACGGTACAGTGGATGAAGCACGCACAAGGGAACTGGTAGAATTGTCAAAGGGAAAAGAAACCGTGTTCCACCGCGCCATCGATGTGACGCCGGATTGGAAGCGCGCGCTGGAGATATTGATCAAGCTTGGCATTACGCGTGTGCTGACCAGCGGGCAGGCCTCCAATGTATTTTTCGCGCTGGAGACAATTTCCGAAATGGTACGGTTTGCATCTGGCGCCATCGAAATACTGCCGGGAGCGGGGATCACGCTGCAAAACGCCGCCCGGGTTGCGAAGGAGACGGGCTGTAACTGGCTGCACCTAAAGCGGCACAAGCGTATCATGGATACATCCACCCTAAACAACCGCAACATCTTTTTTGGCGGCGCGCTGTACCCGCCGGAAGACAGCTTCGAAGTGATTGACAGCGACTATATAGGCGAATTTTCAAAGCAGCTTGATTCATAATCAAAAGAGGGACAAAGTATGTACGCAATCATCGGCACTTGGAAAATGAGCTTTGAAGGCGTCAAACGCGCCTTTCAGCAACTTACGCAGGGCAACAGCGCAAGGGAAGCGGTTGCCACCGCCGTCATGTCTGTGGAGGATGACCCGCGCTACATATCGGTTGGCTTTGGCGGCCTGCCGGCGCGGGACGGCCGTGTGACGCTGGACTCAGCGTATATGGACGGCCAAACGCTGCGCTTTGGCGGTGTCATGTGCGCCGAGGGCATCCGCAACCCCATCCGCGCAGCCATGCTTTTAAGTGAACGGAAGCAGAACTGCCTGCTGGCGGGCAAAGGTGCGGAGGAGTTCGCACTGAGTTCGGGGCTTGAGCTTCGGGATATGCGCACACAAAACGCGCTCATGCGCTGGCGCAAAGCGCTGAATGAGGAAAGTGAAAAGCTGGAGGCTTATCAAGGGCATGACACAGTCTGCGTAATCGCGCTGGACAAGTCGGGCTGCATGAATGTTGGCACCTCCACCTCCGGGCTATTCATGAAGATGCCGGGAAGAGTTGGGGATACGGCTATCATAGGTTCCGGCTTCTACTGTGATGCGCGCTATGGCGGGGCGGCGGCAACGGGCTTGGGCGAAGATATCATGCGCGGCTGCCTTTCCTATGACACGGTTTCGTTAATGCGGCGCGGCGCTTCCCCCCAGGAGGCGTGCGACGAGGCGCTTCACAAGCTGCGCGCGCGCATGCTGGAGCTGAACGAAACGAACGGCGGCATGAGTTTGATCGCCATGGACCCAGGCGGAAGGTTCGGCGCCGCCACCACAGTCGATTTTCCCTTCGCGTATGGCCGCGAAGGGGACGAAGCAAGCCTGTATATCGCCGGTCAGGGCGAAAAAACAACAAGCATCCACCGGTTAAAGGAAGAGGAATTAGGCAGCATTGCAAGCGATTAACGAATTATATATATTACCCATGGAAAAGAGCCTGCCGTACAACCGAGTGCGGCAGGCTCTTGTTATATGCAATGATAAATGCATTATGCAGCCAGGGACATTTTCGACTCGAACAGAAGAAACGTCTTCCTCAAGCCCGAAACCGTCAACAGCAGCGCAGCTATTAGCAGGGGCAGTGCTGTCTCCAATGAGGTGGCGAGGAAGTAAGAAATTGTGTTGTCATAATAGACAGGCAGGCCGATGAGAATAGCCGCCGGCAGCAATACATCGGCCAGCGTAAAGGAAACAAGAGCAAGCCGTTTTCGCCAGCCACCTCTTCGTACGGTCTGTGCAAAGCGCGGTACGAGCATGAGCCTTATGAGAGGCAATAGCAGAGCCGTCAAAAGAACCAAAATATTATGATTCACATCCGGGTGTATTACAGCCTGGCGGCCCGGAATGATGTTCTCATCCAATATGGCGGCGATCCCAATTCCAATGTCTTCAGCCATAATTTCATCCGGGACAGCGGCTATATCGCGGCAATTACTTAGGACCACGATGCCTTGCCGCCTAGTATTGTTAATCATAAGTACAGAGGTAAAACCGCTGGATGCCCCAAAATGGCCGTAATAACCATTCTTTTCGCTATATTGAAGTATATATTGGCTTTCGTTCAACCAGTAGACACTATAGTGTCTATCCGCATCGCTTTGTGCCGGGAAGGGGGGAGTAAGTTCGGGCAGCTCATTGCCTTTCATAATGGACCGGCCGTCCTGGTATCCGTTATTTAAAAGCAGCATGGCATATTTGGCCATATCCCGCGCGCTTGAATACTGAAAACCCGCGGGCACCTGTCCGGTAGGAACAGGCATGTCGTTGGGGAAAACAATGCCATAGGCTACCGAATGGCCCAGAGCCGGGCGCGCACTTTGAGCTTCATTCAAGGAAGGGTAACTGCTTTCCATTTTTAGAGGTTCAAATACAAATTTGGAAAGGTATTGGCCGTAAGGCATGCCCGATACCTTTTCCACCACCAGTCCGAGGATGATATAATTCAGGTTGCTAAACTCCCTCCATGATCCCACTGGATGTTTTACCGAAAAAGAGCGCATGCGGCGTACTACATCCTCGATGGAATACTTGCCGTTGTATGTCCATGGCATGATGCCGTCTTCGAATGACAACCCGCTGGTATAATCAAGGAGGTCCTGGATGCTGATCTTTTGGGCGTCCCCGTCCTCCGCCAGTGTAAACCAGGGGATGTAGTCGGTTACAGGGGCGTCGTAATTGATCCTGCCCTCATTGACCAATTGCCGGATGCAAAGCGCCGTGAAAGATTTGCCCACTGAGCCCACCGAAAAGGGTGTATCGGGCGTCACGGGTGTGCCTCTATCATCCGCCGTGCCGTAACCCTTCAGGTAAGCGATCTCCCCGTCCTCCACGATACCAATGGACAGGCCGGGAATCTGAGCAGTTTTAATCTGCCCTTTGACATAATCGTCAATATCCTGTTGGCGCGTCTGGGCAATAGAACCTGCACCAGCCGGTATAAAGGGGGCAGCCATTATGGAAAGGAGGAGAAAAAGGAAAAGAATGCGTTTCATGTCAGCCTCATTATGTATCTGTTCATACTGCTTAAACTCGCCATAGGATGTATCAACACCGACAGAATAGGGCCAAGCCACATTTCATACGTATAATTCTTTTCCAAAGATAACACAAAAGCCCAGCTGGCGCAACTTTTTATATCACATCTCCAAAAACGCTATACTTAAGGCCTCTCCTCTCTCCAAGACATCTCCTTCACTGTATTCATAAACTCCCGCATGACGCTTGTCAAAAACCTGGATCGCTTGTAATAAAAGCAGATTTCCCGCCGGGAGATGCTTTCGTCAATTGTATAAAACCAAACGCTTTCAACGGGCGGCACATGCTTTACCAGCGTATCGCTGACAAATGTGCTGCCCATGCCGTTTAGGGCCAGGTTATAGGCGGTGATCTGCTGGTCCAGCAGAAGGCGCGTGTTGGGCTTTATATGGGCGCGTGCAAAGAACTTGTCGGCCCTTAGGCGCGTGTCGTTCCCCTCCTTGAGCAGCAAAAAGGATTCATCCCGGAACAGTTCCGGCGGAGCCGGATTTAAGCTGCCGCTCAGGTGGCGGCTATTGCGTATATCCTCTGCCGACAGCCGGTATGCCGCGGCCGTATCGTTAACCGCCCGGTCCGCCGGCACCGTCAGCAGCATTTGTTCGCTGCAGAAGGGCTCCCGGCCATAAACGCCCGGATTAAAGGTGAAGTTCTCCGCAATCAAGTCCAGCGTGCCATCGTTCAGCTCCTTTTCCAGGAAAGCGGTATGTGCCTCGTGCACGCGTATTTCCACCGCCGGGTATTTGGCGGAGAAAGCCGATATCAGCGGCGGGAGGATATAGGAGGTAAAAAGCGTCGTGCCGCCTATGGCCAGGCTGCCTGTCAAACATTGGCCGGCGTCGCTTAAATATTGCCTGAATCCGTCCTCGATCTCCATCATCTGCTCCGCGGCGCGGATGTATTCCAGCCCAACCTGCGTAAGGCCTATGGGCGATGTACTGCGGTCAAAGATCGGGCTGCCGATGCGCTGCTCCGCCCGCTTGACCATGGCACTCAGCGAGGGCTGGGAGATGTACAGCTTCTGCGCCGCTTTGGAAAAGCTGCGTTCCCTGTAGACTTCATAGACATAGCGAATCTCATGAAACATACTGCACCTACCAATTATAAGATTTTGTCTATAACACAAATACGATTATATGTATTTGCAAATACAATAGCATGAACATACACTGTTGGCAAGCATCGGAAGCAATTTTGCATTTGTATGTACTTTAGGGAGGAAAGCTCATGATGAAGCAAAGCGGCGATTTTCGCATCGAGCATGATATTTTGGGTGAGTTGAACGTGCCGGAGGATGCCTATTACGGAGCACAAACGCTGCGCGCTATAGAGAACTTTCCTATCACCGGGCTGCGGCTGCATCCCGAAATGATTCACAATCTTGTGCTGATCAAAAAGGCCGCGGCCATTGTAAATTGTGAAGCGGGCATACTTCCGCCCCCCATTGCGAATGCCATTACAGCCGCGTGCGATGAGATTTTGAGTGGGAAACTCATGGACCAGTTTCCGGTGGACCCTATTCAGGGCGGCGCAGGCACATCCGCCAACATGAACGTCAACGAAGTCATCGCCAACCGCGCCATTGAGCTGATGGGCGGAAAAAAAGGCGATTACGATCTTGTGCATCCCAACGACCACGTCAATTGCGGCCAGTCCACCAACGACGTCTATCCCTCCTGTGGAAAGATGACCGCCGTCAAGCTGTTAGACAGTCTG
The DNA here is from genome assembly GCA_023416585.1 of Bacillota bacterium. Lineage (GTDB taxonomy): Bacteria > Bacillota > Clostridia > Christensenellales > Aristaeellaceae > JAEWAH01. The sequence goes on from JAEZHM010000043.1 coordinate 78,425, forward strand.
GTGGCCGCGCTTTCCGCCTTGCAAAAATCACTGGAGGACAAGGCGGTATCCTTTTCCCATGTGATCAAAATGGGCCGGACACAGCTTCAGGATGCCGTGCCCATCAGGCTCGGGCAGGAATTTCGCGCCTACGCGGCCGCCATAGGCCGGGATATTTGCCGCCTGCGGCTTACTGGGGAGGGCATGCATGTGTTGAACCTTGGCGGCACGGCCATCGGCACAGGCATCAACGCGTGTGGTTTTTATACCCGTAATATTGTGCCCGCCGTTTCCAAACTCAGCGGCGAAAGTTATACCCAGGCGGAAGACCTGATCGACAGCACACAAAATCTGGATTGCTATACCTGGGTTTCCGGCGCGCTGAAAAGCTGTGCCGTGACACTTAACAAAATGTGCAATGACTTAAGGCTCATGTCCTCCGGCCCGCGGGCGGGGCTTGGTGAAATCACGCTGCCCGCCCGCCAGAACGGATCATCCATCATGCCGGGCAAGGTGAATCCTGTCATTCCCGAGGTCGTCAACCAGATCGCGTTCAATGTAATTGGCAACGATACGGCCATCACCCTGGCTGCGGAGGCGGGACAGCTGGAGCTAAACGCCTTTGAACCTCTCATTTTTCAAAAGCTGTTTGAATCCGTAACCACGCTGACCGGGGGTGTGCGTACGCTGACGGAGCATTGCATCAAAGGCATTTCGGCCAACGAAAAACGCTTAAAGCAGCAGGTGGAAGAAAGCACGGGCATCGTGACAGCGCTTTGCCCTTATATCGGCTATACCCGAGCCTCCAGCCTTGCAAAGGAAGCGCTGTTAAACGGTATGTCCGTGAGGGCGCTGGCGCTGCGCGACGGGCTTTTGTCCGAACATAAGCTTTACGAGGTGCTGGACCCATACGCCATGACGGAGCCGCAGGATATGCAGCAAGGGGCTTTGGCAGCGGTGCTATAAACTAAATTGCATTTTGATGATGCAGTATGCATCAGCATCAACAACAATAAAAGTGATACCTCCTCCAGCCTCCTTCGTCGGCAGCACCCTTACCCTCCAAGAGGGAGCCTTTTGGAAAGCCTACCTCTTGGAGGCTCCGTAGCCGAAGCGCTGCCTGTGGCAGATGCAGCGAGGCGAAGGAGGCTGGCGAAACGGGTTCCGAAGCTGAGCGCCGCCTGTGGCGGATGAAGCGAAGCGGAGGAAACGAGCGAAACGAGCAGCGCGGGCTCCGGAACCCCGACCCCGCCAGTGGCGGATAAGGGAG
>JAEZHM010000045.1 GCA_023416585.1 Bacillota bacterium
GGATTGTGTAACTGTGTAATTGGAGATATAGATGAAAAGAGCTATGAAGAGTATAAGTATATCATTATTAACAATATAGAGATAAAAAATGATGATATTATGGAAGAGTGTTTAAACTTTAAAGGAATTGAATTAGCCAATATTAGTGTTACAAAATATCATAGAGATAAAAACACGTCGTCAGAGCAGGATGATATTATCTTTGGCTCAAGAATAATAATGGAAAGTATGGCAAGTTTGATAGAAAGAAAAGTATATTTGGACAAGGAATCTGCACAATATATACAATATAATTTAGCTGAGTTAGTGTGCCAAAAAATATATCCGGAAGTATTGAAAGATAATAAAGACTATATAATAGCATTATGCGAAACAGCACTGATGTATGTTAATTCAGGAGTAGTGTTTGTTAGATTACTAGAGTGGATGAAAGAAGAGCAGTTTAAACCTAATAGCGCTTTAGAAATATATGAATACGCATGCAAGAATATAGGTTCGTATGATTGTCCTGAGATAGATTGTACAGAAGAATATAATAAATACTATAAAGAGTGTTGTATCGATATTAGTACTTTATTAGAACATGACTTTTTTACAGATTTAAGAAATACTATATTTTTAACAATGGACAAGGGGAAAGAATATGGGCAACAAGTGATATCTATTCTTTCGCAATTACAAGATGAAAATGTTGTGGAATTATTTTTGAAAATACAGGAATTATTACCGCCGATTAATATGGTAGATAAAAATGGATGGACATATACGGGTGTCAAAAAAGAACAAGTAAAGGAAAAAGCAGATGTTCTAGATATTCTATTTTTAAGTGGACTGTATAAAATATTACTCAATGGTAAAAAAGAATGCATTATGTATCCAATTTGCAAAGGAGATAATGTTAATAGAATAAGAGAACATTGTTTACATCTACCAATTGATAAAAAAGATATAAAGAATGGATGTAGATTAAGTGATATTTGTCATTGTTTAGGTTTAAAAGAGTTATTTTTAGATGAAGAATAGATTCTCCTTAAACGCGTCAATCACATCAAAAACAATTGGAAATGTGAGAAATCCTTGAAACACAAAGGAAAAAACACCAACATTTTCGAGAAAGTTCCTATTGGTGGTTCACCTCCATAAACTAAACCCTCGAACTTAGAGAAATCTAGGTTAGGGGGTTTTTGTGGTTTTATGTAAAATTATTAATCTGTGAGAGGTAAAGTACTATTGTTGCGATAAGGCAAATAAAGATATTTTATGGATTATCTTTATTTTGCAATAAAGAATATAAAATTATAGAAGTTATATTAGGATATAATCAAAGATTGACATGATAACGTAAAAAATATAGAATAATAAAAACAGAATATTAGAAAAATAAATTATTATGTGTAAAAATAATATTTTATCAAATCGTTTTTGTAAAGGGAGATAGGTAGTGTAGCAGGAGTAACGATTATATTTGGAGATGAGATACATATGAAAAAAGATAAACTGTCACCATTCTTTTTTGTTGGATTATGTTTATTGATATTAGGAAGTATTATCTTATATCAGCATCTTTCTTTTCTAGGTGATGCACAAAAGGTAACAGGCGTCATTAGTAATATGATTGGAGTTAGCGACTTCGATGAGAGTAGGACTGATGTCTATGTAACATACGAATATAAAGAGAAATTGTATAAAGATATTCTTTTAAATGAGTACCATGCTGGTATGAATAAGGGAAAAGAAATCACGCTATATTGTAATCCTGATCATCCAACAACTGTTTGTACAAAAAGTGGAGGTTACTTTTCATCAATCGCTCTTATGCTTGTTGGATGTCTCATGAGTGGTATACAGTTATGGCTATACTTAAAAAAACGAAGTAATCGATCGCAATATGCAATAATGGAAAAAGTTGAGTTGTCAGAAAGACATGAAGAAGAACTTAAAGATTTTAGAGTACCAATAGGATTAGGAATTTTCTTTATCATAGTCATTGGTATGATTAGGAAAAACGATACGATACTAGGTATTGGTGTTATATGTTTTATATTATTTCTTTTTTGGGCTATTATGTATCATACTATCAACTATAAAAGAATGCTTAAGCGAAGATGTACGGAACTAATTATGGCAGAATGTATAGAGATACAATGTGATAGGGACTCTGAGGGGGATACATATGCACCAGTTTACCAAATCCAATATAAGGGAGAAACTTTAACATTACCAAGTATGATTTATACGCAGCATTGTGATATTAAAGTAAATCAAACAAGAGCGATTAAAATTGATCCACAAAACCCACATCACTTTATTGAACTTAAACGAGATACGTTAAGTTTACCTGCCCAGGTGTTTGTAATTGCTTTTTTGATATTTTGGGTTTTAGTATGTCTGCTATGTATATGAGAATGATGGAAAAGTTATAAATAGGATGATAGAGACCACTCTATAGTTTTTTGGTTAGGCGTTCGATTCGCACTATGTAAGATTTGCACTAGAGAAAATTATAAATATAGCAAAAAGATTAAAAGAGTAGTGAGATTTAATAAATCATACTATGATAGAGAATGGATATATTATCTTAAAAGAGAGTAGCTATTTGTAGCAGAAAATGGTATAACACGAAATAACATATAGCTACTGGGGAATAAGTAGGTAGAAATTAAGTAGAAATATAAACTTAAACTAAAACTAAAAGAGATTCTATAATACAGGATAACATGTAAGATAAAATGAATCCTTAATTATCTAAGTGCGAGAGTATTGAATAACATGGAATAAACGGATAAGACATAGATTAAATTACAGATGACACTTGTTCGATTCTCCTCACCTCCATGAACTAAACCCTCGAACTTAGAGAAATCTAGGTTCGAGGGTTTTGGAGTTTTTACGGTAAATTACTTTAAATGGAAAACTAGAAATTAACTGTCTATACAATACTATATTTAATAACAAAAGGAGTATATTGGGTGAAAAAGCGTATAGGAGATGCTGCAAATAGATTTGTTAAACAGTATGGAGAGGATGAATACTATACAAAAGGCATACAAAGTAAATTAGAAAGCTGGATATATAATACGAATAAATTAGAGATTCAGGAAATATTTCTTTTACTTTTTGATAATTTTATGTATTTTAATAAGCAAGAAATAAAATCCAATATCCTTAATATGTGGAAACTAATGATAAATGAATTAAATCAAGATATAGATAACTTATGTATAGTTCCTATTGAGGCTACGGATAATAGTCATACTAGTTCAGATGAAATGATAGGTGTTATAAAGGAATTGTTTAGAAGTAGAGAAATTGATATGTATACAGATACCATTTTAACTTCAATAAATGTAATGCCTAAAGATATTAATCAAGTTGCATTATTTGATGATATATCAGGAACAGGAATGACTATAGATAAATTTATTCAACGTAATATTAGCAAGCTAGAAGGTTGTAATGTACATATAAATTTAATTGTAAGTACAGAAGAAGCAAAGAAAAAATTAGAAAGTATTGTAATACCTGCAGGGAAAGTATATGTTAGGTCAAGTATTATAGTAGGACCTGTTTTTAATGAGTTAGAAGTACTAGGTGAAGACTATAGAAATAAAATGTATAAATTCGAAGAAGGATTATGGGGAGAAAAAAGTAAAAATATTTTAGGTTATAATGAATTGTTGATAGGATTTTCACATAATACTCCTAATAATACAATTAGTAGCTTTTGGATAACAGAAGATATAATAAAGAATAAGTGTAGATGGAGTCCGTTATTTGATAGAATGACAAAAAATAGAAGACCCAAGACTTCAGAGGTTAATAGATTAATACAGAAGCAAAAGGAGGATTAGAAAAATTATATGGAATATAGACAGATTTTGATATTAAGCTATTTTCATAGTGTTGGAGGAGGTTATTCTTATAGAGAAATGAAAGATTTATTTGGAATATCGTATAAGCAGATGGATAAAATTATTGATACTTTTATTGAACAGAATTACTTGTGTTTAGAAAAATATTATAAAGTTACACCAAAAGGAATCAATCTTTTACAAGAGTACGGATTTCTTAATATTAATTTACTACAAATGATAGCAGAAGACGAGGTTTTTGGGAAACCTATGAGTATAGATACAGTCTATATACCAAAAAATTTTATGCAAAAATAAATATTTATTTTAAAGATGAATAATAGTATAATAAAAGGAGAGGCAACGATTTCTAGCAACTAGTAGCGAATCGCTACTATAACAAATGTTTCTTAACTGAAACAGTG
>JAEZHM010000042.1 GCA_023416585.1 Bacillota bacterium
CAAAACCGCCGTTCAGCAGAACAGCGATGAGTATGAAAGCGCTGATGAGCACCACATAGCCCATAAAGCCTCTGGATGTCCGCTTCAAAACAGGGTCCTCCTTCTGTCAAATTGAATTATTATTATAACACAGTCAATGAAGGAAAGCAAATTGACGGCTCTTCATTTGCTGTAAATTCTGGGGTGCAAAACGCCGATATCCGGCAGGTTCCTGTACTTCTCGTCATAGTCAAGCCCATACCCTACCACGAAGGCGTCTGGTATGGAAAAGCAGCAGTAATCCGGGGCAAGCTCCACACTGCGGCGGGCAGGCTTATCCAGCAGCGTAACGATCTTGATGGAGGCTGGGCCGCGTTCCAGCAGCGCACGTTTCAAATAGGACAACGTGAGGCCGGTATCCACAATATCCTCCACGATCAATACATCCTGGTTAAGGATATCCCTGTCCAAGTCCTTCAAAATACGCACTACCCCGGAGGTCTTTGTGGAACTGCCATAGCTGGATATGGCCATGAACTCGGTTTTTAAAGGCAGGTCTATCTCCCTGATCAGATCGGAGTAGAACAGCACCGCGCCTTTTAATATGCCGATCATCACGGGTTCCTTCCCGGCATAATCCCGGGCAATAGTTTCCCCCATCTTTTTGATGGCTTGACTTAACTCCTCCCGCGTGATCAAAATAGATTCCAGATCTAAGTACATCTGAGCGTCGGTGTGCATAACATAATCTCCTTTATCTGCTTGGTCTTCTTAAGCGTTATCCCAGGGAAGCGGGCTTAAAAGCGTAAGCTTCGTGCCGTTTTCAGAATCCGACCGCATGGCTGCTGTTTGGGATGGGCCGACGCCCGGGATCCACAGCACTTCCGCCCCCCTCATCAGGATGGGCATCATGTCCCTGAAGGGCCTGTCCACGCAGCGGTCGATCAGCACTTCCTTCAGCATCTTTGTGCCTCCCCCGTTCAGCAGCCGGAAGGTATCGCCTTGACGCCTTGTGCGGAACACTGCGCCCGCAAGCATCCTTGTGTCCAGCGCCTGGCAGCGGATGCCATCCCCAAGTGCCATCCCAAACTTAAAAGTCTCGGCTGCAAAGCGAAAGCTTTCAAATTTCGTCTCTCCCGTAAGGGATAATGGAACTTCCAATGATGTCTTGACCTTGCCAGGCGGGATCAGAAAAAGCCGCTTCCCGCTGCATTCCCCTCGCATATTCCCAGGTAAATTGACTGCGCGAAAATCCCGCCCGGCAATGAAGTCCAGCAATTCCTCCGTCTTCTCAAAGCTCAACACGGTCATATCGCCATCTTGAGGAAGAGACATTACGGATACAGCTTGCTCGAAGAAAGCCCTGACCATCCTTCTTCTGAAAGCGGGATGCTGATTTAACAGCGCTTCCCTGTCAAGATAACATAGGGCCGGTTCCATACGGGCATTCACCTTAAGCCATTTTAAGGTTTCTCCCCGCCACCAATCCTCCTCCGCCATCATCAATAGCGCCGTGCGGTTCATAGCTCTTTTGCAGCCCGGTGCCATACTGTTAAGGACGGGCATTACCTGAAGGCGAATTTTGTTGCGTAAACTTTCAGGCTTAAAATTGGTCTCGTCCTCCCGCCAAGATAAGCCTTCCTCTTCAAGCACCTTTTTAAGCAGTTCGTGGCCTAAGGACAGGAAAGGCCGCACCAGCAGCCCGCCTGCAAAGGGGATCGATTGCGCCATCCCAGAAAGCCCCCCCGGGCCGCTGCCGCGCATCAAATGCATCAGCACCGTTTCCGCCTGGTCATCCCCGTGGTGGGCTAATACAAGCGCGTCGCCATGGCATTGCGCCATGGCCTTTTGGAAGCAGTCATACCTTAGGGCGCGGGCAGCTTCCTCCACACCACAATGGTTTAGACGCATTGCTTTAGGAACATCCACCGAAAACATCATCAGCGGAACGTGAAGACCTCGGCACAGATCCTGTACAAAAGCTGCATCCTTTTGGGATTCTTCCCCCCGCAAGCCATGCTCCACATGCACCACTGTCAATGAAAAATCATGCGATTCCCGCAAAAGGGCCATCCCGTGCAAAAGAGCCACGGAGTCTGCGCCCCCCGACACGCCCGCCAAAAGCGTCTTGCCGCCGTCCAACAAGGAAAGCGACTGAAGCAAATGGTCCAAGGGCATCAAAAGCTGGTTTCGCATGATGGTTTTCATGCGCATATTGTACCTATTCCAAAGCCCCGGCGCAAGTGGTTGGCATCATTTTTTTCGCCTTCCTTCCTCATTTGCCGCATCAATCTCCCATTTATCTCAATGCGGGAAAAATCATGGTGCACATTCTTGACCTTTCACTGAAAGTATACCCGATCCCGCAAGCCTTGAAACTTTACGATAATTGCAGCAAACAAGAGATAATCTAAGATAATTCTAGTAATCTCGCAGTAGAATAGCAGTTTTGGAACATATTTGACTTTGACCTTCTTTGACCTTCATTGTATAATCAGGCCATGGAAAGGGAACCGATACAAATAAGGGTTCCCCTCCAACCAACAAGATAAAAAGAATAATGATTTTCAAGGAGGATTACGTATGTACACAATGATTCCCTTCCGCGGCCGCAGAGATTTGGGCCGGACCTTCGGCAACAGCCTGCTTAACGACAACTTCTTCCGTTCCTTTTTCGACATGAGCGATTGGATGGGAAGCGCCGGCTTCCGTGTAGATGTCAAAGACAAGGCTGACCACTACCTCCTGGAGGCGGAGCTGCCAGGCGTGAACGAAGATCAGATCGATCTGACAGTGGACAACGATGTTTTGACCATAACTGCCAACGCACGCACAGAGCACAAGGAGGAAAGGGACAATTACCTGTACTGCGAGCGCAGAGCAGGCCGCATGGAGCGCAGCTTCAGCCTGGAGGGCATCCAACAGGATAATATCAGTGCCGATTACAAAAACGGCGTGCTCACCGTGAGATTGCCCAAGAACGCCCCAGAACCTTTAAAAACCCAAAGGAAAATCGCAATCGGCGGCATCAGCCAAGACAAGATCACCGGGAACAATTAAGGTTTTCGGATGGTATGCGGGGAGGGGACTATATATAAATTCCTCTCCCCTCTCTCCACCCAGAAAACATCAAAAAAGATATATCAACCACACAATACTGCCGATAAAGCATTTTGCTTTACGATAGATAGGCGAAGGGCGGGCATTCCCCCGCAGCCAAGACAAGGAACGGGTCCTTCCCCAATCCTTTCAGACAGCCTCCGGCACATGCACCGGAGGCTGTTTTTGCATATAGAGGTATGTCATGCCACATATTTGCCTTCTTTGCAAAAAGGCGCAAACCCTTGCAGTCGCCCATAGAACATGATATGATTTCCCCGTATGTTATACCGTGTGCGGAGAGGAAGACCACTATGCCCAAAACGGCCCGGCAAACAGTTAAGGAATACATTCTGCTGACGATCGGCACGCTGTTCATTGCGATCGGTGTATATTTCTTCAAATTCCCCAACCATTTTTCCACAGGCGGCGTCAGCGGCATTTCCATTATACTGGGCTATTATGTGCCGGGTTTGACGGCAGGGTCGTTTGTGTTTATTATCAACGCAGCGCTTTTGATCCTGGGTTTTGCAGCCTTCGGCCGGTCTTTCGGATTGCGTACCGCGTATTCCAGCACGCTTTTTTCCAGCTTGACCTGGATTTTAGAGCAGCTTCTGCCTCTTTCCAAGCCGCTGACCACGCAGCCCCTTCTGGAGCTGATTTATGCCGTGGCCCTGCCTGCGGTAGGCTCGGCCATACTCTTCAACATAGGCGCCAGCAGCGGCGGCACCGACATCATCGCCATGCTGTTGAAAAAGTATACCTCCCTGAATATCGGCAATGCGCTGTTTGCGGTGGATTTTATTATCACCGTGGCAGCGCTGTTTGCATTTGGTGTGGAAACAGGGCTGTTTTCCATCCTTGGCCTGCTCATCAAGGCCCTGCTTGTGGATATGGTGCTTGAAAATATCAAAACCAACAAATGCTTTCACATCATCACCGCATCGCCGGAGCCTATTTTGCGCTATATTGTGGACAACCTCCACAGGGGGGCCACCGTCCTTCATGGAGAAGGGGCCTATACCCATGAGAACCGCACGGTGCTTTTGACCGTGGTAAACCGTACCCAGGCCGTGCACCTCCGCCATTTCGCCAGGGAGGTGGACCCCCGTTGCTTCATACTGATCACCAATACAGGCGAAATTATCGGCAAAGGCTTCCGGGGAGTTATTTAAAGTTTCCGCATAAATGGGGGTGCTTTTATGCCCGCGGTGCTGGGCGCATTCATAGGCCTTTTGTATTCCGTTATGAACCTGTTTAACGCGCAGCTGAGCGGGGTTTACGGCAATTCTTTCGCCACGGTGCTCATCCATATATCAGGCCTTATTTGCATATTGCCGCTTACCATCAAGCATCTGTTTAAAAAACACAACGTCCCTTTATGGATGTACATGGGCGGCGTACTTGGCATTTTCACCGTAATCACCAGCAACCTTGGCGTCACGGTCCTTGGCATTACGGCCACGCTGTCGCTGACACTACTGGGGCAAATGGCGTGCAGCATGATTTTTGACCAGTTTGGCCTATGGGGATTTGTAAAAACAAAGTTCAAATGGGAAAAGGCTTTAAGTCTTGTTTTGATAGGCCTTGGAGTGGCGGTGATGATGCTATGGTGATAGCTGTAGTAGGCGTTTTGCTTAGCGGTATTACCATTGTACTGGCCAGGATGTGCAATGCCAGGCTGGCACAAAACTGCGGCGCACCTTTTAGTTCCCTGATGAATTACGCTACAGGCTTGATCGGCTCTCTGATCGCTTTTTGGGTGACAGGCGCCATAACAAAGGCAGCCTTCCCAGCCCCGGGCGGGTCCATTGTCATATACCTGGGCGGTGTTTTAGGTCTTGTAAGCGTATACATACTCAACAATATCACCCACCGGCTGCCCGCAACGCAAATGACACTGTTGATCTTTGTGGGCCAGTTGTTTTCCGGCATTCTTCTGGACTACTTTGCAACCCACATATTTTCAATTGGAACGCTGGTGGGCGGCCTGTTGGTGCTTTGCGGCCTGGCGGTCAATATCTGGGGAGACAGGAAGAGCAGGGAGTAGGTTTTCGCTTCTAATAGTATTTCCTAAGTATTTTCAAAACCATCTCACATTCTTCACCTGATTTACATACCGTCTTCACATCATTCCTTTAGGATGGGGCTGAATTTACGTTCCCCTATCAAAAGGAGGTGTGTGTTATGAAAAAGCTATTTGTGCCGCGTATGTGGCAGGCTATTTTGCTTGCCGCCTGCTTTCTGCTCACAGTCATGACTACAGGAACAGCCTTAGCCACAGCAGAATCAGGCGATGACACCGACCGGTCCATTTTCTATGGCAAAGTAACCGCAGTGAGTGGAAACTCCATTACCGTAGCTATCGCAACATTGACTATGCCCGAGGGCTTCGGGCAAAGAGAAAATGAGGGCGACTCTTTCAACGGGCAAAATAGCGCACCAGGCGGCAATTCTTCGACGAGCACAGTTCAGCCGGATGGCAGTGCACCACAGGGCATGATGCCGCAAGGAGGCAGGAGGAGCTTTGCCGACAATCTCACCTATACCGGCGAATCGGTAACGGTTCAAATCACAGGTGATATTGTCTTGACCAAGCAAGGTTCCCAAGAGGATTGGGGCAAAGAGGCGCCAAATCTCCCAGACCCGGCTGCAATGAATGGCGGACAGGGAAATAACCCTTCCGATTCGCAGAGGCCCCAAGGGGCAATGATTGTGGGGCAGGGGCCCGGCTTTATGGGTGAGGAAGCTTCTCTTGAAGATATCACTGTGGACTATATCGTTGTACTGACCTACCAGACCAGCACACAGGCGCTGCTGTCCTTACATATTTTGAGCACGCCGCAGACTGCGGGCGAATGATCAGGCAGCGTAATTTCCAGCCTGCAAATAAAACGTCAACAAACATTAGGGGTGCAACGAGGGGGGACCGAAGTCCCCCCTCGTTTTATGATCCGAAACCAGCGACATGCGCGGTGGTTTCGGAAGGATTTCGCCAGAAATCCATTCCTTACACGATTTCCTGACCGTAGACTGTACACCTGAGCGCAGCGATGGGTGGCAAGGCTACACGGAAATCGTGTGAAATCGCGAAAATGACTTTGTCATTTGCGCGAGGCGTTACGCCGTCAGCGGCCCCGTTTCACTTTCTATCACTTTAAGAATTTCCAGTTCCTCGCCAGTCAAGGCATCGATGTACACAAGGTATTGAGAATTGTCCCAGGTGGTCGTAAATTCATAACATAGCTTTTCCGTGCCGCGGAAAGGGATCAAGCACAGCCTTGCTTGAAGGATCTCCAACCTGCTGCTTACCATATCCCTGGCTTCCGCCTCGGTGATCTTCGGCTTTTCCAATTCACGCTGCCTATGGTTCATCCAATAATTGTTGCCTTCGAAGCCCACTATGTCTCCATTGTCCATGCGCACCTGAACCTTCACAAGATCGGGGTACAAAAGCACCTGATCCTGCACAGCGGCATAGTTGATCACCACCATACCGTTGTACACCTGGTAATAGCTTTCAATCATTTCCCCAAAGCTTCTGCTTGTAAGGAAAGCCTTTGCCTTTTCCTTACACTGGTCTACGGAGAGGGTTTGGGTAAATTGTGCGCGTTCCGGCATCATCCACAGTATCTTGCCGCCCTGTTTCGTCACCTCCACTGTGAGCGTATCGTCCGGTATGGTGACCGTAACGCCCCAGGCTGGTATCGTACCCTGGATTGCCGCACCTTCCTGAACGTTCGTCACCCGCTCGGGGCCAACGAACGCTTTGGCGATTTCCAGCGCCTGCTCCTTTGTTACATCGCCCTGCGGCAGCCCCTGAGGCGCACCCATGTGCCTGGCGTCGGAAAACGCGCCGTCGTAAATAAGCGTTGGGTAATCGATGCCTTTGTCCTTATCCGCCACCTGTTCCAGAGGCCGGGTCTGTGCCGACATGTCCTGATAAAAAACGGAATTGTCCGCCGTATACCGCATGCTTTGCGCAATCATCTGCTGCTGCGCCGCCTGCAGCTGCCCCGAAAGCAAAACGCAGTTGGTGAGAAGCTGGTTAATCTGCTGGATGTCCGTATCGTTTAGCGGCGAACCTTTTGCCACCTTGAGCACCAGGGAATTCGTATAGTCACCCACCTGGCTGGCAAACTTTACCGTAGGCTCCATGGCGCTGTGGGAAAGAGGCAGGATGGTCAGATTATTCTGTACCTCCCATGCCTGGCGGCTCAGATCCGACAAAAGGGTTACGCCAGTCTGCGGCGTACCAGATACCAGAAGTTTGTTCATTTTGACTTCCATGCTCTGCAGCTGGCTGATAGATTCCAGTACTGCGCTGTAATACACGTCCTCCAGCGCCCTTGTAGCGCGCGCGGCCCGCTGCCCCTGGTAGACGGCAGTGCCGATGGCCGCAACCAGTGCCAGGGACAAGAAGGTATACAGCAGCGTGTGATGCTTTTTTTGCATGCTCTTCCCTCCCTAAATAGCAAAATTATGCCGGCCGATGGATAGTGTGATCTGCCGCGTCCAGATCCAGCTGTTGGTAGCCGTAGCCGGATTATAATAATACAGTGCGCCGCCGGTGGGATCCCAGCCGTTCATGGCGTCCCTGGCTGCCCGGATGCTGTCCTGGCCCGGCGAAAGGTTTATCTGCCCGTCAATCACCGCATCAAACGCGCCGGGTTGGTAGACAACGCCGCTGATGGTGTTGGGAAAGGACGGGCTTTTTACGCGGTTCAAAACCACCGCCCCCACCGCCACCTGGCCGATGTATGGCTCACCCCGGGCCTCGCCATTGATGAGCCTTGCCAGGGTATATACCTCGCTTTCATTGAAGCTGCCTACAGAAACGGCTCCGCCCTTCAGCGTGATCCCCAGCGCCGCCGCTGTGGAAGTGCCTACCACACCGTCCGCCTTCAAGCCGTTTTTACGCTGGAAAAGAACCACCGCGTTATATGTTTCCTGCCCGAAGTATCCCGTCACAGCGCCGCTAAAATAGCCCCATTGCTTTAGTTTTCTCTGCACATTACCTACTTGGTCGCCCTGCGAGCCCCAGGCTACCACCTGGGCAAAGGCTATCTGCATGGCTGCTAATAGAAAGATGCCCACCGCCAGTGTGGCCAAGGCCGAAATTTTCCTGCTTTGCCTGAGCACGGTATTTCCCCCTTTTTGTTTCCCGTTCAGGCAAAGTATGGCATCCTTTGCGCAAAATCATACGGGCGTCAAAAGGGGCCAGCCACGAAAAATATCCTGCACCCACCAGGAAAAGGCCGCCTCCGCGTCCTTCTCCGTCTGTTCGCCCGGCAAAGGCGCCTCCGCAGAAGAAAGGCTCAGACACAGGCTGGGAAAAAGCACACACCACCAATTCTTCCCTTCCCCTTCCCCCAATACGATCCGAAGCGCCTTGTATTCTCCTGCCGGCACCAGCACGCTCCCATACCATCTGTCAGGAAAGGGGAATACCCCCACCTGTGCCGATACATTGCCTTGGAAGCCTTCCTCCCGTGCAGCGTTAGCAGCTGCATCCTCCAGATCCTGCCTGTTTTCCGAAAGATAATCCATCATATCTTCCGCACTATCCTGCCGGGATAGAGCATCCCGCCAGACCATAATCACTTTATCCCGAACGCACAGTTTGATTCGCTGATTTTCTTCGTCGTCTCCCGCCGCTATGACGTGAAGGCGGATGATTTCTCCGGTTTTCAATGCATTCCGTAATTTTTCTTCTTCAGTCTGGGCCAGGGCTGTCCGGCTCAGAAACAGCAAAGCCGCCAGCATACAGAAAAACACCCTGCGCATGCATAAACCTCCCTAACGGTTTCTGCATACAGGGTGTCCAAGAGACATATATTTTATGTATACTTACTCTTCCTGAAAAACAATTCCCTCCAGGCAGGTATGGGTCATAAAGCAGGCAGGCCACCGCCTTTTCAGCGCTCCTAATGCGGAACGTGCGTGTACGGCGCTGGCGAAAACGCCGTATACCGCGGAGCCGCTGCCCGTCATCATGGCCTGTCTGGCCCCCTGAAGGCGAAGTACCTGTACCGCCACGCGGATCTCCGGGCGCAGCGTTTCGCTGGTGGGCTGCAGCGCGTTGCCCATGGAGCGGCACAGACCACTTAAATCGCCCTGCTCAAGCGCCAGAATGGCAGACTCAGTATCCGGCTTGGACTCTTGCGGTATCTTTTCCCATTCCAGCGTCGTAAATACCTTTTTGGTACCAAGACCCCGGCAGGGCTGAACCACCACCAGCCAGAACTGGCGTGCGCAGGAAAGAGGCTCCAGTATTTCTCCGATGCCCCTGGCCCGCATAAGCCCTCCCTGCAGGCAAAAGGGTACATCCGCCCCCGCCTTGAGGCCGATTTTTCGCAGCTCCTCCATACTTAAGTTCAATCCCCATAATACATTCAGCCCTGCAAGGACTGCGGCGGCATCTGCGCTGCCTCCGCCCATGCCTGCGCCAATGGGAATGCTTTTTTGCAGATAGATGTCCGCGCCGTATGTACAGCCTGTGGCTTCCTTCAGCGCCCTGGCGGCCTTCAGCGCAAGATTATCCTCCGTATCTGGCACCCTGGCCCCCTGGGACAATCGCAGCGTCAGCGCTTCTCCAGGCTGTATGGTAAGGATATCGCACAAGGCCACCGACTGCAGCAGCATATCCAGCTGATGGTATCCATCCGGCTGCCTGCCAAGTACGTCAAGTGTCCAGTTGATCTTGGCCCGGGCCATCACCCGCATGTCCATCCCCCCTGGGTGCCATTATAACAACTGCATCAGGAAAATGACAAGTCAATCCCCAAAAAAGGCTCCCGGCAAGAGTCTTTTTACCGGCTCCTGTTTTCATTACCATACCCTCCATGGTATAATGATAGTATCTACTGGAAAGGGGATGATGCCATGCGTTCACCTTCCATCCCCGTACTGTTGTCCGTCACTGGCCAAAGCCAGCAGGACGGCCAGCAGGAGGAGCGAATCCACCTGGTCACCACAGGGCAGCTGCGCAAGACGGAGCAGGGCTTTTCCCTGCATTATGACGAGACACAGCCTGACAGCGGCGAGACAAGCCACATCACCCTGGATATGGAAAAGGGAAGCGTCACCATGGTCCGGGACGGCTCCTATGCCACCAGCATGGTGTTTGAAAAGGGACGGCGCTTTCAGGGCAATTATCACACCCCCATGGGCGATCTGGAAATGGGGATCTATGCTACCCGTGTACAATATTCCGCCAATGAGCTAAAAGGCGATGTATCTTTGCAATATCAGCTTGACCTGCAGGGCCAGTTTGTGGCCATGCATGAATTAAAGGTGATTTTCGTCAGGCAGGATGCGCCCTCATGACGGATTTGATGCATGACCTTCGCATGGAGGCAGCCGGGCTGTTTGATATTTCAGGATTCCAAAACCGCCCGCCCTTTTTGCGCCGGGCGGAAAGCGATGATTATCTTCTGTGCAGCGATGCGCCAAGACGGCTTCCTCACCCCGCATGCGCAGCACAGCTTTTTCTTAAGGCCGGGCTGCCCTTAACGGAAAAAGATGATTTGTGGTTCCTGGATGCGCGGGCCGGAGATTACGCAAAGCTTGATTCCTCCCTGCCTGAGGACATGCCCGAAAAGTTACCGGAAGAAAAGTACATGGATATTTGGGCGCTTTGCCGTATGCTAAGCGAACACCAAAATAATGCAGCCTGCCAGCCCTTATGGGCTGTACGCCAGGCCCTCAAGGCCCTCGAGGCCGGCGATAAGCAGGTTCTTGCCCTTTCTAACAGCCTGCCGCCCCGCCTTGCGGTGCTGCTTCGCAATAAAGAACCCCTTCCCTCTTTGGCAGGAAAGTTGCTGGCCCAGTGGCTGAGTGAGAAAATGCGAAAGGAGCCGGTTTGATGATCATCACCTATTACGGACACTCGCTGTTTGCCCTGGAGGCGGCGGATGGGCACTCGCTCGTCACCGATCCGTTTGATGCATCCGTGGGCTATTCCATGGGCCATCTGCAGGGAGACGTGGTCACCGTCAGCCATGAGCATCATGACCACAACAACACATCCCTGGTGGAAGGAAGCCCTGTTGTGATAAGGGGAGAGGGCGTATATGATCCTCTGCCCAATGTGCGCGTTACCGGCATTCCTTCCTTCCACGATGAGGATCAGGGTACACACCGGGGCAGGAACACGCTGTACCTGATAGAGATGGAAGGACTCAGGCTATTGCATCTTGGCGATTTGGGGCACATTCTTGACCAGGCAGCCCTGAACGCACTTGGCCGCATCGATATTTTGATGGTGCCGGTGGGCGGCTATTACACCATTGATTCTAATCAGGCGGTTGCATTATGCCAGGCTCTGAACCCCCGCATCATCCTGCCCATGCACTACCGCACCCAAGAGAGCGGTAGGCTGCCCATTGCAACAGTGGAAGATTTTTTAAAGGCCCTGGATGTGTATCCCGTACCCATGCCGCTTTTGCGCGTTACAAAGGAAGACCTGACTGCGCAGCCCCGCGTAGCGCTGCTTACGCCGCGACTCCTGCCGGTATCCTTTGGGCATTGAAATATCTTGCAGTCTGGTTTGGTCACATGGAGGCGACAGGATGGCTGAACGGAAGTTCGACAAAGTATTTGGAGCCGTCATCTGGGGATTCATGTTGTTTATTGTCCCCTTTTGCGCGGTCTGGTGGACAGTTTACTCGCTGACGAAGGACGTTACGATGATAAGCATGGGATGTTTCCTGGGAGCGGCAGCGGGGATTATCTTAAATGTTTTGTTCCTGAAAAAACTGGCTGCCCACCCCTATTCCCAAAAAACATGGGTTTCTATCCTTTTGCTTATGCTGTATTCAGTAGGCATTTTCGGCTTTTTTATGGGCGTGCCCGTGTTCAATATTCTTGCCGGGATGCTGACAGCGGTGTATATCGGCCGCCAGGCTAAGATACTCGGTCGGGATAAGGTACATTTCTCCCGGCAGTTAAAACAAACGCAAATTTTGCTTTTCTTTGTTCTTCTTGTCCTATGCGCGGCATCGGCCTATCTTGCCTTGTCGGATTCCCATACGGCAGCCAACCTGGAAGGCATGTTTTCGTTGGACTTTTCATTGACACAGCCCATGCTGGCAGCCATTATTTTAGCAGGAGGCGCCCTGCTCCTTGCATTCCAGGCAGCCCTTATAAAGGCGCTGGCTTGTTTTTCCTACCACGGCTGAAGGAAAAGACTGCCGATAAAAAAGATAAAAATGTCCCGTCTTTCCCCTTGATTTTCCCTTGACATGTTCTTACCCGGCTATTACAATATACACATTGCATTTTTCTATTGCCGGCAGCGTCCGCTGGACCGGCGTTTCATTATGCGTAAAAGGAGCGTCCCTTATGGCCACGAAATTCGTGTTCGTCACCGGCGGCGTCGTATCCTCTCTGGGCAAAGGCATCACCACAGCTTCTCTGGGCCGCCTTTTAAAGGCCCGCGGGTTCAAGGTTTCCCTTCAAAAAATGGATCCTTATTATAATGTGGATCCGGGTCTTTTAAGCCCCCTTCAGCACGGCGAAGCTTTTATTACCGACGACGGCGTCGCTGCCGACCTGGACCTGGGCCATTATGAGCGCTTTACGGATGTACTCTTAACCGGGGAAGCCAGTGTCACCACCGGCAAAATCCATAAGCTGGTGATGGAGCGGGAACTGCGCGGAGATTACAAGGGCGGCACCGTACAGGTGGTGCCCCATGTGACCAATGAAATCAAGCAGGCCATTCGGGCCGCTGCCCAAAACAGCAATGCTGACATCGCCCTGGTGGAAATCGGCGGCACAGTTGGCGATATGGAATCAGCCCCCTTCCTGGAGGCCATCCGGCAGATGCGCTGGGATTTAAATGATCAGGACAGCTGCTTTATCCATGTTACGCTTCTTCCTTATATCTCGGTGGCAGGTGAACTTAAAACAAAGCCCACCCAGCACTCAGTAAAAAATTTGCGTTCTATCGGCATCCAGCCGGATGTGATCGTCTGCCGCACGGAAAAGCGCATCACCAGGGAAGCCAAGGAAAAGATCGCGCTGTTCTGCAATGTAAAGGCCAGCCATGTGGTTCAAAATGTGGATGTGGATACCCTGTATGAAGTTCCCCTGATGTTGGAGGAGGAAGGCCTGGCCGATATCGTCTGTGAGCAGCTGGGGCTTGATCATCCCGTAAGCGATATGAGCGTCTGGGAGGCCATGCTGGAACACTACCGTCATCCTGAATCCCAGGTGAAGGTAGCGCTGGTGGGCAAGTATGTAGCGCTCCACGACGCCTACCTGTCCGTAGCAGAAGCACTCACCCACGCCGGAATCGCTTGGAAGACCGCCGTGAGCATCGAATGGATCAATTCTGAAAACATCACGGATGATAACGCGGCAACAGTTTTGGGCGGGTATGACTGTATCATCGTCCCCGGCGGTTATGGTGACCGCGGCGCGGAAGGCATGATTGCCGCCGCGGCTTTCGCAAGGCATAATCGCATACCCTTCCTGGCGATCGGCTTTGGCATGGAACTGGCGGTTGTGGAAGCCTGCCGGAATTTATTGAATCTTTCCAGCGCCAATTCCGCCGAGGTAAACCCGGAAACGCCCTACCCAGTGGTATATATTCCGGAAAACAGGGTTGGTACCAACGGAAACCGCAGCGCTGCGCGCATGGGCTCAAGCACCGTGCTGCTCCAAGACGGGCTGATCAGTTCCCTCTACGGCGGCGATTCAATACGGGAGCGCCATGGCAACCGCTATGAGGTGGCTCCCATCTATGTGGGCGCACTGGCGGAAAAAGGCTTCCTGTGCGTTGGCCGTTCTGAAAAAGAAGGATATCCGGAAGCCTTTGAGGTAAAAGGCCACCCATTCTATGCCGCTGTGCTGTACCACCCCGAGTTCCTTTCCCGCCCTGACCGGGCCCATCCCTTGTTTGCCGGATTCATCCACGCCGCGCTTAAAAAATAGCCGCGATAACAATGCCCCCGCTTCCCAATGAAGGATGCGGGGGCATTTGATTGTTTGCTGGCTACTGAATACCGTCTATCTTTGTCTTCAAATCGGTTAGCAGCGTCAATAGCTGAGTTTGCGGTTCCTTTGTCTGTTGCCCTGTCTGCAGCCTTAAGTCAAAGGCATCGATCACCGAATAGATAGAATCAAACACGCTCGAATCCAATATCTGCTGACCGTTTCCCCTAAGCCCCACGTGTATCTCCTGCAGTGTTTGCATGGCATATACATGCTGGCGCAGCTTGCCCAGCAGATTGGCGGTGTTGGACCCCCCTGTGCGGGACAGGTTGTTGACCTGGGTGATGGCCTGACCGGCTTCGCTGCGCATGCGATCCCGGTACAATGCCTGCTCCTTTCCCTCAAACCGCATAGCGTTGCCGCCAATGATACCAAGCACAACCACGGCGATGACCAGCACGATGGAAAGCACTTTGCTCAATTGCTGCCTCATGCGCTGTGCGCCGGTATTGCCCCGCATTTGCTGCGAATAACGGTACATGGTTCTCCTCCTTAGATTAAACACTGATCTGTTCAGGCAGCATCCGACACAGCCTATTTTGTCTTACAGGCCTGCGCCTTCATTGAATGATCGCTTACTTGCTAAATCTGGCTATGTCGCCGCACTGCTTCGCTTCTGCCCATATGCCCCTGTTCGAAAGTAGCATGACAGTTGGTCTTTTATTATACCACAAATCCATCTGGTGGTAAAGTACCCGGAAAAATGCCAGGAGAAACATGGAAAAGTGGTTTTGGTCCGCCCCATTATCGGCCATTTTTATTAAGCGGGGGAGAATGGCTTCCCATGGGTACAGAATGCATGCAACGGACAATCGTATTTGACCATACAACGATTCAGCATGTCCAAAACCTTGCTGCACTATGAATCTGTTCAATAGAAAAGGCCTTCCTTTCGGAAGGCCAAACCAAGCTCAGCAAGTGCAGTGAACAATATAGCATCGAATAACAAACTTATACTATTCATTATTCATTGTTCATTGTTCATTGTTCATTGAATAGCTGTGCACCCTATCCAGCCATTCCAGCGTATGCGCGCGGAACAGCCCCGCCTGCTCGATTTGCAGGTTGTGCCCGGCCATGTCCAGTATGATGAAGGATGCCCGGGGGTAGTTCTCCAGGACGTGCCAGGCGTCATAATAGCCGACGCTTGTATCCTGCCGGCCCAGAAGAATCAACGTCGGGTTGGGATATGGTTTTTCCAGCTTGTCAACGTCAAATGTAAAGGAGTACCCGTTTTTCCGAAGCCAATCCAAAAAGGGTTTATCCGCAAGCTGTATGCCGGAAAGAATCTCGTCACGGAACCGATGCCATACATCCTGTGTCTGAACAACATGAACATCCGTAAATTCCTCCGCCTCAGAAGGTGTAAGCCGGGCAAGCAATGATTCATCCCTTTTAAGCACCACCTGCTTGGGCAGCGTTCGTTTTTCAAAATCCGGCTCAATGGAGGGGCACAAAAGCATTAACCCAGAAACGCGGTCAGGCATGTGCTTTATGATCCCCCTAGCTAAATATCCGCCATATGATTCACCGGCCAGCAGGAAGCGTTCGCCGGGGATCACCTCGTCCATAAAAGCTGCCAGTATGTTAAGCATCACATCAGAATTGACAATCCAGGGCGCGCTCTTCGTTTTTCCCATTCCCGGCAGGTCGATGTAGATTCTTTTATACCCCGGCGTTTCCTGAAAAATGGGCTCAAAACATCCGCTCATCAGGCGATGGTCCACATGGTAACCATGAATCATCAAAACAGGCTGGCCCTGCCCAACAGATTCATAGTGGATGGTTAAGTTCATGACTGTGCATTCCATGGTTTCTTGTTCCTTTCCCCCAGCATTGCCGGCATTTCGGAGTGTACCAGAATCCCACTATTTGTCAATAATGTATTCGGGAACATCAAGAAATGCACACAATCAAAGTGAATGGACTTCAAAACTCCCTTTTGCAAAAACCGATCGGTTTACGCAAATAGCAACGACCGCCGTTTTCTTTCACCGGCGGTCGTTAAGGATTATGCTTGTCAGCAATTTGCCCATGCCGGCAACTTCTTCATAAGCCTTATAGCCGTCTCCCGGGCAGCCGCCTCATCTAGCCCCTGAGTGTTCATCAGAAATTGGGTGGTCCCCTCCAGCTTTTCCGGGTAGGACTGCATGGATCCGTCAGGCCGCGCGCAATACAGGCAGTAATCCTTCGTCTCATCCCCCTGGGCAAAATCCTCACGCTTGGTCATGGGCATCCCGCAGGCAACGCAAATCTTCATGGTTCATTCTCCTTTCCATATTCAAAAGCCTCAAATAAGAAGTCAACAACATTTCACCGTGCCGCGCAATCACACCGCCTTCCGGGCTGAACAGATCACCGTTTTGCAGGTAATGGTGCACAAGGCCCACCCACATGGAAAACAGCACGTAGGCAGGGATCCCGGTCCTGGCCGCCGCCTCCTCCCTTGTTAGCGCCCTTGTGAAGTGCAGCGAAAGGACGGACTGTATCATCACAAAGCTGTCCCGCGCCGCCTGGGGCAGAAGCCTGGCTTCCAGCAGCAGCCGGGTATAGAAGCTTTCATACATCCCAATGCCCTTCAGGTTGGCATGAAGCACTTCCTCCAAGCTGCCACCGCTTTCCGATAGGCTGTGGGTGCACGCTGCAATCTCCCCGCCATAGTAGCTGACTACCGCCTCGGTAAGCTCCTCCTGCGACTTGAAATGTACGAATACCGTACCGTGGGATACACCAGCTTCCCTGGCGATATCCTCCATGCGGCTTTGCATGATCCCCTGCCGGCAAAACACACGGTAGGCCGCCTGAAGCAGCTTCTCCCGCGTCCTCTCCTTTTGCTGTTGGCGACTGGTTGTTTTCACTAATTGACTCCTTAATCATTGACTTTAAAGTCATTATAAAGCGGGTTACATGCCTTGTCAAGCCCAAATGAAAGAATAATTTATCTGCCTGCAAAAATCCCGCTTGACAAATATCCTCCTCTCCGCTACAATCTTTCCAAATTGAACATAAACGCCATGACTGGGATAAGTAACCTTCAAATCCCTTCAGAGAAATGCCGGCTGGTGCAAGGCATAGGGATTTACGGGCGAACCTCACCCACGAGCGGCCGCTTGAAAGCGGGGTATCCCGTAACTAGCAGCGGACGGCAACGGCCCGTAACAGCCTGGCACAAGCGGAGGCTTTTAGCCTCAAGCAGAGTGGTACCGCGGAAGTGTTTATGCCTCCGTCTCTGATTTTTCATCAGAGACGGAGTTTTTTTTATGGATAGGAGGCGGTTTTCATGGCAATCACCACGCTAAGCAATTATACTTTGCCCGGCCTTTTGCGCAGGAATGTGCTTGAAATACCCGGCAACGACTGCATTGTCGCCCCGGAGTACAGCGTTCGCTGGAGCTGGCGGGAGTTTGATCGCCTGACGACTCTGGCAGCCAGAGGCATGCTGGCCATGGGGATCAAAAAGGGCGATCATGTGGCCATATGGGCTACCAATCTGCCCGAATGGATGATCACCATGTTTGCCACATCCAAAATAGGCGCGATACTGGTGACAGTGAACACCAACTACAAGCAGTTTGAGGTGGAGTATCTGCTGCGCCAGAGCGACACCAAAATGCTGATTATGATGGCGGAAAACAAGGACAATAACTATTTAAGCCATATCATCGGCCTGATGCCGTCCCTTTTGACCTGTGCCCCGCAGGATGTGGGAAGTACAGCTTTGCCGTATCTGAAATCTGTGGTGCTCATCGGCGATCATCCAAGCCGTCCCATGGGCGCGCGTCAGTTTTCGGAATTCTATGACCTTGCGGAAACCGTTCCGGAATCCGCAATAGAAGAATTGATTGCGTCCGCAGATACCCACGACGTGATCAACATGCAGTACACCTCCGGAACCACAGGTTTTCCCAAGGGCGTAATGCTGACCCACCACAACATCACCAACAACGGGCAATTTATGGGCGACCGTATGAAGTTCACGTCCAAGGACCGGCTTCTGATCGTGGTTCCCCTGTTCCACTGCTTTGGCTGCGTTCTTGGCGTTATGACATGTTTGACTCACGGTACCACCATTGTTTTGATGGAGCGGTACAATCCGCTCAGGGAGATGGAAATGCTGGTCGCTGAAAAATGCACCGCAGTGCACGGCGTGCCCACCATGTTCATCGGCATGCTGGAGCATCCCGATTTCAACAAGTTCGATTTTTCGCACCTGCGCACTGGAATCATGGCCGGTTCCCCCTGCCCCATCAAGGCTATGCGGGACGTGAACACCAAAATGCACATGAGCGAGATCACCATCGTGTTCGGGCAGACGGAATCTTCCCCTGGCATGACCCAATCTTCCGCCGACGATCCTCTGGAACTGCGCGTGGCCACTGTGGGCAAGCTTCTGCCCTGCACCGAAGGGAAGATCGTAAGCCCTGAAACAGGTCTGGAGCAGCCATGGGGTGTACCCGGCGAGATTGTGACACGCGGGTACCTTGTCATGAAAGGCTATTACAAAATGCCGGAGGCTACCCGCCAGGCCATTGACGATGAGGGCTGGCTGCACACCGGCGATATCGGTACCATGGATGAGGATGGCAATTTCCGCATCACGGGCCGGCTGAAAGACATGATTATCCGTGGCGGCGAAAATATCTATCCCCGCGAGATCGAGGAATTCCTGTATACCCATCCCGCCATCCGGGATGTGCAGGTGGTAGGCGTTCCCGATGAAAAATATGGCGAGGAAGTACTGGCCTGCGTTATCCTTCGGGACGGCATGACAGCCACTTCGGATGAGGTCATACAATTCGTAAAAGGCGGCATGTCCCGCTTCAAGTCACCCCGCTACATCATCTTTATGGAGTCCTTCCCCATGACCGCCAGCGGCAAGATACAAAAATACAAACTGCGTGAAATGGGCATACAGGTACTGGGCCTGCAAACCGCGGACGCTATCGAGACGGCCTAGGGGCTCTTCCCCTAGGTACACGTTCAAGGGCTTTTTCATAGTGTCATTGATTATTTACCTGGATGCCGCAGCGCATCTGGGTTCTTTCTTTTTAAGAAGTGTATAAGCAGGCTGCCTTATTCGCTTTGTCTTTAAAACAAAAAGAAAAAGCGGTATGTCGAAAAATGCAAACTGCTCGCCTCTACCACATCACATTTTTCTTGTATTCCTCATACGCCTATCTTTAAGTCCTCTTACAAAAAAAGTATTTTGCAAGATTCTGCGCAGATTTTTCTTACAGAATCCTTACTTGACATCTATTTGCTGACTACTTATAGTAATTTGGGCGCATCCTGAATACAATCCGGTTAGTTTTATGCAATGATTTGGAAATGCGCGTGCCAGAATCTTAATAGCTTTTGCTTTTACATAAATATCGCCCGGCTTCTGCGAATTTTCATCAATATTATTGAAGAGGTTTTTATGAGCGTAGATTTGGGCCAGTTTATTCAAATGATAACCCGCAGCCCGCTTCTATTGGCCACCGTGCTTTTGACGCTGGGTGTCATTCTCGTCAATGGCTGGACGGATGCCCCCAACGCCATCGCCACCTGCGTTTCCACCAGGGCGATCAGCGCAAAATCGGCCATCATCATGGCTGCCATATTCAATTTCTTTGGCGTACTGGTAATGACGATGATTAACTCCAAGGTTGCCATGACCATATACAACATGGTGGATTTTGGGGGCAACACGCAGGAAGCTACCGTCGCATTGTGCGCGGCACTGCTAGCTATTGTGATCTGGGCAACGGCCGCATGGAAGTTCGGCATCCCCACCAGTGAAAGTCACGCGCTGATCGCCGGCCTTTCGGGTGCGGCCATCGCACTTCACTCAAGCCTCAGTGGCATCAACGGTTCCGAATGGGTAAAGGTACTCTACGGTCTGGTGCTTTCCACATTCCTTGGTTTTGGCTCGGGATTTGTGATCACCAAAATTACAGAATTCCTGTGCCGCAACATTGAGCGAGGGAAAACAGTGGGCTTTTTCAAAAACGCGCAAATCTTTGGCGGCGCTTCCATGGCGTTTATGCACGGGGCGCAGGACGGCCAGAAGTTCATGAGCGTATTTTTGCTGGGCATTTTCCTTGCGGGCGGCCAAAGCAATGTAAACAATTTTGTGATTCCCGTCTGGCTTATGATCCTCTGCTCGATAGTCATGGGCCTTGGCACCTCTATCGGCGGCTACCGCATCATCAAATCCGTGGGGATGGATATGGTCAAACTGCAGCCCCACCAAGGCTTTTCAGCAGACCTGGCCGCGGCCGGCTGCCTGCTGCTCTCCTCCGTTACGGGGATGCCGGTGAGCACGACCCACACCAAGACCACCGCCATTATGGGCGTAGGCGCGTCCATGCGATTGTCCGCAGTGGACTGGTCCATTGTAAAGGACATGGTCCTCACCTGGGTTTTAACCTTCCCCGGCTGCGGCCTGCTTGGATTTTTGATGGCCAAGCTGTTCATGTTCATTTTTTGATATAAGCCAGCGCAATGCGCTAAAGGAGGATTACCATGCCAAAGAAAGGATCCTATGATTATTTCCAAAGCTTTATCGAGTATGCCGGCTGTGCCCAGGAGGCTGCCGAGTACCTGAACGAAACAATTTTGAACTTCGACCCCGAGACGCTGCCCGCCAGGATGGATGCGCTGCACAGCATTGAGCATTTTGCAGACGAAATCAACCATAAGACCATCGACCACCTTGCAAAGGAATTCCTGCCCCCTATCGACCGGGAAGACCTGGCATTGTTATCCTCAGCGCTGGATGATGTAGTGGACGCCATTGATGATATCATGCGCCGCATGTGCATGTACAACGTTACAAAGCCCCGTCCCGAGGTTGAAAACTTGTGTGAGCTGCTGGTGCGCTGCTGCAATGCCCTGAAAGAGCTTACTCAGGAGTTCCAGCACTTCAAGAAATCGTCTTCCATTAAAAACTGCCTGGTTCAGATCAACTCCCTGGAAGCGGAAGGCGATACGCTGCACTTTCAGGCTGTAAGCAAACTATTTACCGGTGGTGAAAGCGCTCTGGATGTTATCATCTGGCGGGACATTTTCGATGGATTCGAATCTTGCTATGACGACTGCGAGCATGTGGCCGAAGTGATTGAAAGCGTCGTATTGAAAAACAGCTGACATCGCCGCTGCCTCTTGATTGGATTTATGAAAGTACCCGCCTTGCTTGATATGCAGGGCGGGTTTTTTGGTCAGATGACTATTCAGCTTTGCCGCTATCCCCTACTCCAAAAACACCCTCATTTGATCTTCTTCAAAGTGCACTTCAACCGTATACACATCCCCTAAGCGCGTGCAGCTTGCGGTACCCCCCTCGGCAGAAACGTTTCCAACAGCGTCGGGAGCGTAAACAGTATACCGGCATGTAAGCCCTGCAAAGCCGCTTAAGTCAAGGGCCAGGCCGTTCCCGCACTGCCTTGATGAGGACACGCTCACCACATCCATGGTCACATGGCGGTCGGAGCCTGCCAGGCACGGCTTTCTATCGGTGATGTCATACAGCCCCAATACCGTGGTGTCTCCCAACGCCAGCGCAGGCAGGGCCACAGTCCCGCCGGATACAACGAACCCTTTTTGATTCCAGAAATCAAAGGCGTAATAAACGCGGTCTTCGGCAAGGTTAAGCGCCTTTACAGATAGTGTGATCTGCTTAAGCGGCGTTACCGCGCAGCGCTGCATCACACACCAACGGCGCCCCTCCTTCTCAAAATGGGTACACCAAAGAGAAGCAAAAGGCATATCCTCTTTTTCATAGTGGCCGATCTCGTAGCTGCCCTGATGAAGCTCCACGTCCTGCCTTATGCTGTAGCATGCAGGCGTTTCATAGGTGACAGGTCCCGTTTCCGCGGCCCGTACGGTGGCGCCGGGCAGCGTTTTTCGTATGAGTTCCAGGCGCTGTTCGTCATAGGATTCCGGTTTGTCGGAAATCATGTACAGCCCGCCGGTGAGTGTTACCATGGAAAGCATCATTCGGACCCAGTGAAGCTCTCCCCGGACGCACACATGGTCCGGATCTACGGTGAACAATATCCGCTGGGCAAAGAACCAGCGGGCCGTTTCCCTAAGCTGCATGCTGTAGGCATGCCAGTTGGCGTTGGCATCGGTGGCCACGCGCATAGCGTCGCATACACCGATGGATTGGGCCAAAGCTCCCCAACAGGAAAGGTAATAGGCGTCCTCACCAATGCCTTTGCGGGCAGCCCGCATGTAGGATATCATCCGTTCCTGGGCTTCATCGTCAGTCAATAGCCCCAGGCGTACCGCTTCCTGCAGGCCGTCAAAGATCAGATGACGGATGGAATCGGACTTGATGTAATCATACCCCGCAACCCTGAGTGCCCTGTAATACGGCGTGATCTCTCTTTCCAGCATTTCGGGCGTGCAGTCAATTACATATTGAATCCAATCGCCGTATAACAGTTCTCCGTCAGCTTTGCGCAGCATGAAGGGAAGTGCTTCACATGCTTCCAGGTTGGTTAAAGTCGCATTGGTCCAGATGCCGGCACGAAAGCCCGCATCGCGCATTGCTTTCACGATGCCCACATGCCCTGACGGAAACTTTTCATTGGTATGAAGCCAGCTGTCCCCTATGGATTTCCCTGGTGCAGGGGGGACCAGCGGGTTTTGATAGCCGTCATCCAATTGCAGCGTGTCGAGGCCATACTTTTTCAGGGGCGTCAGCGCCTCCGCCGCTGCCGTAACATGCTCCTGCGTCACCTTGTCATGGTACGCTTCCCAGGAGCACCAGCCGGATACGGCTTCTTCTTTGGGCCGGCGCAGCCAGGGCTTGTGGCTTTCGTACCCCAAATGCATGCCGTAGTACCTGGGTCTTAACAGAATCACAAGCGGCTTGGTGCTCAAATTCACCGTGAAGCAGGCACAATAGGCGCCGCCTTCCTCCCTGATGGAACCATGCTGCCATGCAAAATCATACCCGTGCCAGGAAACGAAATAGTCCCAAACAAGGGAATAAAGCCCATTGACGCCGTTAATCAGCGGATGCCCCCATTGTCCCAGTATGGCCTGACCGCTTTGAGCGCGGCCTGGCCGGAGTACCACCATTTCGTTGGGAAAGGAAACGGTAACGGTAAGCTCAGTTTCCCGGTCAGCGGCAACGGCAAACTGCTGGATAAAGGGGCGTGACTGAAAATCCCCGTCGGAATGAAAGCGCAGTGAAGGCTTGCAGGTATCCTCAAACCGCATGCTGACTACGTCATACCCATTATAAGTAAGTGCGAAGGCCATGGTTTCAGGGTCTCCGGAAAGCCTGGCATGGCAGATGGGGGGCACATTAAGTACCGGATAATCGCGTTTTTTCAGCATACTTTGAAGGCTGGGCATCACCATGGCAGCAGACTCCTTTATCTCGGCTGTCGGGGATACCTTGCCGATTAGGTCGTTCATTTATTGTTACTCCTTAGCCCTTAACGGCTCCCAGTGTAATTCCTCCAACGAAATACCGTTGGAAGAAGGGATAGATAAATAATATGG
This sequence comes from Bacillota bacterium, assembly GCA_023416585.1. GTDB lineage: Bacteria > Bacillota > Clostridia > Christensenellales > Aristaeellaceae > JAEWAH01. The sequence continues at coordinate 23,581 of JAEZHM010000042.1, forward strand.
GGACCACCACGATTACTGTGGTCGCGGCCCGCACGGTCTGGGGCTGAATGGTGCGCATGCTGGCATACAGCTGCTGCTGGTTCTTGATCTCCGCCAGCGCCGTGGCCTGGTTTAATAACCGGTAGAGTATGATTTGCAGGTTATCCCACGCACCGTTTTTGGAGTACAGGGATACATCAAACCAGCTGTTCCACTGGGCCACGCCAATATAGATGGCAATACACGCCAGCATGGGCATCGCCAGGGGAACGGCCACCTTGAAAAAGGTTCTCATCTCGCTGGCGCCGTCGATTCTTGCCGACTCAAACAGCGAATCGGGAATGCCTTGGATATAGCTTGCGGCCAACAGCATGTAATAGCAGGAAAACAGATTGGGAATAATGTATACGGAGAATGTATTCTGAAACCCCATCTTCATCATGAGCAGATATGTGGGGATCAGCCCGCCGGTAAAATACATGGTGATGATAAACAAAACACGCATGAACCTGCGCCCTGCAAACGTGCGGCAGGAGACGATGTACCCCAATAATGCATTACACAAAACGCCAAGGGATGTGCCCACCACCACCCGCAGCACGGATACCCATGCGCCATGCAGCAGGCTTTTGTTTTTGAATACGTACTCAAAATTGGTAAGCGAAAACTTCCGGGGCCAGAAGTAAAGCTTACCCAGAACGGCGTCACTGCCGTCGTTGAAGGCAAAGACGAGCACATTCCAGAATGGATAAATCATAATGAACATCATAAGCGTGATCAGGGCCGCGTTTACAATATCAAAGGTCCGCCCCGCATGCGTTTGCTTGATATAAAATGCTTTTCTCATTGCAATCCCTCCCTAAAACAGCGCGACGTCGCTTACTTTGCGGGAGATGAAGTTTGTAATCAATACCAGTGCAAACCCGATGACCGATTTCATGAGGGTGACAGCCGTAGCCATGGAGTAGAAGCCTTCCTGCACGCCGTAGCGGTAGGTATAGGTATCTACCACATCCCAGTATTTCTGCGTCAGGGGATTGCCAATGATCAGATGCTGGTCAAAGCCCGCGTTGAGTATGCCGCCCACACCCATGATCCATAAAAGCACAATGGTAGGCAATATGGAAGGCAGCGTGATATGCCTTGCCATGCCCAGCCTGCCCAGCCCGTCGATGGCGCCGGCCTGGTACAGTTCCTCATCCACGCCGGACATAGCGCTAAGATAAATGATGGCCGACCAGCCCAGCCCTTTCCAGATGTTGATGAGGGTATAGATGCCCCAATACCATTCTCCCTTGTTCAGAATATTGGTGGGCTTTGCAAACAGCCCCAAGCTTGCCATCAGATCGCTGACCACACCGTCGGAATTAAGCAGTGCCTTGAACATGGTGCCCGCCACCACCCAGCTGATAAAGTGGGGCAGGTAGCTGGCGGTCTGAATCAGCTTTTTGGTGCGGGTGTGCCCGATTTCATTCAGCGAAAAGGAAAACAGGATGGGTGCGACAAAGCCCACCGTGATACCCAGCAGGCTCATGGTCAGCGTGTTTCTCAAAAGCTGTCCGAACACCGGATTGTTTATAAACTGCGTGAAGTATTTGAGCCCCACCCAGTCGCATTGCCATATCTCACGGCCGGGAACGAAGTTTACAAAGGCCATGGACAGGCCGTACATGGGATAATAGCAAAACAAAAAAACCCAGGCGATAATGGGGATGCATAAAAGCCACATTTCCCGCTGGCTTTTGAAGCTATGCAGCAGCGCATGATGATTGCCAGTCTTTCTTACCTGTTTTGCCGCCAGCATATGCCGTCTCCCTCCTTGCCTTGCAAAATTGCCGAAACGGGGGAGGGAATATCCCTCCCCCATCATTAAGATCAAGTACCAGTGGTTATTTCCCCATGAGCGCAAGGTTTGCCTGGTAATTTGCCTGCCATTCCTTGGTCATGAGCTCCACATTGGCAGCAGTGAGGGCATCCTGCAGCGCAACCCAGGCAGCATCAAAAGTATCGTCATCCTCTGCCATACAGACAAGGGGGAAATTCTGCTTCCAGGCATCCTTCACGGCAGCTTCTGCCATGGTCAGTTCTTCCGACTTGGTGCCGAAGGCCAGGAGCGCGGTGGCATCCACAATGGTGCCCTTCATGTTTTCAAACATGATCTGCTTCCACTTGTTCTCGCTGTACCACATCTGGTTGGGCCAGACGCAGCTTTCGCCATCCGCCCAGCGGCTGTAACTGGTAACCCAAGACATCAAGCCAGTGTTGGCGCCAAAGACACCTTCTTCGTTATAGTCCCAATTTTCAGAAAGAAGCTGTTGCTTGGAGGTTTCATCAAATTTCCAATCGGTGGGGCTCTCGATATTCCAGATGGAAATGTTCTTGGCAGGATCCTTGTAGGATTTTACGGGGCCCGGGATACCCCAGTTGCACAGGGCGGAACCGGCATCGGTCTGCATGAAATCAATAAACTTCATAACCGTTTCCGGGCTTTTGCATTTATCGGTGATAATGGTCCAAGCTGAGCCCAGATTGTTTTTGCAGGAAACAGAAGCTTGTTCCACTGCGGGGTCTTTAAAGCCAACCTGGATAAAGCGCTTATTTTCCGTCCAGGTGGGATCGGTAAGGGACCAAATTTCGTGGCCGGCGTTGTAGCCTATCCACCAGCCGGCCATCATGCCAACAACGCGCTCCTGGCTGATCTTGGTGCGCAGGTCATCCCAGGCGTTGGTGAAAGCATCGGGGTCCATGGTGCCGGAGCGCCAGAACTTGTTGATGAACTGTGCCATGCGCTTGCCTTCTTCGGTGAAGGCCCAGTGGGTAAGGGTATTGTCCTTGCCTACCAACCAGCCGCGCTGAAGCCCAAAGAATCCACCAAGGTAATATTCGGGATACCCCTGATTATACAGGCTCAGGGAGTAGCGGCTTTCGCCCGCCGGTGTGGTGGGGAACTTGTCCAGAATGGCCATGATGGCATTGTAGTAATCATCCGGCGTCTCGATCTTGGGGCTGCCGATAGCCAGCCACTCGTCATAGCGCAGGTGCGCGCTGTAATCCGGCAGGTCCATCAAGTTGCCAAAGGACGAGGGCAGATAATAGAACTTGCCTTCCTTGTTGGCATACATGGGCATATAGCCGCCCAGCTTGGCTTTCAGGTTGGGAGAATTCTCAATGTACGTGGTCAGTTCCACGGCGCGGCCCTGATCCACAAACTTCTGCCTGGAAGCCGTTGTCAGGTTGGTGATCACATCGGGATACTCGCCCGATGCCAGCATCAGGTTGACCGCCTCTTCGGCTTTCCCGTCGGTAGTTTGGTAGTTAAGTTCAATGTTGAAGTTTTTCAGCAGGTAGTCCTTCATGTTGGCAATGCCCTGCTTCTGCTCCTCCAGCTCGGTCCAGTTGTCGTAAGCGACGAACACGGTAACCTTCAACGTCTCTGCCGGAACTTCCCAGCCGAACATGTTTGTCTCGGCCAGCGCAGAACCCGCCAAGGACATGAGCATCGCCATAGCCAAGAGCAACCCCAATACCTTTTTCATGGTTTGCCTCCTCTTTTGAACATCCGTACATGTGCAGATGTTTGCACAAAACTATGCAACTCGTACACATCCGGCGTTCTTTATAGCATCATCATAACCAATCATAACCATCAAAGTAAATGGACGGATGATAGAGGAGCATGGATAAATGTTAGGTATTTTCCCTTTTCAAGTAAACATTTGGATATTTCTATCACTTATTTCCATCCGGTTTTCATATTTTTTTTGGTTCCCCCAGGGAGGCACAATCCTCCTCACAGCCTTCCCGCCGTTCCTGGGTGGCTCTATAATCATGGGGAGAAACGCCATATCGCGCCTTGAACAGCCTGGAATAATACAACGGATCATTAAAGCCGCTCTCCAGCGCAGATTGCTTCACTGTATAATTGGCCCTTTGAAGCCGCAAAATGCTCTGCTGAAGCCTGTATTCCATCAGATATTCCTTGATGGGCATACCTGTATGCTCCTTGAATAGCGTGGTAAGGTAGCTGCGGTTCAAACCCATACGGGAAGCCATCTCATCCACACTTAGCCGCTCCCGGTAGGAGGTTTCAATAATGGAGGTGACGATCCTGACATATTCGTTGCCCAAAGGATTGTACATTCGTTTGGAGCTGTCCATTCTTTCTTCCGCCGCTGCCCGGTGGGAGATCAAATGATGCAGCGCCTGCTCAAGCGTGCCGCCGAAATAGAGTGCGTTTTCAGCCCGCATGTCCAGGTCAATGCCCCTTTGCAGCACTGCGAACAGCTTTTCCTCCTCCACGATGGAGCGCACGATCAATTCCTCCGAAAAGCCGGCGGCATTCATCAGCTCATCGCTCCAGCCGCCTTCAAACCCCAGCCAGTAATACTCCCATGGGTCCAGCTTGTCCGATTCATAATAAGCGATCTGATGAGGAAAGAAAGCAAAGCACTCTCCCGGTCCCACGCGGTATTCCATATCGCTGGCCAGCACACGTCCTGTTCCCTTCACCACAAAGTGGATCAAACAATGGTCGCGCACCATGGGCCCATAGCCATATCCCCCGTTGGTCCGGTGCCAGCCGAACTGCACCAGGGAAAGAGGCGCATTGCCGCCTTGGTGGGAAAAGTGGATATAGCGCTCGTTTTTCTTTTGAGCTGCTTCCGCTGCCTGTAAAAACGGATAGGGCATGAACATTCCCCCTAACCTTCCCGATTTTAAAATCGTAGCATGGGGAAGGGAGGGTGTCAATGCACCGAATCAAATATAGCTTTGCAACATTTGGAAGCTTCCTCTTGCGTTTCCTGATTTACACCCCTATAATGAAGTCGCCAAGAGCTGCCCAACCTTTTTCCCTGCCTCTTCGGTGAAAAATCACGAAGGGGGTTTTGTTATGCAATCCGGCGTACAATTCCATTCCAGCGATCCTGTGCTCAACGCCCGCTTTGACTGGGCCCGCAAGCAGGCTTTATACTATGTGCACGATGACGCGCCCATCGGGCCGGTGTATGAGGCGGCCCTGCCGGGCCGGGAGGCCTTCTGCATGCGTGATGTAGCCCACCACGCATCGGGAGCACATGCCCTTTCACTGGACGAACACAACTATACCATGCTGCGTAGGTTTGCCATAGGCATCAGCGAAAGCCGCAGCTACTGCTCCTATTGGGAAATCATGTTTGACGGCAGGCCCTGCCCGGTAGATTACACGGACGATACTGATTTTTGGTACAACCTTCCCGCCAATTTTGACGTGATGGATACCTGTCTGCGCATGTTTCACTGGACGGGAGACAGCCGGTATCTTTTTTCGGAAGATTTCCGCAACTTCTACCGCATGTCGGTGGAGGATTACATACGCCATTGGGACCGCGACCATGACGGAGTAATGGAGCGGCAGCCCGGCAGCGGCCGGCGCGGCCTGGCCTCCTATGATGAAAGCCCGCGTCAAAACGGCTACAAAGTGGCGGCGGATTTGTTGGCCGCTGAGTTTCGGGGTATATTAACCTATGCCAATGTGCTGCACATTGCCGGCGAACATGTGTTGGCAAAGGAATACGAGCAAAAAGCGCAAAAGCTGCAGGACTGGTTTGACTCGGCCTGGTGGTCGGAAAAGGAACAGGCTTATGCCGCCGTCTGGTTCGGCGGAGACAAATTCGGCTTTGAATACATGGGTACCGTGGCCGGCATGCCCTTGTACTATGGCCTGATCCGCGACCCAATCAGGCAGCAAAAGCAACTGAACTATATTCATAAAAATTCCGCCGACTGCGTCGAGGAATTCAGCTACCATGCGGAAATCTTCTGGCGCTATGGGCTTGATTTAAAGGCCCGCGAAGCCTTTTTGGCCATGACGAATCCAGACCTTAAGCGCAAGGAATACCCCGAAGTTTCTTATGCCGCCATCGGCGCAATCGTCACAGGGCTGATGGGCATACGCCCAGATGCCGCAAAGGGAGTATTGCATACCCGCAGCACACTGAACCGCGGCGAATTTGCCCAGATCAACCACATGCCCCTGTGGGGCGGTGAAATCTCGCTGCTGCATGAAAGCCGGGAACGCTCTACCCTGTTTAATCAAACAGCCCGGCCTATCCTATGGCTGCCGGAGGGGTCAAAAGAACCGGTTACCACAGCCGCCGGGGAAACGAAAGTCTATACGCGCATCGAACGGGAGGCAAAAGGCTGATGGAGGAAATTTTCTTAAGCGATCACGGTATCCTTCCCGGCACGGATATTGCCGGGCAGTTGAATGCTATATTTTTGCAAAACCCGCAGGATACGACATTTCATTTTGAGCCTGGTGTGTACCACCTGTATCCCCAAAGCGCAGCGCCGTTTTCCGTTTCGCTTTCCAATTCGGACCAGCTTCCCGTATTGAAAGCTGGCCTGCTGCTTTCTAATATGCGCAACATCCGCATTGTAGGCCATGGTTCCATGCTGCTCAGCCACGGGCAGCTTTCGCCCCTGGCGTTAATAAACTCAAGCGGTATATCCATTGACGGGCTGGCCATTGATTACTCCCCCACCCACAATGGGGAAGGGGTCATACTTAAGTCCACCGCCGAATGGGTGGACGTATCGGTGGACAAAACAAAGTATCCCTACGAAATTCAGGGAGAGCATCTTTTCTTTTGGAACGGCGAGGAGTATACCCCCTATTTCGGGGCCATTGAGTTTGACGCCACCACAAGACGCACCGCATACCTGACCGGTGACAAATTCCGCTCCAAGCGCCAGGAGGAAGTGGCGGAGGGCGTCATTCGGTTTCACGGCAGATTCGACCCCTTGCCCACGGCAGGCAATTTTCTGACGCTGCGCTTTAGCCCGCGCATACACCCCGGCATCCTGGTTCATCATTGTTTGGATGTTTCGCTTGATAACATCGCATTGTTCAATACCTGCGGGCTGGGGATACTTACACAGTTCAGCCTAAATTTGCACTATTCCCGCATCGCCATGCTTCCAAATGAGGAGGCCGGCCGGCATGTCGTATCCTGCCATGACGACGGTCTTCACTTTTCCAACAATGCAGGAAAGATCTCCGTGGATGGCTGCAGCTTCCGCGGCTTGATGGATGACCCCATCAATGTGCACGGCACGGCTATACGCATCAGTAAGATCACAGGCCCCCGCTCGCTGATCGCGGAATTTGCCCATGACCAGTCCGCTGCTTTCCCCCTCTGGGCCGAAACAGGCGATGAGGTATCCTTAATCGAGCACAATGCCATGAACTCCATAGGCACCTTGAAAGTGGAAAGCTTTGAGCTTCTTTCCGGCAATGCTTGTGAACTGATATTCGCTGGCGGGCTGCCTTCCCAGCTAAAGCCCGGTGACGCGCTGGAAAACCTTAATAACACGCCGGAAGTGGATATACGGAACTGTTATTTCGGCTCCTGCCGGGCCAGAGGTATCCTTGTTTCTACACCCCGGAAAGTAGTCATCGAAAACAATGTGTTCGAGTCTTCCGGCAGCGCCATACTGATCCCGGGCGACGCCAACCAGTGGTTTGAATCGGGGGCCTGCAAAGACGTAACAATCCGCAACAACCACTTTACCGACGGCTGCCTGATCTCCATGTACCAGTTCTGCGAGGGTATCATCAGTATCTGCCCCGAGATTCCCGCGCCTGAGACGGATAAGCCCTTCCATGAAAAGATACGCATAGAGGAAAACACATTCCACGTTTTTGACGCGCCTGTTTTATACGCCCTTAGCGTAAAGGGCCTGACATTTCAAAACAATACCGTCATACGAAGCTTTGCCTATAAGCCCTGGCACCCGCGCCGGGCCATGGCTACCCTCAAAGCCTGCACTGATGTACGGATAGAGGATAACAAATTCGTTGGAGATGTTCTTTCAACTGAGGTTGTTCAAGATATGTTGTGACCTTTACGCAACCCCCTCCGCCATGCTACAATACTCTTTGCCCAAGCATGGAGGAGGATTTTTTTGTACCGCCTTACCCACTCATGGCGCCCCGTATTTCGCTGGGACTCCGCCTTCACCAAGCGGCTTTTGCTGGTAGCCCTGCCCATCATGTTTCAGAACCTGGTTGCGTCGTCTTTACATATCATTGATGGGATCATGGTCAGCGGGCTTGGCACCGCGCCATACGCAGCCGTGACGCAGATGTCGCGGTTCATGTTCCTGTTCAACCTTACGCTTTTTGGCGTCACATCGGGAAGCAGCATCTTCTGGTCCCAGCTTTGGGGCAAGAAGGATATCGGTAGCATGCGCAGCGTGATGGGCATGTGCCTGCGCATTACAGTGCCCCTGGCCATACTGTTTGGCGGAGGTGCCATGCTCTTCCCCCGTTTGGTAGTCGGCTTTTTCCTGCCTCCTGGGGAAAGCGCCGAATATGCCCGGCAATTTCTATTATTCGCGGCGCCAGGCATGCTGCTTACCGCTGTGGATACAGTGTACGCCGGCGTCATGAAGTCCAGTGAGCAGACGCTTATCCCCATGCTGGCGGGAAGCGCCGCGATACTGATCAACACAATTCTGAATTACGGTCTGATCTTCGGGAATTTCGGCCTGCCAGCCCTGGGGGTCCGGGGCTCGGCCATCGCCACGGTAATTGCCAGCGGCGTATCTCTGACGATCACCGTCAGCATGTCTTATATCAAAAAACTGCCGTCGGCTGCAAAGCCATCCCAGCTTTTGAGGATGGATGGCGCGTTCTTCCGGCATTACTTGAAGACCATCTTCCCCGTCATTCTGAACGAAGGCCTTTGGGCACTGGGTTACACCATGTACAGTGTCTTCTTCGGCCGGTTGGGGGACACGGCTGTAGCCGCCCAAGGCATCTACAATACGGTGGATCAGCTGATCTTCGTCATGATCTACGGTCTGATGCACGCCACCGCCATCGTGGTGGGCCGGAGCATCGGCGCTGGCGACAGGGAGGAAGCATACCTGTATGCCAGGCGGCTTCTATTTGCTGCCGTGTGCCTGGGCATTGCTATGGGAACTGTCATGATATTGACCCGGCATCATCTGGTGATGCTGTTTGGCGATATTTCCCCTGAGGCGCAAAGTCTGGCCGCCGTCTTTATGACTTATGCCGGCCTCTTCGCCTGGGCCAAGGCCTTTAATTGCGTCAATGTGGTAGGCGTTTTGCGCTCCGGCGGCGATACGGTGTTTACCATGCTGCTGGATGTGGGCAGCATCTGGTGCTTTGGTGTGCCGGTGGTGGGCCTGGCTGCGCTTACGTTCCACTGGCCGGTGGAAATCGTATTTCTTTGCACTGCTGTAGAGGAGCTGCCCAAGATCACCCTGGGTCTTCGGCGCATGCTCAGCAAAAAGTGGATCAACGATCTTACCCGCAGGCCCCAAGGGGATGCGGTTGTATCATAAACCTGGAGGAAACTACAATGGAATTTGAACTCGTAGGCAAAATTGGCTCCATGGCGCTAATCCGCAAAGAAGACAACGACATCGACTACAATATTTTTTCCAGGCTGGGCGCCGAATTAAAACCAGGCATGATCTGGGTCACCTCCGGCGCCACGGAAATCGGCCGGCTGGATTATATGAAGCGCACCGGGCGGGAGCTTAATGGCGACCCTGAGCAGGACAAGACCGATTACGCCGCACAGGGCCAATCCATCCTCATGGAGAATTACCGGCAGTTTATAAGGCCTGAATACAGCGTGCGGCAGGTGCTGGTGGAGCATACCCACTTCAACGACCCGGAAAAGCGGGAGCATATCCACAAGCTTCTGGTGCGCGCAGCCCAGCAAGGGGCCATACCCATCATCAACTATAACGACCCGGTAAGCGACGAGGAAAACCGCAAAATGGAACTGGCCCACCGCCGGCAAAGCGGTGAACCAGTATACGAGTGCGTGGACAATGATGAGACCGCCGCGGTTATCGCCGGGCTTGTCAAAGCGAAAACGCTGGTGCTCTTAACATCCACCGAGGGCATTTATCAAAATCCCGCAGATCCCGGCACCCTGGTACGGGATGTCACGGGCAATACCATTGATGAAGTAGTGGCCGCAGTGAGGGCACTGCAGCAAAATTGCGTAGGCGCCAGCCGCGCCGGGGCCAACGGCGCCCGGGCCAAGCTGGAATATGCCCTGGGTCCCATTCAAAGAGGTACGACCGTCATCATCGGCCACGCCAGGCACCACCTGCGTGATCTTGTCAATGGCACAGTTCCCTGTACAAGATTAGGGCTTAAGTAGGAATTTGGTCACCGCGTTCATCTTATTTTTGCTTTTCTAACCGCTGGCAGTATCACTGATCCGGTGAGCGATAAGAAGCACCAACATAGCCATAACCAGGCATTCTCCGCATATTTTTGCGGAGTTTTTTTATTCATGAAGGCAAACACCTCTTGACACGATCCCTATTATTACTTATAATTCCTCTCGTAAGTAATAATAAGGAGCATTCGTCATGCCTGAAACGTATTATTCGACTGAACAAGCTGCCAAGTTGCTAAAAATGCACATCAAAACCGTGCAGCGTTACATCCGGGAGGGAAAGCTTCGCGCCAACAAGGTAGGCAAAAGCTGGCGCATTACCGGCCATGACCTTAGCGTTTTTGCGGAAGGAACGCAGGAGCGCGCCGAAAGCCCGGTGAATATGGACATGCCGCTGGACGAGCGCGTCAAAATCTCTGCTGTGGCGGATATTGAGGCAATCAACCGGGAGGAAGCCATACGCATCATGAACACGCTGACTGCCGTCATGAACGTAAAGCCCCCGGAATATGGCACATCCACCTTCACAGCGCAGTATCTGGAGCCGGACAGAAAAATACGGCTCATGCTGTGGGGCAACCTCCCCTTCATGGAAGCCATGATATCTTATATTTCGGCGCTGACAGGCCAAAAAGATCCGCAGAATCACTTCTAAAAAAAGCCGCGCAACGACTTGAAAAATGGGTAAATCATATAGGGGTGTAAATCATGCCAAGCAATGGACATGTGATTTGCCCTTACTAAAAAGCAGGGATCAGCATGAACTATATTACGGATCAGGGTATTAAGGCTGCGGTGCTCACCGCAGAGGAAAAATGGAATACTGTCCAGGATGCTTTGGACTGCATGGCAACAGCATCGTATGAAGGCAGCCTGGGGATGATTGTGCCCAAGGAATGCTTGCCGGAGGCGTTCTTCCAGCTTAAAACAGGCTTTGCGGGAGAAGTGCTTCAAAAGTTTTCCAATTATCGCATGATGATCGCCGTCGCCGGAGACTTCAGCGGTTATGCCAGCCGTAGTTTGAAGGACTTCATCTATGAGAGCAACAAAGGCCGCCAGGTGTTTTTCAAGGCCACGGTCGAGGAAAGCCTGGCATCATTCGTAAAGGCTGCTGCTCTCTGATCGGCGCTGCCATCCTCCCGGCACATGCTTTTTAACTGCTAACATAGTACGGTTTACGCAAAGACAAAATGAAAAGGGTCAAGATATCCTGTGAATGGAAGCGGGGGTGCTCCTTGATGAAAAACATCCATATGAATCCCAAGGTTGATGATTTTATGAACAGAGCAGAAAAGTGGCAGGAAGAGTTCACAAAATTGAGAACGATCCTACTTGACTTCCAGCTGACCGAAGAATTGAAATGGGGTAAGCCTTGCTATACATTTGAAGATAACAACATCGTATTGATGCACGGCTTTAAGGAATACTGCGCGCTTCTGTTCATCAAAGGTTCCCTGATGCGCGATCCCCATGGCATTCTGGTCCAGCAGACGGAGAATGTACAGGCGGGGCGCCAGATACGCTTCACTAGCGTTCATGAAATAGCCGCAATGGAATCCACTTTGAAAGACTATGTTCGTGAGGCCATTGAAGTGGAAAAGGCCGGCCTGGAAGTGGATTTCAAGAAGAATACAGAGTATACAATCCCTGAAGAATTGCAAAACAAGCTGAATGAAATTCCTTCTCTGAAGACAGCTTTTGAAGCTTTGGCACCGGGGCGGCAAAGAGGCTACCTCCTCTATTTTTCCGCACCCAAGCAAGCAAAAACCCGGGAGTCAAGGGTTGAAAAATGCATGCCGCAGATACTGGATGGAAAGGGATTGAATGATTAGATGCCCATGATGCCGAAATCACCCGCGTGGAATATTGTTTTATTTGCTCCTTCCGCTGTCTGCGGGCGGCCATTGTCGTCTTCTTTGGGATGCGAAGCATACCTCTAGTATTTTGTCAACTACAGAAGTTTCGGAATGAGGGCATCTGTGAATCGTTATCCTATTGCAGCCTTGCGGGGCTTGACTACTTGGTAAGTCCATTCATCTTTACTGGAAAGCCGCAGGGCGGGGGCTTGCTAAATACTGCAAATAGACCTTGCGGTGGAAGTGCCGCAAAAACTCACCGATAATAGCATGAAATCGCCGTTACCGGCGATTTCAGCGGCCATTCCAGCCAGAGTAAAGAGACTTTGTCCACGAGAGAAACAAGGGCTGCCAGAGTTTTTCAAATCTACTCCTAGAAAGATTAGCAGCATTCACAAAGGCAATTGCCCGCTGAACAGCAACCCACACGGTCACCGATTGCTTTCCTCATTGAATACCAGGCCGTGCTCCATGAGTACGGCTCTTAAAATGCCCAATGCCTTGGGTCCAAAACCGTGAAGTGCCAGCAGCTCAGACTCTTTCAATCCTGCAAGCTGTTCCAGTGTATTGATGCCCGCAGCATGAAGCGCCCGGTGTGCAGGCTGGCCTATTTTGATAGTAGGCAGTTCAGGCAGCATAATACCTCCGACAAATTATTGCTATATCTCATCCACAAATTTCAAAACCGTTTTTTCCAGGTTCATGATGCCGTTGGTAAAGCCCTGCGAGTTATCCAGCACGGCGTCGGCCACCTTCTTGTAGGTATCAATGCGCGTCTCATACAGCCGCACCACCTCATCCTTGCCTTTTAACGCCAGCATGGGCCGTCTGTCCAGTTTGATGTCAGACAAAATATCTTCCAGCGGCCTGTCGATCAAAATAATGATACCCTGGTTGCGCATGATGAGCCGGTTCTCTTCCCTCATCACCAAGCCGCCGCCTGTGGAGACGATGGCGGGTTTTTGGTCCGCCAGATACATCAAAAGATTGGTTTCCGCGTTGCGGAAAGCCTGCTCTCCCGGCCCGTCAAATATCTGCTGAACGGTCATGCCCGTCATTTCGGTGATCAGCGTATCGGTATCCACATAAGGCACGCCCATCCTTCCCGCCAGGCGCCTGCCCAGGCTGCTCTTGCCGCTTCCCGGCATCCCAATCAGGAAAACGTGGCGGTCCATCATAGAGTGTCACCCCGATTCAGAACGCTCTCCTGCGCAAGGCGGCTAAGGCGCATAATTTCCATAAACAGAGCCCTTGCGCTTTGTTCCAGCGTTTTATCGTTAAGCATTTCCACCCGTGAACTTAAAACTTGTTCCTCCCGGCTTGCATCCAGCACCGGCAGATTGTTTTCCCGCTTGTACTCTGCCACCTGACGGCTTACCTCCATGCGCCGCTCGAACAGCTTCGTAAGTTCCCGGTCGATTTCGTCAAGTTCCCGCCTAAGCGCGGCTATATCCCCGCTCATGGGGTTTCCTCCTCCTGTTCCGGCTTATCCCGGCCGGCCTTTTCCTTCCCCTTTTCCAGGGTGAATTCGAAGGCGGCCCCCTTTTCAGTGGGCAAAAGGCGGATCGTTTGCCCGTGGGCTTCAAGAATGCGCCGGCAGATACTCAAGCCCAGCCCGGTGCCCTTGCCCGAGGTATGAGCCTTGTCCGCCTTGTAAAACCGTTCGAAAATGTGGGGCTGGTCCTGAGGCAGGATGCCCGAGCCGTTGTCAGCCAGGGTGATAAATACCTGCCTGTCTTCCTCACGCGTCCGCCAGGTAATTTTACCTTTTTCAGGGGTGAACTTCAATGCGTTATCCAGAAGATTCACCACAACCTGCTCGATGCGGTCGCTGTCCCCCCAACAATAGCACTGATCCTTAAGAAAATCAACATCCACTTCCAACTGCTTATGGTCGATATCCGACATCCTCCGGATCAGCGCCCGGCGGATCATTTCATTGATGTCAAAATTCTGATAATTCGGCTTGGCCTCGCCCTGCTCCATGCGGCTAAGATCCAACAGGTCGGCAATGAGCTTGGTAAGGCGCTTGGCTTCGTCCCCCACGATTTTCAGATATCTGGGATGCTCCTCCTGCGGGATGGTGCCGTCCTGCATGCCTTCCAGAAAGCCCTGGATGCTTGTCATAGGGGAGCGCAGCTCGTGGGATACGTTGGCCACAAATTCGCGCCGGGATTCCTCCGTGCGTTTTAACTGCCCTGCCATGGAGTTGAAGGAAGACGCAAGCTCCCGAACTTCCAGTACGCCTGCCTCGTCCGCCCTCACATCAAACTTGCCCCTGGCCATTTCCCTTGCCGCCTGGGACATGCCAAGAAGCGGCTTGGTCAGCTGCCGTGTAATAACATAGACGCTTACCACAGCCAGCAACACTGCGAGCCCTGCCCCGGCCAGCACCTGCCAGACCAGGTTCTTAAACTCCGCCTCCACCACCTGTACCCTGGTATGGACGAATACTGCCCCTAAAACCATCCCGTCCTGTATCCAGGGTACCGCCACGGTAAATACCGGGCCGAACCCAGGCACATTGGTGCGTATCTGAACATCTTTCCCTGACAGCGCCTGATAAAGCGCATCATAGATTTCAGAAATTTTCAGCGTCTGGGCAAGGTCGAGGTTTCCCGAAAGGCTCGTATTCAGATTATGCTGAATATTACCCTGGCGGTCCACCACCACAATCACGGCCCCAAACTCTTTGTAAAGCTTCTGCGCTTTCCATTGCATATATTGTTCCGCAGTCGGTTCCAAACCCAAATACCTGTCCAATGGGCTTGTCTGGCTGGCCAGATAGGCAATCTCCCGTGCCTGGCTTTTCAGTTCTTCCATGCGGGCATTGATTCTGTCATTGCGGATGGTGACATAGGAAAGCGATGCCCATACGGTGATGAGCGTAAGCAGCAGCCCCAGAAAAACAGAAAACAGCCGTGCAAACATGCTGCGGAACATGGACGCCTCCAAAATGTTAGCCGTATTACTTCACTTCAAATTTGTACCCTACGCCCCATACGGTGCGGATCTGCCAGCCATATTCCTCACAGCCGGGAAGCTTTTCCCTAAGGCGTTTGATGTGCACATCCACCGTGCGGCTGTCACCGAAGAAGTCAAACCCCCACACCTTCTCTAAAAGCTGCTCCCTGGTAAACACCAGGTTGGCGTTGGATGCCAGAAAGTACAATACCTCCAGCTCCTTGGGGGGCATTTCCACAGGCTTGCCCTGATAATGCACCTCGTATTGGCTGAGGCTCACCGTAAGATTGGGGAAAGAAATAGCATCCCCCTTATCTTCCGTCCCACCCGGCTGGGTACGGCGCAGGACAGCCTTGATCCTGGCCACCAGTTCCTTGGGCTCAAAGGGTTTGGTCAAATAGTCGTCCGCGCCCAGCTCCAGCCCCAGCACCTTATCAAAGGTCTCATCCTTGGCGGTAAGCATGATGATGGGAATGGCGCTGAACTGACGCACGGCGCGGCACACCTGCCAGCCGTCCATGCCGGGGAGCATGATATCCAGCAAAAGCAGATTGGGCGGCCTGCGGCGGAAGGCCGCCAGGCCCTCGTCTCCCCGAGCTGCGCTCTGGACTTCAAAGCCTTCCTTTTCAAGGTAAAGCCGCACCAACTGGCTGATGTTTGGATCATCGTCCACCAGGAGGATCATGGGCTTGTCCTTCATGATTTCCCCTTCCCTCTTCTGCGTACTATTTCAACGTAACTACGGTAACGCCGCTCTCGCCTTCCCCAAATACGCCCAGCCGGAAGGATTTCACATGGGGATGGTGGCGCAAGTGCTGCTGGATATTGGCGCGAAGCACCCCAGTGCCCTTGCCGTGGATAATGGATACCTCGCCTAAAGAGGCCAGTACGGCTTCATCCAGGTATTGATCCACTTCAGGCAGCGCCTCGTCCGTAGCCTTGCCCCTGATATCCAGCTCCATGGGTACGGAACGGATGGCGGCGCTCGTCTTTGTACTCACCCGGACAGCCTGTTTCTTGGGCGGTTCCTTTATAAGGCGAAGCTGGCTTAAATGCGCCTTCAGCTTCATGATGCCGGCCTGGATCTGTACCTCACCCTTGTCGTCGGGCTTGTTAAGCACAACACCCTTGGTATTCAGATGTACAATCTCCACCTCATCGCCAACGCGCAAGTCCCTGGGCGGTTCGGTGACGCGGAAGGATGGGGTAGAAAGGCCCTCGCTTAAAGACTCGATGCCGTCCTGCATGCGCTTGCGCAATTGCTGGACCTGATGTTCAGGCGTGGCGGCCCCTTCTTTTTTCAGGCGTTTGAGTTCGCTCATGATGGTTTCGGATTCCCGCCGGGCGTTTTCCAGCACGCGCTTGGCGTCATCCTTGGCCTTGCGCATGGTGGTCTCCCGCTTTTCCTCCATCTCCCGGCGCAGCTTTTCAGCCTCGTCCCGAAGCCTGACCGTCTCCTGGTGGGCTTCCTCGGTCAGCTTCCGTTCTTTTTCGGCCACCTGCCTGTGGTATTCAGCGTTGGCGATTACATCCTCAAAGCGGATGGTATCGTGGCTTAAAAGCTCCTTCGCATCGCCGATGAGATCTTCCGGCAGACCCAGTTTACGGGAAATTTCAAAGGCGTTGCTCTTGCCCGGCACGCCGATGGACAGGCGGTAGGTAGGACGGAGCGTTTCCACATCAAATTCCACACTGGCGTTCTCCACGCCTTTTGTGGTAAGAGCAAAGGCCTTCAGCTCACTGTAATGGGTTGTGGCCAGGGTGCGAACCTTGATTTTCAGCAGATGAGACAAAATGCTCTGGGCCAGCGCAGCGCCTTCGGTGGGATCGGTGCCAGCGCCCAGCTCATCAAAGAGAACCAGGTCGTCGGGCGCCACGCTGCGAACGATGCCTACAATGTTGGTCATGTGGGAAGAGAATGTAGACAGGCTCTGCTCAATGCTCTGCTCATCGCCTATGTCGGCATGCACCTGATGGAATATGGCAAGCTCCGTGCCCAGATCCGCGGGTAAATGAAGGCCTGCCTGTGCCATCAAAGCGAACAGGCCCACTGTTTTAAGTGTTACGGTTTTTCCGCCGGTATTGGGGCCTGTGACCACAAGGGAAGTAAATTCCTCGCCCATCCAAAGGTTCATGGGCACCACTTTTTGCGGATCAATCAAGGGATGGCGGCCCCGTATGATTTTCACAAAACCACGCCGGTTGAGTTTGGGGGCGCTGGCACGCATCTCCCTGGCCAGTGTGCCCTTTGCAAATATGAAATCAAGGCGGCTCAATATGCTTATGTTGTCCTGCATTACCTTGGCATAGGGGGCCACCGCGGCGGATAACGCCATTAAGATGCGCTCGATCTCCTGCTTTTCCTTGGCGACCCACTGCTTGATTTCGTTACCTAACTCCACCACCGCCATAGGCTCCACAAAGATGGTGGCGCCGCTGGAAGACTGGTCATGGGTAAGGCCGGGGACACTGGAACGGTACTCCTGCTTTACAGGCAGCACGTAACGGTCATTGCGCACGGTGATGATGGGATCCTGCAAATATTTCGCAAAAGCCGTGCTGTGAAGCATGCCGTTCAATTTTTCCCGCACCTTATCATTGGCAATGCGGATGTGCCGGCGGATGTTTGCAAGCTCAGCGCTAGCCCCATCAGCGATCTCTTCTTCACTGATGATGGCGTCGGTAATCTCACGCTCCAACTGCGGCAAAACGGTAATCCCGGAAGCTTGCCTTATGATAAGGGGTGTATTCTCCCGGTCTGTGACTAGGGAAGAGCGTGCCGCTCTGGC
Organism: Bacillota bacterium; assembly: GCA_023416585.1. Classification (GTDB taxonomy): domain Bacteria; phylum Bacillota; class Clostridia; order Christensenellales; family Aristaeellaceae; genus JAEWAH01. The sequence goes on from JAEZHM010000042.1 coordinate 41,380, forward strand.
TGCACGAAGACAATCGGCGATCTGCAAAAGGGGCTTGGGTGACAATGTGGCGCCCTTGTCTGCCAAGATCAAATGGGAGGTAATGTCCTCAAATGCGATCAGGGGATTACCGCCAAGGTAAGTCAAGATCACAAGGGCCTCCTCTGTTTCCTGCTGCCATTCCTCAATTTCCGCCGGGTTAGAGGTGGGGATCAAATCGCGGCAAAGCTGCGCTCCCATTGGCGTCAGCGCCATGGATGCCAGCTGCTCGCGAATCTTTGTAAATTCAAGTACCCTCAGGGTGCGCTCGGTCATATGTTTCATCCTCAATATTGTTGATTATGTTTTTCTCCCCGAAAGCATTTTTAGGTCAAGTAGGAAGATTTCGCGCCTGCGGGCGCGACCAGGGCTTTCCGGTCGCCCTGGACCTTCGGGGGCATATCTTTTTCTTTTTCAACCCAATATAGAGATTCCAAAGGGATGCATCCCTTTGGCAGGGGTCCAGGGGACGCCGTCCCCTGGTTATTCCACACCTCGGCGGAAGTGCCCGCTGGTGCCGGCAGGCAGGGCAGCTTCGCAGGGCTGTCCTTTACGCAAGGCGGCAAAGCAGGCGGTGATGTCAAGCTGCTCCGAGGCCGTTTCGGTAGTGAAGGTCACAAGCCAGCCAATGCTCCGAAGCTTAGCCGCCTGGGCAGAAAGATTCAGCGGCAGGGTGTTGTACATATGAATGATGCAGCCTTCCGGAAGCCGTGTTCGCAAAAGGGGAAACTCGTGGTCCAGCCCATCCGTAAAACGCTTCCCCAACAGGCTGTCATTGGAATTTAACTCGCACAGGCGGCAGCTTTCATGGCCGGTGTGCAGCCCAAGGGCTGTGCGGGCCGGGCAATGGTTCAACGTCATCAGCCTGGTCCGCCCATACATAGGCATCACAAAGGGGAGGCTGTTCAGGGGCAGTTTGAGTATTTCCTTTTCATTCAGCTCAGGCGACACAGTCTGCCACTGAAAGCCCAGGCGGTCAATCTCCGCCGCAGTGCGGCCATTCATGACAGGAACGCCCTCACCCGCGGCGATTGGCAGGGCAAAGCCTGCGCCCAACTGGCCGATGCTTCCCAGAACAACACCGGAAAGCAGCCCTCTGTGACCATTTGCCCAATCCTTCAGAAATTCCAGCGTATCGGTTTGCGCTTGTATAGGCAGCACAAGCCACGTTCCCTTGGGAAGAACTCCGGCAGCCTCATTCAGCGCAGATTCAGTGTAGTTCTCCGGCGCATACAAAAAACCATCCGCCCCGGCCTCCAGTATATTCTGCCCGAGGGACGCGTCAGCGCTTTGCACAAGCAGTCCCGGCGCATCCTTCCTGGGATTTGAAAATTCCACTTCCGAAAGCGGATAGGAGTCAAAATCGCGCTTGTTGAAATTTGCGGCCCGCTTTTCATACAGGTCATCCAGAGCATCCCGGCGCAAGGCATTCAAAGCCGACACAGGCAGGAAGCCACCCTGTCCAATCAGGCGGAAATCATAAAGCGCAAATGGCGTATCACCCGTCTTTTCAAGAGCCCGCCTGGCGTTTTCTTCCGTGAGAGGCTTTGACTGGGCTGCCGCCACAGCATCCCCGGCCACCTGTACCGCCGTCTGCCCGTCGGTTACGTTCAATTGGGAAGCTTCCCCGGGCACAGCATGCAGCACGGCATCCATAAGGATGCGGGGGGCCCTGGCCAGCATCGCCTGCATGAGCTGCGCCGCGTCAACAAGGCGCGCCACCTCATCACCCACCTGAGGCTCTACACCCACCCTAAGCCGAATAAGGGCCGTATCCCCGGCCTTTTGCCCGGGCCCGGAGTAAGTGACTTCTTCCTCCCTACGGCCCCTGAACTGCAGGCCGTCGCCATCATTCAGATCCTTCGTAAGTTTTACCTGGGCGAACCCCGGTTTTAAGCCCGTTACGTGGCCAATCATAATCCCTCCGTGACCCGGGCGTTTTGGATCGATTACACCCGCGTCCTGGCTTCCGCCTATGTACCCCGTCATAAAGCCGCCCCGGTGAAAGATCTGCCGGAGGGATTCCTTCTCATCATCACCGGCCGGCAAAAATCTACCTTCCTCCAAAGCATCCAGCGCCTCACGGTAGGATCGAGTCACCACCGCCACATACTCAGGCCGTTTAAGCCGGCCCTCAATTTTCAAGGCATGCACACCGGCTTTGAAAAGGTCAGGCAGCTTGTCCCTGAGCATCATGTCCCTGGGGGAAAGCCAATAGCCGCTTCGCCCGCCAAAGTCATAGAGCATCCGGCAGGGCTGGGCACACCGGCCCCGGTTGCCGCTCCGGCCTCCGGCCATGCTGGAAAAGAGGCATTGGCCGCTAACACATACGCACATGGCCCCATGTACGAATACTTCCGTCTCAAGGCCTGTGGCGGTTACCTTTTTTATCTCCTGAAGGCTGCATTCCCGCGCCAGCACCACCCTTTTGAAGCCTTCCTTAAGCAAAAGCGCGGCACCCTGCCGGTTGTGGATGGACATCTGCGTGCTGGCATGGCGGTTTAGGCTTGGGAAGCAGTCCCGAACGACGCCGGCTACACCAAGATCCTGCAGGATCACCGCGTCGGCTCCCGCACGGTTGATGATGGAAAGCACCCGGTATATATCGGGAATCTCCGTTTCCTTGACCAGCGTGTTTACCGTCACATATACCCGGACATGGTACAAATGGCACAGCCTTACGGCCTCCAGAAGGCTGTCCTCATCAAAGTTTCCGGCCCCTGCCCGCGCGCCAAAGGCGGTGTACCCAAGATACACCGCGTTCGCGCCGTTATGGATGGCCGCAAGCAGGGAATCCCTGCTGCCTGCGGGGGCCAGCAGCTCCATTTATTATTTGGCCTCCCTTTTGCGGCTTTCTTTCGCACCCTGCCGCGCCATGAGCAATTCCCTTCTCAGGCGCGTGTTTTCATCGTGTGCTTTCAAAAGCTCATCTGCAATATTCAGGGCGGCAAGCACCGCCACCATGTGGGAAGGCAAATGGCTGGCAGCTTCGATCTCCGTAATCTTACGGTCCACATAAACGCCTACACGGTGCACATGCTCTGGAGGCTCAATGGACAAAAGCGTATAATCCCTGCCAGCCACTTTCACAACGGTCTTGTTCTTTTCCATGGGCACACCCCCCTTTATTGCATGTCTCATTATATGCCATTTTCAGGCGCTAATCAATGTTCCAGTAAATAGAAAAGGCGCAGAAACAAGCCTATTGGCCGTTACTGCGCCCTGTGAAAGACCTGTTTCCCTTACAGCTGCTCAAAGGGATAGGTTTTCCCAAAAGTTTCCACCCTGATGGACTTAATTACCTGGGGAGTAAGAGGCTTATCCTGCCTGTCCTTGGGCGTGGAAACGATGGCTTCGGCCTGCTCCATGCCGGATAGCACCTTGCCAAAAGCGGCATAGGAACCGTCCAGATGGGGCGAATCGCTTGTCATGACAAAAAACTGGGACCCGGCGGAATCAGGCATGCTGCTTCTGGCCATGCTGAGTACGCCATAGGTATGCTTCAGGTTATTGGCGACGCCGTTTTTGATGAATTCGCCTTTGATGTGATACCCTGGGCCGCCAGTGCCGGTGCCGTTGGGGCAGCCGCCCTGGATCATGAATCCCGGAATGACCCGGTGAAAGATAAGCCCATCATAGAACCCGCTGTTGGCCAACGCGATGAAGTTGCCAACGGACTGGGGCGCGATATCGGGATATAATTCCCCCCGCATTTCTTTTCCATTTTCCAGTGTAATGACGAAAATGGGATTCCCCGCTTGCTTTTCCTGTTCAGTCACCACAATCTCCCCTTCCTTGTACAAGCTGTTTCCGAAATTTCAAACCTCCTGCGCCAGTGCAAACATCACGTTTGTCATAACCAGAAGGATCGCTAGAATCAAACCGGCCGTTCTTTTCATTCGTATTCCTCCGCATGTGTTCTATTGTATCCAATTTCCCCGCCGGATGCAAGTTATTCCTCGATTCCGGCTGGGCAACGTCATTTTATTTTATGCCGCAGCCTTTCCGCGATCACCTTTACGGCTTTTTTGGAAATAAATAATCCCGCAAACTCCTGTATGGAGCATGCGGAATGATCGCGATCTGTTATATCCACTCGCTGGGCGGTTTCATCATCGGCAACCGGGTGAAACTCGCCATGAACGACCGCGGAGAGCGCTGACGGGTCAAACACGGTTATTTCCAGCACCCTTCGCAGCACATTTACCGCCCGGCTCGTGGATAACTCCCAGATGCTGTCGAATTGTTTTTCCTTGGGGCTTTTTTCTCTTGTAAGAAATCCGTTTGGGCAGATTTTGAATACCTTTGCGCTTGCGCTTAGGCTTAGCCTTTTTATTCGTAGCAATCTCCTGCGCCAGAGCCTTGGCATACTCTTTTTGTACGGCCTTGAGCCTTCGTTTTTCTTTATATAGTTCATAGCTGCTCTGAAAAACTGTGGCACCAAAGCCCCCGATCAGATTCAGGTAAAAGGTAAAAAAGCGCCAGATAAGCATCCCTGTGAAGATCCTGTCATCAGGAATAATCGCTTTAAAATAAAGCAAAAAGCCGCCTTCCTGTACTCCGGAGCCTCCCGGGAGGGGCGTATAAGCCGCACTGATATACAAAAGCAGCGCCATTGTAATCAACACGCCTATGCTTGTTCCTGAAAGCCCGAATGCGTAATAGACGCAAACCAGGATGGTCATATGGGCAAGCACCTGAAACCCTGACAGAAGAAGCTGTACCAACAGTTCTTTGGGGCGGTTGCGTATAAGATCAACACTGGCGTGAAAAGAGGAGAGGATCCCTTCCCATTTGACGGTGGAATGGTGAATGTCTTTGGTAAAGTGAAGCTTATAACCAATCCTGATGCAAGCGTACAGAATAAACCTGACCACACGCTTATTCACGGCCATGAGCAGGACAAGCGTAACCGATATGGCATTGAAAATATATCCAGCCACCAGGATCCAGCGGATCCCCTCCAATTGAACGGCCACAAACGCGCCATGCCACCCCCAGGCAACCGCGCCCAGAATCAAAAGCATGAACTGGAAGCAGAAAAACTTCACCGCCAGGGCAGAAGTACTGACCCCGATGGGGACATTGCGCTTCTTCAGGTAATAGATCTGCATAGGCTGCCCGCCAGAGGCGCCAGGCGTGATATCAGCATAGTAAAAACCGATGGCGGAAATAAACAATGCATACTTTAGCGTTACGGGATATTGCTGCTTGCGCAGGAAATAGTAAAGCGTCAGCGAGTCCAGAAAAACGTAAACGCCGTAAGTCGCCACGCATAAAAGGATCCATTTGAACGAAAGCGTCTGCAGCGCCTGCCATAAGTTGGACAGCTCATTGTTGTGAATGCCAAGGACCAGGATGATAAGCAATGTACCCAGGATGAAGATCGCATTTATATGTTTTTTGAAAAAAGCTCCCACACACTGCCTCTTTTCTGAATCTAGGATTGGTATTAAGGGTAGTTCTACAGTATCTCTTTATATTTCGCTAATCTAATAATCATTTCTCTGGCAATCCATCAGTCATCTTTGTTTGCATAGGATGCGGATGCAGTGCATCTCCGCGCCATCGTATCATTGCCCTGTATATAAGTCAATTAGAATCGTACTTCAAAGTTCCGATACAACATAGCATATAGGGCAGAAAATGCATATGGGGGGATACCTATGACCCTGTCACTCATTCTGTTTGTCATGACTTATATTCTGCTGCTTGCCATCCCGAGATACAGGGCTTACATTGCATTGTCATGCGCAGCTCTTTTCATTCTATTCGGGGTCTTGCCAATACATAAGGTTCTTGCTTCCATTGACTGGAACGTTATTATGATGATTGCCGGTACAATGGGCATCGTCTATTTCTTCATCATGTCCAAAATGCCGTCGCTGCTTGCAGACATCATCATCAAAGGGATGCCTGACGTCAGGTGGGCGGTCATCGCGCTTGCATTGCTTGCCGGCTTTATATCCGCGTTCGTTGATAATGTCGCAACAGTGCTGATGGTAGCGCCCGTTGCTTTGAACATAGCAAAAAAGCTAAACATATCACCTGTGCCGGGGATCATAGCAATCGCTATTTCCTCAAACCTTCAAGGAGCAGCCACACTTGTGGGTGATACCACTTCCATTCTTTTAGGCGGATACGCCAACCTTGATTTTTTGGATTTCTTCTTTCACCGCTCAAAACCGGGTATGTTCTGGGTCGTACAAATAGGCGCATTGGTATCAACACTTGTGTTAATGTATGTATTCAGAAAAGATAAACAAAAGATTTCACTGAAAGAAAGAACAAAGGTAACCGATTATTTCCCCACGGTCCTTCTTGTTGGAACAATTGTGCTTTTAATACTCGCATCGTTTATTCCCAAAAGGCCTGAAGCAACCAATGGAATGATCTGCCTTGGGCTGTTTGCCGCCGGCTTGATCAGGGAATGTATCAAATCAAAGGAGCTAAAAACGATTGCGAACGCACTAAAAGAAATAGATTATTTCACGTTGCTTTTGCTTACCGGACTATTTATCGTCATAGCAGGGATTACTGAAGCGGGCGTCGTAAACGCAATTGCCGAATTCTTCGTTAAAATAAGCAAAAATAACCTGTTTGCCATTTATTCGCTGATCGTTTGGGCATCCGTGCTATTGTCTGCATTCATTGACAATATTCCTTATATTGCCACTATGCTTCCTGTTGTTTCAAGCGTTTCCCAAATGCTAGGAATCGACCCAACCATTCTGTATTTCGGGCTGCTTTGCGGCGCGACGCTGGGCGGAAACCTAACACCCATCGGCGCATCAGCGAATATAGCAGCCATAGGTATCTTGAGAAAAGACGGCCATCAGGTCAGCACAGGCCAGTTTATGAAGATAAGCGTCCCGTTTACGCTGGCAGCCGTAACAACAGGTTATATCCTGATCTGGATTATCTGGAGCTGAAGAAGCGGCGTATTAAGCATCAGAAGCAACCATCGCTTACATAGCAATGGCTCATTACATCACTTCCATAGTTCTGACTTTCGATCCAGCATCTCCTTGAGCCTTTCGATATAAACATCCACATTGCTCACATTGGGAGCCCGTTCGATGCGCCCATCACCGCCAAATACCCGCTTGGAGATAGCCCCCGCACCCACCGCCAGGATGCTTTCAGTTTCCTCCATGATGTCCACATTGTACAGGCATTCGTGGCCAGGCAGCGCATAGCCTACATTTTCCTGGTTCCCTGCCATGTATTTCTGCCGGTAAAGGTAATAGGGTCTTAAGCCCATTTCCCGCGCCGTTTCCGCCCCCAAGCGCACCATGCAGGCCGTTTCCTGCCCGTCAGGCAGGGGCGATTCCCAAAGCCGCAAAAGGCTTGCCCGCTTTAACGCCAAAGTGTGGATGGTAAGGCTCTCGGGCATCAGGCGGCGTGCCCAGGAAAGGGTGTATTCAAAGTCCGAAACCGTTTCACCCGGCAAGCCCGCGATCAGGTCCATGTTGATGGAGGAAAAGCCTATCTCCCTGGCCAGCTCATAAGCTTCCACCGTCTGCTCAGGCGTATGGTCACGGCCGATGCGCCTAAGTGTCTCAGCCCGCATGGATTGGGGGTTGATGGAGATGCGCCTGACTCCAGCATCATAAATGGCCTTCAGCTTTTCCCGGCTGATGGAATCGGGACGCCCGGCTTCCACAGTATATTCCACGGCATTCGGGAAATACGACGCCATAACATCTATTACACGCCGGAATGCACTTTCAGGTATGGATGTGGGTGTACCGCCGCCCATATACACCGCACGGAGTTTAAGCCCCGCATCCTTCATTAAAAGGGCTGTAAAAGCCATCTCCTGGATAAGCGCATCCATATAGGGCATCACTTTAAGACCCTTTCCCAGCTCGCCGCTTAAAAAGGAGCAATAGGCGCAGCGGGTGCGGCAAAAGGGAATACCAATGTACACATCCACCTCTTTAAGATCGGGCGGAGGCATGGTAAGCTGAACGTTCACAATATCGGAAAGCAGCAGGGCCTTGTCATGATGAAGGTCAAAGGCAAGTTCCACCTGTTTGGCGGCCTTAAGCGGGGACAAACCATCGCGCATGGCTTCATAGACAAGCCGTGTGGGACGGATGCCAGTCAGCGACCCCCATGGTGGATGAAAGCCCGTTTCCGCTTTTAAAAGCATATATAGCGTCTGCTTGCACAGGCGCTTGCGCAGACGCTTTTGAAGCAGTGCATTTCCTTCGCCAAATGGAATAGAAGCTGTTTGTTGTACAGATTTCCCGTTCAGGGAAAATGTGCAGTCCCACGATCCGTCCTGCTCCACTAATGCATGCTGCAAACATATGTCCGCTTCCGTCCCGCCGCTGTTTACAGAAAAGCCGATTTCTCCATAAAAGAGGCGGAGGACATCCGCCATCTCCGCCGCAAGCTCCGGCACGGGGGTATATAGGGCAATTTTCATTGAAAGTACTCCTGCTCCTGGCCGATGGTAGTAGGATTATCATGACCGGGATATACTTCATATTCCTTTTGCATTAAAAGCAGCCGTTTCATGGACTTATATAAATCGTCCCAGCTTCCGCCTGGAAGATCGGTACGGCCATAACCGTGGCGGAACATGGTATCGCCTGTAAACAGCGCTTTTTCCGCCTGATAGCATACGCTGCCCGGGGTATGGCCTGGTGTGTGCAAAACCGAAAACGTGATTCCCGCCACCGTAATGACATCGCCATCGCTTACAGACACAGCCTTGTAAGTAAGCACAAGCTCCTGCCCGATCATTGTGGCCATATTCTTATTCGGATCGCGCAGCATAGGTTCGTCCAAAACATGGATATACAGCAATGTATCAGGCGCAAGCACGCCCGCCACGCCGCCGATATGGTCGAAATGGCCATGGGTCAGCAAAACGGCTGCGACCCGTTTGCCGTTTACCGCCGCGAGGATACGTTCGGGCTGAGCTCCCGGATCGATCAGCACGCAGTCATCCCTATCCTTAAGGGACAGAATATAACAGTTGGCGCGGATAGGCCCAACCGCCAATGTCTGAATTTGCAGATTGCTTTGCATATATACCCCTTAAAAGGTTTTCCGGCTATCCAGCAGAATCGTGACCGGTCCGTCATTGACAAGAGATACGGCCATTTCCGCCTGGAAAACACCTGTCTCCACGGTAAGGCCGGTCTCCCTTAAGCGCCGTACCAGATCCTCGTACATGGGGTTGGCTGTTTCAGGCCGGGCTGCTTCGATAAAGCTTGGCCGGCGCCCGCCCCTTGCGTCGCCCAGGAGAGTGAACTGGCTCACCGCAAGTATGGCGCCGCCCGCATCCAGAAGGGACAAGTTCATCTTGCCTTGTTCATCCTCAAAAATGCGCAGGTTCGGCAACTTATCGGCCATATATTGAATATCTTTTTCTCCGTCGCCTTGGCTAACGCCCACCAATACCATAAGCCCCTTGCCTATCTGGCCCACTATCTGACCGTTAACCGTCACGGAGGCGGAGGATACCCTTTGTACAACGCAGCGCATGAAGAAAGATTCCTCGATTCATTACAGATAAACGTAATATTGCTATGCTATCAGCTCGCGCCACGATATACTTCCACGATATCCGACCGCCGCTGCAATTGCTTGATCACCTTATCCAGCTGCTGGCGGCTGACCACCTGGATGACCAGGGTAATCGTGCTTGTTTTGCTCTTGGTATTGAACTTGGCGCTGACAGCGCTGATGGGCACATTCATTTCCCCGATGTACGTGGCCAGTTCGCCCAATAACCCCACATGATCATAGGCAATGATTTGAATGCCGGCATCGAACGTGCCGGCGTTTTCTTCGGCCCAGCTGACCTCCACCATGCGCTCCTGCTCGCTGGTGCCCACGTTCACACAGTCCGCCTTGTGTATGGTTACGCCCCGGCCTCTTGTGATATAGCCCACGATGTCGTCGCCGGGCACAGGATTGCAGCACTTTGCGAAGCGGACCAGCATCCCCGATTCGCCCTTTACATAAATGCCATGGGTAGGTTTGCCCCTTTGCTGCTTTTGCAGCTCCTGGGGCGTTACCTCCGGCAGCTTGACAGGCGGTGCTTCACGAAGGCGCTGCTCCTCCATGAGCTTCATCACCACATAAGTGGATGCCATGCCGCCGTAACCCACAGCGCCGTAAATATCGTCCAGCTCAAAAAAGCCGTATTTCTTCAGAATGCCCTCGTAATATTCGGGCTTTACGATGGAGCTCAGCGTCACGCCGCGGCGCTTGGCCTCCTTTTCCACCATGTCCTTGCCCTTTTCAACGTTCTCACCACGCAGCTCACGCTTGAAAAACTGACGTATCTTGGCCTTGGCCTGCTGGGTCTTGACGACCTTCAGCCAGTCCATGCTGGGGCCCTTGGAGGCGGAGGAGGTGATGATATCCACCCGGTCGCCCGTTTCCAGCGTGGTATCCAGTGGAACGATTCGGCCGTTCACCTTGGCGCCAACGCAGCTGTTGCCCACGGCGCTGTGGATGCGGTACGCAAAATCCAGGGGTGTGGCACCCTTTTGCATGTTCACGACATCGCCCTTTGGGGTGAAAAGAAAAACTTCCTCGCTGAACAGGTCGGTTTTCAGGGAATCGATAAATTCCCGGCTGTCCCGGGTCTCGTTCTGCCAGTCCAGGATCTGCCTTAGCCAATAAAGCTTGTTGTCCAAGTCTGTGGCATTTTGACCGCCTTCTTTATAACGCCAGTGGGCGGCGATGCCGAATTCCGCCACGCGGTGCATTTCCCATGTGCGGATCTGAACCTCAAAGGGAAAGGGCATCTTACGCCCGCCCACCACGGTGGTGTGCAGGCTTTGATACATGTTGGCCTTGGGTACGGAAATGTAATCCTTGAATCTGCCCGGCATCTGGTTCCAAAGGGTGTGGACGAAGCCCAGCACCGCGTAGCAGTCGGGCACGGTATCCACCAGCACACGTATGGCGATCAGGTCGTATATCTGGTCAAAGGGCCGGTTTTGCAGCACCATCTTGCGGTAGATGCTGTACAGGTGCTTGGGCCGCCCATCGATGTCATAATGGATATGCTGCTCATCCAGCTTGGCGCTGAGCTCGGAAATGACCAGGCGGATGTTCTCCTCCCGCTCGGCCCGCTTCATGCCCACCTTTTGAACCACATCCTGGTAACCGGCCGGATCGATGTAGCGCAAAGAAAGGTCTTCCAGCTCCTGCTTGATGGCGAAAACACCCAGCCGGTGGGCCAAAGGTGCGTAAATGTCCAACGTTTCCCTGGCAATAGCCACCTGCCGCGCTTCCGGCTGGTAGCGCAATGTGCGCATGTTGTGCAGCCTGTCGGCCAGCTTGATAAGAACCACGCGGATATCCTTGGACATGGCCAGGATCATCTTGCGCAAGCTTTCGGCTTGCTGCTCCTCGCGGTCGGCAAAGTCCAGCTTGGAAAGCTTTGTAACACCGTCCACAAGCCGGGCCACTTCCTCACCGAACTCCTGCTGGACATTGGGAAGACATACGCCTTCACAGTCCTCCACCGTATCGTGCAACAGCCCCGCGGCAATGGTGGGAGCGTCCATCATCAGCTCCGTGAGGATACTTGCCACAAAGGCCGGATGAGTAAAATAGGGTTCCCCACTTTTGCGAAGCTGGCCGGCATGGGCGTTTTCCGCATATTCGTAGGCTTTTTTCACCAGGAGATAGCTGTCTCCCGGATGGTATTTCTGGACCCGCGCCAAAATCTGATCCAAAGGCATGCATTCGCGGCTGATGTACGCGTACATATCCGGCCCTCCTTTCGCGTCAAATGGATAATGTCTTAAGCGCCCGTAAAAGATCGCTCTCATCGGTACTGCGCTTTTTCATAGGAAGCATGGTGAGGGAAAAAGGCTCTTCGGCAAAGGCAAGAAGCTCCATCTCCATCAGGATGTGAAGCCCGGCCATAAGCTGCGTAGCCGCGAGGCCGGCCGCCTCCGCAAGCTTCACGGGAGATGCGCCGGGCAGGCTCCTGACCGCCTTGTACAAGCGGCGCAGGGAATCATCGCATAGCGCCAGAGGCTTCAAAAATTCCGTCAGTTCCCGGCTTCTGGGTAAAGCAATAACCTTTGCACGCGGGCATCTTTTTTCGATCAGGGCCGCTTCTCCCGGCATCAATTCACCGTCTGCCAGGATCACCGTGCGCCATATATCCGTAAGCTCCGTCAGCCTGGCCGGATAAAGCAAGGTATGAAAGGCGCGCCTGTCCAGTATCCTGTCCGTTACAAGAAGCCTTTCCCCATACGTCAGGCTTATGCACCTGGCGGTTTTAGGTGCGCGTGCCAGGATCACCGTGCCTTGAGCGCCCTCCAGCGCCCTTGAAAGAAAGGATTCATCCGCTTGTATACAAGCCGGGCGAATCTTAAGATCATTCGCCGTCATTCCCCGAATTTCCTGCAAAAGAGCCTTTTGTGCCTGCTCTTCACAGTCCGGAACCTGTGCGCCGGAAGAGATAATAGCTTTCACATTACATTGCACCGAAATAGTGCCGTTCCATTCGTTCAGTTCCGGAGAATATAAAACATCTACGTGCCGGGGCATGGTTTGTACCATTTTGCCCATCTGAAACGCAATGGCGGAACGTAATGTGCCTTCTTTATAAAGGCTGCATTTCAGATGCGCCCCCTCCCTGCCTATGGGACGCATATCCTGTACCTGGGCGTCTTCCAATAAGAAAACGGGATCGGGATTGCCAATGCCGGTAGGCTGCAAAGCCTGAAGCATTTGCGCCATTCCTTCCGTCACCTGATGAAGGGGAAGAGCCAAATCGTATTCCCGGACGGGAATATACACTTCCGCATTGCATCTTTCCCGGATGATCACGCTCAGCCGCCGCTTCAGTTCCGGCACATTGGAAGCCATCATGGTTAGCCCGGCAGCTTGTTCGTGGCCGCCAAAGCGCAAAAACAGATCACTGCAAGCTGACAGCATTTGATGTATGTTTACGCCCGGAATAGACCGGACGCTGCCTACGCATTCTTCTCCGTTTCTGGAAAGAACGATGGTGGGATAGTGATAACGCTCCGTCAGGCGGCTGGCGGCAAGGCCGATAACCCCATGGTTCCAGCCTTCCCCCATTGCGATCAATGCCCGGTCTTCCAAAAAATCGGTCTCCGTTTCCACCTGTTTAAGCGCCTGCTCAAATATCTCCGCCTCCAGCTTTTGCCGGTTTGTGTTCTCCCTGTTCAGCGTTTCCGCCAGTTCCATGGCCCGGTTTGTATCGGTCGAAAGCATCAGCTCCACACCAAGGGATGCGCTTTTCAACCGCCCGCCGGCATTTAACCGCGGCGCCATCTGAAAAGCCACCTGCCCGGCTTTAACGGCTCTCCGGTCCTTTACATCCATGCCGGCCGCATCCATAAGCGCCTTAAGCCCCAAGTGCTTCGTATCCGCCATTCTTTGAAGGCCTAATGCGGCGATGACACGGTTCTCCCCCGTAAGGGGAACAATGTCGGCAATGGTAGCCAACGCAGCCATATCCAAATACTCCAAAGCCATATCCTGACCGCCTAAAGCCTGTATGAGCTTAAGCGCCACACCGGCGCCGCACAGGCGGCGAAAAGGATAATCTCCCATAAGCGGATTAAGCACCGCGCAAGCCTGCGGCAATACCGGCCCCAGTTGATGGTGATCTGTGACAATCACCTGCATGCCTGACTCTTTGGCCAGGGATACCTCTTTTATGCTGGTAATGCCGCAGTCCACCGTCAAAAGCAGGCTGTAATCCTTGGCGAGCGTTCTCACCGCTTGATCGCTCAGGCCATACCCTTCATCATGGCGGCTGGGAATATAGTAATCCGCCGCAGCACCCATGCTGCGCAGCATTAATAGCATCATGGAGGTGGCGCATACGCCGTCCACGTCGTAATCGCCGTAAACCACGATGGGATCTTTCTTACAAATAGCGCTGCGGATCATGGATACCGCCGTATCCATGCCCTGCATCAAAAACGGATCATGCAGGTGGCTCAAGGACGGATGCAAGAATACCTGCGCCTTCTCCCTGGTATCCACGCCCCGCTGCATGAGTATGGCTGCAAACCAGCCCGGCAGCCCGTATGCCTCGTCAGGCATATTTTCAGGCAAACGCTTTGGCATAAAGCGAAGCATATATACCTCCTATAGTATACATACATGAATCAGCAGAAAATTGCAAGATAAAAAACCTGGTACAAAAGCGTTCTTCCGGCATGATACCGAAAGAACGCCTTACACACTTTGTTTGTTGCCTTATGGCTTTCAGTTAAGCGCCGGTCTCCCGCTATATAAATCGCAGTTATGCGTTCTTTACGCGGACAAACCGTTCCGGATTCTTTTTGACAAAGCGGGCCACATGGAAAAGCAACGTCCTTGTTATGACCATTGTGACAAGCAGGCTGGAAACAGACGAAGCAAGGGCCGTCACGGCAAAGCTCTTCAAGAAACCAATGGGCAGGATCAAAAGCACAAGGGAAGCGGCGATGCAAATGCCATGAATTTTCCATACCTTAGCTTGATTTTCCCTAAAGCCCTCGTGCAATGATGCTTTATGCAGCCTGCCCGGCCTCATACCCTGCGCAAACTTATCCAGGAAGAAAATGTTGGTCCACACAAAGAGAGCGATACCCAGCGTAAGGCCTACAAGACCCAGCAGCGTCAACTGCGTTACGGGGAAGACTGCCATCAGGAAGAATGTGAGAATGATGTCCACCAGCAAAGCCCAGGATGATGCCACTCCACCCAGAAGGAAGCGGACCACCATGTATGCCATAACTGCCAGCATCAAAACCAAACCGATGATCACAAGTATCTGGAGGATACTGCCAAGACGGGGGGCCACATCGCCCGTTCCGCTCTGGGTAAGCTGAACCGGCAGCATGCCAGAACGAAGAATATTGGCTATATCGCTTGCGGCTTGCACGGATTCAAAATCGGAAATAGTAATCTCACCGTTGAAAATGGGGTTAGCCACAGTGGAGGAAACAAGTGTTTCCCCATCCAGCGCCACAGTCAGCACCTGGCCCGAATGGGCTGTAGTGGCGTCTGAAAGAGCCTTTGTGCCTTGCGCATCAAGAACCATACGAACAATTGGCTGGGCCGTGCTGGCATCTTTTTCCCTAACCGCTGATTTGATATGATTGCCCTCCAGGAATACACCGTCAGGGAATGAGAATGTCAATTTACCGCCGGCAGACAGCAAGGAAAGCAATTCAGCTTTATCCTTTGTATTAGGAAGCTCTATACGAACCTTGCCATCGGCAGTACCTAAAACGGAGCCCTCCAAATATCCTCTTTCACTCAAGCGGCCGCGAAGAATGGACACGGTATCTGCGATGGCAGCATCAAGACTCTGATTGCTGCCTTCCGGCAAGGCTGCCTGGTATTCCATGTATGTGCCGCCCCCAAGATCCATGCCGAGAGGATTGGAGGAGGGCCAATTGTTCGCGTTCAGGGAAGGCACCCATGATTTGACCTTATACAGGCCACGGCTGTCCAGGGGTAAACCGGTAACGGAGATAACGCCGATGAACAGCGTCAGAACCAACGCCACTGCCAAAAAGATGGCAGACTTGCGTACATCGCTCATCTTTTTATGTTCTTTTGCCTGATTATTCATAAAACACTCTTCCTTCCGCATATTGGTGCCGAAATTCCATCATTTCAAATATAGCGCCTATCCTGACTTGCCTTCCAGCCTGAAAGCCTGGTACACTGCCCTGATATACGTATTCTCCCCCAAGGGATGCCCGTTGGCGTCGGACTTGACATCAGGCCTTGCCAGCATTCTAACATCCATTACCGCAATGCTTTCCGGACGATCCACGCGGTTTGGTGAACCCTGATCGCCGGCTTGGTGCTCCAATGCGCGCGATGTGTTAAACAGCACCAAGGTAAGATGACGTTCCATAGAAGGTGCGGCTGAATCCTGCGGCCCCTCAATCAACGCGGGCACAAGCAAAAAGAAGGCGATAGCAAACAGCGTGTACAAAAGCAGCCGTTCCTCTTTGCGCACGAGCCCGCCTCCCTGTTTCCTCTTTCCTGTTCCGACACATTTTCCCAAGGCCTGCAATTTGACGCTTTGCAGCCGGGACATGCGGTTATTATACTGTACAATGAATAGGTGCGTCAAGAAAATGCTGTTACTTGCCATCGCAAGGAAAAAACGCATTTTTCATACCAAATTCTGTTTTCTTTTTTGATAATATATGGTATGATTGCTATCAACACTGGAAGAGAGCCTGCGTTTATTATGTGGCACTTCCATTATCGAAAAGGGCATATTTAAAAAGGAGGAGCGCATCATGACCGAGAAGAACCGCAGCAGCCAAAAAACCGTTGCCATCCTGATGAGCATCGTGCTCATCGCCGCCTTGGTACTAAGCCTTAGCCTATTCCTGCAGAAAAACACACTGCAGCAGAACGTTGACAAACTGACCGCCGACCTCAAGACCTCTGGAGAATCGGTAACCGCTCTGACTGATGATAAAGCAGCTCTGGAAGCGGCCGCTAAAACAGCCCAAGCTTCCGCCGATGAAGCCGCCGCGAATCTGACCGCACTTAAGGCCGAACTGGACAAAGCAAAGGCCGATGTTGCTGCCAAGCAGGCAGAGCTGGATGCAGCCGCCAAGGATAAAGTGACTGCCGCGACCACACAGACGACTCTTACCGACGAACTTACCGCCGCCAAGAAGGCTGCCGATGACGCCACCGCAAAGGTCGCCGCACTGGAAACCGAGAAACAGACCCTGACCACCAAATTGGACGACGCCAACAAGCAGGTCAAAGATCTGACCCAAAAAGTCGCCAAGCTGGAAGAGGAAAACAAGGCGCTGAAGGTAACGCCTACCCCCAAGCCCACTCTAGCTCCGACTGCCACCCCCAAGCCCACAACGGCTCCCACTGCTACACCCAAGCCTACGGCAACTCCGACGGCCAACCCCACCCCCACGCCTAAAGTCTGATAATTATATCAAAACAACACCGGCGCAGGCTGAATTGCCTGCGCCGGTATTTTTATGACATCCGCCTGATCAAATCATCCAAGGCATAATACCCTGCAGGCTTGTCCTTTATGAATGCCGCGGCCGCAATGGCTCTCTGGGCACGGTTCTGGGCATCGTGGATGATGCTCAGCAACGATGGTTAATCATCGTTTCTCCAAGGCAGCGCATGTAGCGCAATTGCAGGGGCATCACCTGGGCGGGGGTTGGGTTCAAAGCATGCTCGAACGCAAAATCATGATGATATCCGATCTCGAAAAGGGCTTTTATCACGTCATCCCAATTGATTTTTCCTTCGTAAGGCAGCAGATGAAGGTCGATATCTGTTCCATAGTTGTCATCGATATGCAGTGCCTTGACCCGGTGACCCAGCATGGTCAGGGAGGCATACTGGTCCTCCCGGGAAATGTTGGCGTGGCCCGTATCCCAACAGCAGCCCACCAGGGGATCGTTCATCGTATCCACCAGCTCCATCAGTTCCTCGGCCGAGGAGCAGAAACGGTGTGGCGCGTCTGATCGTAAAATCATGTTTTCAACGGCGATCCCCACCTTTAAGCGATGGGCAAGCTCCTGAAGGGGCTTCAAATATTCGGCAAAAAAGCGGATGGACTCTGCCCGATCACCCTCTGTGAGAGAAAAGGGATGAATGACCGTCCATTCAGCCCCAAGAATGCTGCTGGCGCTAAGACAGCGCTTCTCCATAATGCGCAGCTGTTCATGGTCCAGCTTCCGATAAATGTCGGCATTCACCGAGACGCAATGGGTCTGTTTGCACGGGATACCGGCGGCGTCACCTGCTTCACGGAGGCTGTAGACAGTTCTCTCCCAATCGGACGCGTTCATGAACCCTTCAAATCCTTTGCTTCCCCGAAGGCAGAATTCCCACAGACTCCAATCCAGGCCGTCGAATCCGGCCGCCTTGATGATTCCAGGTATCTCCTCAATGCCAAACGCCCGGTTTCCCAGAATATTGGGATGAAGTATAGCGGTGGATGTGGTTACATGCATGGTTTCACTCACCTTTCCTGCTTAACGCACAAATATAAATCGTTTAAGGCTAATCTGCAAAAACACCGTGAGAAATGCCTCCAATAATTCCATTGTCCCTTCAACGAACCTTCTTAGTCATCGCCTGTCCATCATAGCACGATTAAAGGCCAAACACAAGCACCGTCTCAGCTTTCAGGTTTATATCCAACCCTTGACAACAGGGTGACAATGACTTATAATCGAAAACATGAAGGAGCGATATAGATGAGTGTAACGATTTCGGATGTGGCTAGGCGTGCCGGTCTTTCCACTGCCACGGTTTCGAAATATTTGAACAACAAGCCCATATCGCCCAAAAACTCTCAACGTGTGGCCACTGCGATTGAGGAGCTTGATTATCATATCAACGACTTTGCGCGGGGCCTGCGCACCTCCACATCCATGACCATCGGGCTGCTGGTTCCCAGTATCAACAATATTTTCACCATATCCTTGATCAAAGAAGTGGAGCAGCTTCTGATCAGCCAGAATTACAGCGTGGTTTACTGCGATTATGACAACGACTGCGCCAAGCTGGTCCAGAAGATTGCTTTTGTGCATCAGAAAAAGGTGGATGGCATCATCTTTCTGGCTGGTTGCGCCGCAACCCAGGAGGTTAAAGATAGCCTTTTGCGGGTGCAGCAGGATGGCATACCCTTTGTGTTTGTCAATGGCGGCGTGGAGGGTCTGCAGGCTGATACGGTGCTGGTGGATACCATCAACGCCATTTATGAGTCTGTGCGGCTGCTGATCTCCAAGGGGCATCAGAAGATCGGCATGTTCGCTCTTTCGCCCAACCGATGGAACACTCAGGAGCGAGAGGAAGGCTATAGACGGGTTTTTGCAGACCATCATATGGAGGTGGAGGAACGGCTGCTGTGCACCAAATGGAACAATAATTCCGATCCTGCAGCGCTTCGCAGGGAAGCGATTGACTTTCTGAAAGCAAACCCCGACATGACGGCGCTTCTACTGCCGGGCTATCTGCTCACGCTGGCCGGACTCTATGCCCTTCGTTCTTTGAATCGGATGCCAGGTAAGGATATCGCGGTGATTGGCTATGATTGTGCTGAAATCAGCGATGTGCTTCAGCCAAGCCTGGCGTTTGTCCGCGTTCAAGCAGAGGAGATCGCCAAGCACGCTGTGGACATGCTGCTGGCTTCCATGCGGCAGGAATCCAAACGGACCAGGATTATTCGGGTTGCTTCCTATTTGGTCAAGGGGGATTCGATGGAATACAGTTTTTGATTTTGATATTTTTTTTTGAAAAAATATAAAACGATTTATATTTTTAGCAAGTTTATTTTTATTCCATTAACATTCAGGCTTTCCATGGATTCCTAAAATGGATAATACCCACCGGCACGATGAAAGGAGCCCTTTTGCATGTGTAATGGCAATGATGCCGTAAGCCTTCCTGCTTCCGTGTCCCGTGAAAACATGAGGCCCCTGCGAAAGAAAAGCGGCTGGGATCAATGGCGCCCCTACTTATACGTTCTGCCCTCGGTTTTACTGCTGCTGATCTTTTACATCTACCCGATTCTGAACAATTTTTATCTCAGCTTTTTCAAATGGGATCTGATCAATCCAAAACAGTTTGTGTGGCTGGAGAATTTTTCAGCTCTGTTTACCAATACAACCTTTGGCACGATATTTACGAACACACTGATATATATGTTCAGTTCCGTGGGGCTCACGGTTGCGATCTCACTGTTTATGGCAGTCTGGCTGAACCGGCCCACCAAACTCCGCGCACTGGTTCAAGGATTCATATTTACACCCCATATTATCTCCCTGGTTTCCGTGTCGTTTATCTGGATGTGGCTGTTTAACGAGCACTACGGCCTGCTGAACTATCTGCTGGGTTATCTGGGTATTGAAAATGTCCGCTGGTTGAGCAGCAAGGAAATGGCCATGCCCTCCATCATTCTTGTATCGGTGTGGAAACAGGTGGGCTATGACACGCTGATGCTTATCGGCGGCCTGCAGGCCATCCCCGTTCAGCTATACGAGGCGGCCAGCCTGGAATCC
Source organism: Bacillota bacterium (assembly GCA_023416585.1). GTDB lineage: Bacteria > Bacillota > Clostridia > Christensenellales > Aristaeellaceae > JAEWAH01. The sequence goes on from JAEZHM010000042.1 coordinate 61,440, forward strand.
AAGCGCGGCTTCAAAATATTCTGGCATATTACCTTGCCCATGCTGTCGCCCACCCTTTTCTTTGTGCTGATCATGAACCTGATCAACGCCGCCAAAGCCTTTGATACCATATCCATTATGACCCAGGGCGGCCCGGTGAACGCCACCAACACACTGGTGTTTTACATCTACCAGCGGGCCTTCAGCTATATGCAGATTGGCCGTGCTGCGGCAGGCGGCGTTGTGCTGTTTATTATATTGATGATTCTAACCATTTTCTATTTTGTGATGCTGAACAAGCGTGTTCACTACACCAATTAAGAAAGGAGCGGAACCATGAAATCAAAAAAAGGACTGATACGGGCGGCGGATATACTCTCCCTGAGTATTGTTTCGGCCATCTTCCTGCTTCCTTTTGTATGGATGATTCTCACCTCCATTAAAACCGATGTGGAGGCTATCAAAATCCCTATTCAGTGGCTGCCTTCCAAGGTCCAGTGGGGCAATTTCCAAAGGGCATGGCAGTCCGGTCCCTTCCTTCTGTATATCCGCAACAGCTTTGTTTACAGCGTTGGGGTCATTCTTGCGCAGCTGGTCACCACCATTCCGGCTGCATACGCCTATGCCAAGTTTGATTTTAAGGGAAAAAACTTTCTCTTTTATCTCACCATGGGAACCATGATGATTCCAAGCCAGTTGATTTTCGTACCCATGTATCAGATGATGAGCTCCTGGCGGCTGATCGACAGCTTCGGCTCACTGATCATGCCATTCTCCGCCAGCGCCTTCAGCATATTCATGATGCGGCAAGCCTTTAAAAACGTGTCGGACGAGTTGATTGAGGCGGCCCGCATCGACGGTCTTCGGGAACTGGGCATTGTGATCAAGATCGCCACGCCCAGCGCCATGGCCAGTGTGACCACCTTTGTGCTCTTCAGCTTTATCGGCCACTGGAATGATTACTTCTGGCCCCTGATCATGACCACCAAAGATTCCGTACGGACGCTTCCCATCGCCATCGCCCGTTTGAACGACATGGAGGGCGGAACAAATTGGCCGGTGCTTATGGCCGGCAACGTGATCTTGGTGCTTCCATTGCTGGTGGCCTTCTTCCTGGCACAGAACAAGATCATCCATGCCTTTGCCTACACGTCCAAATAAGTTTTTATTGCGCGGAAAGCGCGATAAGGAAAAAATCCGGAAGGAAGGTATCCAAATGAAACGGTTCCTGAACATTCTCCTGGTTCTCATGCTGGTTCTCACCACCGCAAGCACCGCCATGGCGGAGAACAGCGGCAAAACGGTCATCCACTTCTGGCACTGCCACTCCGGCGCTGTGGCCGAAGCCCACGAGCATCTGGTAAACGCGTTTAACGCCTCCCAGGACAAGATCGAGGTTGTGCTGGACTATGAAGCCAATTCCTACTACGACCTGAACAGCAAGGTGAAGGCTGCTATCCTGGCAAGAAACGCTCCCGAAGTCAGTCTGGGCGAAGTGATGACCATGTCCAACCTGGCCAAGTCCGGCACCATCCAGCCCTTGGACGGATTCATCGCAGCAGACGAATCCTTCCACTATGACGACTATGCAGAGGGCGTAAAGACGAACACCATCATCAATGGCAAAGTCTATGGCATGCCCTATCAGCGCAGCACCGCCATTCTGTACTTCAACAAGACCATGCTCAAGGAAGCCGGCCTGAATGAAAACGGCCCCTCCACCTTCGAAGAGTTGGCCGAATTCTGCAAGGTTCTGACCAAGGAAGGGCAAATTGGCATGGTTCAGCAGCTGACAGCCTGGATCCACGAAATCCTGGTAGATGCTTTTGGCGGCACCATGATCAATGACGAGCAGACCGAAGTAACCTTCAACTCCGAGAACGCCATGAAGGCCATGGCCTTCTACCGCACCGGCATAGCCGAAGGCTGGCTGAATGTGAAGGTTGGCGGCACCGCAACCGCTGACGCCCGCCTGGAGTTCCAGAACATGCGCTCCGCCTTCGTCATCGACTCCACCGGTACACTGAACACCTATCAGGGCTATGCTGACGGCATGGGCTTCGAACTGGGCGCCTGCGTGATGCCCGGTGTTGCCTCCTCAGCAGGTGGCTGCAACCTGGTGATGATCGCCAACCTGGAAGAAGAAAAGGCTCAGGCGGCCTGGACCTTCATGAAGTTTATGAACAGCTATGAATCTGCCCTGTACACCACTGAGGTGACCGGCTATCTGCCCATCCTCAACAGCTTGATTAGCGGCGAAGAAATGGCCAAGATTTACGAAGAAAAGCCCATTTTCGCTGTTGCCGCACAGCAGGTGGAACGCATCATTTCACGCCCCAGCAACGAGGGGTATGCCGAGGTTAACACAGAACTGCTCAACGTGCTGACCGAGCTGGTGCTGGATCCTTCCCTGGATGCTCAGGCCGCCATGGATGAATTCGCCGGGCAGGCCAATGCAATCCTGGATTCCTACCGGTAACCACTCTAATAAGGGGAAGCCGTCATGGCGTACGGCTTCCCCACGTACGCATTTTTTTCTGCTGTCCCTATGCGCTGCGGGAGAGACAGCCAACTTTACACAGGAGGAACATCATTATGGCAGTCCGGTATCTTCTCCCGAAAGACGGACATTTTTATAAGGCGAATCTGCATTGCCATTCCACTTGCTCGGATGGCCGCTTCACGCCGGAAGAGCTGAAGGATGCCTACAAGCTGCATGGCTATCAGATTATTGCGTACACGGATCATCGCGTGTGCATTGACCACAGCAGATTGAATGATGACAGCTTTCTGGCGCTGTCCGGCAGCGAACTGGATAACATCTCCACGCCCGAAGAGACCCTATGGCAAAAAGCCTGCCATATCTGCTGCATCGCCCGCAAGCCGATCACTTATACGCCGATGATTCAATTGAAGCATGGCGGCCACCAGCAGGTGAATGAAACCATTCGCGAATTGAAGGACGCCGGCTTTATCGTGCATTACAATCATCCTGTGTGGTCGGCCCATGCCGCCGCGGATTTTACCCCTCTTGAGGGCCTGTCGGGCTTTGAAATATACAACAATTGCTCCGAGGTGTATGGCATGGAGGGCAATGCGCTAAATGATTACGCGTTGTTTTTGAAATCCGGCAAACGTGCCTATCCTGTAGCCGCGGACGATAATCATAACATGATCCATAGCCGCCGGTTTATAACGGATTCCTTTGGGGGCTTCAACATGATCAAAGCACCCAGCCTGTCTTACGACCATATCATGGCTGCTCTTGAAGCGGGGCACACCTATGCTTCCACCGGCCCAGCCATTTATGAATATACGATCAATGGCAAAGAGCTTCATTTGAAATGCTCTCCGGTCAGCAAGGCGATCCTCAAGAGTTCCCGGGTGGGCCTAAGCCGGCAGAATGTCGTTATGGCATCGGACCAGATCACCGAGGTGACCTTTGACCTGGCGGATAGTCATGATTTTGCTTACGTCCAACTGCTGGCCGCGGATGGTTCCTTTGCCTGTACTGCACCTGTATATGAAGCGCAATGGTGTTCCTGAGGAACTGCGGAAAGGTTGAAATACCATGATTGCATTTGGAACAGGCGGCTGGCGGGCCATCATCGGCGAGGACTTTACCAAGGAAAATGTGCAGCGGCTGACGCTGGCCCTGGCCCGGCGCATGAAGCGGGAAGATACGGCGGAGCGGGGTTTCTGCGTGGGCTATGACAGGCGGTTTCTGAGCCGACAGGCCGCCGAGTGGGCCTGCGAGGTGATGGCGGCGGAGGGAATTCATACTCTCATGATCAACCGGGAAGCGCCTACGCCCCTGATTATGTTTGCCGTGGAGTTCTATGGCCTGTATTACGGCATCGCGGTAACCGCCAGCCATAATCCGGCCCTGTACAACGGTATCAAACTCTTTACCAAGGGGGGCCGTGACGCTGCGGAAAGCATCACCGGCGAAGTGGGGGAAGAGAGCAATCGGGTGATCCGGGAAGAGATTCAGGCGATCCCCTACGCTCAGGCGCTGCGCGCCGGCCTGGTGGAGGAAATCAATCCCCAGAACCCCTACCTGGATTCCATTATCCGGTCTGTCAACATGGACGCTATCCGCTCCCGCAATCTGCGGATCATCCTGGATCCCATGTATGGTGTCAGCCGCACCAGCCTGCAAACCATTCTGCTTACCGCACGGTGCCATGTGGATGTGATACACGAGCGGCATGATACCCTGTTTGGCGGCCGTTTGCCAGCTCCAACCCCGGCGACGCTAAAGGCTTTGCAGGGTACTGTGCTGGAAACCCGCGCGGATATCGGTATCGCTACCGACGGCGACGCCGACCGTCTGGGCATTATTGATGATCAGGCCCGGTTCATACACCCCAATGAAATACTGGTGCTTTTGTATTACTACCTGCTCAAATACAAAGGCTGGCATGGCCCGGCCGTGAGAAACCTGGCAACCACCCACCTGTTGGACCGTGTGGCCGAAGCCTTCCATGAAACCTGCTACGAAGTACCGGTGGGCTTCAAGCACATTTCCTCCGCAATGGACCTGCACAATGCGGTGATCGGCGGCGAATCCTCCGGCGGTCTGACCGTACGGGGACACATTCACGGCAAGGACGGTATTTATGCCGCTGCCCTGCTGGTGGAAATGCTGGCTACAACAGGCAAGAAGCTGTCCGAGCTGGTGCAGGATTTGTATGATGAGTTTGGTTACCTGTACATGGCGGAATATGACTGGCTCTTTGACCCGGCTGAAAAGGAGCGGATGAACCGGCTGCTTCTGGCAGATAAAAAGCTGCCTGAGTTCCCGTTGGAAATCCGGTCTGTCAGCTATATGGATGGCTGCAAGGTGCAGTTCAAGGATGGGTGGATCATCACCCGCTTTTCCGGTACCGAGCCCCGCATCCGCGTGTTCTGCGAAATGCCCTCCAAGGCGGAAGCCGACCAAATGTGCAGTATCATGGCAGCGTTTTTGGGGCTGAAATAAATACCTATTTAATTCCCAAATAGCGGGAAGAACAGAAATAGCGGGAGCCTTCCTTGCAAAGGAGCGCTCCCGCTTTCTATTCCGGTTCATATCAAATGATACTGGAAATCATGTATTCGGGTTTTGCACCTGCCTGATCAAGTCGTCCATAGCATAGAACCCCGCGGGCTTGTCCTTTATGAAAGCCGCGGCCGCAATGGCTCCCTGGGCGAACACGGTACGGTTCTGGGCATCGTGGGTGATGGTCAGCGTTTCCCCCGGCCCATAAAAGCCTACCTCATGGGTACCGGCCAGAGTGCCGCCGCGGATGGCATGGACGCCGATTTCCCGGTGATCTCTTGCCTGGATGCGGGATTCCCTGCCCGGAACCATTTCCCTTCCGCCGGGATAGCACTTGTTCAGTTCGTCAAACAGCATCAGCGCCGTGCCGCTGGGGGCATCGATCTTGCGGTTATGGTGGCGTTCCACGATTTCCACGTCGAAATCTTCCCCCAACACTGCGGCAGCCTGGCGAATCAAAGACTTCATGAGGTTGATGCCAAGGCTCATGTTTGCGCTCTGAAAAATGGGAATTGTCTGCGAAGCGTCTTTGATGCGCTTCATATCTGCGGGATTGAAGCCGGTGGTGGCGATTACCGCCGGCAGTTTCTTAAGCAGCGCATAGGCGATCAGCTCCGGCAGCATTTCCGGGCGCGTAAAGTCCACTATCACATCGGCCTTGACCAAAACCCCATCAAAGGAGGAGTATACAGGAAAGCCCATCTCATCGCCGCAGTCCGAGACATCCACACCGGCAGTAACCACAATATCCCGCTCCCGGCATAATTCCGCCACGGTGCGGCCCATGCGCCCGCAGGCGCCGCTGAGCAAAATCCGCATGTATGCTCCTCCAATATCTTAAATAAGTTCCAGCGCCTTCATTTCCCTTAAGAGCCTTGCCTTGTTTTCCGACAGCATGGGTATAAGGGGCAGGCGCACTGTTTCCTCGCAGCGGCCCATCAAGTGAAGAGCGGCCTTCACGGGCACTGGGCTTACCTCGCAGAACAATGCCGCCACCAGGGGATTTACCTTCATTTGAAGCCGCAGCGATTCGCGCCAGTCGCCCCCATGGAATGATGATACCAGATCATGCATGAGTTTGGGCGCCACGTTGGCCGCCACGGAGATGACGCCCTCAAAGCCCAGGGACAATGATGGCGCCACATTGTCATCGCTGCCGCTGTAGAAGGCGATGTCGTCGCCGCACAACCGTACCATTTCCAGCATCTGCACAATATCGCCGCTGGCTTCCTTCATACCAACAATATTCTCATGCTTGGCGATTTTCGCAAGCGTTTCCGGCTTCATGTTCAGCCCAGTGCGGGATGGCACGTTGTACACCACCACCGGCAGGCTGCCATCCTCGGCAACGGCCATATAATGGGCCACAAGCCCATGGGGAGAGGTTTTGTTGTAGTAGGGCGTAACGCACAGCTGTGCGTCTGCACCCAGCGCTTTGGCCCGTTTCGCCGCCGCGATCGTTTTGCGGGTATCGTTGCCGCCCGTGCCCGCGATCACGGGCACCCGGCCCTTCACCCGCTTCACCACCGCTTCGATCACCGTGTCCTTCTCATCATCGGTCATGGTAGAAGGTTCTCCTGTGGTGCCGCAAGCGATGATGGCCGCGGTGCCGTTTTCAAGCTGGAAATCCACCAAAGCGTTAAGAGCGTCCACATCGACGCCGTCCTGTGTAAAGGGCGTAACGATGGCTACGCCGCTGCCCCGAAAAAGTACGGTTTTCATGATTCCTCCTTCAAATGGAAGGCGCGGTACGGCTACTTTCTTGGAATGTACCCCGTGGCACACAACAGTTCCGCCGTGAGGACACCGCCTCCGGCCGCGCCGCGCACCGTGTTATGGGAAAGGCATACGAACTTGTAGTCATACAGGGAATCAGGCCGCAGCCGTCCGATGGATATGCCCATCCCTTTTTGGAAATCCCGGTCCAATCTGGTTTGAGGCCTTGCAGGATCATCAAAATACTGTAAAAATGGCTTAGGCGCGCTGGGAAGGTTCAGCCGCTGCGCCTCGGTCTCAAAGTTTGCCCAGCGGTGAATGATTTCCCCTGTGTCAGGCTTGTTTTGGAAGGATACGGATACAGCTGCCAGATGGCCGTCGGTGGCAGGAACGCGGATACACTGGGCACTGATCACAGGCTCCAAAGCCGGCTTTACAACAGGGCCCAGCTCTGTATTCACAAGGCTGCCCCAGATCTTCAGCGGCTCCTGCTCGCTCTTTTCATCCTCGCCGCCGATGTAGGGGATCACATTGTCCAGCATCTCCGGCCAGCTGGCAAAGGTCTTGCCGGCGCCGCTGATGGCCTGGTAGGTGCACACGCTTACCTTTTTAACGCCAAAATCCAATAGCGGCGTCAATGCAGGCACATAGCTCTGGATAGAGCAATTGGGCTTGACGGCGATAAAGCCGGTTTTTGTGCCCAGGCGCTTGCGCTGGGTATCAATCACCGCAGCATGGGCAAAATTGATTTCCGGCACCATCATAGGCACGTCCGGCAGCATGCGGCAGGCGCTGTTGTTGCTGACGACCGGCGTTTCCGTTTTGGCGTAGGCTTCCTCCAGCGCCCTGGCTTCCTCTTTCTTCATGTCCACGGCGCAAAAAACGAAGTCCACCTTGGAAGCCACCTCATCGATGTTTGCTGCATCCAGCACCGTCATCGCCGCCACATCGGAAGGAATCCCCGTGTCAAAAACCCAGCGACCCTCCACTGCCTCAGCATACGTTTTCCCCGCGCTGCGGCTGCTTGCGGCCACTGCCGTTACAGAAAACCAGGGATGCTCCCGAAGCAGCTGAATAAACCGCTGCCCCACCATACCAGTCGCGCCTACGATCCCTACCCGAAATTTTTGCATGTGCAGCACCTCCATCCTATCCTATGCGTTTTAGGAAAAAAGAAATCATGGTGAAAAAAAACACACCGCCCGGCAGCCAGCCTTCGGGTGCGTATACGCATGTGCAAAAACACCGGCCGTTTGGCCGTCATGCTGTATCAGCGCTCCAAAGGATTCTGCAAATCCAATGACAGTTGCGTGATTATTCACCGCGCACCCAAGGCCGTCCGACAGGGGTCAGACTTCCTTTCGGCATTTTTCCCTTTCCGCACGTGGGATTGAGCCCCCGCTCCCGCACATGCCTACTGATGAAAAACGCTCCTCTGACAAGAAAAGTATGAAATTCCCGGGATTGTTGGTAATGATACCATGCATAAACAGACTTGTCAACCCAACAAAACCGCTTTTTTGGAAAAACCGGCCATTTCTTTAAAAGCGCAACCCACAGTTGTCAAAACGGAACAAAAATGATCCTTCATGCCGGTTCTCTTGTGTTATACTGGTTGCGGAGGTGAGGGATATGACATTTCCCGAAAGGCTGCGTGAGCTGCGCACATCGTCAAATCTCAGCCAGGAGCATCTGGCTTTGCAGTTGAGCGTTACTCGGCAGGCCGTGGCCAAATGGGAAAGCGGCCGCGCGCTGCCCGATCTGGACCGGGCCATCGCCATTGCCCGCCTGTACAGGGTCACGCTGGACAGCCTCTTCCTTCCGCAGGAGGAATGTGTATCCCACAGCGGGGACAAAAAGCAGGATATGGGCCGGGAAGCGCTGATCGATTTTCTATTGCGGGCAAAGCGCTCCACTTACGCGGCCAAGAGCGGCTTTGTGGAATCCAGCCGTCCGTTAAGCCATGACGCAGCTTACCAGGAAGGGGACTACTATTATCTTGACACTTACCTGGGCGGTAAGTGTTTTTCCGGTGAGGAAGCCGTATGGATAAAAGGCGTACCCATATGGTCCATGAACTACACGGGCCGGGTGACTGGTGAAGGCTTTTCCGGCGATTTTCTCAAAGAAGCACTTCTTCAGGTGCCAAGGGAATACCCTTACCGGGGCCCGTTATGCTTCCAGCAGGGAAGCTTATCGTACCATGCTTTCATCCAGGGGGATTTTGAGTGGTATTCCGGCGTGGAGGAAATTTTCTTTGAAAGCCGGAAGGTATACGATTGCATGTTCCACGGGGGAAAAGTAGTATAAAAGTTATTCCTCGGCCCAGTGCAGCGACCGGTCCACGGCTTTGTGCCAGCCTTTTAGATAATCTTCCCGCTGCGCCCTGCCCATTTGCGGAACAAACTCCAAGTCCCGCTGCCAGGCCTTTGACGTTTCCTCCACAGAGCCATATATCCCCACCGCCAGCCCGGCCAATAATGCCGCGCCCAGGGCGGTGGTTTCCATAACAACGGGGCGGACTACGGGGATATTCATGATATCCGCCTGAAACTGCATCAAAAAGCTGTTGGCGCTGGCCCCCCCGTCCACCTGCATCCGTGTAGGGCTAAAACCGCAGTCAGCCGCCATGGCGGTAAGCAAGTCCGCCGACTGGTAGGCGATGGCCTCCAGCGCAGCCCGAACGATATGCGCCCGGCCGGCACCCCGGGTAAGCCCCATAATGGTGCCCCGGCTGTACATATCCCACCAAGGCGCTCCCAGGCCCGTAAAGGCGGGCACCAGATATACACCGCCGGTATCCTTTACCGATGCGGCAAGGATTTCACTTTCTGCGGCGCTTGAAATCATCTTGAGTTCATCCCGCAGCCACTGGATAGCTGCCCCGCCCATGAACACACTGCCCTCCAGCGCGTAACAGGGTTTGCCGCCAATACGCCAGGCCATGGTGGTCAAGAGGCCATGCTTGGAAACAACCGGCGTTTCGCCCGTGTTCATCAGCATGAAGCAGCCGGTGCCGTAAGTGTTCTTGACCATGCCGGCCTTGTGGCAAGCCTGGCCAAACAGCGAGGCGTGCTGATCCCCCGCCATGGCAGCCACGGGGATAGGCCGGCCCAGGATAGACGTATCCAGCATGCCGATGACCTGGGAACTGTCCACCACCTGCGGCAGCACCTCTTTTGGAATATCCAGAAGGGACAAAAGTTCCTTGTCCCACTGCTGGGTCTTGAGGTTGAAGAGCATGGTGCGGCTGGCATTGGTGGCGTCGGTCACATGAGGGCGTCCCTCAACCAGATGCCAGCAAAGAAAGCTGTCCACTGTGCCGAAACATAGTTCCCCCAGTTCCGCCCGCTTGTGCAGCTTATATGTATCCAATATCCAGGCCAGCTTAGTGCCGGAAAAATAAGCATCCGGAACAAGGCCGGTCTTTTCTTTAATCAGCCCGGCATTGCCTGAAGCTTTTAAGCGCTCCACATATGGCGCGGTGCGGCGGCACTGCCAAACGATGGCATTGCACACACATTCGCCGGTATTGCGGTCCCATACAAGGGTGGTTTCCCGCTGGTTGGTAATGCCTATGGCTGCGATATCCTCAACGGCGATGCCGGACAGCTTTACCGCGGTCTTCAGTGCCTCAGTCTGTGTTTCCAGGATGCTCCTTGGATCGTGCTCCACCCAGCCGGGCTTGGGATAAATTTGCGGAAACTCGATGCCGTGGGCGGCCATCACCCGGCCGCTTTCCTCAAACACTACCGCCCGGGAACTGGTAGTTCCCTGGTCCAAGGCAACCAAATACCGCTTGGCCATATGCGCTTCCCCTTTTCTTTTGTTCATTCCACAAAAACGGAGCCGCCCGGAAGCAAAGGCATGTTGTGCCTTAAAACCTGCCGGATGGCCCCGTTTTCATTTTGCTTATTTGATCTTTATACCGTAAATTTTGCTTACGCCCTTGCCGCTGGTACCCACCACCAGCATATCGTTATATACAGCGGGAGAACCGATGATGGCGCCATCCAGCTGGATGCTGTTCATGACGACGCCGGTCTGCCCATCCATCAATTGCAGCACACCTTTGCTGTCGCCCTGAATGATCCAGGCATCGCCATTTTCGTTGTACACGGCCACGGGGGAGCTCCAGCTGTAACTGGACATGGGCTGCTGCCATACCACATGGCCCGATTTTTTATCAAGGGCGATGATCTGGCCACCCTCGGGCGTCTTAGCCACGGTGAAGATTACCAGATTGCCAATGCTCCGCTGGCCGACCACAGGTGATGCCATGCAGCCGCCGGCTTCGTTTGTATCATATGCCACGTTCACCGTGTAAGGCCATTCCTGCTCGCCGGTAAGAGCGTTCAGGCGGCGGATGGTGCAAATGCCATCCTTGCCCTGCTCCTTGACAGTGTTCCCGGTGTACAGCGCCAGCGTGCCATCCTCATCAAAATCCAAAGCGACGGTGGCGTCCGTATTGTCATCGGTTTCCACGGCCCAAACAGGCTTCATGGTGTTCACGTCCACGCACTGCAATATGCCAGCGGCGTCGGCATAGTAAGCATAATTACCGTACATGGCCACGCTGCCGTCAATACCGGTCTTCGTGTTCTGCTGCTTGGATGTTTTTGCCTTATAGGAAGAAATCTTGGGACTTACATCCAGCTTAGATTTGCTCAAATCAAATGTGGTGTTCAGTGAAACGGTATAGAGCATGCCGTTTCCCCCGGCGATGATCATCGTATCACTGCTCCGGTCCAGCAGGGAGGAACCATTAAACGCGCCATTTGCCCAATAGGCGTTCTTGTCCCTGCCGTTTAGGAACATCAGTTGCTTTTGATCTATGAGGTTGAACAGGAAGAAGCCTATTTCCCCTGTCGTATTATTGATCTTGCTGATGGCCTGGCCAACAGAGAGCATGGGCATGCCCCTGGGATCGACGGAGACGGAGCCTTTCAAAGGATAGCCCACATTGATGGGATCGCGGGTGGGCTGCCCGTCGGCCAGATCCAGGAAGTAGATCTTTCCATCCTGGGAAGCCAGTATGACTTCCTTCAAAGCGGTGATAGCCTTTTTCTCATCCGTCAGGTTCATCATCTCGCGGATTTCCTTGGTCCACTTGACGATTGCCGGCTGCCCCGTCCAGCCCGCGCCATAATAAGATGCGATGCCACTCATAGGCGCGCTCCAGGCTACTTCCAGCTTGTTTTCCTGTACGTCCACTGTGCCATACGCCGCATTCTGGCGGAAGGGGCCGCCGCGGAATGTGAGCACTGCGCCGGACCATGCTGCATAATCGGCCGGGCCGTTCATTTTAACGGGCACCGCGCGTTCATACTCGTTTGTGGCCTTTGTCCCGTTATAAATCTTGGTGGTAAGCTTCAATTGGCTGGGATCGGTGCCTTCCGCCGCGCCCGCCGTCATGAAAGGCATGGGAGTAGGGCTGGGACTGGGAACAGGCGTAGGTTCCGGTGTGGCGGTAGGCTCGGGGGTGGGTTTTGGTGTTTCGGTAGGCTGCGGCGTATCGGTCGGCTCCTCCGTTGGCTCTTCTGTAGGCACCTGCGTGGGAGCGGGCGTTTGTGCATCCTTTCGCTCTTCCGTTGCGGAAGGAGGAGGCGTCTGGGTTGCCACAACAGGCGTTTCCGTAGGCGTCACAATAGGCGCGCCGATGCTCACCTGCACCGTCTTGCCGCTGTCAAGCCAATTCCCCTCAGAAAGCACCTGGGCCGACATCTGGCCGGAATAAGCATCCTTCAATGACAGCTTCAAAGACCAGATGATCCTTTTTTCCTCGCTCACCAGGGGAGCCTTCTGCTCCACCAGCGTTTGGCCCTGAGCATCCATGACACGGACGCTTTCCGCCGTCTTGGTGGTAGAAATGGTAAAAGACAACTCCACCGGCGCCGTCTGGCTGGAGGGGGAAGCGAGTTGGAAATCCAGCACCTGGGCGGGTTCCTTCACATCCGGCGCAATAATATTCTTTACGCTCTTATAAAAATTCCCGACCTCTTCTGTGATGGTTTGCTTCACATCGTTGAGCGTGTTGATGATACCGCCGCTTTGCGAATCATCCCTTGCCGGCAGCACGAAATACAGCCCGCCAAGGAAAAGCGCAGCAATCAACACCAGGGCCAAAAGGACCATCAGGCCCGCACGGCCACGGCGGGGCGCATCCTCCTCTTCCTCTTCCAGGTAGGAAGGCACCGGCTGGGACTGCCTTGGCCTGGCGGGAGCGAATTCCTCCTGCCTGGAGGTGCGGGCATAATTGGCGCCAGGCGCTTGGGGCCTGCCCTGCCCATACATCGGTCCATTATCCATTGGCGTACGTGGCGCAGGTCCCGGCACCCGCACAGGGGGCGTAGCCATACGGGGCGCTTCCCGCTCCTGCATGTCCATTTCGGTACTGGCATGCCGCTGGGAGCGGCGATGCCGCTCAAGCCCCTGTGAGGGAAGCGCCATGGAATCGCTGCCGCCGGACATTTCTTCCGGAGAGCGGCTGACGCGTTTGCTCACATACTGAGTCTGGGCAGGAACGTACCGCGGCGCAGGCTCCCCACTTACGGGCATACGGCCACGGTCCGCACGCTGGGCTATGTCTTGCCTCATCCCTTGAGGAGGAGGCACCTGTTCTGCTTTTTCATACATCGCTCGAGCCGGTATACGGCCCTTCAGGCGATTTTGTTCATTATCGCTCAAAACACGGCACTCCTTTTCACTTCGAACCAGCTTCACCTATCTATTATACAAAATGTTCCGTTTATCCACAAGCAAAATTCATTCTTACTTGTAAATAATCAATCCTGTCCCAATGGAAATCGTTCCCAAGGTAGAGAAGTTTTATCCTGATACGGCAAATTGGTGGCAGTCGAACAGCTTAAGCCCCTGCTTGTTCACCCAAAATGGGCAGAAAATGTGTATTGGTCCAGCGCTCCAATGCTCCCGGGAACCACTCTTCCTTATACACACTTTCCCCGAAAGTGCATACGTACAACAGAATACCAAGGCAGATGAACGGGTCAACGTAACGCCTTTCCACACGGATATTCGCCACGCTCTCATACCCCTCAAAGATCGCGGCCTGCTGCCAGGGCTCCGTATAGTGGGAAGCCAATCCGCCCAAATCCATATAGTAGTAGCCATATCCCCACAATCCGAAATCGATGGGGGCCACGCAATTTCCGCACAACAGCATGTTGGATTTGGAAAGATCCGAATGAACGACGCCAAACGCATGATCCATCCGGTCCAGCTCCGCCATCCGCCGTTTTATTTCCAAAAGGCAGGCGGTCATCCCTTCCACAAATTTGGAAGCTATGATGTTTGCCCGTTCCATATCCTGAAATTTCCCGATCATTCTATCCATAAGCGGCTTGTCATAATCATGGCCTGCGGGAGCAGGAAGTTCAGAACAAGTTTGTAAGCAGTGGTGCATACAAGCCGTCATGCGGCCCACATCATGCAAAAGGTCCGGAGTGATTTCCGCATTTTCCAGGGTGCTGCCCTCAAGCCATGTGAGCAGCGTGGCATATTCCCCGCCGGAAAGCTTTGTCAGCATTTCGCCTTCCATGTTTTTCACTGGATTCTGTATAAGAACGTCCGTATACGCATTCAGGGCTGTCAGAATACGCAATTCTCCCCGCAAAGCCGCTTCCTTATTCTGCAAAAATATGGATTGGGAAAAGCCCTCCCGCGGCCTGTGTATGCGCAGGACATAAGCATTGTCAGCCCCATCCGTTACCTTCCAGGTTGCGTTTTCATTGTGGCGGATCAATGCTGCGGAAGGGTTTTTCAGCTGATAAAGGGACAGTGCTTCCTTAAGCTTCGGTTCAAGATTCATACTTCCTCCGTGAGCGGAAAGCTAAGTTTGTCAAGTCTTAAGCCGAACCGGCACATCCTCGCCGCGAAGGTACTCCTTCAGGGCCTTTATCGTAAGTGTCCGGAAATGGAAAAGCGTGGCGGCCAACGCCGCGTCGGCACCACCCTCCAAGAGCACATCCCGGAAATGGCGCATGTTTCCCGCGCCGCCGGAGGCGATCACAGGCACGCCCACCGCTTCGGCAACAGCCTTTGTGACAGGAAGGTCAAAGCCCTCCCCCACACCGTCGGTGTCCATGCTGGTGAGCAATATTTCCCCCGCTCCCCTTCGCACGCCCTCCACGGCCCAATCCAAAGCATCCCTGCCGGTGTTTATCCGGCCGCCGTTGATATATACATCCCAGCCGCTGCCTAACCGGCTCTTCACATCCATGGCCAGCACAATGCACTGGCTGCCAAAGCGCAGAGCCGCTTCCTCAATGAAATCCGGATTCTTCACCGCCGGGCTGTTGACGGACACCTTATCCGCCCCCAGGCGCAATAGATCCCGGATTTGCGTAAGGTCTGATATGCCGCCGCCCACAGTAAATGGAATGAACACCTGCTCTGCAACGCGGGAGGTCACCTCCATCATAGTTCCCCGTCCCTCGTGGGAGGCGTTTATGTCGAGCAGCACCAGTTCATCCGCGCCCTGCCCGTTGTACCACACGGCGGCTTCCACCGGATCGCCGGCGTCGCGGATGTTCACGAAGTTGACTCCCTTCACGACCCGGCCATCCCTGATATCCAAACATGGTATAATACGCTTCAAAAGCATTCTCAGGCCTCCTTCGCACCATACTGCGCTTCGCTTGTACGGTGTTCTGCATTGTCGCTCTGCTCCAATGCTAAAGGCCCGCTACGCACCTCCATCTGGCTCAATCGTCGCATCGCTTCGCTGCCGCTAGCGCTGCTCGTTTCGCCAGCCTCCTCCACACCGCCCATATCCGCCACTGGCGGGGGCAGTGTTCCGGAGCCCTTCGGTGGATTCCAGGCGGCAAAGCGCCTGAGCATATTCAGGCCATCTTCCCCGCTTTTTTCCGGATGGAACTGGGCAGCCACCACCGTACCCTTTTGTGCAACGGCGGTAAACGGTATGCCGTAAAGGGCGGTAGCCGCCGTCCATTCGGGGCAGATGCCGGCCATCAGATAGGAGTGCACAAAATACACGCAAGGACTCTGCCCCGCGTCAAACAGCACGCAATCCTTCGTGTCCAGCGTATTCCAACCCATGTGGGGGATTTTCAGGCCCATCTCCGGGAAGCGGGTGATGGTGCCCGGCAATAGCCCAAGCCCCTCATAATGCCCGTTTTCCTCGCTGGCCTCGAACATAAGCTGCATGCCAAGGCAGATGCCAAGAAAGGGAATCTTCCGCTTGGCAACTTCCAGCGCCGCCTCATACAGCCCGGTTTCCCTCAAACGCGCCATGGCGTCCCGGAAGGCGCCTACCCCCGGCAGCACCACATGGTCCGCCTTAAGAACCACATCCTGATCATCCGTGACTTCCGCCTGATAGCCCAAGTATTCAAACGCCTTTTGAACGCTGCGCAGGTTGCCCATGCCGTAATCCATGATGGCGATCATAAGAAGCCTCCCTCAGGCGATGAGACAAAGCAAGTTCGCTGCATTTTGATATAGTATCTTTTCCATGTCCGTGAGCGAAAAGCCCAGTGCCCATAGGCGGTTCAGCTCCTCCGATGGCGTCCACATAGGGTAGTCAGTGCCGAAAAGCACCCTGTCCACGCCATAGTGTAAGACGACATCCCTGGCCGTCTCCGGGGAGATGGCATACAGGCTGGAAGAAGTGTCCACCCATACGTTGGGGCGCCCGGCCAAAATAAGGTGGGCATTCTCCCACTGCGACCATCCCCCAAGGTGGGCGCAGATGGTTTGCATACGGGGAAACCTGTCCAATACTTTTGCCATGCGCTCGGGCCGGCTGGTTTCATAGCGCCTGTCGCCTGTGTGGATGAGCAGCGGCATGCGCCCCTCGATGGCTTCGTAGATGGGGTACGCTTTTTCATCATCTATATTGAAATGCTGAAAATCCGGATGCAGCTTCAGGCCTTTCAAACCGAGGCTCATAGCCCTGTCGATTTCAGAAGCGATATGCGGATGGTCAGGGTGCATGGTGGCAAAGCCTATCAGGTTTTCATTCTCCTTTACCGCACCGGCGATAAAATCATTGATGCGGGTCACCTTTTCCCAGGTGACGGCTACAGAGTGCACAGCCATCTTCGTGATTCCCGCCGCCGCCTCCTCTCTCAAAAGCGTTCTCAGCGTACCGTCGTGATGCACGGGGAGGCGATAAAATTCCCCGATCGATTCGGAAGCTTTTTGAGCGATAATATCGGGATAAATATGCGCGTGGATATCCAGGATAGGCATTTTCTCCTCCAGATAGCCATAAGGGCGCCGGCGTTTGCCGGCACCCCTTTGTGCTACACTCTTCTATACAGCATTTCTTCCCGCCGGGGACCATTGGACACCATACGGATGGGGACGCCAATCTGTTTTTCCAGGAATGCCACATACCGCTTGCAGTTTTCGGGCAGCTGTTCATATTGACGTACGGTGCGTATGTCGCTCTCCCAGCCGGGAAGCACGGTGTACACGGGCCGGGCGCGCATAAGCCTTGGTGTGGTGGGGAATTGCTCGGTCTTTTCTC
This sequence comes from Bacillota bacterium, assembly GCA_023416585.1. Lineage (GTDB taxonomy): Bacteria > Bacillota > Clostridia > Christensenellales > Aristaeellaceae > JAEWAH01. Next base: position 78,692 of record JAEZHM010000042.1, read on the forward strand.
CTTCGATCTCATACGCAATGCATACGGGAATCTCCTTCAAATAGCCCAGCACATCCAGGTTGGTGAGCACCGCTTCCGTGCCGCCCTGCACCATCACGCCATAGCGTGTGGCCACCGCGTCGAACCACCCCACCCGGCGGGGCCGGCCGGTGGTAGCGCCGTATTCTCCGGCGTCGCCGCCGCGATTTCGCAATTCCACAGCCTCGTCGCCAAATAGTTCCGTTACAAAGGGGCCAGCTCCCACGCAGCTGGAGTAGGCTTTGGTTACGCAATAGATGTCCTTCATGTCCCAGGGCGGCACGCCTGCGCCCACCGTGCCAAACCCCGCCAGGGGCGAGGAGGATGTGGTGTAGGGATAGATGCCGTGGTCCGGATCACGCAGGGAACCCAACTGCCCTTCCAGCAGGATGGTTTTACCTTCCTTCACCGCCTGATGAAGGTATACAGTAGTGTCGCACACCATAGGCCTTATCAGCCTGGCCAGCGACATATATGTTTCCACCAGCGAATCCACATCAATGGGAGGCTTGCCGTACAGGTGGTCCAGCATGGGGTTTTTCAGGGAAGCCACGTTTTGAAGCTTCTCCCTGAGCATATTTTCATCGTAAAGCTGGCATACCTGAAGGCCTATTTTAAGATACTTGTCACCATAGAAAGGAGCGATGCCTGACTTGGTGCTGCCGAAGGATTTGCCTCCCAGCCGCTCCTCTTCGTACCTGTCAAAATCGATATGGTAGGGCATCATCACCTGCGCACGGTCGGAAATCAGCACTTTAGGCTTAGGCACGCCGCGGTCCACCAGGGTACTGAGTTCATGCAGCAGCGACTCAATGTTGAAGGCCACGCCAGGTCCGATGATGTTCACGATATGTTGATGAAACACGCCGGAGGGCAGCAAATGAAGTGCGAACTTGCCGTATTCGTTGATGATGGTATGACCGGCGTTGGCACCGCCCTGAAAGCGGACCACAATGTCGCTCTTTTCCGCCAGCACGTCCGTCACTTTTCCCTTGCCCTCGTCTCCCCAGTTGGCGCCAACGATGGTGCGGATCATGAGGCTCCTCCTTCCGCCGCCGGCATCTTTGCAGGCAGCTTAAGGCGCATAGCAAAAGCGCCCTCACTTGTTATACAATACCAGGGCGCTTCTGTCAAGCGAACGGCAAGTATATGCCGTGCACTTTTTATTCGTCTTTTTTCGTCATTTTACAGGCTTTTTAGCCTTTCTGTGGCCCGTACCGTGTTTTCCCGGGTGTTGAAGGCGGTCAGGCGGAAGTAACCCTCGCCGCTGGGGCCAAAGCCGGAGCCCGGCGTGCCGACCAAATGAAACTTGGTAAGCAGAAGGTCGAAGAATTCCCAGGAGGTCATACCCTCCGGAGCCTTCAGCCAGATGTAAGGCGCGTCCACGCCGCCGAATACTTTCATTCCCTGGGCGACCAGCGCTTCCCTGATAATCTTCGCATTTTCCATGTAATAGGCGATGGTAGCCTTGATCTGCTTCTGCCCTTCCGGGGTATAGACAGCGGCTGCGCCAACCTGTACGGGGTAACTTACGCCGTTGAACTTGGTGGCCATGCGCCGCTTCCACAAGTCATTCAAGAATACCTTTTCCCCGCCTATTCCCAGGCCCTTGACTTCATGGGGCACCACAGTATATGCGCAGCGGGTGCCGGTAAATCCGGCCGTTTTGGAGAAGGAATTGCACTCAATGGCTACATCTTTAGCGCCTTCTATCTCATAGATAGACAGGGGGATGTTGGGCCGCGTCACATAAGCACGATAGGCAGAATCATAGATGATAAGGCTTCCGTTCTCCCTGGCGTAATCCACAAACACTTTAAGCTGCTCCCGGGTGAGCGTAGTGCCCGTAGGATTATTGGGATAACACAGGTAGATCACATCCACCGGCTCCTTGGGAAGCGAGGGCACAAAGCCGTTTCCTTCGTTGCAGGCAAGGTATGTAAGATTGGTCCATCTCCCGTCCTTACCATAATCCCCCGCCCGGCCCGCCATGGCGTTGCTGTCCACATACACGGGATATACGGGATCTGTAACGGCTACGCGGCAGTCAACGGAAAACAGCTCCTGTATGTTGCCCACATCGCACTTGGCCCCATCGGAAATGAATACCTCGTCAAACGTAAGTGAAACGCCTCTTGAGGCATAATCGCTCTCCAGTATGGCGTTCACCAGAAAATCGTATCCGAAATCCGGGCCATAGCCGCGGAAGGTTCGGGCATCAGCCATTTCATCCACCGCCTTGTGCATGGCGGTTATCACAGCAGGGCACAGAGGCTGGGTCACATCCCCAATGCCAAGGCGAATGATGTCCGCCTTGGGGTTTTCTGCCTGAAATGCTTTTACCCGCCTTGCAATCTCCGCGAAAAGGTAGGAGCCAGGCAGCTTTTGATAGTTTTCATTGATGCGCAGCATAAGTCAGCCTCCTTGTTGCTTTTGTATTCACACCAGCCAGTTTCCGTCAAACACAAACTCCGCCGGCCCTTCCTGATATACATGGTTATCCCCGGCGGACCACTCTACAGTAAGGTCTCCGCCCAAAAGTGTAAGTGTGGCCTGGCGGCCAGCACGACCCCGCAAAACCGACGCAACCAGCGACGCGCAAGCCCCGGTGCCACAGGCCATCGTCTCTCCCGAGCCCCGTTCCCACACTCGCATTTGTATCAAATCCCTGCGTATGACCTTTACAAACTCCACATTGGTGCGCTGGGGAAAGAGGGAATGATTTTCAATGGCCGGTCCCACTGCGGGAAGGTTTACAAGGTCCGGTTCCTCCACGAATATAACGGCGTGGGGATTGCCCATGCTGACGCATGTGATTTGATATGTATGCCCCGCAGCTTGTATGCGGTGGTCCAGCACCATTTCGCCCGGCAAATCCACAGGGATAAGCCTTGGGTTCAATTCCGGCGAGCCCATATCCACCCGCACCTTGGAAACCTTGCCGTTATCCACGGTAAGCTTCAAAGGCCGAAGCCCGCTAAGTGTGCGCAGTATGATTTCCGTTTTATTGGTCATACCCCGTTCATACACATACTTTCCGATGCATCGGGATGCGTTGCCGCACATCTGCGCCTCGCTTCCGTCGGCGTTGAATATCCGCATCCCGAAATCCGCCGTGTCGCTGGGCTCCAATAGTACCAGCCCGTCCGCACCCACGCCGAAGTGGGGCTTGCTCATTAAAATGGCCATCTCCCTTGGGTCTGCCACCGACTCCTCAAAACAGTTCACATAAATATAGTCATTACCTATTCCGTGCATCTTGGTAAACCGCATAATACCCGCTCCTTCTTCGCGGAATTGCAGGGATGATTAAATCGTATTATATGAGAAAGTCAGAAAAACTTCCACAGTCAGTGAAAAAGATGTAAAATTGTCATGTAATTGCAATAAATTGTTAAGGTTATTATTGACGAATGTTTGTCCCAATTCTATAATAATGGGACGGTCCACGGCATATACCTTGTCCAAGGAGGTGCGGATGCATGCGGTTGATTCGAAAGTTTGCCATCCTTGTGGTGGCGGCGCTTCTGCTATTACCAATAGATTCCGCTTTGGTGGAGGAATCACAATCTCAAACGGGAGCAGCCAACGCTCCGGCCTTTGATCCTGTGAAGGAAGCCGGATACCTGCCCGAGGGCATGGAACCTTATATCATAAACGATTGGGAGAAGGGCTCCTGGATGTACATCACCCAGGACCTGAGAGTGGAAATCACCCGCTACCGCCGCGACACACCCACAAAACTGGTATGGTATATCGCCGACATCCGCAGCGAAAGCGAGCCGATGCGCACCATAACATTAAATAAGGAACATCCCGGCCGCACCAACGGCACGCCGGAGGCCATGGCCATTAATCACAAGGTAGTCTACGCCCAGAACGGCGACTTTTACTCCTACCGTGTAGCCAACAACAAACGCACCGGCATCATTATCAGAAATGGCGAAATCATCTACAGCAAAACGTATAATAAACCTACTCTGGCATTGCCCAGTCTGGATACAGCCGCCTTCTTCCCCAATGGAGATATGAAGGTGTATGAGTCTTACGAGCACAGCGCCCAGGAGTATATCGACATGGGAGCCACGGAGGTGCTTTCCTTCGGTCCTATCTTGCTTAGGGATAGCATCATCAACCCGGATATGTACACCAACTTCACCCATGAGGAACCCCGCAGCGCCATCGGCATCATTGAGCCGGGCCACTACATCGGCATGCTGGTGGAAGGCCGCACCGACTTTTCCGCTGGCTGCGGCCTGAAGTTCCTGGCGGAAACATTCTACGACTTGGGCTGCACCGACGCACTTAACCTGGACGGCGGCGGCACCTCCGCCATGGTGTTCATGGGCAAAAGCGTGGAGCTTGGCAGCGGTCAGGGCGTTTCCGAAAATGCCCGGGCCATTCCGGATATCCTGGCCATCGGCACTTATGAATAATAAAAAGGCGGCGCACAAATGATCCTGTTCTGCAGCGACTATCAGGAAGGGGCCCATCCCGCGATACTGGAAAAGCTCAACTCCATCAACTTTATGCAGTACCCCGGTTATGGAACGGATGAACTATGTCTTCAGGCAGCGGAACTGATCAAAGAAAAATGCCATTGCCCCCATGCCGACGTGCATTTTCTGGTGGGCGGCACGCAGACCAACACCACTGTGATCTCAGCAGCGCTGCGCCCGCACCAGGGCGTATTGTGTGCCCATACCGGTCACATAAGCGTTCATGAAACGGGCGCCATCGAAGCCACCGGTCATAAGGTGCTGGCTGTGAATAGCCCTGACGGGAAGATCACCGCCGAACAGGTGGAAAGGGAAGTGACCCTGCAGGCCGATTTTGAGCATACCGTCAAGCCAGGCATGGTCTATATTTCCTTCTCCACGGAAGTGGGCACCCTCTATACTTTGGCTGAGCTTACGGCACTTCGGCAAGTCTGCGATAAACACCGCCTGTATCTGTTCCTGGATGGCGCGCGCCTGGGCTATGGCCTGTGCGGGGAAGGCAATGATATCTCCCTGCCCGACATTGCAAGGCTATGCGATGTATTCTATATCGGCGGCACCAAGGTGGGTGCGCTTTTCGGTGAAGCGGTCGTCATCGTAAACCCGGCCCTAAAGCCCGATTTCCGCTACTTCATCAAGCAGCGGGGCGGGATGCTTGCCAAGGGTTGGCTGCTGGGCGTACAGTTTTTGACTCTCTTTGAGGGAGACCTGTATACTTCCATCGCTGCACATGCCCACTGTATGGCCATGTTGGTAAGGGATGCGCTGCGCCGCATGAATGTTCCTTTCCTTGTGGAATCCCCCACCAACCAGCAGTTCCCCATCCTGCCGGATGAAGTCCTGAAAAAGCTGTCGGACAAGTACGCCTTCTCCTTTCAGGAAAAGACCGATGAAAACCATACCGCCGTGCGCATATGCACCTCCTGGGCAACCAGAGAGGAAGACGTGCTGGCACTGATACAGGACTTAGGAAACGCTGTTAGCTAATACAATTCCAAAACATAAATGCACCGATGGATACGGCGGCGGCGGGGGCTTGCTCCCACCGCCGTTTTCAGGTCATTCTCGCCCTGCGTCGCTGCTTCGGGACATTTTGTCTAGAAGTCCCGCCCGGATTTCCCCTCCTGTTCCTTGGAGGAGGCCGGGGGCGCGGGGGCAGAGCCACCGCAAAAAGCTACCGGCTGCCGCCGATCCAACGGTGCCGGTTTTGCCGTACAATGGCGCGGACGGAAACGGGAGCGGGAGCTTTGCTCATGTTCCCCGTTTTCGGCAGAGCCGTGACACGGCAAAAATCCAGCCAGTCAAGGGTTTAAGAGTGGAGATTTTGCGTTAGCAAAATACTATCCGGCCCTTGACTGGCTGGATAGGCGTAGCGGCTCTCTTTTGAGCAACCCACTAGACAAATTCCAATTTGTCGACTTCGCGTTGTGCTTATACTGCGAACATGTTGATTACTTTAAGTAACTCGCTAACATCGACTTCCTTATCAAAGTAAAAACAAATACAGAGAGTAGATTCCTCGCTTTTATGAATGTTATTTACGATATCTGAAATGTCAATCTGCTCGTTATATATGTCGCTGAGATAGTTTTCCGCACCATAGACTTCAAACAAGTATGTACTTGCGAGTTGCGTATAATCCAGATTAAGCGCCATTTCCTTTGTCAGTTTTATTTCAAGCCAAATAGAATCAACATCAACTCCTATATCTCCCAAATTTTCCAATAAAATAACAGGTATGGGAAAATACTCTGTAATAAAAGTATTGTTATGTTTAACAGAATGATTGTTGAAAAATCCGCCTGCCATTTTTATTTCCGTTTCTTTTAAGCTCTTGCATAGTTCGTTATACTTTTCCCAAAGAGGTAAATAAACTTTATTAAGATAATCGAACACTTCCATATCCATCTTATCTTAATCTTTAAAACCAATCGACAAATTCCTGTTTGCTGCATTTGTTATCAAACTCAACATTACCAAAAAAGCTTATCATTTTCGTTTCTTCTTGCGCTTCTTTGCCCGAATACTCAAGTGCTTGGATTTTCCTAACACCCGTATCATCACCTGAAATTCTTCCGCTGTCAGTTTAGCTGGTATGGCTTATGTCATTATAGTCCTCTGTTTCATAGTTGCCCAAAGCGGATTTGGAAGTGCCCGTACGCTATTCCAACTGCTCCAGCGTCAGGCCCTGCTCCACCCGTAAATCCTTAAGCTTCTCCTGTATTGTCAAGGTCATATTGATAGCCGTATTCTCCTTTCTCCGTCTCGGTTATCTGCTTGCCCCAATTATACCATACCTTTCCACAGGCATGGAATTTTTTCATTTTCAGGCTGTTTTCCAACCTTGTGGATATTGCGCAGGACAGGGAGAACGGAGGATACCCAATGAGAGATAAACTAAATCCAATCGAGCGCAGACCGGACGGCTCCTTGCCCCACATGACGCCGGGACAGCGCGGGCGAGCCAACACCCTCATTCGCCGGGAGTGTTGCAACCATGGCAACGGCAACTGCATTTTGCTGGACGATGGGGAGGAATGTGTCTGTGTCCAGAGCATTTCCCACTCGGTCAACTACAAGTGGTTCCGATGGGCGGTCTTGCCGCTGGACAAGACGCTGGAAACGGAGCTATTCCATAACGACAGCCTGAAGCGGTGCAACCTGTGCGGGGCGGCTTTCGTCTCCGGCTCCAACCGAGCGAAATACTGTGAAGCTTGTGCGGAAGAAGTGCACAGGAAGCAGAAGAACGCCAGCAGCAGGAGCAAACGGAACAAAACGGACAATTAGGGTCTGAAAAAGCCCGGCATTACAAGGTTTTTCGAGACTGTTTCGGGGTGGGCGGTATGTTTGTACCTCCACCCCTCGAAACAGGCTTCTAACCGCATACAGGAGGGAGGATTGATAGGTTTTGCCGCAACACGCCATTCTACGCTTTGAAAAGCACAAGGGCAACCCGGCAAGGCCGCTGGAAGCCCACCGCGAACGACAGAAAGAACAGTACGCCAGCAACCCATATTGACACAAGCCGGAGCAAGTACAATTTCCATATCGAAAAGCCGGAGAGCTGCTATTACCACTTTATCCAAAGCCGCATTGAACAGGCCGGATGCAGGACACGCAAGGACAGCACCCGGTTTGTGGATACCCTGATAACCGCCAGCCCCGAGTGGCAGAGGTCGGAAAACGGGAAGTAAGGTTTGACAACATTGATTTGCAGGGCTGCCGGCGGTATAATTATATTGTCAGCAGCTCCGTTTCTTTTTTAAAGAAAAGGAGCTACGAAAATGAACAGCAGAATAGATGCCATTTATGCAAGACAATCTGTGGACAAAAAAGATTTTATCTCCATTGAAAGCCAGATTGAGTTTTGCAAATGCAGAATATTATCCGCCACACCGTTACCCTGTGTACTCCCTTGTAAACTGTACTTTACATACAACGAAGCATTAAAGTCTTGGTTTATTATAAGAATCCTTCCAAAGGAATTTATCCCTTTTGAATCCATTCTTCAGAATAAATAGCAGAAGCCCCTTCCGCAGCTCGACTGTACCGGAAGGGGCAGCTTTTTTGTATCTCCTATAACGGGATTCTCAAGGGATTCTTTTCATCCGGCTCAATCGGCGCGCTGCTTGCATCGCCTGTTTCGCCCGCCTCCTCCGCACCTCCCCTATCCACCACTGATGGGGTCGGAGCTACGGAGCCTTGGGCGAGGGTCTCTAGGGGGCTTCGCCCCCTAGGCCCGGATCAAAGCGCCGAATTCTTTCTCACAGGCTTTGAGCACCTTATCCATGGCGCCGGTTATCTCTGCCTCGGTAAGCGTATGGTCGGCGGCCCGGAAAGAAAGGGAGAAGGCCACAGATTTTTTACCTTCGCCAAGCTGTGCGCCGCGGTATACGTCGAACATGCGGCATTCTTCCAAAAGCTCGCCGGACGCCTTTTCCATAGCCGCCATCACGGGGCCTACGGGCTGGCCGTCCGCCATCACGAGGGCCAGGTCGCGGCTCACGGCGGGGTAACGGGGCAGAGGGTTCACATCCCCCATGGGCACTGCCAGGGAGCGCGCAAGGCTTACATCGATTTCTGCAATAAGGCCCCGCTCCGGTATATCAAAGGCCTCCATGGTATCGGGGTGCACTTCACCCAGCACCGCCAGCCTCTGCCCATTTACCGTAAGCAATGCACACCGGCCCGGATGGTGATAGCTTTCCCCGCCGGGGGCGATTTCCGCTTTGATGCCCATGCCTGCAAGCAGTGATTGCACGGTATCCCGGAGCGTATAAAAATCCGCACCGCTGCCATAAAGCCCCATGCAAAGCGTAAGCGTCTCCGTGGGCAGATTTTCGGCCGTAGGCTTAAGCCCGTTGAATACCGCAGCGATCTCATACAGCCAGGCCTTTTGATTACCCCGATTCATATTTAGGGCCAACGTTTGAAGCATTCCGGGAGCCAGGCTGGGCCGCATGACGCGGGTATCTTCTCCAAGGGGATTCAAAATCGTCAACGGCTTGTTCCGCTCGTCGTCCTTAGCTAGGTTCAGCTTTTCAATTGCCTTCTGGCTGATGAAGGAGAAGTTCATAATCTCAGAAAAACCGAGGCCGTTCAACTTCATGCCCAGCGCGTCCTTGAAGCGCATGGCGTCGCTGCGCCCGCCCGGGGTGGACTCGCCCCTTAAGCGCGTTGCGGGAATGGATTCGTAGCCATAGATGCGTAGCACTTCCTCGGAAAGGTCGGCCTCTCCCTCCACATCCTGGCGGAAGTCGGGTACGGTAACGTCTATATGGTCACCGTCCGTCTTTACCTCAAAGTGCAGGCTTTTCAATATATCCACCATAGTTTGTGCGGGAATATCTACGCCGGTGCGCTTTGCAATCCTTAACAGGGAAGCATGAATCATTTGCGGCTTTTGCGGGTTCGGATACACATCGATAATGCCCGGCACCACATCCCCGGCATCTAACAGATTGATCATCTGGCAAGCCCGCTGCATGGCTTCCAGCGCTGTCTTTGGGCTGACACCCTTTTCAAACCTGCCGCTGGCTTCCGTGCGCATGCCGAGGCTTCTGGCAGCCAGACGGGTACCGGTGCGGTCGAAAGCGGCGCACTCGAACATAAGCGTCCTGGTGCTTTCGGTGATCTCGCTTTCCTCACCGCCCATAATGCCGGCAACGCCGGTGGGGCCTTCCCCGTCGCAGATAAGAAGCTCGATGCCGGCAAGCGTGCGTTCCTTGCCGTCCAACGTTTTAATGATCTCGCCTTGCGTAGCCTTGCGGACAATAATCTCCCCACCCCGCACCTTTGAAAGATCAAAGGCATGCATGGGATGGCCCGTTTCCAACATGATGAAGTTGGTGATGTCCACTACGTTGTTGATGGAGCGCATGCCGGCACCGTACAAATATTTGCGCAGCCAAAGGGGTGACGGCTTAACCCGCACATTTTTTACGACTCTTGCCACATACCGTGGGCAAAAATCATTGTCTTCCACTGTGACTTTCACATGTTCATGGATGCTGCCATCCGCTTCCGTTACGTTGATGGATGGTTTTTGGAAGCTGGCTTTCAGGGCCACCGCTGTCTCTCTGGCTACGCCCCAAACACACAGGCAATCGGGCCGGTTGGCCAATATCTCAAAATCGATGACGGTGTCGTCAAGACCGAAGATGGTTTTCACATCGGTTCCAAGCGGGTATTCCTCATGGAAAATGAGCAGACCCGCGTCGCCCACAGAGGGGTACAATTCCTGGGGCACGTTCAGCTCCGTTGCGGAGCAGAGCATGCCCTCGCTCATGACACCGCGCAGCTTGCCTTTTTTGATCTTCACGCCGCCGGGGAGCTTCGCTCCTTCCAGGGCTACCGGGACCAGGATGCTGGGTGCCACGTTGGGCGCGCCGCATACGATCTGCAAAAGAGCGTCCTGCCCCGCATCCACGGAGCATACGTGCAGGTGATCGCTGCCTTCGACCTTATCTACGGTGAGCACACGGCCCACCACCACTTTTTCAATATCCTCGCCCAGGGCTTCCACGCCTTCCACCGCCGTTCCGGTCCAGATCATGCGGTCCTTATAGGTGTTGACGTCCACGGGGATAGGCGCGTATTCCTTGATCCATTGCATGGGAAGCTTCATATATTCATCCCTCCTCGTCTTAGCGGAACTGCGACAAAAAGCGTACGTCGCCTTCAAACATAAGCCGCATGTCCCTGATCCCATAACGCAGCGTGGCAATGCGGTCCAGGCCTATACCGAATGCAAAGCCCGAATAGACGCTGCTGTCTATTCCGCACATATCCAGCACCTTGGGGTTCACCATGCCGCTGCCCAGCACCTCAATCCAGCCGGTGCCCTTGCAGATGCGGCAGCCGGCGCCGTGGCAGGCCACGCAGGTCAGGTCCACCTCCGCGCTGGGCTCTGTGAAAGGGAAGAAGGAGGGGCGGAAGCGGATCTGCATATCCGGCCCGTACAGCCGCTTGGCAAACGCCTCCAGCGTTCCCCGAAGATCGGCCATAGTAACATCCTTATCCACCACAAGCCCTTCCAGCTGATGGAATACCGGGGAATGGGTAGCGTCCACCTCGTCGGCCCGGTAGACCCGGCCGGGGCAGATAACGCGGATGGGCGGCTTGCGGGTAAGCATGGTGCGTGCCTGGGCAGGGGAAGTATGTGTTCTAAGCACTGTGTTTTCATCGATATAAAAGGTATCCTGGGCATCCCGGGCAGGATGGTTCTTGGGCATATTGAGCAGCTCAAAGTTGTAGTGGTCCAATTCCACCTCCGGGCCTTCCACCACTTCAAAACCCATGCCAGCAAAGCACTCCACCATATCACGGAGCACCAGCGTAACGGGATGGGGCGTGCCAAGCAAGGGCAGCTCCCGGGGCTCTGTTACATCAATGGCTTCCCGCTTTAAAGCTTCCTCTCGCTCCTTTTTGCCAAGCAGCGTCTGCTTTTCTATAAGCAGAGCCTCAAACTCCTCCCGGGCATTGTTGATAAGCTGACCGGCCTGAGGCCGCTCCGATGGATCAAGCTGACCCATCATGCGAAGCAGCGCCGTGAGATCGCCCTTTTTGCCAAGCATGTTCACCTTCAGGCCTTCCAGCACCTGGGTGGAGTCAACTTCCTTAAGCTCCACCGAGAGGCGGTCCCGTAAGCTCGCAATTTGTTCCCGGATATCCATTTTGCTTTCCCCTTTCCTCTTAACAGGCAATAAAAAAGCCTTTCACCCCATAGGCTATAGGACTAGCCATGGGACGAAGGCATACTGCCGCGTGTTACCACCCAAATTCCGCACAGGCGTAAACCATATGCGCTCGCCGCTTCATAACGGGGGCGTGCCCGTCCCTGCCTACTGCCTTTTCGCCCGTCACCGCCTGCGGCGGCGCCGGGTACGGCCCGGCCATTTAAAAAATGGCCCTGCCTAGGCCGGCTTTGCCGGCCCTTCAGTGGTTTAAGCGGGGAAGCTCGGGAGTGAATTTCCTGCGGGCTGTGCGGACGGCTTTCAGCCGGTGACCGTCCTCTCTTTGGCTTGGCCCTTTTGAGCAGGCTTTGTTCTCCGTCATCGCCTTTATTAACATATTATAGCGCAAAGCAAAATTTGTTGCAAGCGCGTTTTTCTGGAACGCTATCAAAAAAATCCTAAAGCAGATGGAATGCTTTCTCCTCAGACAGCGGGCGGCTCAGAAGATATCCCTGTATGTAGTCGCAATGATGTTTGATAAGGTACTGCCTTTGTTCATCCTGCTCCACACCCTCGGCAACCACGCTGTGCCCAAGCTTATGAGCCATGGAGATAATATCCCCAACAATCACATTATCATGATCTTGCATCATAAGCCCATCGATAAACTGCTTATCCAATTTCAGGCAGTTTACATTCAATTCGATTTCCCTGGCCAGGGATGAATACCCTGTTCCAAAGTCGTCGATGGAGACGGCAATACCCTTCTCCCGAATAGTGCCAAGCTTTTCGTTGATCAACTGGTAGTTATCGGAAAACACCGACTCGGTGATTTCCAGCGTAATATTGCCCGCACTTACATTGGCATCCGCAACCGCTTCCAGGAGATCGGAAAGGAAATCATCCCTTTTCAGCTGAATGGCGGAAATATTAATGGCAATCACCTTGTCATGAATGCCGTTTAGCTCCAAGTGCTTCAAAAAACCACAGGCTAGCCGCATGATTCGCTTGCCCAAAGGAACAATCAATTGCGCTTCCTCGGCAATGGGAATAAACTCATTGGGAGGCACCTGACCCGCCCTGTCGCCCGTAAACCTTGCCAAGGCTTCAAATCCGTATATAGCACCTGTTTGGGCATGGAATATGGGCTGGTACACCATATAGAGGGATGTGTCGCTTTCGCTTCTAACGCACTTTAAGAGTTCTGACTTGATGAGTTCCTTCCGGTTGACGGCAGCCTCCATATTCCTGTCAAAGAAACTGTATCTTTCCGCATGGTTCGTCGCTGCGTATTCGGCTGCAATGGAAGCAAGCTTCAAAATATCGTCCACACTAGTTTGTGTGCTTTCCAACTCCAAAACACCGACAGTGCCGTATACCCGAACCTCGGCAAGGCATGTATCCAGAACTTCAATCACAGTGCGGCAGAGCTTTTGCAGTTCTTCTTTGCACTCATACCGCCGGACATAAAAGATGAACCGGTCTCCGGCAATTTGATACAGAAGACGGTGCGGCGTTGAAAGTTCATTCAGTTTCATGGCGACCTGCTTTAGCAGCACTTCGCTGTAGGCGTATCCATGGATTACGTTTACCCCGCCGAATTCATTCAGCGTCGTGAGCAGCAGCGCCTTACTTATTGCGGGATGGATCTGAAGATCACAGTTGAACACTTCCTCAAAATGATTCCGGTTATAAACACCAGTCAGCGGATCGTGCTCACTCAAATATTTCAACTTGATCTCATGCTGCTTGCGCTCGGTAATATCATTTATGATACACAAATGGGTGAAGTCGGACAAGTTCTCAAGATACAGCCTGGACATGTTCATATTCACCCAGACAAGGGAACCATCCGGCCTTATATACCGTTTTTCCATATCGTAGCCGCTGATTAAGCCGGACGTAAGCTTTGCATAGTTGTTAAGATCCGTTCTCAGATCATCCGGATGGGTTATATCTGTCCATTTCAGGGATGATAATTCATCCAGCGTTCTTCCCGTAATGGCGGAATACATGGGGTTGACGGCCGGGTTGTCGCCAAAGATTGTTTTCACATATTTGCTGCTATGGCCGATATACACACCTACAGTAGCCTGGTCAAATATGGAGCGGAAAAGCGCCTCGCTGGCCCGGAGTCTGCTTTCTGATTCCAACAGCTTTTCCTTCTCCTTTATAAGTTCAGCGTTGGCTGCCTGGGCATTAAGCCTGGACGAAATAGCATTCTTCAGGTAAGGATACACCAGGAAGAAGATCAGCGCGGCGGTGGCAACTACATAAAACACACCCTTGGCAATGCTGACAAGAGTTATGCTGGACAGTTCCTTGAAAATGGACTCAACGATCAGATCGGAAAAAACGATCCAAAGGCATCCTACTATCAAGTAGATCATTGTAATCCGGATGGACTTTCCAAAAGCGCCGTTAGATGAACGATGCATAATCCGGGTCTTGATTTTACTTGGATTCCTCGTCCGTTTTTTAGGTGTAAGCATCAGCCTATCTCCTAAACATCCTGAGATTGGTCGGGTCGGAATCATGTGCGGATAAAGCAGCGGATTTTCATAAAAAGGACGGTCGGGTCGGGCAGGCACCAAAAGCCGATATGTTTTTCTGTTAATCATTAAATTTCCCCGCGCTATGCCATTTTCCTTCCTTTTATTGCGCAAAAGTTACGAAAAAATCCATAAAGTATATGGCCTTGTTTTCGGATTGTAAGCGTTGATACGATGATGCGTTGGTACAAATCCGTTTACAGGGATTGCAAAACCGTTCCGGGTGAAGTAAGCTTATGGATATACCACGAGAAAGGATACGAATATGACTGCAAGCAGATATTCCTTGCTTTTATCGGACGCCGATAACACGCTCTTTGATTTTTACGCGGCGGAAAAGGCAGCACTGAAAGACGCGTTATCCTTTTGTAGCCTGCCCTTTTCTGATGAAACCGCGGCATTATATTCCCGAATCAATGAATCACTTTGGAAGGCCTTAGAGAGAAGGGAAATTACCCAGGAGGAGCTGAGGATCGAGCGTTTCAAGCGGCTGCTCGATCATTTTTCCACCGTTTCCCATACAGCGGAGGAGGTAGGCAATTGTTTTACTGATCGCTTGGGACAATACGCTTTTCTGATGCCCGGCGCATTGGAATTTGTGATGAAGGTGCAAAAAGTCATGCCCATCGTACTGGTCACCAACGGCATTGCTTCGGTGCAAAGGACAAGGCTGCAAAAATCTGAAATTGCGCCTTATATCACCGATGCCATCATCAGCGGGGAAATCGGTTGTTCCAAACCCGATCCGAAAATGCTGTTCATCGCTATGGAAAAGATGAACATAACTGACAAAAGCAGTGTGATCCTGCTGGGAGACAGCCTTACAGCCGACATAGAGGCTGCCCGCCGGGCGGGCATTGCTTCCATTCACCTGTGTGGGTTCAATCACAGGCAGGAAAAATCATCCGCCGATTTCCAAGCGGAAACACTGGCGGATGCCTGTAAGATACTGTTAGGCGGTTGACAGGCCCAAAACTCCGGCTTACAATACATAAATAACCCACTTCACCCGGCGGAAGGAAGGTGACACCGCCATGACGCCGGTTCCCCTGAAACTGAACAATATACAAAAACAATTCGGCCGGGCGGCTATGCTCCGGGGCGTGGATTTTTCCCTGCTGTCCGGAGAATTTTTGTCACTCATAGGCCCTTCCGGCTGCGGCAAGACCGTTCTTTCCAAGATTATAGCAGGGCTTTCCCGGCCATCTTTCGGACGGATACTGCTGGACGGCGTGGATGTGACCGATTTGAGGCCTTTTAAGCGGAACATACGCGCCATATTTGGCGATACGCCGTTGTTCCCCCATCGCAGCGTTCTTGCAAACGTAGCCTACGGGCTTAAGCTTCAGGGCCTTAGCCGGAAGGAAAGGCAGGGACGGGCGATGCACATGCTAGCCCTTGCCGATATTGAGGATGCGGCGGGGAAAAGGCCCCGGCAGCTTACCAACTATCAGTACAAGATGGCCGTTTTAGCCTGTACGCTTGTATTGCGGCCACAGGTCCTGCTGCTGGACGATCCTTTCTGCGGGCTTGCAGAAGGGGACCGAAGGCGGATATTGGCGTTTTTGAAAGCATTGCAGCAGCAGTGGCACTTCTCCATCCTATACCTCACCCGCGACCGGGAGGAGGCCATGGCCGTTTCCCACCGCATGGCGTTAATGCTTTCCGGGCGTATTGAGCAGGCAGGAACACCGGAGGAGATTTATCATCATCCCGAAAGTGTTGAAGCGGCACAGGTCATGGGGCTTACCAACCTGCTGCCGGGAGTTGTAGCCGCGCGCCGTCCGGGCGGGATGATCGCCATCGATATGGACGGGCTTACGCTGCCCGCCCAGTCCTTGGGACCGCCGCCCGCCATGGGCGAAGATATTCTTTTATGTTTGCGTCCCGAACAGGTCCGGCTGTATGACACACCCCGGCCTGACAGCCTGTTAAGCGGCTTGTTTACCGAATTCCGCCAGGAAACGGGACGAAGGCTCATGGCAGTTTCATTGCCAACCGGACGTGAGATTTTATGCGACGATCCGCAGGCGGAGCATTTTTCACCCGGCATACGCGTATTCCTCTGGTGGGATACCGCCAAGGCGGCCCTTTTATCCGGGGAGGAGCAGCTTCCCGCCTCGGTCGTGCCCGTAACCCTTGGGAAGGAGGTGCCTATATGAGCGCCATGAAACGAGCCTTCCCTCTGCCGGTTTGGCTGGCGGCCCTTTTGCTGCTTCTTGCGGCTTATATAACCGGCCTATGGCTCATGAAGGAAGAGGCCGTGCCGGCTGTTTCCCTGACCGATTTTTCGCTGCTTCTTCATGCCGGCAGTTATAGCAATCTTCTTCCAGGGCTTGAAACGGCGTTCCAAGCCGCGCTTTTGTGCCTGGCGCTGGGCTATCCCACCGGATGTATTTTGGCGTTGTGGCATCACCGAACGGCTTTCGTATCGTTTTTGATGCCGGTATTTTCCCTTGCCGGCATTGCGCTCTTGTATGGCGGTCGGCTAATTCCCTTGCTGCCTCAAGGTTTCGCCACCTCCTTTTTAACAGATATATATAGATATGCGGCTCCCGGTGAAGCCATCGCTGTCATCCTTTTGCCGCTGATGATCCTGTATACCTGCTCCTTTGCGAAGGCTATAGACCCCGCCATTGCGAGGGCAGCCCGGTGTCTGGGCGCTTCCCGGCTTCGCGCCTTCCTTACGCTGGTTTTTCCACGCACGCTCAAAGGGGTCTTTGCGGGCTTTATCGCGGTTTTCCTACCGGCGCTGGGACTTGCCCTTTCAGCTAATCAAGCACCGGGAACAACCGTCGAATTTGCCATTCCCTTCGCCGCCGCGCTTTATCTTTTAACTGTCATTGTAACCGCCATTTGCCTTCTCATCCTAAAAAAAGTAAGGAGTGTATCGCCATGTTGATCAGGAACACAACAGCTTATATAGATGGACAGTTTCATGAGCATATGTCCGTGAGAACCTTAAAGGGCGTGATCACGGAAGTAGGTCCGACCCTGTCCCAAAAGACGGGGGAAGATACCCTCGATTTAAACGGCGACTTTCTTCTGCCGGGGTTTGTGGATGTGCACACCCACGCCTTTATGGGCATGGACGTAATGGCCGGGGAAGAAGCCGTGCGCCATATGAGCCGGGAGCTGAAAAAGGTAGGCGTAGCCGCCTTTTTGCCCACCACCATGAGTGCCTCCATAGAGGATACAAAAACGGCCCTGCAAGGCATTGACGCGGCAATGAAGCGCCCGGAGCCCAAAGGTTCCATCGTATTGGGCGCGCATATGGAAGCACCCTTTTTGAACGCACACCGGTGCGGCGCCCAGGTAGCCGCCCACTTTTTGCCCCCAAGCATGAAAGCCTGGCTCGATATGACGGGAGAATTCGCCTCCGCCGTGCGTATCATTACCCTGGCTCCGGAGCTTAACGGCGCCGAAGGCTGGA
Organism: Bacillota bacterium; assembly: GCA_023416585.1. Lineage (GTDB taxonomy): Bacteria > Bacillota > Clostridia > Christensenellales > Aristaeellaceae > JAEWAH01. Next base: position 96,369 of record JAEZHM010000042.1, read on the forward strand.
TACGCCATATCGCGTCCCTGGGGATCGTAGTATCCATCGGCCACACTGACGCTACCTGCGAGCAGACGCACCAGGCGGCGGACTGGGGCGCCACCCACGTAACCCACCTGTTCAACGCCCAGACGCCGCTTAATCACCGGGAGCCCGGCGTGCCAGGAGCGGCGCTCACCGATGACAGGCTGTATGTGGAAGTCATCTGCGACGGCATCCACCTTCACCCCGACACTATCCGCCTGACCATAAGAGCCAAGGGCCGGGAAAAGGCCGTGCTGATCTCCGACGCCATGGAAGCCGCGGGCATGCCGGAGGGCACATACCAGTTAGGCGGTCAAACGGTATATGTAAAGGACGGTGCCGCAAGGCTTTCTTCCGGCACGCTGGCCGGCTCCACACTCTTAATGGCCAAAGGCTTTCAAAACCTCATCCGCTTCGGCATAAAACCGGAAGACGCAGCCTTTATGGCCACCCAATCCCCCGCCGATTCCATTGGGGAAAAACGGGTGGGCCGTATAACGGCCGGCGCACCCGCCATACTCACCCGCTGGGACAAAGGATGGAACATGGTGTCCGTGATCGGCTAAAGATGTGCCTAGAAAACGAGGTTTTAGTTTTCTAGGCGTTGTATTGGTATGATTCGCAGAATTTCTACCAAAACTCCCCCTGGCATCCTGTCTGCCCTACGGCATTTCTATTGCCTGGCAGGCGCTTTTGCGGTACAATAAAAGGGGCAATATTGCCCCTTTCAGGAGGAGACCCATGGAAAACAAGCCCTGCGGCGCGCCCTACTACGGGCAGTTTCTGCAAAAGATAAGGGAACGGATCCCGCAGGACCGGATACTTTTATATACACCCATGTCGGAGCATACCACGCTTCGCATCGGCGGTCCTGCCGATATACTTGCGACGGCGCAAAGTGCCCTGGAAATTTCTTTTCTTTTGACAAGCGCCAATGAATTCTGTATTCCCGTCATGATGCTGGGCAACGGCAGCAACCTGCTGGTAAAAGATGGGGGCATACGCGGCCTGGTGATCAAATTTGGGGAAGAAATGGCCGCCATTTCGGTGGAAGGTACAGTTTTGATCGCCAAGGCCGGGGCATCCCTCGCAGCGGTGGCTAAGGAAGCCGCCCGGCATGGTCTGACAGGATTATGCTACGCCTGCGGCATACCTGGAACAGTAGGCGGCGGCGTGTATATGAACGCCGGTGCATATGGAGGGGAACTGAAGGAAGCCATTCTGGAAGTAGAGGCCGTTACGGAAGACGGGCAGATACACACCTACACTGGGGATGAGATGCACTTTGGCTACCGCCATAGCCGCGCCCAGGAGGAGATACTGATCATCACCTCCGTAAAATTCCAGCTTTCTCCGGGCGACAAGGAAGCCATCTTCAGCGACATGAAGGAATACAACCGCCGCCGCAACGAAAAGCAGCCCATGGACGTGCCAAGCGCCGGCAGCACCTTCAAACGCCCGGAAGGCCATTTCGCTGGTCAGCTCATTGATCAGGCCGGGCTTAGGGGCGCTCGGGTAGGTGACGCACAGGTGAGCGAAAAGCACGCGGGCTTTTTGGTCAATACCGGGAATGCTACCGCGGAGGATTTTTTGAATCTAATTTCCCTGGTGCAGCGGACCGTACAGGAAAAACACGGCGTTTGGCTTACGCCGGAAGTGCGCATCGTGGGAGAGGATTCCTCCATGCATCTTGTTTAATTTGCACTCAGGAAGGAAGGAAAAACGAAATGCGGTTTTTGATCCTTACAGGCCTGTCCGGGGCGGGCAAAACGGTGGCCATCCGCTATCTGGAGGACCTGGGGGCGTTTTGTATCGACAACCTTCCTCCTATGATGATCATCAAATTCATGGAAGCCTGTCAGTCATCCCCCATGCGGGTGCCACTGGTGGCCATGGCGGTGGATGTTCGCAGCGGCGAGTTTTTTGATGCCCACGCGGTGCGCAAGGTCATCAACGAAACCCGCGAGGTTGGCTTTCAGATTGAAACGCTGTTCATGGAAGCCAGCGACGATGTACTGGTGAGCCGTTATAAGGAAACGAGGCGAGACCATCCCCTTGCCAGCGAAAACGTTGGCTTGCAGGAAGCCATTCTGGCGGAGCGGGAGCTTTTGCAGCCTCTTCGGGAAACAGCCAACTATCTGATCGATTCCAGCACTTTGCGGCCTCGGGCACTGCAAAAAATGCTTTCGGACATACTGACTACCCAAAACGACGCTCAATACCTGCGCCTGGAGATACTTTCCTTCGGCTTCAAGCGAGGTTTGCCCAGAGAGGGCGATCTGGTGTTCGACGTGCGGTTTTTGCCCAACCCCTTTTATGTAGAGGGGCTGGGGCGGCATACAGGGCTGGACGAGGATGTGCGGACGTATGTGCTGGAGCATCCGGTAACGGCGGAATTTTTAGCAAAGACCATGGATATGCTGAATTTCCTGCTGCCCCATTACCAGGAGGAAGGAAAGCATAGGCTGGTCGTGGCCATTGGCTGTACCGGCGGCGCGCACCGCAGCGTGGCCATCGCGGAAGAATTGGCCGTACGATTGCGCGACCAGGGCTTCCGGGTGGATGTGAATCACAGGGATCTTGACCTGGAACAAGCCCATTGGAAAATGCTATAGCATGCTCTATAAGTGCGGCAATTTAGAGTGAAATGTGCCTGATAAGGCCCCCTTGAGTAAACGCTGATTAAAGCGCCAACGAGTCATTCTGAGGGAGCGAAGCGACCGAAGAATCTTTATACAGCAAGGGATTCAAGATTCTTCGCTTCGCTTTAAATGATATATCTTCGAATAAATCAGTATTTACTTGAGGGGAAGGTAGCGGGCAGCGTGGAATGAGCTATTTGACTACGGCCACCTCATCATTCTCCTTCGTCGACAGCTTCCCCTCAAGTAAACGTTAAAGCGCCAACGAGTCATTCTGAGGAGCGAAGCGACCGAAGAATCTTTATGCCGCAAGGGGTCAAGATTCTTCGCTACGCTCAGAATGACATATCTTCGAATAAATCAGCGTTTACTCAAGGGGAAGCCTTGGAATATTTGTCTCACACCCTTGATTCACAGCGGTTTGAGCGAAGATTCCCGCCTTTATCTTATATCACAGAAAATTTTCTTTACTTTACTGTGACCCATCAAGGAGGTTCCCTTGTCTTTTTCCTCCATCGCCAAGGATGAACTGATACGGCTTCCCTTTGGGAAGCCCTGCTGCATGCTCAGCGAACTGAGCGCTCTTTTGCAGACATCCGCCACCCTTTCCCTAAGGGGATCAGGGCAGGTGCGCCTTACCTTCCGGGTGGAAAGCGCGGGACTGGCCAGGCGTATCTTTCTTCTTTTGCGTACGCTCTTTTCCATTACCCCATCGCTGCACTTCGTACGTCACAGCCGCCTGGGCGGACAGCGCAGCAGTGTATTGACGCTGGAAACGGAAGATTCGCAAAAACTACTGACCGCCCTTGGCATGATGGCATCAGGAGAGGATGGCGCGCAGCATATGGTACGCACCACCCCCAGGAATGCAGCCATCCGGCAATGCTGCCGCAAAGCCTTTCTGCGGGGTGCGTTTCTTGGCGCAGGCTCCATCGTAAGCCCCGAAAAGGGCTATCATTTTGAAATCGTGGCCGGTGAATTAAGCTTGGCCGCCGTTCTTATCCGTATTATGGAAAAATCCGGACTTCCTGCAAAACAGATGTCCCGAAAAGGCACAATTGTGGTATACTTGAAAGAGAGCGAACAGATCGTGTCCGCACTGGGGATAATGGGGGCGCACCAGGCGCTTTTATCCCTGGAAAACACCCGTGTCCATAAAAACGTAATGAATTACGTAAACCGCATGATGAATTGCGACACCTCCAACATGGAAAAACAGCTGGATGCTTCCCGCCGCCAGATCGATGCCATACGGGCGCTATCCCTAACCAAAGGATTGGGTATGCTCCCTCCTTCCCTCCAGCAGGTGGCGCGGCTAAGGCTTTCACAGCCTGAAGCCACGCTATCGCAGTTGGGCGAAATGCTGGACCCGCCCCTTGGCAAATCCGGCGTCAATCACCGTCTGCGCAGGATTGTGGAACTCTCGCAGGCGCTGAACTTACATAAGGAGGATGAACCATGATACGAAGAGAAGTTGCCCTGCCCGGCCAGGAGGCATTGCAGCGCCGCACCGCTGCCCAGCTTGTACAGGTGGCCAGCCGCTTCGACGCACGCATCATGATCGAGCACCATAGCAAGGTCATCAATGCCAAAAGCATGCTGGGCCTTTTATCCCTGGGCACGGCCATTGACGGGAAGCTTTATCTTGTAGCTGACGGTGAAGATGAACAGCGGGCCGTGGATGCTATCGTCCGGCTGCTGGACAGCAATTTCGCCGACTGAAGTGGATCATGTCCTATCTTTACCGGTCAATGCCGGAAGCATTTTGTTGCAAAAAATCAGGATCTATCGCGTTAGTCATCATATTGCTTCACAAATCCAAGAAAAGGAGCCGGCAATCCCAACGGATCGCGGGCTCTTTTGATTGTGCCAGGGCGCCTTCGCACACACGGTTTTACATTATTTATATAAACCACTCCCATATCCCAATGACGATCAGCAGCAATCCACTGATTATGTCGAGCTTTCTCTGACAATAGAGGAAAATGGTTTTCTTGCCCATATAGTTCCCAAGTCCTACCGCTATAAAACTGAAGACGGCAATAGATATCCCCAAGCCTAAAGCGGGCACACCAGTTAATCCCATGCCAAAGGAAACGGTAAGCGCGTTCAATGCAAGCACGAAACCAAGTATGCACATTTCTATCAAGCCAATTGGTTTTGCGGCAAAGTCGGCAGTATCATCCTTCTTTCCTTTTCCACAAAGGCAAGAGGTAATCGACCATATACCTAATCCTATCAGTAAAACCGACCCAATGATAGAGGCCGCAGCAGAAAAAGACTTGGGGAGCATCTGCATACATGCACATGCAATATACGCTTCCATACCGGAAATAAAGCCAATAAGTAAATTTGAATACAATGATATGCTCTTTTTTGCTAAGCCATACGACATACCGATGCAGAAATTATCCAAATTCACAGCAATACCCATCAATAATATTGTTTCCAAGTGCACTGGACCATCCCCTCCTCGCTCTTTACCCTATGCGCCGGCAGAAAAGGGGTGCAGTGATTATTCCACGAGGATCATACCATAATTTTCAATATTCGATATATAAGTTCCTAAAATACAGCAGAAGCCAAATGTGTAATCATTTTAGGGGCAGGTCACTAAACGCTGCCTTTTTGGCCTCCTAGGCGTATACAAATTTTTCGCATCACATCGATTGGTACGACCGAAAATGCTATCAGCACCACAGTCAGGAATTCAGATAGATGAAGACCGCTTGTTCGGAAAAGCCGGCCCCCGAAGTATATTAGCAGTGTTTGTACGATCACTATGAAAATTATGACGCCTACGAAATACTTGTTTTTTTGAATATGAGACAACAAATTTAATCGGTCGGTACGTGCATTAAAACTATTGAACACGCTCGTGAAGATAAACAAACCAAAAAATGCAGTCATCAGATATTGTCTGCCTTCTGATCCACGAAACAAGCCAGAAATGATTGGAGCTTTTAAGAAAACGATACAAAGGGTTGCTGTATATATCCCCATAACGGCTATTTGAGTCTTCATATACGAGTTTATAACAGGCTCATCCCTGCGTTTGGGTGGTTCACTCATGTATTCATCAAGAGCGGCTTCTCCAGAATAGGCAAGACCAGCCAATGTATCCATCACCATATTGATCCATAGCATTTGAAGAACTGTAATTGGTGCTTCTACTCCGAGAAACGGACCTATAATGGATATGATAACAGCACATAGGTTATCAGTTAATTGGAATGTAATAAATTTTCGGATGCTTTTGAATATATTTCTTCCATACAATATTGCTTTTGAAATGGAATGGAAGTTATCATCCAAAATGACAATGTCGCTTGCTTCTTTCGCAATTTCCGTACCGCTGCCCATTGAAAACCCTACGTCCGCTCTTTTTAATGCTGGTGCATCATTTACGCCATCACCAGTCATTCCTGCCACCAGCCCCAATTCTTGAGAAACTTTAACAAGCCTCCCTTTATCCGAAGGCAGCGCACGTGCTATGACACGCAATGAAGGCAGCCTCCTCTTAAGTTCCTCATCTCCAAGCAACGCTAATTCACTGCTTGTTATGACGGCACTTTCCTGATTCTCTCCCACCAGACCCACTTCCCGGGCAATAGCCGATGCCGTATCTTTATTATCACCTGTTATCATCACAATTTGGATACCGGCCCGTACCACCTGCCGGATTGCTGCAGTTGCTTCGGGGCGTACCTCATCTTTCAGCCCAACAATGCCTATAAGCGCCAAATCCTTGATATCCACCTCATCCTTAATTGGAACATCACTTGTCGCAAGAGCTAATAACCGAACAGCCCTTCTGGAGAAATTGTTCATGATATTCAGAATTTTACTAAAATTTGAAAGTTCTTTAAGTGTACCATCATTATCATAATACCTTGTACATTTAGCCAAGAGCTTTTCAGGAGCACCCTTTATCAAAACAAGCTGTTTGCTTTTATAGATTATCTCTGCAACAGAAAATTTGGTTATGCTGCTGAACGGCAATCTCGAAATCAACCGGGCTCCTGGATGCCTCTGCGCATATGTGGCAAAAAAACCATAAATGGCTCTTTCGGTTGCATTCCCACCTATTACATGTGTTTCGCTGCCATTACTGCTTAATGTACAACCGGTATTATAGAAAGCTGAAAGTTCGAATAGATCGCATAATCCCGGCTTTTTCAGCAATTCTGTTGCTGTACTATATGTAGAACAGTTGCCGCTGATAATAGTTGTAACCTGCAGTTTGCCTTTTGTTATGGTACCGGTTTTATCCGAAAACAGTATGTTCAAGCTGCCTGCCGTCTCAATGCCAACCATCTTTCTTACGAGTACATTATCCTTCAGCATACGTTTCATGTTTGATGACAAGACTACTGTTATCATCATGGGAAGGCCTTCTGGAACTGCGACCACAACCACGGTTACGGCAAGCGTAATGGCGTGAAGAATATCGCCAATAAGTATCGATGGCATTTGTATCACTTCGAGAATTTTTTCTATATCGAATCCCTGTCTCATCACAATTGAGTTGAACAAATCGGCTAACGCAACTGCCGATGCACCTATGTAGCCAAATCGGCTAATCGTTCCTGCAAGCTTTTTCAGCCTGATTTTAAGTGGACTATCACGGGTTTCCTCTTGAATTTCGTTTGCTATACTGCCATAGAAAGTTCCTATTCCAACTTCGGTAACAAGCATCATTCCTTCTCCCGAGGAAACAATACTGCCACGAAAAAGTTTGTTGATTTGCTCAAAGCCTACCTGTGCATTATTGGAATTTTGCATATTGGAAGGTGCTTTATAGCTTTCCTTTGATTCGCCATTCAAAGCTGATTGATCAACATATAGTTCACCCGAAATAATTGTTCCATCTGCAGGTATTTTATCCCCAGCCTGCAGCAATACATAATCACCTACCACAATACTGTTAATGGACAGTTCGATGAGTCCGTTAGCTCGCTTTACTTTGCAGACAATTTCATTTGCTTCTTTCTGCAGCTTCTCGAAGGCGGTTTCACTTCCGTATTCAGATATGGTTGATACGAATGCTGCTAACAATATAGCGATAGCAATACCCATAGATTCATACCATTCGAAATTTCTAAATAAAAGCAAAACGTTTATTGCCAGCGCCATAAGCAGAATATTGATAATCGGATCTTTAAAATTGTCGATAAACTGTATCAGGAAAGATCTTCTTTTTCTTTCGCCTAATTGATTGTCCCCATATCTCCTTTTTGATTGAATAACTTCATCGAGCGTGAGGCCCCTGATCTGATCCGGCATGGTAGTTCCGAGCTTGATCATAGCTTCATCTACCTCAGACAGCGCAGAATTTTGCATGTATCATGCATCATACAAATATGTCATGCGCAGCCACAGTATGCAGTTCCGCCATTGCATCGTACATCCTATAAACCATGAGCCGCTCCAAAAAAAGAGTAACGGAAAAAAACCCCGCATACTTATAATGCGGGGGGAGGAATGTAAAATGGCTGCATCAGCATCCGGAAAAAAGATCCATCGGCACAGATTGCTGCGCATTATTGTGATTTTCTTCCTACTTTTAACAGGTGCGATTCTTGTTATTGGAAACAGCCTGTCCCAGGTAATTTTAGACATGGCATATGCCGACGCCTATGCTTTGGCGGTGAACGTAATCAACTCAGCTGTGGCGGACGTGATGCGCTCCGGCGTCACCTTTGAGGATCTCATTAAGGTGCAAATGAACAGCAAGGGACAGGCTACCATGCTTCAGGCCAATACCGTACGCATGAACGAACTGGCCGCGCAGACAGCATTGCAGGCCCAGGAAAGGCTGCAGGACGTGCGCAATAAAGCGGTGTACATCCCTCTGGGCAAAGTGTTCGGCATCAATTTTCTTGCCGGCAGCGGGCCGCGCATCCCGGTACAAATTCTGCCGGTAGGCGCAGTGGCCACACAATTTGTCACGGAGTTCGAGTCTGCCGGCATAAACCAGACTCGGCACAAAATCTTCCTCTCCGTTAAAACAATGGTGAGTCTGGTGATTCCCACCGGCGCCAGACAGGTTAGTGTTACCAGCCAGGTACCCATTACAGAGAGCATTATCGTTGGCGATGTGCCTACTACCTTCGCTGAAGTAGAAACCCCAGGCCAAGCACTGAAACTGCTGCCATAGTGACATATGCTTTATCCATTATTTGTACGTCTGGCAGAATACTTTCACAAACCAATCCTCGGAGTGCAGCTTGTAGCAAATCTTCTCGTTTGTCTGCATATCGCTTGGCAGCGCTTTCATATTCTCTTCCTTTTGCGCTGCTTCCTCTGAGCTGTCGTAATAGTATTGGTATTTTTTCACCCGGCTGGACACATTGCCCTCGATGGTGGTCAAAAGATAGCGGTCCTCCCCAAGATCCTCTACATCCGCCACCAGACCGGTGTGGATGTTGTTGTAGGATTTGTTGGTTACGCTGTAGATGACCATATAGCCCGGTCTTGGGATATTGGTGATGCGCTCCATCTTTTGATAGCCCTTTAATATTTTCCCCACGGCGGCCTCACTGATGGCATGGGTGACACCATCCGCCACCTTCTCCGCCGCTCCCACCCTGAACATAGGCACACCGGCTTCCTCAAAGCACCAGCCCACAAAGGCGCCGCACCAGCCGAAAGCCACGCCGTCTTTTCCGGAATACCATTTTGTATACTTGTTGGCCTTCTTGATGCCCTTCAGGTCCATTGTGACAAATTCATTTTCCGCGATGGCGATGGCCTTTTTCATCAGCTCCGTGGGCACATTGTCGTCCACTGTCAAATCATAGGCGGTTACAGCTCCCCCTGTCGTGAGCAGAATTTGACAGCTTCCTTCCGAATGGGCCGTGATGTTCCCTTTTTCATCCACTGCAGCCACCTGACCGTCAGTGGATTCCCATTTATCCGCCGCAGGCGCCGCCATGGTCTCCCCCGGGTGCATTTCAAGCTGCAAAGCCGTATTTGCTTCCTCAGCGACGGCCGCAGGAATCAAAAAACATGCGGCCAACAGCAGGAGTACAATCTTTTTCAACATGATCCAATCCCTCCGTTACCCATGAGTATATCATACTTATGGGTAAAAAGGGGACAAAACAGGGACATCAAAAAGGTTTTGCAATTATGCCAGCTATTCTTTGTCGTTCTCCTTATCCCTCATGCGCTGGATAATCCCAGCGGCAAGGGCAATCAGGAGGCTTACTCCTGAAATGATAAGAAGGATCCATGCGGAATTGTCTTCACCATTCCCGGTATCCGCGGGAAGCGGTGCGCTGTTTCGGATGAAGATTACTGATGCAACCGCTGCCACAGCCACGGAAAACACCGCCATGATGATGATGCTCCTTCGTGTATGGGCGGCCTTAGCCCCCGGCGGCAGATAAGCATTGCCCAAAATGATCCGCACCTGGTATATACCGGCGCAAACTGTGAGCAGCGCCATCATATTGGCCGGATAGGGCAGCCACTTCACGCCCAGCCCATTCAGCGCGGTATCGATCAATATCCCATAAAGCAGCAGCAGAAAACATTGATTGCCTATGCGGTCGCGGTGCGCCCGCTGCCTTTCATCCAAGCCTTTCTTATCAAGATTCATGCAAATCCTCCTCCCAGAACAATTCATCCAGACTTTTCCCCAAAGCCTTGCATATGGCGATGCAAAGGTTGATGGTGGGGTTGTAATCCCCGCTTTCGATGGCGTTGATCGTCTGCCTCGTTACGCCAACCGCCTCCGCCACATCCTTTTGCGACATACCCTTTAAGGCCCTGGCAGCTTTCAGGCGAAGGTTTTTGCCCATGATTCCCGCCTCCTTTCGCCTGTGATTTACAGTGGCATCATATCATATCTTAGACATTATGTCAATTATATTTTACATAAAGAATCTTATTTTTGATTTCCTTTTTGCACGAAAAAACCGGGCTGATAACGGCCCGGTTGGAGAGATAGCAAATTGATTTATTCCTGACGTGGTCTCCTCCTTAACCGGATGGCACCCGTCATAAGCACGCACAGCAGGGAAACGCCCACATCGGCAATTACTGCCAGCCACATGCTGGCCACGCCTGCAATGCCTAAAACCATTACCAGCAGCTTGATCACAAGGGCCAAACTCACGTTTATCCTCACGATAAGGGCGGTGAGCCTGGCAGTTTTGATGCCCTCAGGCAAAGCGGAAAGAGTGCCCGCCGCCAGAACACAATCCGCTGCTTCCATAGCGGCCTGGCTGCCTATGCCGCCCATGGCGATACCCACATGGGCCGCGGCCAGCACCGGCGCATCGTTGATACCATCGCCTACAAAAGCCACGCGGCGGCCGGAACCTGCGATCTCCCTGACGGCGTCTACCTTGCCTTCCGGCAAAAGGCTGGCGCGAACCTGAGAGATACCGGGAAGGTTCTTTACAGCCTGTGCCCCCTTTTCAGAATCGCCTGTCAGCACGGTAATGGAACCTACGTTCAGCTTTTGGAGTTCATAAAGAACAACAGGCGCTTCCTTCCGCAAGGCATCGCTCAAATGGAAGCTTCCCAGGTATTTTCCGTCTTGCACCGCATGCACCTGGTCGGTCATATGCTCCATAGGCACTTCAATTCCGTTTTCCGAAAGCAGGCTATAGCTTCCGCACAGGATTTCACGCCCGTTTTCCTTCACCCGAACGCCCTTGCCGGGAATTTCTTCGTACGTTTCCAGCGTTTTAGTTAATGTGTGGCCTACAAGCCACTCCTGCGCCTCCGGAGAAGTAAAGATGCTCTGTGCCAGAGGATGCTGTGCCTTGCTTTCCGCCGTGAGGGCCGATTCCATCAGTTCATCCATTTGGACGCCTTCAGCCGTATGCACTGCCTGAAGCCGGAACACGCCTTCCGTCAATGTGCCTGTTTTGTCCAGGGCCAGCGCGTCAACCTTCGCCAGCGCCTCCAGCGCCGCTCCGCCTTTAATGAGAAGTCCCCGGCGGGCACTGTCGCCCATGCCTGCCACGTAGCCCAAGGGCACAGACAGTACCAATGCACAGGGGCAGCTGATCATGAGCAGCAGCAGTGCCCGGTAACCCCACTCCACAAAGCTGCCCAGCTTAAAGATAGGCGGTAAAAAGAAGACCAAAGCGGCCAACCCTACCACTGCCGGGGTATACACAGCTGCAAACTTGCCAAGGAACCGCTCCGGGGCGGCCTTTTTCGCGGCTTCTTCCCTTGTCAGGCGAAGGATACGGGCAACGGCACTTTCCGCGGCAGGCTTTTCACACAGGACGCGGATTAATGCGCCTGTATTCTGGCTGCCGGAGAGCACCTTGTCACCCGGCCCACAGTTTACCGGAACAGATTCTCCTGTAAGTGCGGACAGATCCAGCGCGCTATTTCCCAGAACGATTTCCCCGTCCACGGGAATCCGCTCCCCCGTCCGCACCTCCAGGATATCGCCTGGCCGCACGGCGGAGGTGGGCATATCCACCACATCGCGCAGCACCACATGTGCGGTGTCACTCACCAATTTCGACAGCGCCCTTATATCGGAGCGGCCCTTTAAAACCGCCATGTCCTGCAGCGTTTCGCCAACACGGTAAAACAGCATGACCGCTGTTGCTTCCATGCCTTCATTCAGCGCCCAGGCACCCAATGTGGCAATGGTCATAAGTAGCGTTTCATCCAATGCCTGCCCGCCTTTTAACCGCAAAAACGCTGCTTTTACCACTGGGAAGCCCACCAGAAAATAAGCGGCTATCAAAAGCATCGTTTCGCCCAGCGGCCAGACTGATTTCATGAAAATACCTGCAACAAGCAGCATCAGGGAAGCACCCACGGCCATAAAAGAACGGATGAATTCTTTCCTTTTGACGTCCTCTTCTTTGATCACATCACCCGCAGTCTGCTCCTGCCAGTCAAAAACCTGTGTTTCAGGCTCAATGGACCTAACCGTGTCCCTGATTTGCGTTTCTATTTCCAGAGCGGGTTCCCCGATGAATTCCACAGTTAACCGCTGGGCCGCAAAATGCACCTGTGCATTCTTTACGCCAGCCAATGTTCCCACAGCATGCCCGATTTTCATGGCGCAGTTTGCGCAACCCAGGTCTTTCAGCCGGTAGCTCCTTACCACAGGCCTTCCGCCTTTCTTTACGGTATTTTGCCCGGTGTACAACAAATGAGCGATCGCTCATATTTATTATATGCGCGGTCGCTCATATGTGTCAATAGTCATATGAACAATTCCTCAAATTATTTTGAGAAAACCATGACGGCTATTCTTCTTCGTTCATCTCCTCCATAATCATAGGCGCCATGCCAAGCACATCATCCACCGGAAGGCTGAAGGAAAAACCGTGGCCCGGCGTGGAAAGACCAGCAGATTTGCATATTTCTTGCATGGCGGCGAGCTTTTGCTCCCGGCGTACAAGGATAAGCACCACTTCCTTTTCCGGCTGGATGGTAATACCGAAGAATTTTTCCGCTTCCTTTAGACCCGCGCCGCGGCCATGCAAAACAGTACCGCCCCGGGCCCCGGCCCTTAAGGCAGCATCCACCACCTGATCGGAAAAACCGCGATTCACAATAGTGATCACAAGACTATGTTCATGGTTGTCCATATCATTCACCTCATATTTGGAGGCCATATCCTTCTCAGGGCCCATATGCTCTATTCCCGTAAGATAGCTTAGCGTTTGGGCTCCGCCCACGCTGGATAAGGGAACGGTAAAGGCGATGCCGCGTCCCGGCGCGTCCAGTTGCATGGCTTGCATAAGCTTTTTTAGCACATGGCGGCCGCCTTCCATCCGGATGGTGCTGATCACCACATCCTTTTCCGTTTCTCCCAGGCCCAGATAATTCAAAACAGCCTTTCGGGCCGTGCCCCTGCCCAGCATAATGGTATGAAACAGCACACCTTCCTTTTTCATCAGGTCGGTCACGCTTTGTCCCTTACCCCTATCCACAATGGTCGCAAGAAGCTTCAAATGCACGGCCGGACCATGCTTCACCGCGCAGGCGTCCCCATCCGCAAAACACGCATCCTGCCTGTTCTCCATGGCGTTTCCTCCTTGCATGCTATACACCCCACATTCACAGCTCAATGATTTCCTCGTTCTCCAAAGGCTGTTCTTTGGAACTATCCTCTTCTTTAACACTTTCCTGTTTACGTGACTTGAGCGCAAATATCAACCCCAATATCTGAATGGTGATCAGCGGCGTCATAGCCACCATGGCTACTGTGCCAAATGCATCCTTCAGTATATTTCCCCCCATGGCAGTGGTAACGCCCATGGCAAAAGGCAAAAGAAACGTCGCCGTCATAGGGCCGGAGGCCACGCCGCCAGAGTCGAAAGCGATGGCTGTGAATATGCGCGGCACAAAGAAGGAGAGCGTAAGTGCGATGAGGTATCCCGGCACCAGAAAAAACCAGATGCTTAAACCCGTCATCGCCCGCACCATCGAAAGCCCCACAGACAGCGCCATGCCCGCGGAAAGGCTGCCCATCATGGCCTTTTTGGAGATAGCGCCGCTGGTCAGTTCCTCCACCTGTTCATTGAGCACATGAACGGCCGGCTCCGCCGATACGATAAAGTATCCGATCACCATCCCCAGAGGGATGAGGAGCCAATTATAGGGCAGTTCCGCAATCTGCCTGCCCAACAAACTGCCCGCGGGCATGAAGCCTACATTCACCCCGGTTAAGAACACTACCAGCCCCACATATGTATATAACACACCCATACCCATGCGGGCAAGCTGGCTTTTAGGCAATTTCAGGTACCGCCACTGAAAGAATAGAAAAACCACTATAATGGGGCTGAGTGCGATGGCAACATCACGGAAATAATGTGGCAGCGCCTCCCCAAACAGCAGCAATATGTCAACGGTCGTCTCCGGGTTTTTAAGAAGGACCGCCGCCGCATCCGGTTGGGCCGGGTAAAACAATCCCATCAGCGTCACTGCCAGGATGGGACCGACGGAACAAATCGCCACCAGGCCAAAGGAATCGTCCTGGGAATTCTTCCCTACTCCCACGCCCGCCACGCCGATGCCCAGCGCCAATATAAAGGGCACCGTGACAGGGCCTGTGGTTACGCCCCCGGAATCAAACGCCACCGCAAGATAATCGGGGTTAGCAAAAGCAGCCAGGGCAAAAACAACTATGTAGAAAATAATAAGAAGCATGCGCAAGGAAATCTGAAAAACGATGCGCACCGTCGCAATCACCAGAAACAGGCCCACACCAAGAGCCACCGCGCCGATGACCACAGCATCCGGTATGGGGACCTGCCGGGCTAGAACGCTCAGGTCAGGCTCCGCTGCTGTGATTAGCACCCCCATCAGCAAAGAAGCCGCAATCATAAGGTATAACCTGCGGCGTTTTGTCAGGTATGCGCCCATATGCGTACCCATGGGCATCATGGCCATATCGGACCCTAATGTAAAAAACCCCATTCCCAGGATTAGCATCACCGCTCCCACCAAAAACAGCCCCATAGTACCCACCTGCATGGGGGTGATGGTAAAAGTGAGAAGAAGCACAATTCCTGTAATGGGAAGAACTGAGGACAGGGATTCTCGGACCTTTAAAGACAGCTTTTTACGCACGCGTGTCCTCCTTTCGTCAAAAGCGCGGTAAGGTTATGGCGCTTTTCTTGCAAACATCAGGCGGAAAAAGGATACCGTTATTTGAACATATCATATTCCGGCCAAATTGGCAACCCATTTTGCATCTGTTTTTTTGCGAGGCCGGAGGGGGCAAGCAGGTAGGTTTTATAAAAGGAGTCATACCTTGCCTGTTTCGGGAACCTATGGTATACTCAATTTTACATAATATTCATACCGCCTAAGGGGGGAGCAAATGAAAGCAGCCACAAAAAGATATTTGAATATCGCCTTCATTTTGGGCACATTGCTGTTCATGCTGATCATCGGTATCAACAACAATGAGCTTAAAAATATTGGACAGGCTTTCTCAAACATTTCCCCCTGGTGGTTGATGGCCTGCCTGGGTGCCTGGTTATGCTTTTTGCTGCTGGAGGGCACATCCCTGGCTTATTTTTTATACAAGCAAGGTTACTCGCTGAATTTCCGGTACGTTATGTTTGTGGCACTGATGGGCCTTTACTATTCCAATATTACGCCGGGAGCCAGCGGCGGTCAGCCGATGCAGGTCTATTACCTGAAAAAACGGGATGTTCCAATCGGCGTCGGCTCCTCCGTGCTCACATTGAAGTTCTTCTGCTTTCAGCTTATGCTTCTTGTACTGGGCGGCATCGCCTGGGCTGCTCAGCCGGGGTTTGTTGCGGATCAGCTTTGGGGCTTGAAGGTATTTTTGATTGCGGGCTACCTGTTCAACTCCTTTTCCGTAGGCCTGATCCTGTTTATGGTTGTCAATAAGCGCATGGTCCGCTTCTTCATCCTTCTGTTCATCCGCATAGGAACGATTTTGCATATCTGCAAGGATCCCGAACAATCCGCCGCCAAATGGGAGGGCATTCTGGCCACTTTCCACTCAAGCGTGATGCTTATCCGCAAGCGGCCCAAGGAGCTGCTGGTACAGCTATTCATCAACGGGCTTCAGGTGCTTTCCATCATGGCGGTAACCGTTTTTGTGTACCATACGCTGGGGCTTCATGGCATGCCAACCGTGAAGATCGTTACCATGGCGCTGATGCTTTATATCAGTGCTTCCTATACACCGCTGCCCGGTGCTTCGGGCGCTCAGGAAATAGGATTTACAACGTACATGAAAAATATCTTCCCGCCAGCGCAAATATTCTCCGCACTTTTAATGTGGAGGCTTTTCACCTATTATCTGACTCTGGTGATCGGTGCGATTGCGACCGTCATTCAAACCACCCGTAACATCGTCAAAGTACCGCCACCAAAGCTTGACGAACAGGGAACGGTTCTTGAAACGCCGGATATGCCAAAAGAATCGGAAAAAGAAAATAAGGCCTGAAACCTGTATGGAAAGCGCGGCTCTATGTAAAAGCCGCGTTTTTTTCAGTAGATGAGGAATTCCCTCCACGTCACATGGAGGGTTTCTTTTTTTCGTACCGGGCATACTGAACGGCAAAGGAGTTGAAATCATGCAGACAAACTTAGGGAATCTTCTTGACAAAAACAACCGGGCGGCGGAGTATTACTACTCTCTGCACGCCTCGGTGCGGGAGATCGTGGACAGCCACGCTGAAGAAATCAAGACACAGGATGACTTGATCCAGGTAGCCAACCGGGGTATGACAAACGTGCTGAAACAGTACGGCGGCATTTATGACGACAGCAGCTACTTTCCCGAATGATGCACGATATATAACAGTGGGCTCCGTTTGAAGGAGCCCATTTTTATAAGCATTCGCCTAAGCTCCTAAGGCATAATGCTTGAAGCAAGCGGAAAGAATAGGAAAGCAAATTGAAGAACATATAAAAGGAGGTGGTTTCGTGCGCAATCAACAACAGGTACCCAATAGATTGATCAAAGAGTCTTCGCCCTATCTCATTTCGCATGCCAATAATCCCGTAGACTGGCATGCTTGGGGTGCGGAGGCCTTTGAAAAAGCCAGGCTTGAAAACAAGCCCGTTTTTCTTTCTATTGGGTACAGCTAGGCTGCGCCGATATGCACATGCCATTGGTGCCATGTGATGGCACACGAATCGTTTGAAGATACCGAGGTAGCCGGACTGCTCAACGAGCATTTCATTTCCGTAAAGGTAGATAGGGAAGAAAGGCCCGATGTGGACGCGGTATACATGCAGGTATGCCAGGCCATGAACGGTTCTGGCGGCTGGCCGCTGTCGGTGTTCATGACGCCGGACCAGCATCCCTTTTTTGCAGGAACCTATTTTCCCAAAAAGGCAGCCTACGGCCAACCGGGGTTTATGGAGATTCTGGAAACCATCGCCCGCAAATGGCGGGAGGATCCCGCATCGCTGAAAGAAAACGGGCGGCAGGTCACACAGGCTTTTGCCAAGGCGCCATATCCCGCAGCCGGCAAAATGACCAAGGATCTCTTGCATCAAGCCAGAATGGAACTGGACACCCGCTTTGACGATGAATACGGTGGCTTTGGCAGCGCGCCTAAGTTCCCCACACCGCACATCATCATGTTCTTGCTGCGCTATTCGCTGCTTGAACAGGACAGGCGCGCGCTGCACATGGCAGAAAAGACGCTCATCTGCATGTACCGCGGCGGGATGTACGACCATCTGGGCGGCGGATTCAGCCGCTATTCCACGGATAGGAAATGGCTGGTCCCCCACTTTGAAAAGATGCTCTATGACAATGCTCTGCTGGCCATGGCTTATACGGAAGCGTTCCAGATCACGGGAAAACCTCTGTACTGGCGGGTTGCCACGGCCACGCTTGATTACATTGTGCGGGAGATGGCAAATCCGGAGGGCGGCTTTTACAGCGCACAAGACGCAGATACCGGCGGTGAAGAGGGGGCGTATTATACCTTTACGCCTTCAGAAATCGAAAGCGTGCTGGGTGCGGCGGAGGGAAAACGCTTCTGCAGTTTCTACGGCGTGACGGAAAGCGGAATGGAGAAGGGAAAATCCATCCTAAACCGCCTCAAGGACTCCCAGGAAGAAGAGGAAAACCTGAAGCCCCTTCGGAAAAGGCTGTGCGAATACCGCAAAAGCACCCGTACACTCTTTACCGATGACAAAGTGCTCACCGAATGGAATGGCCTGGCGATTGCAGCCCTCTGCAAAGCAGCCTTTGCGCTCAACAAGCCGGAGTATCTGAAAGCCGCGAATCAGGGGCTAATGTTTTCACAAATGATGCTTACCAATAAAGAAGGCGAACTGTATGCCTACTGGCGGGATGGAAAAGCCGGCGGGCGCGGCGGGCTTTCAGACTATGCTGCTATGGCTTGGGCAAGCCTTGCCATGTACAGGACAGACTTCCATTATGGCCACATACAAAAAGCGGAAAACCTGTGCCGTATGATGGTCAAGAAATTCTTTGACGACAAGCTGGGCGACTTTTTCATGAATGAAGCGGAAGCGGAATTGATCTTCAGGCCCAAGGAGTATTACGATGGCGCCATGCCCTGCGGTAATTCTATGGCGGCCTATGTGCTGTTTGAGCTTTCCCGATTGACGGGCGAGGACGCGTGGATGGAATACGCCACCCGCACTGTGGAAAAGCTGGCGGGCTCGGCACAAAACCAGCCTTCCGGGCATTGTTTCGGGCTGATCGCGGGCCTTAATCGCTGCTATCTGCCGGCGGAGGCTGTGTGCGTTGCACGCGAGGAAAAGGATATTGAGGCCTTTGCCAAAACAACGGGGATGCTGTTCCTGCCTCTTGGCTCCATTGCGGCCACAAAAATGCAGCCCACTCAAAGCGATATGCCTGGCATACTGAAGGGGCGGGATACCATGGGCCATCCTGCCGCCTATTACCTTTGCCGTGAGGGAAGCTGCTTAAATCCAGTATTCACGCTGGAAGAAATGGAAGAACAATTGGCAGCCTTAAATACGGCACCCGGGAAAGCGGGCAGTGCGTGAGGTTATTTTGATGTCCCTGGCGGTGTTTGTTGTCTGGGCCGTCCCCGTACTGCTCGTTATACGGCGCATCCGTTTCTGGCATAAGGTTGGGGAAAGCCACCATGCAAAGCGCCTTCAAAAAGCCGTCTCTTACGCGGTATCAGTTTTGGTGCTGCTTTGCATGGCTACCCAGATTTTTTTACTTTGGAAAATGGGGCTGGCAGGGGTAGGTACAGCGCTCCCATTGCACCTGTGCAGCTTTATGGGAGTCCTGACCCCCTTCATGCTCCTTACACATTCCGCCGGCCTGCTGGAATTCACGCTGTATTTGGGCGTCCCGGGTGCTCTGGCGGCGCTGATCTTCCCTGCGGTGATGCCAAGCCCCTGGCCGCTTATCATGGAAGGGGCGTTTTTTAGCATGCACGCGCTCATTGCATTAGCGCCTTTCCTGCGCATGGCATACGGAGACCGGCCAAGGCCGATGGCTTTGGGCCGGGTTTTTTTGTGGGGAAATCTACTGCTGCTTTTTGTATTATTGTTCAATGCTATTTTCAAAACGAACTACTTTTTCCTTCGAAATGCGCCTATGGGAACACCGCTTTACCTTTTGCAAAACATGGGCCAGGCGGCTTACATCTCCACGCTGGAGATAGCGGCGCTTGTGTTGCTTAAGCTGGAAACGATGGCATTCAACCGGATCACAAGGCCGCTGGCATAAGGGGAAAAGAAAGCAAGTTCAGGCCATGGAATCACATGCCGGTCATCTTCCCAATCAAGTATTGTTTTTCATCAGCGTTCATTGGGGGAAGTCCGGCCGTCTTCTGCGCCCATTGCAGCGCTCCCAGCACCGGCGGAGCCGTGAGGCGGTGAAATACACATCCAACCGGCTGCATGGCATTGGTAACCTCACCGGCCAGCGTATCAATCGCAAGCGGGCATTCCCCTTTGTTAAAAACGGAACCCACCAGTACTATCTGCAAAGCGCTGCGGCGCAGCAAAGGCAGTTCATTTACTGCGCCCAGGATTGCGGCGGCATATTCCTGCCCGCTGCTTATCAGTATATCCCGGGCGATTGTATCCCCCTGCGCAGCGGCCTGATGCAATATGCGGGAAAGGTCACGGCGCAGTGCCCTGGCATTTCCGCTGCCATACAGCCCGTTGGATAATGCCTCTACAAACTCTTCCTTGCGCGCAATACCCAGGCTGGCAAACATCGGGCCAGTCATCGCAGTTTCCGGACCGCCCTTGTATAGCGAAGCATATACGCCTGCCACCGCTTTATCGGTCAAGTATCCGCCGCCGCCCTTGTCGCCGGTCAGGTCGCCCAAGCCGCCGATCTGTGCCTCACCGCCTGCTCCATCCATGGCATATACGGAAAACCCGCTGCCATTGACCGCACAGACACCGGCTCCATCCGGGCAGGTAGCCCAGATGCCCAGACTGGCATCATTGGCCATCTCAAAGCGGGAAAGCCCGAGCCGGCGGAAAATATCCGACACGATGGCATGCTGCCGACGCGTATCCACGCCTGCCATGCCAAAGCCTGCCCCGTCTACCTGCTGCGCCCTTATGCCGCACCGGCCAAGCAGAGCCCCAACCTGCTCCTTAAGAACTGTTTCCAATTCCGAAAAGCCGCCCGCCAATGATTCATGGTTGGCCGGGCCGCCTGTCAATACTTCCAACGTCCGCTTTTTTCGGTCATACAGCGCGTAATGCGTCTTTGTCGCACCTGCGTCGATACCAAGCAAAAAGCGCTTTTCATCCCATTCCATCGGTTTTCCTCCTTGAGAACCATTATCCGAAAAACTGCGGCAGATAGGATGCGTTGGCTTTGAGCATAGCGTCCAAAACCGCCTTGGCAGGGCGCGCATCCCCGATCAGCGGATGCGTCAAAAGTGCGGCCAGCGCCGCATCATAGCTGCCCTCCACACCGGCTTTCGCCGCCAGCCGCTCATACGCCTTTACCGCCTGTATAAGCCCAATGATGTGGTCGTTGTCAAAATGGCGGGGAGCGACAGGCGTAGCGCCATGCTTCCCGATACGGCACTTGATCTCCACCACGTCACTGTCTTTCAGGAAAGGCAGTGCGCCGGCATTTTGCACATCCACGGTTTGGACATTGTTCAGATCGTTTTCTATGGCGTCGATCAATGCGATTGCCGCCTCCGAGTAGCGGGCGCCGCCACGCTTATCCAGCCCAGCCGGCTTAGTTACAAGCGACGTGTCGGCATACTGGGCCAACAAATCTTTCTCAATATCCAGGCAGGCTTCGCCCCGCGTCTGCCCCGCATAGATACATTTGTCCACACGGTCCTGACGGAAGTAATAATATTGCAGGTAACTGCATGGAATGGCGCGGATTATGCTCAGCAAAGCGTCGTCATACTCGGCATCCAATACTTCACCCAAGCCGGACTCCGAAAGCTTCAGGCTAAGCAATTTGCCCAGTCTGTCTTCGCCGTTCACGTATGCGGCAGTTAGGAAGCTGAGGTGATTGAGCCCCAGGAAATCGTAATCGAAATCCTCACCCGCATGAAGAAATTCCTTCATACGGGCGATCATATTGATCGGGCAGTTACATAGACCAATCGCCTTGACCTTGGTATAGTTCAGAAGAGTTTCTGTAATCAGTCCGGAAGGATTTGTGAAATTGATCAGAAATGCCTCCGGGGCGCTGCGTTCTATAGCATGGGCGATATTCATCATCACCGGGATGGTGCGCATACCCTTCATGAAGCCGCCGGCCCCGGTAGTCTCCTGGCCCAGCAGCCCATAACGCAGCGGGATGGTCTCATCCCGGATGCGTGCCTCCAGTCCGCCAACCCGGATCTGTGTAAGAACGTAGTCCGCACCATCCACCGCTTCATGGATGTCTGCGGTCAAAACTGTTTGAACATGACCCATGCCGGCGTTTTGAAGCATGCGCCGGGAAAGGCCGGATACGGTTTGATTCTTTTTTTCGTCGATATCCATAAAAAAGATGGATCCCAGTTCCAAGGAGTCCTGATGATCGATCAGTCCGCTTACAAGCTCCGGGGAATAGGTGCTTCCCGCACCAATAATTGCAATTTTCATTTTACGCATGGGTGCCTCCTTCTGCCGTATACACCGCATCCGGCGAATTTCCGGCTTGATCCAGTATATTTCCTTCCACAATCAATAGACCCTCATGGCGGCGCATTGCCTGCGTCATTTGGTCCATTGTGGAAAATCGCTCCGAAAAGGCCATACCGGACAACCCGGCATACCGTACATCATGAATATCCGTACCGGCTGTGCGAATAAGCTCCGGATGCATAAGTGCCCAGGCCCATGCCTCGCCATTGTTCTGTTCGGGGTCATCGCGCTGGCCATTGTTCACCTCAACGCCGTCGATGAGCTTTTCGTCCACCGTGGGGTTGGGCGGAATATAGGAGCACTGCCGGAAGGGATGTGCACGTACCAGAAGCCCGCCTGACGCGCGTACCAGCCGGCTGTAGTCATAAAAAGGCATCCTTTCGATCTCCGGATGGGCAAGCAGGAAATTCAAGGATAGATTATAGGTCAGATAATCCTCACCGCGGGGGCCTGGCATCTCCCATCCAAAGAAAACTCTAAGCCCCAGCCGTTCCCCCTGTGCAGCAGCCTGCTCATAGCCGCTGTGCAGGAAGCGCATCTTCTGCTCCCATGTCCAGTCTGCAGCGATATCGCGCCGCTCTGTGATAAAATGATCTGTCACCACGATTCCGGCATACCCGGCTTTCCAAAAAGCGCGGACCATCTCCCTGGCACTGCTTGAAGCGCAAGCGCTGACTTCGCTTGTATGCAGGTGTGTTTCATACTTGTACAGCATATTCTCACCCCTTGATAGAGCCAATCATGACCCCTTGAATAAAGTAACGTTGCACAAACGGGTAGACCATAATGATCGGTACGCTGGAAATAACAATCAGCGCATACTTGAGTTGGTCCGCCAGGTTCTGGCGTTCAGTCATCAGGTCGGTGGCCTTCTTGAATTCGTTGCTGTTGATCTGGTTTTTGATCAGGATATCTCTGAGGATCAACTGCAGCGGCTGCAGCTCCAGGTCATTTAGATAAATCATGGCGCTGAAGTACGAGTTCCAGTGGCCCACGGCATAAAACAAGGTGATCACCGCGATAACCGCGTTGGACAGAGGCAGTACCATGGTAAAAAAGTAGCGCGCATCCGAGCATCCGTCAATCATCGCAGACTCCAGCATCTCCCGTGGAATGTTGTTTTGAATAAAGGTACGTGTAACGATCATGTTGTACACGCTGATGGCGCCTGGAATCAGCACCGCCCATACCGTGTTGACCATCTTAAGCTTGGAGATGAGAATGTAGGTGGGGATCAGCCCGCCCGAAAAGAACATGGTAAATGTGAATAGCCACATATATCCCTTGCGCCATTGCATATCGTGGCGTGATAGGGGGTAGGCTGCAAGGAGCGTCATACAGACGTTGATAAACGTACCCGCCGCGGTATACAGCACCGTGTTGCGGAAGCCGCCAAGGATGCGCCTGTGGGAGAACACCGCACGGTAGCCCTCTAAGCTGACATCTACCGGCCACAGCACCACCTGACCCGTAGTGACCGCAATCCCCGAAGAGAAGGAGGCGGATACCACGAAAATGATGGGATACAGCACCACAAGCGCAAACAAGCCCACCAACGTATAGCTGATCGCGTAAAACACCTTGTCCTCCAGCGGCGCCCGGATGCGCAGCGGCCTTCCTGCCGCTTTATTCAGCCTGGAAACCATAAAGCCGCCCCTTTCAAAATAAGCTTGTTTCCTTGTGCGTCAAACGGCTGGTGACCTGGTTTACCAGCACCAACAGCCCGCAGTTGATCAGCGAATTAAACAAGCCAATCGCCGTTGCATAGGAGAAGTTGCTGTTGCCCGCCGTCAAGCCAACTTTATACACATACGTGGAGATGACCTCCGACTGGCTGAGGTTCAAGCTGTTTTGCATCAAAAAAATCTTCTCGAAGCCTACGCTCATGATCGATCCCGCCCGCATGATAAGCAGGATGGCAGCCGTAGGCAGGATCCCAGGCAAGTCGATGTGGCGGATGCGCTTTATGCGCGTCGCCCCGTCAATCTGCGCCGCCTCATGCAGCTCTGGATCGATACCCGACAGCGCAGCCAGATAGATGATGGAGCTCCACCCCAGGCTCTGCCACACGCCGGACCATACGTAAATGTGAATAAAGGCTGAAGGACTGCCGACAATGTCGTTTGGGTAAACACCGTTGGTAAACAGGCGGTACAGATTCCCGTAAAGCCCGTTCACCGGGCTGAGCACCTGCATCACCAGACCCACGAGCACCACCGTGGAGATAAAGTGCGGTACATACGTGATGGTCTGCACAAATTTTTTGACTCGCATCTGTCGCATTGTATTGAGCGTCAGCGCGAATAAAATTGGCAGCGGGAACTCCGTAATGATGGTGTACAGAGAAATTTTCAGCGTATTGCCTACGACGCGGGTAAAATAATACGATTCAAAGAATTTTTGAAAATGCTTCCATCCGACCCACTGGCTCCCCCAGATACCCTTGGATGCGACAAAGTCTTTAAAAGCAATCTGAACGCCCATCATGGGGTAGTATGCGAATATCAGGATATAGGCTACCGGAAGCAGCATAAACAAGTGCAACTGCCATTTTTTTCGAAAGACAGTGATCCAGGATAGCCTGGCAGGCCGTGTTTCATGGACGGTCATAGCGTCCCCGCCCCCTAAAATTTCAATAGGAAACCGGAGTGGAAAGGGGGATTCCCTTTCCACTCCACAATTCGCCTTGTGGCAGCTTATTTTCCGTGCATCCGGTCGTACACCTTCTGTGCTACCTGGAGCCATTTTTCAAGGCCCATGGATCCGACAGTTTTGATGTAGCTGTCCCAATCCTTGTCCAGATTCATGTCACCGGTTACGAACAGCACCCGGGCTTCATCGGTATAGGTCTTGATGATGGTGGATATTTCGTTAACCTCTTCCATTTCTTCAGCGGTATAGGCCAGCGTGGTAACAATTTCGGACGGATATTGGCCGTACCGGCGGTAGAACCCATCCATGAACAAATCGTTGCGGATCTTTGCGATGTCGGTGGTATAGTCCGGCTCGGTCACGCCGGCATACAGCCCGGCAGGAAGGAAGTGCACCTCTACGGCAAAGATCTTGTTCTGGTCAGGCTGTGCCCAAACATCGTTGTTGACTTGATATATCGGCTGGTAGCCCAGTCCGGCAAACATGGATTTTTTCCCGGAATCGGCCGGCACATAATCCCAGTCGACACCCTGCTCGCCACGGCGGGAAATCAGGCTGGTCAGCTCGCTGCTCATGAAGTCCATCAGGCGGAAAGCAGCCTCGGGGTTCTTGCAGTCCTTGGTGATGAAGCTGTTGAACGCCAGTCCGTTCACATGATAGGGCGACCAGGCAATGCCTTGGGGTCCCTTCAGCGGGCCGATGGCAGTATACTCCTTCAGTTTGGAGTAATTATCCTTGGTCCAGGTGAAGCCCTGGCTGCCGCTCCAGGGATGCACGGCTACGCAGCCGATAACGGTATCGTTGCCATCGGGCAGGTCCATCATGGCCTTTAACTGTGCGGCATCCTGCGTAAAGCTGACGGGAGCAAGCAGCTTTTCCTCGTACAGCTTATGAAGATAGCGGAGCGCCTCCCGGAAATCTTCCGTTACGTAACCGGCGCTCAAAACACCTTTGTCCACATTGAAACGGCCATAGCTGCTCCAGTTGTAGTAGAGAAAGGAATTTGCCAAGATGAAGATCAAGTCGCCCCGGACATCCACACTGTTATATCCCACCAGCGGAATTTCGTCCTGCTTGCCGTTTCCGTTGGGGTCTTTATCGCGGAAGGCGCACAGAACCTCATACAATTCGTCGGTGGTGGTGGGGATGGGCAAGCCCAGCTTTTCGCACCAGACTTTATTGATGTACAGCGTTTCCACCTGCGCATCGGTGGGGTCTACATCATAGAAGGGGAAGCCATACATATTGCCGTCCGGCGATTTACTGAGTGTTGAGATCAGTTCCTTCTCCGCATCGGTGCAATACTTGTCGTAGGATTGCTTCCAGAAGTACCCATACTTCTCAAAATAGTCGTTCAGCGGCAGGAATACCCCCTGACGTCCGTAAACGGCCTTGGCAGAATCACTCATCGCTTCCATGTTCAGCAAAATGTCCGGCAATTTTTCCTCGGCGGCCACCATCAGCTCCAGCTTTTGCATGGCCTCACTTTCTTCGGAAGGGAAGAAGTAGAATTCCAGTTCGATTCCGGTCTTTTCTTTTATATACTGCGTGTAATAGTTTGTATCATAGTCGGTCACGCCGTCGTCCGGACTGATTCCAACAGTCAGTTTGATAGGATTCGCAACAATGGGCAGCTCGCCAGGTGCGGTGACGCCCTCAGCCAGAACGGCAGGGATCATGGCGCACAAAAGAGCAAGGACAACAAGCAAGGATGTGATTTTTTTCATGATGGACACAATCCTCCCCATACATTATGTGTTTTTCATATGCAAAGCGGAGTTGGCCACCCACCGCTCCCACTGGCCCAAGTATAGGCCCTTATGCTGTTTTTTTCTAGTTGGATGATCGCTAAACAGCATGGATATTTGCCCCTATCGATCCATACCAGGGTGTGAAAATTGCACCGGTGCATGATATTTGAACCACGCGCCGGTGCAAACGCCTTAAAAACCCTGATTCATCAGCATTACCCACGAACACTGCCGGGAGCAAAACCGAAATGTTTCTTGAATACCTTATAAAATGTGTTCGGCATGCTATACCCGCATTCCTGGGATATCTGCGCCACGGTTTGATCGGTGCCCTTTAACAGCTCCAGTGCTTTCTTCATGCGCAGCCGCTCTATATGTTCGTTCAAGCTGCTCCCGGTTTGCTCGCGGATGGCCTTGTAGACCTGGTTGCGGGATACGCCGCACACTTCGGCAATGGTATCCGCATATAGATCCGTATCGGTAAAATGCTGCTCAACGTATATACAAATTGTATCCCTCCATGCAGACTGCCTTCCCAGCCGCTTTTCCTGCAGCGCATGGACCAACATATCGGCCTCCTTGATCAACAGGTCAAACAATTCCTGGTCTGTCAGCGCCTTCACATATTCAGGCAGAGGCTGCTTAAGCGGTAATCCTCCGTCCCGGGCTACCGATTCCAGCACAAAGCGCACCAGATAGAATACCTGTGCGGTTTGCCCGTCGCCGTGGGACAAAGAGCGATATATACGCTCCATCAGTTCCCGCGTCTTCTCCTTGTCACAAGCCATCATATATTCATACAAGCGCTGCATGCCATAAAATCCAACCGGCGGTTCAGGGGATGGCGCATGCGCAACGTCATACACCGTCAGTGCACCCTCCTGTCCGATAGATACTGCAAATTGCGCATGATGAAACGCAATGCCCGTATATTTTTTCCCGGTTACCGCTTCACTAACGCCGCAGGATACTAGCGGCTCATGCTGATTGAGAGCACGATGCACTTCCTGCAACGCTTCCATATTCGCCGGTGTGTCGGCCAAGAGTGCCGCCGTTCTGTATGGGCTAAGCTGCCCTAATACAAATTCTCCTTTTAGCTTAAGGTCCAACTGTTGAAAGATGTAATAGCCTATATAATCGTTTTCCAGCTGCTGTGCATCGGTTTCCAAATGGAAAATGGCTATGCGGTATGGGTGCTCGGTTTGCGGTAAAAGCCGGGATGCGGCATCCGAATCCAACGGACTGATTGTTCCGTACAGCAGGCGCAGCAGCAGGTTTGCTTGTAGCGTATTCTCCATTTTCTCAATGTTTTTGTTCAGTTCAGAGATGGTTTTGGAAGAAGTGGCCATATAGTGCGCAATCACATCATATTCACGAATGTGGGAAGGCACCATTCCTGATATGTTTTGCTTGAATACACGGACCAGTTTACGTACCGGCAGGTAGTTGATCGCAGCAAAAAGCGTACTTAGCACTACACCCAGCAGTGCAGCCGCAATCTGAAGCCCGCGAACCAGCGTGGTCAACGGCTGCTGCAGCATGGCAAAGTAGCCCTCCGGGATGCCAAGGGTTACTGTGAGCATAGGCAATGGGATACCAGTTGACAAAACGGAATACTGGTGTCCCGATACCGCAGCCTCCCGTGTGTTTTTGGCAAGCGGATCACCGCCGTACTGGTATGTGTACTGAAGCTTGCCTTGTGCGTCGGTTATATATAAAAAGCTGTCGGGCGGCAGCTTCTTTATACCAAACAGTTCAAGCAGGTTTTTTTGCGAAAGAAGCGCGCCGACTACCGCACTGTCCGTAGGACGGGTAAATGCGGCCAGCAGATATTGCTGTGAAGGCCCATTGTGCACACTGGCTTTAGCCGCCGGAAATATGCGCGCAGTACGGTCTTTTGTTCGAAGCCACGCCAGCATCTGATCGGCTGTATGGGTTTCATATACCAGATCAAATTGCAGATAATCCTGCGCATGCATAAACACGCGCTGCTTGCCCAGTATCACATCATTGTTACCCAGATATACAAATATCTCATCTACATATTCCAATGTGGCAAGCTGCTTCATCAATGTTTTATGCGATAAAAAAAGGCTTCCAGTCATATCCAGGGGCCAATCCCCATTGCCTCCATGGTTTGACTTCAGCTTGACATAGTAGTTGTAATCATCCAGCTTTAAAGGCAGTTGATAGATTTCCTTGAATGTGTTTTGCAGCACCGTGCTGCTGCTGTCCAGCGCATATTGCGCATCGGTCAGGTAACTGCGCTTTGATTGCTCGATTGCTTTGGACAATACGGGCGACAGCACTGCCATAATAAACAGCACCACAAGCAAATACGTTGCGATAAGCTGGGCAAAAACAGATATTCGGACATTTATTCTTTTTTTCCATTGCATGCTCATTCCAACTTTCGCGTTTCGTATTGTTATAATAATTATAGAGCATCACTTGGGCAGCGTCAATGGCAGCAGATCCGGCCGGCGCTCCTGTTTGATGAAAGGAAAATACAGCCCTCTCCCTTGCACTTGGCACCTCTTTCCTTTCGTGGTATGATGTGTGCATGTGAAATCGTAAAGGAGGGTCCATATGGAGCTGTTTAAAGCATTCGCCGAGCGGCACAGTTACAGGGGCGATTTCAAGAATGCTCCCGTTCCCAGGGAAGATTTACGGAAGATTGTTGAAGCGGGCATCATGGCGCCCTCAGGCTGCAACGCCCAGACTACTCATTTTGCCATTGTGGACGACCCCGCGCTGCTAACGGAAATACGCAAGCTTTTCACCATGGCTGCGGTTAAGACGGCTCCGGCCATCATCGCGGTGATCATGAAAGCGGAGTCCACCTACCGGGGCATGGGCTTTGAGGTGCAGGACTATTCGGCTGCCGTGCAAAACATGCTGCTGGCCATCACAGACCTTGGATACGCTTCCGTATGGCTGGATGGTGTCCTCCGGTCAAGAGGCATTGCAGAAAAGATCGGGTCACTGCTGAATGTGCCCCAGGGAAAAAACATGACGGTAACGGTGATCCTGCCGGTAGGCGTTCCTGAGGAAAAGGGCCGGCAAAATGACAGGCTGCCTTTTGAACAGCGATCATGGTATAACCGCCACGCATAATAGATTGAGAGAGCAAAAAAAGTCCGCTCCCATAGCATCGTCAATGCTCAGGAAAGCGGACTTTTTTCTAATGCCGGTCAACTGCCGAATGATCCCGTCAGCGTGCCGTATTGCAGGATATGGCCCTCCATGGCCGTAAGCAATGCGGTTTTGTTTGCGTTTGCCTTAAGACTAAGTAAGCCATCCAGCACATACACCCTGAACACATACCTGTGTGTCCCAAAGGGCGGCAGAGGGCCACGGTACCAATGCTTTCCGCCATATTCGCTGCGGCCTTGCACAGCATTGCCAAGGGAGGCTACCGTTTCATCCTTGGGAACGCCCTCCGGCACAGAAGTGAAGGAAGCAGGAATGTTCCAGATCACCCAATGGTTGAATGTACCAATGGGATGGTCAAGATCATCCATTACGATGGCGACTGATTGAGCGTTCTTGGAAAGCGGGCCAAAGCTTAAATCCGGCGATACATCCTCTCCCCTCCCCGTATGGCGTTTGGGGATGTTGCCACCGTTTTCAAAAGCGGTGCTGGTCACAGTCAGGTTCTCGTCAGGATACTTGACAGCAGCCCTTATTTTACGTTGCGAAAACAAGAACACGGCCCCCAATAGGAGCAGCCCTGCCACAGCGATCAATAGAATCATCCTCCCGTTTTTCTTTCTTCCCGGCTTCACACTTCCGAATCCTCCAGCTCGTTTATGCACTCCTCCGCCCAATCGATCAGAAGCCTGTTTGTCATAAGGGCGCGCCTTACTATGAACCGGACATACTTCTTTTCTTCCGCGCTGATGACGGAGCCGCCCAATAATTCCTCCGACCTTTTACGAAATTGCAGCATGTTCTTTTCCAGTTCCTCTGCAGCCCGCTTCCTATCCGCGGCAAACTGTTTAAGCTGCTCCTTCACGTGGCCAGCGCCCATGCCCGCTCCAAAAAACAATCTGAGCATAAATTCATCCCGCTTGGGAGAAATGAAAGCTTCCGGGCTTTGCATAAGCCATAACCTAAACGATTGCTTCCCGTTTTCCGTAATGGTGTAGACTTTCTTGTCCGGCCTTAAGTCCTGTTCCTTCACTTCAGCTGTCACAAAACCATCCTTCTGAAGGATCGCAAGCTCCCTGTAAATTTGGCTCAGGCTTGCCGCCCACACGTTGCTCAAAGTCTTGTCAAACAACTTTTTCAAATTGTAACCGGTCAAAGGCGAACGGTCTAAAAGCCCCAGGATACCATAGCGTAAAGACATTCGCTGTCTCCCCCCAAGCTGATATATTCAACATGTTATATAATATTCAACAAGTTCCATATTGTCAATACCCTTTCATAAAAAGGAGCCGGGATTTTTCCCGGCGCCATACGGATATCCTTTATTCATTTTCCGGCGGAACCGGCTTATCAAACGGTATGCCAAGCGCTTCCGCCTTGCCAAAAAGAAATGCGGTGGCTTCATCATACTCTGCCGCGGTCTGCAAATGCTCGGTCATGACGGGAATGTCTTTCAGCTTGTGGCATTCCGCAAGGAGCGCTTCATAGTCAAACAAGCCCCGGCCGGGGATAGCCTCATCTATATGCAAAGTAAGCCTGTCTTCGCGAAGCACTGTATCCTTGGCATGGACGGAACGGATCAGCGGTCCGAAAGCGTGAAAGAATTCTTTGGTCATGCTTCCGGTACTGTATACCTTTTGAAAGGCATTCACCAGGTTGCACATATCCGCATGCACGGCAAAATTCGGCCTGTCCACCGCCAAGATCAGCCTTTGTAAACTTTCCACGTCGTAAGGCAGCATCCAGGGCATAGGCTCCAAAGTATAATAGGTATACTTAGGCTTGGCCTCATCGATGATGCGCCTCGTGATGTTAACCACATGTTGGAATGTTTCTTCCGACAGATTATCGGGATGAGGCCCATCCCAATAGCCGCTTCGCGAGCCGGATATATTCACGCAGCAGCGGGCGCGCACCCGGTCGGCGGTACGCAGGCGGCGGACGGCATATTGAATGTTCTCCTCCTGACGGGTTGGGTCCCGGTCCAGCAGGTTATTCCAGATGCCTACTTCCGCGATTACAAGGCCGTGCTTTTGAGCCGCCTTGACAAAACCTTCTTCTTCCGCTTCCGATACTCCTTCGCCAAGGGGCCAATAGGCTGCTCCAAACCCTTTTTTTACATGGGCAAGTGCCCATTCCTCAGGCGTTAAACAATCAAACACGGGTGCACCAAGCCTCATACGAAAACCTCCATTTCTGAAGTTGATTTTTCCAAGTCACGTGTTACAATGAAAGAAAACACACAGCCGCGCCGCGGCAGGAGGAACGCATATGGAAAACAACGTTTTGGGAACCACCATCTGTGCCCAGATCGGAATCTTGTGCCATGACCTCAAAAAAACGGCGGATGCCTACAGCACTCTTCTTGGCATGGATTATACCATTGGCGAAAGCTCTGTACAAGAGATTGCCAAAACGGAGTATTTAGGCCGGCCGACACCTGCCCGGTGCAAGCAGGCTTTTTTCAAGGTCGGCGACGCCATTGAAATCGAGCTGATAGAGCCAGACCACGAGCCCAGCACCTGGCGGCACGATTTGGATGAAAGAGGGGAAGGTGTCCATCACATCGCCTTCTGGATCAAAGGCACGGATGAGATGATCCTCAAATTAGAGGGCATGGGTATGAAGCTTGTGCAAAAAGGCGCCTGGCCCGGCGGGCGCTATGCCTATCTGGATGCGAACCCCCAGCTGAAGGTAGTGCTAGAATTGCTGGAGCATACAGATGCGTAATGCCACATCCCTCAGCTTGCACATGAAGCATTGACAATTTATCCGCATGGCTGGTTGAAGCTACCGGTTTTGGTTTATATCATAAGATGATTGTATACTTGTTTTTCATAAGGAGGAGAACTTATGACGGGGATCAGCCCCACCTTGGGAGCAGTATTGGGAACTGGCTTTACTTTTCTTTTAACATGTCTTGGCGCAGCACTCGTATTCTTTTTCAAAAAGCAGATCAGCGGGCATCTGAATAAGTTTTTCCTTGGATTTGCATCGGGGGTCATGATCGCGGCTTCCGTATGGTCGCTTTTGATACCCGCCATAGAGGCGGCAGCATCAAAAAATCAAATCGCCTGGATACCGGCAGCGGGCGGGTTCCTGATTGGCGCTCTTTTCCTGCTGGCTCTTGATACCTTGACACCCCACCTGCACGCAGGCAGCGACCACGCAGAGGGCCGCCCCTCGGGCATGAAGCGCACGTCGCTTTTGTTCTCCGCCGTGACGCTGCACAATATTCCCGAAGGCATGGCTGTAGGTCTGGCCTTCGCCCTGGCAGCCCAACAGAACGGTAATGTGACATACCTGGCGGCCATGGCGCTGGCGCTTGGCATCGGTATTCAGAACTTTCCGGAAGGCGCAGCCATCTCCCTTCCGCTTAGACAGGAGGGTATGAGCCGAGGCCGCGCATTTTCCTTTGGTGTGCTCTCCGGCGTTGTGGAGCCTATCTTTGGCGTGCTCACCGTTTGGATCGCCGGGGGTGTGGAACCGCTGATGCCCTGGATGCTTTCCTTCGCTGCCGGTGCCATGATTTACGTAGTGGCCGACGAACTCATCCCCGGCTCCCATGAGGGGGAACATTCCAACTGGGGCACCATCGGCGTCATCGCAGGCTTTCTGATCATGATGATCCTGGATGTGGCTCTGGGATAAGGAATAACGGGATTTTGCGGGGAGGGTTCCTTTTGAAAAAGGAGCCCTCCCCGCACCCCACCCAGGAAAACCTATTTATGAATCAATATTGTAAAGTCATGTCTTGACAGGTACTGCTGGATGCACTACAATAGTGTAAGTTAGTGGACGCTAACACCAAGAAGCATCTGCTTAGTCTCTGTCACTTTTTCTATTCGACAGTTAGCTATAGCTAACTTGTGAGGAGGAATACTTGTGAGCAACACCGTTATCGCTTATTGGAGTGGTACAGGCAATACACGGTCTATGGCGGACGCCATTGCTAAAGGCCTGCGGGATGCAGGCGCGAATGTAGAGAAGTTTTCAATAACAGAAATCACCGCCGAGGCGGTGGCCGCATTCGACAATATCCTCCTGGGCTGCCCCTCCATGAGCGGCGAGCTTCTGGAGGAATGGGAGTTTGAGCCTTTCTTTTTGACACTCCGGCCCATGCTCACCGGCAAGAAGGTTGGCCTTTTTGGCTCCTTTGGCTGGGGAGACGGCGATTGGATGCGGGATTGGCAGGATCACATTCTCTTCGCCGGAGCCAGGTTGTTTGAGGATGGTCTGGTACTCAACGAGAAACCGGATGATAAGGGGATCAAAATCTGCGAAGATTTCGGCAGGCGGTTTGCGGAAAACTGAACACTTTACCTTCATCATACCCGCCGGACATGTCCGGCGGGTATTCATTTTACCAACCATATTTTCGCTTGCTCATAATCCTCAAAAAAGTCGCAGGCATAGCGGACGGGCGGATCCATATCGCGGAGCAAGCGCTTGAAAAGGCGCTTATCCCGCAATTTCAGCCCTACGATGGCCACTTTCTGCATATGCTGGTCAGGGCCGTTCATTTGAAGCAGCATGTTTTGCGCCATTTCCCCATCGACAGCGGTATCTTTCAAATGAAGACCCATCTGGGATGGTGAGGAAGGTTTTTTCAGCGTCTGCATATCCCGCTCAAACTTTTCCATCACCAGCGCTTTATGATCATACAAGCCATCCAATTGTACGAAAAAAATCTTTCCGCCGCCAAAGAACATGGCGAAGGATTCCCGTACAATCAGCTTTTGCCCGGCTTCAGTTCCCATAATCCCACTCCTTGCAATCACAGATTGTAGCACGTTATAAAAAGCTGCGCCACAGCTAATGCATTTGTATGATATAATGGCGGCAGAATGGAATCCCTGAAGGGGGGTGACACCATGATCACCATCAAGGAAATCGCCGAAAGCCTGAACGTGAGCACCGCCACGGTATCCAACGTCATACACGGGCATTTGGATAAGATGTCCCCGGAAATGGCCCAGCGCATACGACACAAGCTGGAAGAATACCATTATATCCCCAACATGGGCGCCAGGATGCTGGCCAAGGGTGATTCGGAGATCATAGGCGTCATCACCAACTATCCCAACAGGGAGGAAAAGCTGGCGCTGCAGGATCCTTTTGTGAGCGAGCTCATCGGCTCGCTGGAAAACGAGATCCGCACCCGCCATTTTTTCACCATGCTGTACGCTGCCCAGAATGCCCAGGAAATCAACCATATCGCCCAGACATGGAATACTATCGGCCTCATCATCATGGGATTGCAGGCGGACCAATGCCGGGCGCTGATGAAAATTGCCCAACGGCCCGTGGTATTCATCGACTGCTATTTTGATGAGGGCGAAAAGTACAACAACGTGGGGCTCGACGATTTTGCCGGCGGGCAGATGATGGCCGAACATCTTTATAAAAACGGCCACAGGCACATCGCCTATGTGGGGGACCAGCCGGTGCTCTATGGCGTGGACGCCCACCGCCTGGCCGGGCACCGGCAGGCCATCGCCCGCCACAACATTCCCTGGGGAGATGATTCCTATATACAAATCGCCAAGGACCGCAAGCTCCGCCGTGAGGACTTTCGAAAAATGCTCCCCCGCGTAGGCAAAAAGGATACCGCATGGGTATTCACCTCCGATTATTACGCGGCTGAGGCTGTGAATTTCCTGACGGATGAAGGTGTAAGCGTTCCCAGGGACATTTCTGTTGCCGGCTTTGACGACAATATGCTGGCTCACATTCTGCGGCCCCGCCTAACCACCATCCATCAAAATGTGTCCCGCAAGGCGGAGCATGCTGTCAAAATGCTCCTGGACATCCTGGATAAAAAAGTGGAGCCGCCCATGGAAGTCACCCTTCCCGTGCGCCTTGTCAAGGGAGAAACAGTTAGAGATCTGACCCAGCCATGATCCCTTTGGTGCAATTCAACAAACAGCACATTTCAATCTTATATATTTTGTTTGTTATGCGCATAACATATTGCGGCCAGCCAGATGTTATGCTATATTTTTTACACAAGAATTGTTTGTTACGCGCAGAACATGGAAGCAATCTGGAATTAGCGTTTCAGATGGAAAGGACGGATCATGAAAAGAAGATGCGTCTGTCTTGCAGCGGCACTGCTGTTGCTTCTAACAACTGCAGTCCCTGCCTGTGCGACACAGAAAGAGGCGGTGCACATCACGGATATCTATACGGACAAAGCCATATACGCCCCCGGGGAAACGGTTCAGGTCAGCGTCAAGCTACAGCCGGGTCTTAAGGTAACGGGAAAGTTTCTCGTAGCAGCCTGGCATCTGGATCAGATGATAGAATCATCCCTGACCATACCTCTTGCGGCGGATGGGAGCGAAACGGAATTCACCTTTAACTGGCAGCCGCCGGAAACAGACTTTCAGGGATATCTGCTTCAAGTATCCCTGACGGATGAAAGCGGCACGTTACTTGATATGGGCCAGGTAGCCGTGGACGTATCCTCCTCCTGGGTAAAATTCCCCCGCTACGGCTATTTGTGGGATTTCACGAAGGATGTCCCGGCGGAAGAGAAGATCGCATCTCTTAACAAATATCACATTAACGGTTTGCAGTATTACGACTGGCAGTACCGCCACCACATTCCCCTTTACAAGGATACAGCAAAGTGGCAGGATTGGTCTGGCCGCTGGATCTATGGGGATGTGATTGCAAGGTATATTGATGCCGCCGGGGAAAAGGGCATGGTGAACCTGAACTACAATATGATCTACGCCGCCAACAAAACCTACCTGCGAGATAAGACGGGCGTCGATCCCGCCTGGCGGCTTGTAAAGGCAAACGGCCAGGATTTTGACTGCGTTATGAGCCAAAGCCGGGGCAGCACCGGCATCCTGCAATTTTTTAACATATTGAATGCTGGCTGGCAGAACTACATTTTCAAAGCCGAAAAGGAAGCCATTGAAAAGATAGGCTTTGACGGCTGGCATGGCGACACCATTGGCGAAAATGGAAGGATGCAGACACCGGATGGAGAACCGCTGGGCGTTGACGAAAACGGGAAACCCGTACATCTTGTCAAGGATGGCTATACCATCTTCCTCAACAAAGCCAAAGAAGCCCTGGGCGACAAATACCTGGTGTTCAATCCAGTAGGTGCGCAGGGCATCGAAAAGGTGAGTGCCAGCAAGGTTGATGTTCTGTACGCCGAGTTCTGGCCCTGGGACAAAAACCGCTGGGGTCAGCACTACGATACATACAACGCCATCCAGCGGGAAATTCGTACTGCGGCAAAGGAAAGCGGCGGCAAATCGTTGGTAGTGGCCGGTTATGTGAACTACAAGGCCCCGGGGGAACATTTCAACCCTGCCGCTGTGCTTTTGATGGACGCAATGGTGTTTTCCTCCGGAGGGGCGCGCATAGAGCTTGGCAACGGCGACAACATGCTTTCCAACGAATACTTTCCTGGCGACGGCGCAAAAACCATGGGGCCAGAACTTAAGGCAAAGGTCATACGGATGTACGACTTTATCACCGCTTATGAAAACCTTCTGCGGGGCGGGCCGCAGCCTGTGGAGCGCAATATCGCGCTGGATGGGGTTCGTCAATCCTTAACCGGCACGGGAGACGCCGTATGGACCTTCGCCACGGCATCAGACGATTATGAGATGCTGCACCTTATAAACCTAACCGGCACCAACAGCATGTGGCGGGATGAAACTCAAACAAAGCCCGAGCCTGCGCCGGTTGATAAAGTCCCGGTACGCTATTATACAGACGCGAGTGTGGAAGCGGTTTATATGGCTTCCCCCGACGGGGAGGATATCGCCCCCCAAGAGCTCGCCTTCAAAACAGGCTCGGATGAAAAAGGAACCTTCATTGCCTTCGCAGTACCTTCTCTTGCCTATTGGGACATGGTATTTATGCGTATAAAGGCGCATGAGTAATAGAAAGGAGATTTCCCATGAAAAAGCTTGTCAGTCTGCTGCTGGTCTTGACCATGGTTATGACCTTCGCCTCCGCCATGGCGGAAGGAAAGACGAAGATCGTCTTCTGGCACACCTACGGCGACGCGGAAACGCCCATACTGGAAAATGACATCATTCCCATGTTTGAAGCCGCCCACCCCGATATCGAAGTCGAAGCCGTACGCCAGGATGGCGGCCAGTTCAACCAGATGCTGGTAGCCGCCTTCGGCACCGGCAACGTGCCGGATGTAGCCCGTGTGGACATCGTTCAAACAAGCGCCTACGCCAAGCTTGGCGGCATTGTTCCCCTGGACGAGATGGAAAGCTTTGCGGCCCTCAAAGACGCCGTGCTGGAAGGCCCCCTGTCCACCAACCTGTATAACGGCAAGTACTACGGCCTGCCGCTGAACACTAACTGCAAGGCCGCCGTCATGAACATGAACATCATGGCCGAGCTGGGCTTCACCGAGCCGCCTGCCACCATGGAGGAGTTCATTGCAGCGAGCCTGGAAAAGAAGCCCGGCACCCCCACCCTTAACGTTTCCGGTGTAGGCGACTGGGATATGTACCCCTACTTCTGGCTCTTTGGCGGCGTCCTCACAGACGAAGGCTTTACCAAGGCCTCGGGCTACCTTAATAGCGAGCAGAGCGTAAAGGCCGTTACGAAGCTGAAGGAACTGCATGACCAGGGCGTGTTCACCATCCGTGACGTGGACGGCACACCCGACGCCTGGGACGGCATCAACAGTCAGTACGCCATGTTCTTTGAAGGCCCCTGGTATCCCTTCAACGCGGACAACAAGATCATCCCCGCCCCCATCCCCACCTATGAAGGCCGCACTGCCTCCGTGGTCGGCGGCGAGAACATCGTGCTCTTTAACGGCAGCCAGAAGCAGGATGCAGCCTGGACCTTTGCCCAGTTCATGCTCACCGAGGAAGTGCAATTGAAGCTACTCACCGTGGGCGTTATCCCCACCCTCAAAGCCTGCGTGGAATCCGACCAGGTAAAGGCCGATCCCAAGTGGAGCGTCTACATGAAGCAGCTGGAAACAGCACAAAGCCGTATCCCCACACCGCAGGCCTCCACAGTTGGCCAATACTGGAGCGACGCCATGAACATGATCTTCTTGGAAGGCGCCGATATCCAGCAGACGCTGACCGATACCGCAGCTTTGATCGACACGGAACTTACGAAGTAACCCAAGGGCTCCGCCCCTGGGAATCCCGCCCAAGGCTCCGCAGCCCCGACCCCGCCAGTGGCGGATGGGGGAGGGGCGGAGGAGGCTGGCGAAACGGGTTCCGTAGCCCGGCTGCCTCCAGGGAAGGCAATAAGCTGGGCGGAGGAAGCGCCCGAAACAGAACGATGGACGCGGCAGCGGCCAGCGTAACAATTGAGGGCGCCGGGGTTGCGAGCGGCAGCGAAGCAATGCGACGATTGAGCCAGATGGAAATTCATCCCTTGGGAATCCCTTTTCTGCCTGCGGCATTTTATGCCGCAGGCATATAGGATTTTTTAGTTGTTTTGAGCCGATGCGGTTTTTTACTCCTTCCGCCGCCTGCGGGCGGCACCTCCCTCACGGAGGGAGGCTTTCCAAAAGGCTCCCTCCGCGAGGGAGCTGTCGCCGCAGCGACTGAAGGAGTAGCTATTTTGATTTGCTAACAGCTAAACTTTGTATCACATACTGTTCACTGCGATATGTAGATTTGTATTAATTTACTAGCTACTTCTTCTTGAAAAAGTTAAGCATCATGTTATATCCTAAAAATGGGGATTCCAAAGGGGCTTTGTCCCTTTGGCAGTTTCCAGGGGCTCTGCCCTTGAAAAGGAGGGAGAAAACATGGATCATCCCATCCTGATAGCTGATATCCAAAAAAAGCAGCAGAAGCGCCTTATGCATACACGGCTTTTAAATCTTCTTCCGGCGGCTCCCTTTGTGCTGCCGGGGCTGATCCTGGCGTGTGTTTTCGTCATTTATCCCATGCTGTTCAACATCCGCATCAGCTTTTCCAATTACCAAATCGTTCAGCGTTCCATGACCTTCATCGGTCTTGACAACTATATCTCTCTGCTTACCGAGCCCCAGGGCCGGCTTTTCATTGCCATCCGCAACAA
This sequence comes from Bacillota bacterium, assembly GCA_023416585.1. Taxonomy (GTDB): domain Bacteria; phylum Bacillota; class Clostridia; order Christensenellales; family Aristaeellaceae; genus JAEWAH01. The sequence goes on from JAEZHM010000042.1 coordinate 136,210, forward strand.
TTTTCTGTACGCCATCATCACCACGCCCTTCATTTTGTTTTTTGGGCTGCTGTTCGCCGTGCTGATCAATAACCTGCGCAGGGCCCGTATGGTCTTCCGCACATTCTTTTATCTGCCGGTGATCACAAGCTGGGTCATTGTGGGCATGGTGTTTGCCTATATGTTCAACTCCGGGGAGCGCGGCCTTGTAAACTACCTGCTGGTGGACGTGTTCCACCTTACAGGGGATTACGTGCCCTGGCTGCAAAAGACCTGGACGGGCAATACGGTCATCTGGATCATGGGCATATGGAAGAACATCGGCTGGTCCATGATCATTTACCTGGCGGGGCTGCAGGGCATCTCCTCGGAACTATACGAAGCCGCCGGGATCGAGGGTGCCGGGCCAGTGGCGAAATTCCGCTACATCACCGTGCCGCTATTAAAAAACACCACGTTTTACGTGATGGTAAACATGCTCATCGGCGCGTTCAACGTGTTTTTGCAAGTGCTGCTGTTAACCAGCGGCAACCCCAGAGGCACCACCTCCGTACTGCAATACCTACTCTATGACAAGTCATTCAACCTCTTTGAGTTTGGCCAGGGCGCGGCCATCGGCTTGATCACGGCCATGCTGGTGCTCTTTACAACGCTGATTCTCAACAAGGTATTCCGAACGGAAGGGGGCAAGGCCTGATGCGTAAGATCCGCCTTTCACGGGTGATCTTCTGGATATTGCTGCTTGCCTGCGCTGCCGTCTTCGTACTGCCCTACCTGTTCATGATCACCAACTCCTTTGAGGAGTTCAGCTATGTACTGCCCTATCCGCCAAAGATACTCCCCTCCCGGTTGAATTTCTCGGCCTATGAATACGTGCTCACTAAATCCAATCTACCACAGGCGGCCTTGAACAGCATCGTCATCACCACCTGCACCATGGTCTTTGTGGTACTTGTCTCCTCCCTGTCCGCCTATGGGTTTGCCCGTATCGACTTTTTCGGCCGGGAGGCACTGTTCCGCATCTATCTGTTTACACTGATGCTGCCGGGTTTTTTGAGCATCATCCCCCAGGTAATCGTGCTGCAGGGGATCAAAGTGCCATGGCTGGGCGGGGGCAACGGCCTGATGGGCACAAGAGCGGGGCTGATCCTTTTGTATGTGGGCACAGGCGTTTGCGGGAACACCTTCTTTTTGCGAGGGCATTTCGCATCGCTGCCCAAGGAGTTGGAGGAGTCCGTGCGCATCGATGGCGGCGGGCACTTTACCACCTTCTTCAGGGTTCTGCTTCCCCTGGCGCTGCCGGCCATCGGTACGCTGGCCATTTTCTGCTTCCAGGGCACCTGGGAAGATTTCTTTACCGCCAAGGTAGTGCTGGGCGGCGTGCAGCAATTTGTCACGCTGCCGCTGATGATCCAAACGCTGCGCGGCCAGCACGCCACACGGTGGGAGTGGATCTTCGCCGCCTCCATCCTGGTGCAGATCCCCATCCTGATCCTGTTTGTGACCTTTCAAAAGAAATTCGTCGTATCCGGCCTCTCAGAAGGATCCGTGAAGGCGTAGGAAGGAAAACGCATGAAAGTAAAATACCAGGTAACGGGTAATGAGTACCTTTCGCTGCCAACGCTCAGGGAACGGGACGGAGCCATCGAGGGGCTGACCTTTTTGCACATGGGTGCCAAGGGGATGCTGGAACTGAAGGGCGATGAAAGCACACCGCTCTTGAGCCCATTTATTACGGTGGACGGTCGGGAAACGGCCCTTGTTAATCTACGTTGGAGCCGGGAACATTATTGGATTCCTTCTTTTTCGACCCAATCGGGAACGCTTCACGTAACCGGCACGGTGCTGTGCCCCCTGAACGAGCGGGCTTTCTTCTACCGGATAAGGGTTCGAAATGATGGGCACAGCTCCGTCCGCTGTGGGGCCGGGCTTAAAGGCGCATGGACCCAAACGCTGCATGAGGTGAACGAATCCAAGCCCGTAGGCGGGCAGATGTTCCTTCTTAAAAGCAACTGGAACCATCATTTCGTTATGGAAATGCGCGCGGGACTGCCGCTGTTTGCCTGGGCGCCCATCTTTGAGGATGCGGTGAAGGAGCAAAGCCAGCAGGCGGCGGACGGATCCATCCGCTTTACCTTGGAGAGGGAATGGAACCTTGCCCCCAAAGAGGAAGCGTCTGTGGACTACATTTTCGGCCTGGGGTATGAGGAAGTGGCTGCATCTACCAGCGCCAAGGAGCTTTTGCGCCGCGGTTTTGACATAATGCTGAATGAAACCCGCGCATGGCTTGCCAAACGGGAAAGGCAGCTTGAGGATGAAAAGCTGAAGGATATCCTGAATACCAATATGTTCTTCAGCTTCTTCTTCGCTTCCGGCCGGACCATCGATTCAGAGGAATTCGTGCTGATGACCTCCCGCAGCCCCAGGTACTATGTCTCCTGCGCCTACTGGGACAGGGACAGCCTATTATGGAGCTTCCCAGCCATCCTGATGGCGGACAGGGAATATGCCAGGGAGATTTTGAAGTACGTTTTTACCAAGCAGATCCGCAACGTGGGCATCCACAGCCGGTTCATCGACGGCACCGTTCTGGAGCCGGGGTTTGAGCTGGATGAACTATGCGCGCCTTTGATTGCCCTGGAGAAATACCTTCAAGTCACCGGGGACGAATCTTTCTTGCGGGAAACATACATACAGGACGGCATCCTGCATATTCTTCGAATTCTAGACACAAAAAAACATCCTGATCTGGAGCTGTACGAAACATTCCTCCAGCCTACGGATGATACACATGTATATCCTTACCTCACCTATGACAACGTGCTGGTGTGGCGTGTGCTGATCGATCTTTCCAAGCGCCTTTCCCGGCCGGACCTTCTTACCCAAGCGGAGCGTGTACGGGATGCAATACTCTATCACTTCATCAGGGAACGGGATGGTAAGCGTTTCTTCTGCTGGTCGGCAGACTTGAACGGGCAGTATGATGTGTACGATGAGCCGCCGGGGAGCCTGCTGCTGCTGCCCTACTATGGGTTTTGTGAAGCCAATGACCCAGTGTATTTGAATACCTCCGCCATGATAAGGGACCCTGGCTACCGCTATTCCTTCGCGGGCAAGCCCATCGCGGAAATCGGCTGCGCACACGCGCCGCACCCCTGGGTGCTGTCCATCGCCAACAGCCTGCTTTGCGGTTACAAGGCAACGGCCAAAGAGCACCTTCTGCGAACGGAGATGGACAACGGCATCGCCTGCGAAAGCGTTCATGAGGAAACTGGCGAATGTACAACAGGAGAGGCCTTTGCCACCTGTGCGGGTTTTCTGGCCTATGCATTGGATACGGCGTTCGGGCAGGACGCGGAATAATACTAAAGCAACATAAATGCTTAGATGAATACAAACGTATAGTAAACAAACAAGCTCCGCTCGTCGTCATCCTGAAGAGCGCAGCGACGAAGGATCTCGGCGCGCCATGAAAAGCCAAAATCCTTCACGCAGTGAGGGATGACAGTTTGCGAGGTTGGGCTGATCTTCAAAGCTTATACTTCATAGATAGATAAAGTTTTTCAGGATGGGGTGCGGGGAAGGGCATTTTTTCAAAAAGGCCCTTCCCCGCTATTTCCTGTCTACCCGTCCCGTTACCTTGCGTTGTGCAGCGCGTACTGCTTGGGGGTAATGCCCACCATGCGGGTAAAGAGAGTGACAAAGTTGGTATAGTCATTGAAGCCGCTTTGCTCGCAGGCTTCCGCCACGGTAAGGCCTGCACCCAACCGGGCCTTGGCGATACTGATGCGCCGCGCGGTGATATATTTGTTGATGGTAGTGCCGGTTTCTGCCTTGAAGATGCGGCAGATGTAAGCCTGGCTCAAGAACATGCTTTCGGCCAGCATGGTAAGGGTGATACGCTCGCCGATATGCTCATTGATATGGGCGACGATCTTTTCCACCACGGGGTGGTACTGGTATTCCGTGGCCTTTTCCTCGCCCACGCCATACAAACGGTTGACAAGAACCATCAGTTCGGTAAAGACTGCATTTTCCATCAGGTCCGCGCCGTAGCCCTTAACCTCCTGCAGCTTGTGGATCAGGTACAGAAAGCGGCTCTGCCCTTCCTGGGGAAGGTGCAGCTTGCAGCTATAATGGCCATCCTGCCTTTTAAAGCATTGGGTCAGGTCCGTCTCGCGGCTGGACAGGGATCTCAAATAGTCAGGATGAATGGATAGCACGATCCGCTCGTGCGTACTGTCATCCACTTTGGAAACGCAGTGGCTTTCATAGTTGTTGATGATGAACAGGTCGCCGGAATTTACGGGATAGCAGGTGTTATCGATCAGAAACTGCTTGCCCCCGGAGATGGAGTAATACAGCTCATAGCAGTCGTGGATGTGCATGGCCATCGTCTTCTCTTCCTGCAAAAGGTGGGCGATGGCAAACCTGCGGCTTTTCAGGCACTTTTCAATGGCCTCATGGCAGGAGTACATTTCCTTCATAACAATCCCCTCTATTAAGCATTATACCAGATACCCAAGATTCGCGGCAATATATACAAAGATTTTCGCATTACTAAATGGTATAATGATTTTAAGATTGGATAACCAGCCGATAAACAAAGGAGGGAACACTATGGACATTCGATATTCAGCCAACCAGCGGGATTTCAAGCGCTATACCACCGAGGAGATGCGCAAGGAATTCCTGATCGAAAAGCTTTTTGTGCCAGATGAAGTGACAGCCGTGTACAGCCATGTGGACAGGATGGTCACCCTGGGCGTGATGCCCGTTTCAGAAAAGGTGCCCGTGAACAAGGGCATCGATGTATGGAAACGTTTTGGTACAAACTTTTTCCTGGAGCGCCGGGAAATGGGCCTTTTCAACCTTGGCGGAAAGGGCGACGTTACGGTAGACGGCACCGTGTACGAGCTGGGCTACAAGGACTGCCTGTATATCACCAGGGGTTCCAAAGAAGTCTTCTTCGAGTCATCTGACAGCGGGAATCCCGCCAAGTTTTACATGGTCAGCGCACCTGCCCACACTTCCTATGAAACAAGGCGCATCACCATGGCGGAAGCGGCAAAGAAGCCCATGGGCAGCCTGGAAACTAGCAACAAGCGCGTCATCAACCAGTTCATTCACCCCGACGTATTGAAAACCTGCCAGCTTTCCATGGGCCTCACCACATTGGAGCCCGGCAGCGTATGGAACACCATGCCCGTACACACCCACGAGCGGCGCATGGAGGTATACTTCTACTTTGAGATCCCCAAAGACAACGTGGTGTTCCACCTCATGGGCGAAGGGCAGGAGACGCGCCATATCGTAATGCAAAACGAGCAGGCGGTGATCAGCCCCTCCTGGAGCATTCACGCCGGGGCCGGCACATCCAACTACTCTTTCATTTGGGCCATGGGCGGGGAAAACCTGGCCTTCAATGATATGGATGCGATCGCCACCACCGACATTCGCTAAGGAGGATGACAATGGGCATGAATATGTTTGACCTGACCGGCAAGGTTGCGCTTATTACCGGCGGTTCCTACGGCATAGGCTATGCGATCGCCAGCGGCTTTGCAGCCGCCGGCGCTACCATCGTTTTCAACGATATCAATCAGGATTTGGTTGATAAGGGGTTGGATTCTTATAAGGCCGATGGCATCAACGCCCGTGGCTATGTGTGCGACGTGACCGACGAAAACGCAGTAAACGAGCTGGTCTCCAAAATTGAAAAGGAAGTAGGCTCCATCGATATCCTGGTGAACAATGCCGGGATCATCAAGAGAATCCCCATGATCGAGATGTCCGCGGCGGATTTCCGCCAGGTCATCGACGTAGACCTGAACGCCCCCTTTATCTGCGCCAAGGCGGTAATCCCCGCCATGATCAAAAAGGGAAGCGGAAAGATCATCAACATCTGCTCCATGATGTCGGAATTGGGCCGGGAGACGGTATCTGCCTACGCCGCGGCCAAGGGCGGCCTGAAGATGCTGACCAGGAACATCGCCAGCGAGTACGGCGCGTTCAATATCCAGTGCAACGGCATAGGACCGGGGTATATTGAAACGCCGCAAACCGCGCCGCTGCGCACGCCGGAGCACCCCTTCAACAAGTTCATTCTGTCCAAGACGCCCGCCAACCGCTGGGGCAAAACGGACGACCTGATCGGTCCGGCGGTATTTCTTGCCTCCCCCGCCTCCGACTTTGTGAACGGGCATATATTGTATGTGGACGGCGGCATACTGGCCTATATCGGAAAACAGCCGTGAGGAATCGGAACAGAATATTTTGCGGGAAGGGGCCTTTCAAAAAGGGTCCCTTCTCGCACCTATTCCCCCAAAAGCTTTATTAGGTTACCAATGATGGGGCAGCGCAGGATACAGCTGCTTGTGCTCCATGGCGGGCGGTTTCTTGCCGTCCCGGAGGATTGTGTGTTATACTCTCCCCAACACGATCAAACGCTTTATAGGAGGTAGTAATATGGTAAGGATGACCGTAAGCCTTCCGCCCAGCGAGGCGGCGAATATTATTGCGCACGCTATACAAAACAGCGGCATGAGCGTTGAACAGATCGGGTCCCATCACAGCACATCGCCGGATGGAAAAGCAGCAATTCTTTTGGTATACGACAAATACTACATGCGCAATTCCAGCCGGGCCAGCCTCTCGGTCCTCATCGAGAACCTCGGCGGCAGCACCACAGTCGTGGCCATTGGCTCGGGCGGCAGCCAGGGGGCGATCTTTAACTTTGATTGGGGATCCGCCAATAATTTTGAAAAGGCTGTCGTAAGCGCCATGCAGCCTTACGCCTGACTACAGTGTTCTTGCCCATCATCGGAAAGTAAATTTTTACCCGGAGTATGCAAACTCCGGGTATGTTTTTCTACTCTATGCCCGCATATGAATGCGCTTTACTCAAAAGTCTGGAACCCTCTCACCCTCCCCAGCCTTTGCCCTAAGCGCCCTGTACTGGCCCGGGGTGATGTTCTCGTACTTTTTGAAGGCCCTTATGAAGGAGGAGCTGTTGTAATAACCAACCTTCTCCGCCACCTGCTCCAGGCTCATGTGGCTGCCGGTTAAAAGCAGCTTGGCATGATAGATGCGGGTCAGGTTGATGGTATCCAACATGGCCTGCCCCGTCTGCCGCTTGTATAATGCGGATGCGTAGCTGGCGGTAAGGTTCAAATGCTCCGCCACACGGCTGATGGACATACTGCTTTGGGCATAGTGTTCCTGGATGTACTCGTCCGCCGTACGGGCAATATCGGTGCGCCGCACGTTTTCATTGGCTGCGGCGCCAAGCGCACAGGCGCCCTCCACAATGCGGTCTAGTTCCAGAAAATCATCCTTGGCAGGGGGTGATTCCATATACTGCTGCACGTGTTGGGAAACAGTTTCCACTTCCTCGCGGGTAAAGCGCAGCGAAAGGTTTTGCATAATCCCCTGCAACAGGACAGCGCACTGCATTTTTACCGTCCAGCCCGGCAGCGATGCAGCGGCCTTTTTCATAAGATGGATTTGCCGCTTCGCTTCTTCCAACTCCCCTGAAGCAGTCAATTGTTCCAAACGTCTTGCAATCGCCTCAATCTCCTCCGTAAGCCGCTCCACCGGCAGTTGGGCAGTCTCCCGCTTCCAATAAAGGAGCAGCTCGTCCGCACCCGGCTGCCTGGATGCAAGCGCGTCGCGTGCCCAGCCGTAGGCTTGGGAGATTTTGTGCAGGCCCTGCACCCGGAAGCTGACAGCAACGGTGAGGCCAAGGTCAAAATTATCCTTAAGAATATGCCTGCCGCTTAAAAGCGCTTCCTCCAGCTTTTCCTGCCAGGCATCCGACCCGGCGGGAAGACATAAAAGAGCGTATGTCCAGCCGTGAAGCTCGGTCAGCCTGGCGTTGTAGCCTGCCAGCAGTTCGGAAAACACATTGCGTATAACAAAGCGCATAAGCTGCGCGTCGTCCTCCCCATCCTGAGGTAAAACGGCACTGTCGATAAATCCGTCCGCACAAAAGCCGGCCACCACAAAGCTGTCGCTATCAAAGGCAATGTCCAGGGCCAGAAGCTGCTCCTCTACTTCCTTGATGGAGCCGTATGTCCCCCACATAAGCGACTCCAGCACAAAGTGCTCCATGTTCTGGTTGGAGAACTTCAGCCTTTGGTGAATGGACAGGCGGCTGTTTTTCATGCTCTGCATCATTTCCTGAAGATAGGCAAAATCATCGCCGCTCTCCGGCTGGCCTGAAGAGGAAATGCCCTCCACAAAGCTGCGCAGCGCATGAACGGGCCGGTATTGCCGCTTGGCAAACGCAAAGGAAAGGAAAAAGCCTACAGCCAGGATCACCATCACCACCAACAGGCTTACCTGGCGGATGGTGGTCAGCTTTGTCCAGTATACGCTTTCGGGTATCGATACCACGTATACGCAGCCTGTATCTACGCTGCGAATGTAGGATAAACGCAGCTGTCCCTGAGGGCTTTGAACCCCCTGTTCATCGCCGTTTACAGCACGTACGTTCACAGAGGAGATAAAAGTAACTTCCGGCAGCGTGGAATACAGCACCTGCCCTCCGGAATCCAGAATGGTGAAGCCCATGCCCTGCTTTTCCTTCACCAATTGATTAAACTGCCTGAGAACGCTTTCGTCCAATGTGATGACAATGGTCACGGATGGCGCATCGCCCCTCATTATGGTACGCACATACGAAAGCGGGTTGCGCAGCGCCCCCTTTACACGGCGTACAAACCCGTTTTCTCCCCTGCTCAAATAGGCAAACCAATCCTCATACTTCATAAACTCGCCGGTGAGCCGGCGCTGGAAATAATCCCGCCCCGTCATAACGGTATTGGCGATCACTTTCTGGCTGCGTGCAAAATATAGATAGCTGCTGCTGACGCTGGAATTGGCGATTTGCAGGCTGGTCATTTCCTGGATCAGGGTACGAAGCGTCTGAAATGCGGTGATATTGTTCAAGTACTGCAAAGGGTCTGCTATGGTGGAAAAATAAAGCACCTTATCATCCGCCACCAATGTATCGCCGATGCGCGTTACGGCATACAGCTGACCGTCCGCCCCGCTCTTCATCTGTTCAAGCATCAGGCGGTTGGAAGTTTCCAGTTCCTTTTCCACCGTGCCCAGCATATTGGCCATGAAACCCACCAGAGCCGTGGCAGGCAAAACAAACACAAGAAGGAAGGACAGCAAAAATGTCCTATACACTTTTTTACGCATCCGTTGGCGAAATTCCTGCATCCGTCCCGCCTCCAGCTGTCTTTACACCACATCCAATATACCATATTGTATCGGGTATGCAAAGATCACAAACAGGCCGCAAGCAGCCAAAAGGCGCTTGATTTGCGATTTTGCGCATGAGTTTCGATTTTGAACATCGCGCTTTCTATAAATTGAGCATCCCGTTTATGGTTTTGAGGTTGTGTGTAATCTATCGCCTACGTATACTGGATAATCATGACCCTGTAAAAAGGGAACGTACTCTCTCAAAAAACCACATATCGAGGAGGATGAAAGACCATGCGTAAAACCTTGTCCCTGCTTCTGGCAATCCTTATGCTGCTGGGAACGATGACCTTCACCGGGGCCTTAGCCGACGAAGCACCCCTGGTCATTACCATGCTGGTACCCTTCTATGCGGACCAACCCCCGGCCGGTACCGTAGACGATGAAGGAAACCCAGTCCTGGAAGCTGTGGAAAAGCTGTATAACGTGGACCTTCAAATCACCTACGCACCTCAAGGCGACTTTGTACAGAAGTTTAACACCGTGATGGCCTCCACAGATCAGCCCATGGTCATGGCGGTCACCAGCGGCCTGACCACCAACTCCGCTTACCTGGATTACTGCCAGTACGGCGTTTTCTGGGATCTGACGGATCTTCTTCCTCAATATGAAGTGTTCAAAAACGACCTGCTGACCCCCTACGCATTGACGGTCACCGCCGTGGGCGGCCGCAACTATCTGTTCCCCTTCCTGGTGTCCAGCGCACGCGTAGCCATGCTGTACCGGCAGGACTGGCTGGATAAGCTTGGCATAAAAGTGCCCACCACCGCCCAGGAGTTTTACGAGATGGCCAAGGCCTTTACCGAGAAAGATCCGGACGGCAACGGCCAAAAAGACACCTATGGCTTTGCTTACATTGACGACGCCAATAAAGAGCTGACCTATGCCGGCTTTGACACCCTGGCCGTGGCCCTTGGCGCGCCCAACCGCTGGGGCAAGAATGCCGAGGGCAAGATCATGCCCTACTTCACCTTCAAAGAGTACAAGGATACCCTGAAGCTCTTTAAGGATATGTACGACAACGGCTACATGAACAGCGACTTTGCTTTGGTCAAGGGCAACGACAAGCACCTGCCCCTGGCTGAAGGCAAAGCAGGTTCCATGTTCACTACCGCCACCAATGCGCGCCATCCCGGCGGCAAGTATGACAGCCTGTTTGACAACGTTACCCCCACCGCAGTTATTGGCCGCAACTATCTGCTCAATGATCCCAGCGGCAAGCCGGTCATCAACTCCACGTTGTCCATTGGCGGCATGGGCGGCCTTTTGATCCCCAAAGCTGCCGTGAAGGATGAAGCAACCATCAAGAAGATTTTGGACTTCCTGGCCGCGCTGCGTACAATCGGCGAGGGCGACAAGCTCTTAACCATTGGCGTCAAAGACCTGCACTATACCGAGAATGCCGACGGCACCATCACCATCAGCGATAAGCAGCGCAAGCTGCGCGTGGAAGACGGCTCCAACGAAGTGTTTATCTCCATCGTTCCCCGCCGCGTGGTCAACCACGATTATGGCCAGGGCATGACCGAACTGGACAGGATCACGGCAGAGTTCGTGGCCAACGAGCCTTACTCCGTGGCGGATCTTAGCGTTGGCTTACTGACGCCTGACCAATTGAACCTGGACGCCTCCATCGCCACCATCATCTCCGACGCCCGCGTACAATACATCATGGGCCAGATCGATGAAGCCGGCTTCGACAAGGCTGTGAACGAATGGATGGAGCAGGGCGGCAATGATCTGATTGAAGCTGTGAACGCGAAATAAAGCCGCCATATCCGGATGGCATGGAGTGGTGACGCTTCATGCCATCCCTTCTTTTTGTGGCTGCCCTCATATGCTAGCGTTCCATATGCTTTGAAAGGAGTAACCTATGTTGCAGACCGCACCAAAAAGGCTCCTGACGCATGGCCCGGCCATGGGCGCGGGACACAAGCTATTGCGGCGGGTAATACGCCACAAATGGCTGTACATCATGCTGCTGCCTACCATTGTTTACTATGTTGTCTTCAAATTCCTTCCCCTGCTTGGGCTGCGCATCGTTTTCTTTAGGTACATGCCGGCCCTGGAAAACCTTGGGCAGCCGAGCCCTGTCATGGACCCCTGGTACAAGAATTTTGCCGTTCTTTTCGCGCATAAAGATTTCTGGATGCTTCTGCGCAACACCATGATTCTTGCCGTATGGAATATTGTGCTGTATTTCCCGATCCCGCTGATCCTGTCGCTCCTGCTGAATGAAATCCGCCAGTTTGCCTATAAGCGCACGCTGCAATCCTTGGTATACCTTCCCCATTTCTTAAGCTGGGCGGTCATCGCGAGCCTGATGCTTTTGCTGCTTGGTCCCGCGCCAAGGGGGCTTGTCAACACGCTCCTCCAGCAGCAAGGTCATGCGCAGATCCCCTTCCTCTCAGGTCCCGAATGGTTCCGCCCCATGTATATCATTGAACTTATCTGGAAGGAAGCCGGCTGGGGCACCATCATCTACCTGGCTGCCCTCTCCGGAGTGGATGAACAGTTGTACGAAGCAGCCGTGATCGACGGCGCGGGCCGGTTCCGCCAATTGCTTAGCATCACGCTGCCTTCTATCAAATCCACCATCGTCATTCTGCTGATACTGCGCATGGGCTCCTTCCTGGATTCGGGCTTTGACCAAATCTACCTGATGATCAACAGCCTTAACCGGGAAGTGGGCACAGTGTTTGATACATATATCTATGAAGTCGGTATCTTGGGCAGCAAGGTGCCTGCAGGTCTGAGCCAATTCAGCTACAGCACCACCGTCGGCCTGTTCCGCTCCATTGTCAGCCTGATTCTGGTTCTGGGTACCAACAGGCTGGCCAAAACCATGGAAGAGGAGGGCTTATATTAATGAGCAACATGACCGCGCGCAATCAATCAGCATCAGGAAAAATCTTTGATTTGCTCAATTACATTTTACTGGGTCTTTTTGCCATCATCATGGTAGCACCGCTGTTGTACTGCGCCATTGGTTCCTTTTCCGCGACAGGCATGGCCTACGGGCGCTTCACGGCATTTTCCGTGGATGCCTACCGCATGATCTTCCGGTCGGGAAAGACCTTGTCCTCCCTTGGGAATAGCTTTGTCATCACCATTGTGGGCACGCTCATCAACATTATGATGACTTCCACCGCTGCCTACGCGCTCAGCAAAAAGGAACTGCCCGGGCGCAAGTGGCTCCTTCGGGTTGTGGTGTTCTTTATGCTTTTTTCGGCAGGGATGATCCCTGAATTTATTGTGGTAGCCAACCAGCTCCATTTAAAGAATACCTTCTGGGCCATTTGGCTGCCGGTAGCCATTGCCGGCTACAACCTGATGGTCATGAAGAACTTCTTTCAGAACATTCCGGAAAGCATTGAGGAAAGCGCCCGCATCGATGGTTGCAATGAGCTGCAGTCCTTTGTGCGCATAGTCATCCCCATGAGCAAGGCCTCCCTGGCTACCTTCTCGCTGTTTTACGCGGTAGGCCACTGGAACAACTATATTCGCCCCATGATCTATCTTGACAAAAGCAACATGTGGCCCATCCCCGTATGGCTAAGACAGATTGTGATCCTGTCCCTGGGCGGTATGGGCAATGACAACTTGTCTGAGCAAGATGTGGTGTGGGCCGCCACCGACGCGGTGAAGTACGCCACCATCGTGGTCAGCACAGTACCCATCATCTGCGTCTATCCCTTTTTGCAAAAGCACTTCGCCAAGGGCGTGCTGCTGGGCTCTGTGAAGGGATAATCATTGCCATGGAAAAGGAGAAACGAACATGCTCCCTCAAACATATCCATCTGAAATGCAGGTGTTTTCTGACCCCTTGACTGGGCGGAAGATTGTCAAGCTCACGAACAGCCCGGACTGCGACAACGTCCACCTGTACTTTACGGAGAACGCCTTCACACGGGGCGGCAAGGAAATTTTCTTCACATCCGACCGGGATACACCGGGCATCGACAATGTTTTCACCGTGAACCGGGTAACTGGCATCATTACCCGTATCACAGCCTATACGGATGTAGGGATTTCCCAGCTGACCAAAGACCCCAGCAGCACCGTGATTCTGTACAATCATGGCCGGGACGTTGTTCTCCACTCCCTTGTGACCGGGGAAAAGCAGGTATTGTATACCTTCCCTGAAGATTTCAGACCAGGACGCCTTTCCCTCAATTGCGACCACACGATGGTGGGCGCCCTCATGAACGAGGATGTGCAGGTGGAGCACGGCATCAACTATGCCGGGTTTGAAGAGAAAATGTACAAAGTCAAGCGCTCCCGCATCATTTTTATTCCGCTTAAGGACGGCAAGGCTGGCACGCCTTATACCGGTGTCCGCGATACCTGCGAATTGGGGCACCTGCAATTTTCACCCACGGACCCAAACCTTTGCATGTACTGCCATGAAGGCCCCTGGCACCTAATCATGCAGCGGATATTTATTGTGGATACCGATACTCTGGAGGTATTCCCCTGCTTTCGGCAGAATAAGGAAGACAGCGTGGGCCATGAATTCTGGACGCGGGATGGCAAGGTCTTTTTTGACAACCGTGGTCCAGGCCATGACGGCACCGTCACCAGCCACCGGACCCAGGCGGTAGCCAAAGAGCCTGCTATAAGCGGATTCATCCCCTATGTGGGCCTGGCGGACAGGGCGGGCGCACTGCTTGAAAAAACGCTGCTGCCTCACTATTGCAACCATTACCATTGCGGTAGCGACCCTAACATCCTGGTGGGCGATGAGGTGGACGATCTGGTGCGCATTGAGCTATCGTTGGACGGCCCGCGTATTACAAAGCTGTGCCGCCACGGAACCAGCTGGTACGGACAAAAAAGCCATTGCCATCCCACCGTCAGCTGGGAGGATGACGCGGTTCTGTACGCCAGCGACTCAGGCGGGAAAGTTCAGCTATATCTCATGGATTGGACCAAATGAGCCCAAAAGGAGTGGATGATTTGAAAGCAATCGTCGTACATAACGAGCAAACCGCATTAAAGGACCTGGGCGGAGGCGTCAGCCGCAAGGTATTGGCTTATACACCCGAAATGATGATGGTGGAAGTCCGCTTTGAAAAAGGCGGCGTAGGCGCTATGCACACCCACCCGCACGTGCAAAGCACCTATGTGAAAAACGGAAGCTTCCGTTTCACCATTGACGGAGAGGATGTTGTTGTCAGCGAGGGCGACACCATCGCTTTTCCCTCTGGTATCCCCCATGGCACTGTCTGCCTCGAATCCGGCATCCTGGTGGATGTGTTCACCCCCATGCGTGCCGACTTTGTGTGAGTCAGGGGCTCTGCCCCTGACAACCCCGCCAAAGGGATGTCATCCCTTTGGAATCCCATTTATAGGGGAAAACCAAAACCGGGTGACTCATGAAAATGAGCCGCCCGGCTTTTTATACTAACCAAAGATTACGCGTTCTTTTTCTTGTCCCCAATGCTCAGCAGCAGGTTCAGCAGGATGCCAAAGATGGCCGCGCCGGCGATGCAGGGCACCTGGATGCCGAAGAAGGGGATGCTTCCGCCGAACTTGTACTGGCCGCCAACGCCGATCACCATGATGGTGGCGATCACGGCGATGTTCTTGGCGCTGAACATATCGGTCTTCTTGTCCATCATGATGGCGATGCCCTGGGCAGCGATAGCGCCGAAGAGGTATACTTCCAGGCCGCCGATGACAGCCTTGGGAATGGCATAGATGGCGTTGATCAGTGGTGTGAAGCAGGAAACGATCATGGCGACCACAGCGGCAGTCAGGAGCACAGCGGTAGAAAACACCTTGGTGATGGCCATGGCGCTGATGTTTTCGCCATAGTTGGTTCCAGCGGGGCCGCCTACCAATGCGGATACCATATCGCCGATGCCGTCACCGATCAAGTTCAGGCCTAGCTTGTCGGCGATGTTGTAATGCTTGCCGCCCTTTTTGCGGGACAGGTCATTGACGTAGATGTCCAGCTGGTACACATGGGCGGTGGATTCGGGGATGGTCGCAATGGCAATGGGCATGATGGCCGCTACTGCCGCCCAGGAAGGAATAGGCAGCGTGAATTCTGGCAGGGCAAACAGGCTGTTGGAAGAACCGGCAAGCACCTGGAAGAAGTTGATTCCGGAAAGTTGACCCGAAACAAATGCAACGAGGCAGCCCACCAGCGGTCCAAGGAGCAGCGGAAGCTGGCTCCAGAAGCCCTTGAGGTAGACGGAGAAGAGAATCGTGGAAATAAGGGTCGCCAGGGAGATAGTCCAGGCCAGATTGGAAGCCGTAGCGGCAACGCCTTCGGCTACGCCGGCAGGAGCGCTGGCGGCATCCCCCAGCGCCGTAGCGGCAAGGGTAAGACCAATGGCCATGGCAATGGGGCCAGTCACAGAAGCGGGCAGGATTTTGTCGATGACATCCTTACCCACGGCTTTTACAAGGAAACCGGCCGCAATGGATACAAGACCGGACATGATGATACCAAACTGGGCAACAGCGATCTGGTCGTTGAGGGGCTTGCCGGCCGCCGCCTGGGCAGCCATCAGGCCCATGATTGCAGACAGATAGGAAAAGCTGGATCCATAGTAAAGAGGAAGCTGCCGCCCGGTGATGAGAATGAAGCAGATGGTAGCCAAGCCGCTGGCAAAGATGGTGGTGGATACATGGAAGCCGGTAATGAGTGCTACAGCAATAGTGGCAGGGAACATGACGACGACCTGCTGGAGAGCATACAGAAACAGCTTCCAAACTGGCGGCCTCTCGTCCGGCAGGTATCCAATGTGGGGAGCGTTGGACGTCATGAAGATTCCTCCTTTATTATGAAACGCCTTATAAGGCGATCCAGTCGATAGAAAAGTGCCTATGATTTTTCATATAGCTGGATACTGTTTTCTCCATCGGTTTCTATAAGGCGCACAGCCACCACCTCGCTGCGGGAGGTGGGCATGTTCAATCCCACGTAGTCCGCCCGGATTGGCAGCTCCCTATGGCCCCTGTCCACCAATACCGCCAATTGTATGCTAGCCGGCCGGCCTTGGGCCATGACGGCGTCCATGGCAGCTCTTGCGGTGCGCCCGGTAAAGATTACATCATCCACCAGGATGATGTTCTTATGGGCCACGGGGAAGGGAATACGGGTTTCGCTGAGCACCGGCTGATCGCTGGATACGGTCAGATCGTCCCGGTATAATGTGATATCCAGCTCGCCTACGGGAATCTCGATCCCTTCAAATTGGGCGATGTTTTTAGCAATCCTTTGAGCCAGGGGGATGCCGCGGGTCTTGATGCCAACCAGGCATACGCTTTTTAAGTCCTGGTGATGCTCGATCACCTGGTGAGCCATCCGGGAAAGCGTGCGGTGGATCTTCATCTCATCGGCGATTTGCGCTTTCAGACGCATAATGACCCTCCTTTTGCCCATCAAAAAAGCTTGTCCGCGTTGAAGTCGCAGGCAAGCTGAATGTCTTTGGGCGGTTCGCTTAAGACTATCGCTCAACATCTTGCCGGCATCAATGTACCGAGTTAAAGACATTGTGTGTATTTTTACTCTATATATTGTATCACAGGGGCAGCAGTTGGACAAGGGTTTTTACAAATTTTAAGCTTCAACCACCTCTGAAACAGGTTCGGACGCCAATGCCGCAGCCTTCCTGTCCGACGGCAGCTTAAAGGCCACAAACAGGTTGCCCAGCGACAGGAACGCGGCAATGAAGAATACCCACTGAGCACCCCACTGAACCCAGATGGCAGCGCTCAGCTGTGCCGCCAGAATGGCCACAATATGATCCAAGCTGATGCCGGTTGATAGCGTGGCTGTGATCTCTTCATCATTCACCGCAATGGAGCGCAGATATATGGATTTGACAATGCCAATTTGCATCGAAAGCCGGTCCAGCACGAACAACGCATACACCACCATCACTGGCCAGCTTCCTTCAGGCAGGACACGGCTTGTGATCCCCCACACTACAAAGCCGTACAGCACATATACGAAGATGAACGAAAGAGCGTCCAGGTACATCATGCGCTTGATACCGTATTTATCCATCCAGCGCCCTACCCAGCGCATGAAGAACATGCCCAGGAAGCTGCTGGCAATCAGCAACAGGGACATGATGTCGGCGCCTTTTCGCAAAAGCTCCACGAGCACCCAAGTGCCGAACACGAAAGCGATCTGCTTTTGCACGCCATGCAGAATGGTCAGGAAATAATAATATCTGTATTGTTTTCGAAAAAGCAGCCTGAACCTTCTTATTGTCACGGGCTGCGGGCCTACCCTTCTGACCAGCATCATGGAGGCGGTTATTGCCACTAAAAATGCGGCGGAACCCAGCAGGAAAACGGTCTTCACAGGTGTGGTAAAGGAGAAAGTACCGCTTCTGAATCCAAAGTACACAATGATTCCAGCCAAACAGCCCACCGCCGTTTTCGCGCTGGCATATTGGCCCATACGCCGCCCTACCTGGTAAGGCTCCGCCAACGCCATGCCGATGGAATCCTGCAAAGGCATGAACAAGTGCATGCCCATGGAGTTGATAAACAGGAAAACAAGCATCACGCCAAAGGAAGGCGAAAATATTCCCAGCGCCATCAGCCCGCCGCAGGCCAGCACCTGGGCGATGAGACTGGCTTTGAGATCCCCCAGCATAGACAGGGATGCGATCACCAGCGCGCAGAGCATACCCGGCAGTTCCCTGGGGAACTCAATAAACCCTCGCCTGATGGCATCGACCTGATAGGAATCCTTAAAATAATTGGCATAAATGGAGTCACTCAGGCCGTTTCCCAGCGCTGCTGCCGTGATCATGATAAAGAACAGCAGCATCTCCCTGCGCATCGTCCGCCTTGGCATGTCGCGTGCATTCCTTTCCTTATATACGAAAGAACATTTCCTGTATTGTAACAGGCAAAACGAATTGCTGCAATGTACAATTCCCCTAATATTTCGTACCACTTCTGCGCCGCTTGACAAAGGGATGGAAATCCGCTACATTGATGCCAGCATACGAGACCTATGAAAAACGGAGATATATCATGCGCAACGTCATCATCGCCGACGATGAAATGAAGGTATGCCAGCTCATTGCTAAGCTGGCGGATTGGGATGCCTTGGGGCTTAATGTGGCTGGAATCGCCAACGACGGCCTTGCCGCTCTGGAAATGGTGGAAAAGCATCAACCAGATATATTGATTACCGATATCCGCATGCCCGGGGTGGACGGCATCGAGTTGATCCGCCGGGCCAAGGAGTTAAAGCCTGATCTGCAATGCATCATTATCAGCGGATACAGGCATTTTGATTACGCCCACAACGCCATCCGCTACGGGGTGGAGGATTACCTTCTAAAGCCTGTCAACCAGCAGGAATTTATGTCAACACTGCACAAGCTTGTAGAAAAGAAAGATCAGGAAACAAACCAAAAGCTTGAAACGGAACAGTTAAAGCTCAAAGCTATTCATTTGGGCGAGCGGCTGAAGGAGGATTTTGTGCTCCGCCTTTTCAGGGAAGACATCTTTCCGGAAAAGGAGGCGGAGCAGCTTTCCCTCCCCGTAAGTTACGGCTATGGCTGCGCCATTGTAAAGCCTGATCTTGTTGATGTCCCACCGGAAGACAGGCTGCACAGCCTGGCAGTTGAAAAGACGCTGAACGCATTGCACCAGCACCTGGACCCTGTTTTTCCAGTGCTTTTATCCTGCGCAGCCCCGGAAGGTGTACTTTGCGTATTCCACACGGGCACCATTCCCTGGGAAGATGTGCTGAGTGCCTTCCGCGCATTGATGGAGGATATTTTGCTTTTGCGGGCGCTGTTCCCAAGCCTTACAGTCACGGTAGGCTTAAGCCAATCAAACCATGTGCTTTCAAGCCTTCCCGCCGCCATGCGTGAAGCACTTAAGGCGGTCACGGAAAGGCTTCGCCGGGGAACAGGACAGATGATTGTGTTTGCGCCGCAAGCAAGCATGCCCTACGGTAAGGAGGTTTTTTTAAATGCGGAGGTCCGCAAAAACCTTCTAAACGCCCTGGAGATTCTGGATGAGGAGAGCTACCGCGTACACCTGAAAAAGATGCTGGACACGCTCCAAAAGGCGGACAGGCTGCCCATGACGGACATTCACAATGTTATGAAAGAACTCATTTACCTGCACTTTCTGGGGCTTACGGGCCGCGTTAAGACCGAGGAAGCAACGGAAACGTTTCTGAACAGATTTGAAACATCCTGGAACGCGGCCGCCTCCTTTGTTAAGGCAGCGGACAGCCTGCAAAATATGCTGTGCGGCCATGTGGCTGACATTGCTCGCGAAAAAAGCGAAACGGAGATGAGGCCCATCCGCATGGCGAAAAAATATATGCAGGAAAACCATCATAGGCCCCTTACCCTGGAGGATGTGGCGGCTGTGGCAGGGTTCAATCCTACCTACTTTTCCACTGTATTCAAAAAGGTCACAGGGGAGAATTTTCTGGAATACCTGAGTGAATTGCGTATGAAGGAAGCCAAGGAACTGCTTTGTGACGGTCATCTCCACATTGAAGACATAGCGGAAAAGGTGGGCTACGCCGATACCAAATATTTCGTAAAGCTCTTCAAAAAGTCCACCGGCCTTACGCCTCAAGAGTATCGTAAATTATACTACTAAAAATCCAGAGGCGGACATGCAGATGAAAAAAACGTGGTCCCTGGCCAGGCGGTGCGTGTACGTCTTCCTGGGCGTATGCGCTGTTGCGCTGGCCCTTTTGATCGTATTGACCGTATGGATCTTTTTTGTGGAAGGGCCTTTCCTACATCCCGCTATGCTGGTGGTGATTGGGCTTGGCGCAGCGCTGTTCCTATTGCTTTACTTAGGCTTCCACCATGTTCTTATGCCCTATTTCCGTGTATCCGCTGTGCTCAAACGCTTTTCCGCAGGGCGCACGGTAGAGGAACTGTTCCACCTGAAATACCCGCTGACAATGGACCTTCAGGAGGCGCTTAAAAGGGTCAGCGGCATGCTCGACCGGCAGGCCGCCCTGCGGGATTCCATGAAGCAGGCAGAGTACCTGGCACTTCAAAACCAGATCAACCCTCATTTTTTGTACAATACACTGGAAGCCATCCGGGGTGACGCGCTTGCAAGCGGTATGGTATCCCTGGCTGAAATCGCGGAAGCGCTGGCAACATACTTCCGCTATACCATCAGCAAAATGAACCGGTTGGTTACGGTGGAGGAAGAGCTGAACAACGTTAAAAGCTACTTCCGCATCCAACGCTACCGGTATGGCGACAGAATGCAGATGACGCTCTCCTATGACAAGGAAAACCAGGAGCTTCTCACGCTTCGCATACCCAAGCTTACACTGCAGCCCATTGTGGAAAACGCGGTCATCCATGGCCTGGAAAAGAAGGTGGACTTTGGGCTCATACGCCTCACAGCGGAGACAACCCAATCCCGCCTTTTGCTTCATGTATCGGACAACGGCGTGGGCATGGACAGGGATGCGCTTGCAAATTTAACCGACCGGCTGAATCAAACCCGGTTTGACTATATCGACAGCGACGCAGAAAAAGAAGGCGGCATTGCGCTGGTAAACGTCAACAACCGTCTTCGGCTTTTGTTTGGCGAGCAGTACGGCCTGAACATCTATTCAGAACCGAATGTAGGCACGGATGTGGAGATCACCCTCCCCCTGCACCACCCAATAGAGGAGTAGATCATCCATGAAAACAGAAATTCTAAGGATGGAGGATGTGTTCGCCACCAGCCACGGCGTGCGGCTGCTGGATGGCTTCCGCATGTACTTGTTCATGGGGGAAACGCTGGGCCTGATCATCAACAACGCCTATAAGCGTTCGCTGGTGGTGGATGTGCTCTGCGGCAACCGGGAAGTGGATCTGGGCCGCGTTTATTACCACGACCAGCAGGTGGATCCGGAGGAGTATACGGTATTAAGCCGCCGGCGTGTGGCCTGTGTAGGCGGCAAGAGCTTTCTTATTCAGGACATGAGCGTGGAGGAAAACATATTCGTCATCCGCAGCCGTTTCAAAAAGATATTTGTTAGGCGGCGCACGCTGAACAAACAAGCCGCCATCCTTTTAAAGCCCTTTTCGGTGGACGCCTCCCCATTAACACCCGTAAAATCTCTCACCATCACCCAGCGAATTCAAATCGAGCTGATCAAAGCCAGCGCCACAGGGGCCAGGATTATCATACTCTATGACCTTTCAAGGTTTTTAAGCGCAGCGGATATTTCTGCGGTTTTTGAAACAGTTAACAAACTCAAGCGGGACGGCATTGCCTTTTTGCTTGTAGATACATATCTGGATGTGCTTTGTAAGTTTACCGACCGGATGCTGGTTATGGACAGCGGGCGTATGATACGGTCTTTTGAAAAGGATATGTACGATGAAAAAACGGTGGAAGCCGTGCTGTTTAGCGGCGGGGAGAAGAAGCCAAGCGGCGAAAGCCATGAACTTGCGCCAAAGGTTCTGGAAATCCGCCATGTGAGTACTAATAAGCTGCAAGATATCTCCCTCACGCTTAACAAGGGTGAAGCGGTAAGCCTCCTGGATATGGACGACAGCACAAATGAGGCGCTGTTTCAGGTGCTCGTAGGGGGAGCAGCCTATGAGGGCGAACTTGCGTTGGAAGGCGAAGCTTACAAGCCACGCCATCTTAAGCACGCATTGAAAAAGGGCATATGCGTAATCAGCGAAAACCCCACGGAAACCATGCTGTTCCCGCATTTGAGCGCGCAGGAAAATTTGTTTCTTGGCATGGCCGGGCGCGTACGCTTCTTCTTTGGCCGCAACAAATTCAGGCGCAGCCTTACACAAAACTATAGGGAACTGCTCCCACAGGAAATATTGGAGTGTCAGGACATACGTACCTTGGGCAGCGAGGACCTGCAGCGGCTGGTATACTGCAAATGGCTGCTGTTTCATCCAAAGCTTTTGATTGTACTTAAGCCCTTGTCGGTAACGGACCCGCACCTAAGCCAAGTGACGCAGGAACTGATCGGCCAGTACACACGGCAGGGCACCTGCGTACTGATCCTTTCCTCTAACCCTTCCGAAGCCTACCGGCTGGGGGATACGGTTTATCCCTGCAAGGATGGAAAGATTACAGTGAACATTGAATAGCTATAATACCGCCCGAACATTATCCATGCCCAGCAGCCCTTCCAGTTCCTGCTGCACGGTTTCGTCCCCATTACACCAAAGGTTTCTTGGCGTAAGCAGCGTGATGCGCTCGGACGGAATGTGGAAATATACCGGCACCGGGCCGGGAAAACCGCTCAAAACCGGCTTCATTTGTTCCATCTGCTCCCTGGTACCCCGCAGGTACAGCTTCATGGGTGCCTGCTTAGCCAGTTGCGCATCGGTCAAAACGGGCTCAGTCTGATGAAAGGGCAGCGGGAACAAGTCTTCCGGGTCGTTAAGGGGCGGCTGCTTCCTGCCCGGCAGCGAAAGATCACGGTCCTTATCTTCCTCGGAAGGCTTCAAAAGCGCCACACTGTCCACCAGCAGCTTTGTTTCTTCTTCCTCCCGGATGGAGAGCTTGCCCGTCAAGATCACAAGTTCATCCGTTTTCAGCATCCCGCCGTACTTTTCATATACCTTGGGAAAAACCAGCCCCTCGATCTGGCCAGTAAGATCTTCCAGCGTTATAAAGCCCATGAAGGCGCCCTTCTTGGTGGCCTTGCCATGGGCATCAATAAGAATACCACCCATACGCACCGCCATGCCGTCCATGGACTGCCCCTTATCGGGCCGTTCGGAAAGCTCCGCCACATAGGCGGTATTGCATTCCATCTGATTTAAAAGCTGCGCGTATTCGTCCAGGGGATGGCCGCTGATATAAACGCCGGTCATCTCCTTTTCCATGGACAGAAGGGAACGGAAAGGAAATTCCTCCACGTTCGGCAGCTTTTCCTGAAGGAATCCGCCGGCGGATGCGCCCCCGCCAAGGTCAAACAATGACATCTGCCCCGATACATTTTGCTTGCGCCGGCTTACCGCTGCCTCCATGGCCGGCTCATATACATTTAAAAGCTGGGAACGCCTGGCGCCGGTACCGTCAAAGGCCCCGGCCTTGATGAGGCTCTCCACTACGCGCTTGTTCACACTGTCGGTATCCACCCGGCGGCAAAAATCAAAAATATCCTTGAATTTTCCCTTTTCCCGCTCCCGTACAATGGCTTCTACCGCGCCTTGGCCCACGTTCTTCACCGCTCCCAAGCCAAAGCGGATGCCCGGTTTGCTTAAAGAAGCGTCCATGCTGAAGCGCCATACACTGATATTCACATCCGGCGGCAGGATGGGGATATCGTGGGCACGGCAGTACTGGATATACCCGGCAATCTTGGTAGCATTGCCGTACACGCTGTTCATGATGGCCGCCATGAAGGGTATCGGATGATGGCGCTTGAGCCAGCCCGTCTGTACGGCGACCACGCCGTAGGCGGCCGCGTGGCTTTTGTTGAAGGCATAGGAGGCAAAGGCGCTCATCTCATCAAAGATGTGCTCCGCCACATCCTCCGGTACGCCGTTTATAACGCAGCCGGGAATAATTTGCTTCCCATCCTTGTCCCGCATGCCATGCACGAAATACTCCCGTTCCTTCCGCATCACGTCATGCTTCTTTTTAGACATGGCCCGGCGCATCAGGTCGCTGCGGCCCAGGGAATAACCCGCCAGGTCCCGAACGATCTGCATCACCTGCTCCTGGTAGACCATGCAGCCATAAGTCACATCCAGGATGGGCTTCAATTTTAGCGTGGCATACTGAACTGTGGAGGGATTGTGCTTGCCCTGGATGTAGCGCGGAATGCTCTCCATGGGACCGGGGCGGTATAGGGAAATGGCGGCAATGATATCCTCAAAGTTTTCCGGCCGCATGTTCGTCAAAAAGCTGCGCATGCCGCCGCCTTCCAATTGGAACACCCCATCGGTATCCCCCTGGGAGATCATGTCGTATACTTCCGGGTCAGTAAGGGGAATGTTCTCAGGCTTCAAATCCGTGCCCGCATCCCTCAGCATATCCAGCGTATCCCGGATGACGGTCAGAGTGCGAAGGCCCAGGAAGTCCATTTTGAGCAAACCCAGCTTTTCCAATATACCCATGGTATACTGGGTGGTAATGACTTCGTCGTTTTTCTGCAGCGGCACGTATTCGGTTACCGGGGCGCTGGTGATGAGCACGCCGGCGGCGTGGGTACTGGCGTGGCGCGGCATGCCTTCCAGGGACAGCCCCATGTCGATGAGCTTTTTCACCTTGTCGTCCCCGGCATACGCGGCCGCCAGGTCGGGGCTTACCTTGAGCGCTTTCTCCAGCGTCATGTTAAGCTCAAAAGGCACAGCCTTGGCCACCCTATCCACATCCTGATAGCTCATGCCCAGCACCCGGCCCACATCCCGCACCACGCCCCTTGCAGCCATGGTACCAAAGGTGATGATTTGGGCCACGTGGTCCGCACCGTACTTGGAGGCCACATAATCGATGACCTCCTGGCGCCGCTCGTAACAAAAGTCGATATCCAGGTCGGGCATGGAAATGCGCTCCGGGTTCAAAAACCG
The DNA here is from genome assembly GCA_023416585.1 of Bacillota bacterium. Lineage (GTDB taxonomy): Bacteria > Bacillota > Clostridia > Christensenellales > Aristaeellaceae > JAEWAH01. The sequence continues at coordinate 160,992 of JAEZHM010000042.1, forward strand.
CTCGAAAAGAAGGTTGTATTTCAGCGGGTCCAGCGCCGTAATGCCAAGGGTGTAGGCCACAATGGATCCGGCGCCGCTGCCGCGGCCGGGCCCTACCATGATGTTATGGCTTTTGGCGTAGTGGATGAAATCCCACACGATGAGAAAGTAATCCACATAGCCCATGTTTTTGATGGTGTCCAGCTCATACTGAAGGCGCCGGTAGGGAGCGCTGCCTTCCCCCGATTCGCCTGGATACCGCTTTTCAAGACCCTGCCTGCAAAGATTGATCAATAGGGACAGCGGCGTCTCCCCCTGCGGAATCGGTTTAAAGCTTGGCAAATGAATTTTGTCAAACTCAAACGCCACATGGCACATATTTGCCACCTTTTGGGTGTTATCGATGGCGTCGGGCCAGGCGGCAAAAAGGGCGCGCATCTCCTCTTCGCTTTTTACGTACAGCTCTTCCGTATCCATGCGCATTCGGGTCTCGTCTTCCAACGTTTTGCCGGTCTGGATGCACATCAATACTTCCTGGGCAGCCGCATCCTCCCGCTTTAAGTAGTGGGCGTCGTTGGTGGCGATCAGGGGGATGCCTGTCTCCCGGCTCAAGCGGACCAGCTCTGGCAGCACCTGCTTCTCCTCCGGGATGCCGTGGTCCATGATCTCGATATAGAACTTGTCCTTGCCAAACATGTTTTGCATGCGCGTCACATATTCCCTGGCCTCCTGCCGCCTTCCCATCAGCAGCATTTTGGGCAGGTCGCCGCTTAAGCAGGCGGACAGGCAGATCAGGCCCTCCGCATGCTTTTCCAGCAGCTTATAGTCGATACGGGGCCGGTAGTAAAAGCCCCGCAAAAAGCCCTCGCTCACCAGCGCCATCAAATTTTGATAACCTTTATTGTTTTCACACAGCAGCACCATGTGGCTGTATTCCCGGGAAACCACCTGCTTGTCCTCCATATCCGGGCAAATGTATACCTCACAGCCCAGAATGGGGCGGATGTTGTTTGCCACGCATTCCTGATAAAACTCCACTGCGCCGTATAAAACGCCGTGGTCTGTTACGGCGCAGCTGTCCATACCAAGCCCTTTCAAATGCTTGACAAGATGCTTGATCCGGCAGGCGCCGTCCAGCAGACTGTATTCCGTATGCAAATGCAAGTGGGTAAAGGCCATTTCGTTCACCTCGGGGATATTACTCAGGGATATTATATCATAAGGATGAAGATATACGGGCAAGCAGGAAACATGCTTTTTGAAAAAAGCACACCACCCCCCCAGTAATGTATATTGGTATTTTATGCTTTATATGGTAATATTGTTATAAATTATCATCACGCCGGGGAGGACAAGTCATGAATTGGCCAACACATATCGTCGCCGCTGCCGGCTATGTCTTTGACAAAGCAGGAAATATACTCCTTGTAAAAACGCATACTCGTGGATGGGATTGCACAGGCGGACAAATCGAAGAAGGCGAAAATATAGAAGAAGGCGTATTGCGTGAAATATTAGAGGAAAGCGGTGTCAAGGCAAGCTTGAAATGCTTGTGCGGCATATATTCAAACGTAGGCAAGCACTTGTCCCATGATGGTCTTTCCATTATTCCAACCAAATTGATGATGGATTTCATATGCGAATATGAAAGCGGTGAGTTGACCCCATCGATAGAAACAAGCGAAGTCATCTGGGTACCAAAAGAGCAAGTTTGGGAGTACATATCATCGCCTCCGCAGATTTACCGCTTTAAGAAAGCGCTCGCTTTCAACGGAAGAATTACATATGCTTCCTATGTGTCAAAGCCCGTTTTCCATCTTTTGTATGAACGCATGGTATAGGCTTTCTGTCCAAAACGAAATATTACGGCTCGAATGTTGATTGTACACCCTTGTCGTATTATGGTATACTGTACGGGACAATGAGGTGGTTTGATGCCCTTATTCGAGTTTGACGAGCAATACCCGCTCTTTGATGCCACACCCGTGGAGAACCTGTTTGTACAGGAATACCTCCCTGCGGCCAAGGGCGATTATGTTAAAGTATACTTATACGGTCTGATGCATACATATCATCCCACAGCAGGCATGACTCTTGCGGTGATGGCCCGGGATCTTGGGCTTTCGGAAGAGGATGTTTTATCCGCCTACCGCTATTGGGAGCGCAAGGGGCTGGTGCAGCGCACGGCGGACAATCCCCCTGCCTTCCGGTATATGAACGCCAAGCAGCTTCTATTCATGCGCCAGTGCCCCACTGAGGACAAGCAGTATACCCAGTTTGCCGATGCCCTTTATGCCGCCTTTGGGGAGGACAGGCAGCTTCACGGCCAGGAAACCAGCCTGGCCTACGAGTGGGTGGAGGAGTTAAGGCTTCCCCCCGAGGTGGTATTGATGCTGGTACATCATTTGATTTCTACCAGGGGCAAGCATTTCAGCTTCAAAGGTGCGCAAAAGCTGGCCGTACAGCTAGCCGAAGAAAATGTGCGAACCATTGAGGATGCGGAGACTGTGCTATCCCGCTCCAAGGCCATCATGGAGGGTACCCGCAAGATTTTGCGCCGCCTGGGCAAGCGCCACCAGCCTTCAGAGGATGAAATGGCGCTGTACCATAAGTGGACCAGGGATTGGGGCTATGACCATGACGCCATCGAGGCCGCCTGCCGTGAAACCACCAAGGGCGACCCCACCATGGCTTATCTGGACGGCATACTGAACGGCCTGCGAAGGCGGGGTGAAAAGACGCCCGCTACAGCAAAGCAGGTGGAAAGCCAGCTGAACAAGGAGCAGGGGGAGGCGGCACCCTTAAAGGAGCTGTTCCGTGCCCTTGGCATAAACGGCCTCACCGTGAACGAAGGCACACTGTCCGTTTACCGGCAGATGCGCGATGTAGCCGCCCATGAGGTGATACTGCTTGCCGCCAGGGAAGCCGCGCGCTTCGGGGGACGCCTGGATGATGTGCTTAAGCTTTTGACCACCTGGCACGATAAAGGCTTAACAACGCCCCGGCAGGTGGAAGAGTATATCGCCGCCTTCTACGAAAGCAACCGGCTGCTTTCCCAATTGTTCGAGCAGTGCGGCAAAAGCGAAAAGCCTACCACCCCGGACAGAACCCTTCTTTCAAAATGGCAGAAGGAATGGAATTTTTCCATCGACATGCTTCTCCTGGCCGCCACCTACTCCCAAACTGCCGACAAAAAAATGCCATACATGGACGCCATGCTGAAGGCCTGGCATGAACAGGGAATTGCCACAACGGAGGCGGCACAGTCCGCCAGGGGGCGCTTTGAAAAGGCTCCGGCTGCTGCCGCTTTAGTACCCCAGCGAAAGGGCAAGGTTGTCACAGCACAGTTGTATACGCAGCGTACGTATGACGAGATCGACCTGAATAAATGGGCCGCCAGCATGATCGAGGAGGCAAGGGATAATAATGCCTAACGCCATCATGAATGCGCTAATGATGCAGTACGAAGCCCGGCAGCAGGAAAACGCCCGGGAAGAGGAACGGCGCCTCCAAGAGGCGTCCGGCCTTTGTCCCGAAATTGGCCGCCTTGCCGCTGCCCGCCGGGATGCGCTTTTTTCAGCAATGCGCTCCGCCTTAACCCCCGGGAATCAAAATGCCGCAGTTAACCGCCTTGCAGAGGATATGGAAAATCACAGCCGCAAAATACGTGAGCTGCTTATAAAATACAGGCTTCCGGAGGACTATTTGCAGCCGGTTTACCAGTGTAAAATATGCCGGGACACGGGCTTTGTGGGCGAATCGGTAAAAAAGCGGTGTACTTGCCTAAACCAGGAATACTTCAAGCAAATGGGCAAACATATCGGTCTGAACGAGCGTATACCCCAAACGTTTGATACCTTCCGGGAGGAAGTCTTTTCCCAGGAGATCATACCGGGAGCCAACGTAAGCCCGCGCACATTCATGTGTTTTTTGCGGGACAAGTGCAAAAAATACGCCGATGCCTTCCCCAACACCACCACGCCGGATATGCTGTTTATGGGTACCAGCGGCCTGGGAAAAACATTTCTCATGCAGGCCATTGCCCATAGGGTACTGGAACGTGGGTTTACAGCATTGTGCGTAAGCGCCTTCAAAGTGGTGGAAATGACCAGGCAATCGTACTTCAACAACAATGCCGAGGAGAGCGCGTCCCTATTTGAAGTGGATCTGCTGCTGATCGATGACCTGGGAACAGAGCCGTTAATGGACAACATTACGATTGAGCAGCTATACCATGTCATCAACGAACGGCAGAACGCAGGAAAGCATACCATCTTGAGCACCAATTTGAACAGCGTGCAGTTCCAGGACCGCTATACGGAGAGGATCAGTTCCCGCTTGTTATCCTCCGCCGGTCAGTGCGAGCTGATCGCCTTTATTGGCGCAGACATCCGCCGCAGGGTGTAGAAAGGTTTTCAAATATGGGTAACATTTGGCACGACATCGATCCCAGCCGCATCTCCCACACGGAGTTTGTAGCCGTGATCGAGATCAGCAAGGGTGGCAAAAACAAGTATGAGCTGGATAAACAAACCGGCATGCTGATGTTGGATAGGGTCTTATACACCTCCACCCACTATCCGGCCAACTACGGCTTCATTCCCCTGACATATGCCGACGACAACGATCCCTTGGATGTGCTTGTCTTGTGCCAGGAAGCCATATTACCTCTCACGCTAGTCAAGTGCCGCCCCATCGGCATGATCACCATGGTGGACGGCGAATCGGCGGATGAAAAGATCATCGCCGTGCCGGTGGGCGACCCTTCCATGGCGGAGTATACAGATATCAGCCAGCTTCCCCAACACACCTTTTCGGAAATCAGCCACTTTTTCGAGGTTTACAAAAGCCTGGAAGGCAAAATAACGGCAGTGAAAAGCACAGCCGGCCGGGCCGAGGCGCAGCAGATTATCAAGGCTGCCATTCAAAGCTATACGCATCACTTTCGCAGCGATGAAGGCACCATTCCTTCCGGTGATGAACTGAAAAAGGACATGTCATGAACATTCAAATCTACGTAAGCAAAAAGAATTTTGACGTGCAAAAGGCCGAGCGCTTCTTCAAGGAGCGGCGTATCCCCTACCAACTGGTAGATTTGACGCGTCACCCCCTGGGCCAGCGGGAACTGCAGCTTTTCGCCCAAAAGCTCACCGCAAAGGCGCTCGTGGACCGGGAGGACAAAAAGGTAAAAGAACATCCCGTATGCTACGCGCCAAATGATGAAGTCATTCTTTCGGAGCTTATGCAAAAGCCCGCGCTCATGCGTTCGCCCATAGTCCGCAACGGCAGCAAGGTAACCTTAGGCGCCGCAGAGGATGTTTGGACCGCATGGCTTAACGAATAGCATATATACGCACAAAAGAGGTGTTCGTATGCATGGCAGGCTCTCCCTCCAAAGCCGGCTTACCGCCTGCTTCCTGGCTTTTTCTGTGCTGCCGCTTTTGACGTTCTTTCTTGTGTTTTTCCCATACCTTCAGGGAAGCATGCTCAAAAGCCGCATGGCAGCCCTGGAGGGGCTATCCAACGCTAACGTCAGCGACCTGGAGCAAATGGGTGATTCCATTTTGCGGGAAGGGGAGCGCCTGGCATTGGACCAACGTGTGCTGGACGTGCTCCGCACACCCGCCGGGGACGATGCAGTCCTTATAAAAACCCATGCGGAAAACTATCTGCAGTCCATGGTAAATGAAAGCTGCCGTGGTGCGGCCTTGGTTCGGGCCGGCTGGAAGGTGGCTGCCTCCAGCAATGAGGAATGCTATACAGGCGAAGCGCTAGCGCTGCTTTTGGGTACCGACGCATCCTTTAGCGGAGAGCGGGAAGTCAGCGGGCTTTTGCCGTCGCTTTCCGAGCCCGGAAAGCAATCGATCTATTTCACCGTACCGATTTTGTCAGGCAACAGCCTGCTGGGAACGCTGGTGCGGGAAATGCCTCTTGGCGTTCTTGACCGCAAAACGTCTTCCTTAAGTCAGGGGGAAACGGGGCGGATGATGCTGGTGGATGAAAGCGGCATGATCCTATCCCACACAGATACGACAGAGGTTGGCAAAGCGCTGCTAAGCGACAAGCTTTTATCCATATTCACAAATTTTCAAAGCGGGCTGGCGGAACGCAGCGGCAACGGCAGTACCGTGCTGTTTGACGTGCAGCAGGGATACGGCTACCGCATCCTCAGCAATATGCCCTGGATGCTTGTGGTGTATCAGGCGGAAAGCGAGCTTAAGTCCCAGGAGGTCCTCATCATTCTGTTCGCGGTGCTGGCCACGCTGGGACTGTCACTACTTAGTTTTTTGATCAGCCGAATCGTATCCCGCAGCCTGGTTTTCCCCTTAAAGCGGCTGAATGTTGCCTTCCGGCAGGTAGGCTTCAACCAGTTCACGCCCCTGAAGCCCGGCGGCACATCGGAAATGGTGGAACTGGCGGAAGGGTACAATACTATGATCTTCCTTCTGGAAAGGAATATCACGCGCTTAAGCGATTCCAACCGCCAGCTGGCCACCACCATTGCGGAATTGGAAGTAGAGCGGGACCGGATGCAGTTTTTGCAGGATGCTCCCAGCAGCGCAAATGTGCGCCGGGCCAAAGTGGAATTTAACCTTTTGTCCGGTGAGTTTTTAGCGGATGACAATTTCTATGCCATGCTGCATCTGAACCGCTCCACCACCAGGCTTTCCTTGAATGAATTTTTAAGCAGCATGGCCGAGCCGGAGGATGGTGCAGCCCTTCATGAAAGCATCGAGCAGCAGTCCGACCAGATTCATCAGCTTGTGCGCTTTCACACCCAGGAAGGGATGCTCTTTGCACAGGTGCACGCCAGGGTCTTCTACAACACGCAAAGCGACCCCACTAAGGTTTCCGCAACGCTTCTGGATGTCACCGACGACTACAAGGCACCAGGCGAAGACGCGCTTGCGGACAGCACTACGGGCCTTACTACAAAAGCACCCTTCATGCAAGCGCTGTCGGAGCGGCTTTTATCAGAGGAAAACCGCCGGGAGGGCGGCTTGGTGGTATGCCTGAGCCTGAATGGCCTGCCTTCAGAAGATACACAGCGCATGGCTTATGTGCTGGCTCTGCGCATCAGCGCCGACAGGTTGCGGGCCTTTGTAGGGCCGGAAGGCATGGCAGCCAGGTTCTACGATGACCGGTTCATTATGCACCTGCCACATTGCGGTACGGCATCCACAGCGGAAGGACGCATGGCTGAACTGGGCCAGGTTCTCTCCGCGCCCATTCCATATCAAAAAACCACGCTGTCGCTTAAAATGCTGGCAGGCGCATCGATATATCCGCAAAAAGAAGTCTCCGCCGAGCTGCTTGTAAGCCAGGCTCAAACCGCATTGTCCGCCGCCGCCTCATTAGATAGCGCCAGCTGGACGCTGTACGACGTCACCAGGCAGGCGGAAGACGCGGACACCGCCCGGGTCACATTGGAAAGCGCACTAAGAAACCGCCGCATCGTAGAGGCGCTGTCCACCTTCCAGCCCGACGATTCCCTGTCGCTGGAATATCAGCCCATTATTGAACTGCGCACAGGCGGGGTAACGGGTTTTGAATGTACCGTAAGGCTTAAGGTGGAGGAACTGGGCATGGTTTCCGCCGGTGAGCTTATTCCCCTGGCAGAAGCCAATGATCTGATGCTGCCGGTGGGCCGCTGCGTAATGAAGGAAGCCTGCCGCCAGATTCGTAGTCTGCGTCAGCGCCAGGGGCAGGAATTGTATGTTTCTGTAAACGTAAGCGCGGTGCAGCTTACACAGCAAGACTTTGCTGATACCGTGTACCTTGCCTTGAAGGATGCGGGGTTGCCCGGTTCCGCGCTGCAGCTGGAAATCTCCGAGCGGATCATGGATGTGTTTATGGCCCAGGCGGATAAACTGCACGTTCTGCGCCGGATGGGCGTACGAATTGCGCTGGACGATTACGGTGCAGGCACCGGCGCGCTTACCCATTTGTACAACATGCCCCTGGATGTTTTGAAGGTAGACAAAAGCTTCCTGACAGGCGCCACAGCCAGCCAAGGCAAGGAATTTATATTGAAGACGCTGGTAGACCTGGCCCACAACCTGAACTTGCAGGTAGCCGCCGTGGGCGTGGAGCATTTCAAGCGCCTGAACACGCTGATGAAACTGGGTTACGACATGGCCCAGGGCTACCACTTCTGCCCGCCGCTCAATCCTACCGCATTGGAAGTGTTTTTAGATACCCGCTCTCCGGAGGGAAGCAGGTAGATATCTCAAATGGATTCGCATTTCAGATCAAAATTTACAAATTTTACTTGCCCGGATGCAATTTGTGTCCGGGTTTCTTTGTCTAATAGGTGAAAGAAACGTTGCATCACAAAAGCCTGGAGATACGTATGACCAAAGAGTGCTTTACCCAAGAGATACTATCCCTTTCGGATACAATGTACGGCGTGTCCCGCACTTACCTGCGCTCCTATGCTGACTGCGCCGACGCGGTGCAGGAAAGCATCCTGAAAGCGTGGGCCGGTTTACCTGCCCTTCACAAGGAACAGTATTTCCGTACTTGGGTGATCCGCATCCTCATCAATGAATGCAAAAACACACTCAAAAAGCAAATGCGCACAGTATCCGTAGCGGAATTTCCCGAACCCGCCATCCTAACGGAAACAGATAATGCCCTGTATGAAACCATGATGGCCTTGGAGGAAAAGTACCGTGTTCCGCTTGTGCTGTACCATTGCGAAGGCTATTCTGTTCAGGAGATCGCCAAGATACTGTATTTACCCAAAGGGACGGTAACGAGCCGCCTTGCCCGCGGCAGGGATATTCTGAAACGGGATTATCAATTGCGGGAGGTGTGCTTTGATGAAAGATGAGCACATGACACACCAATGCCTTTTCGGTCAGACGCCTCAGGACTTCTCCTTGAAGATGGTACAAACCTTGAATGGACTGAAGGAGGAAAAGACAATGAAAAAGGGAATCAGCGGAGCACTGGTTGCAGTCTTGGTGCTGTTGATCCTTTGTGCCGCCGCGTTTGCCGCGGTACAGAGCATAGGGCTGGATTGGTATTACAAGAATATCTATTCAAACCGCCCCTTGCCAAGCAATGTAGATCAGACTATCCAAAACGACATTGCGCAAACCTCAATACATCCGCTATTGGATATGAAGGTGGAAAGCGCCGTCTGGCTTCCCAAGGGATATGATGCAAATTCACCTGAAGACAAGTTGTTGGAAATTCTTATTTCCGTTAAACCCAAAGATCCATCCCTGTATGAAGTACACCCCTGGGACAACATGAACGCCGATGGATACAGAGATGAACGGAAAGAGGACTACATACTAACACCCAAGGGAATGGGGCCTGTTCAGGAAATGATGATAGACCCGGGCAAGACACTGCTGCTATATGGAGGTAAAAACGATCTTCCGTTTACAGTGGATAATACGCCCATACCTCTTTCCGTCTATGATTACAGCCATGATCCGGAGGGAAATGTTCTATGCTATTTCAGCTGCATTATGAACGATGTACTTATTGACCGCATGAAAACCCGTTATGCAAACGCCGGGAATATGATCACCATTGACTACAAAGACAGTTCCTGGCTGTGGAACGCTAAGGGAGATACCAAAGGAAACACACAAGATGGAAGCATCACATTCCAAATCGGGCTGCCGGAGTAAAGTTCTTCTCCTTTCCTAATGACGTTTCCGGGAAGAAGTCCGGGGAGGTATCCTTTTTCAAAAAGAGGCCGGGGAGGCCTCTTTTGTCCTTTCCAATGCCTTGTCATCCTGCATAAACTTTGATACACTATTCATTAAGCGGGGGCGAGGCAAAGTATGAAGCAAGGCATGTATGATGTGGCTGTCATCGGCGCGGGGATCGTGGGTTTGTCCATTGCCCGAAGGCTATCAAGGTATAAGCTGAATAATTGCATTCTTGAAAAAGAGCCGGATGTGGCCATGGGAGCCACGAAGGCTAACAGCGCCATCGTTCACGGTGGATACGCGGAAAGCAGCGACAAGCTCAAGGGTAAGCTTTGCTACAAAGGCAGGGTGCAATTTTCCAAGCTAGACAGTGAGCTCCATTTCGGCTTTAAAGAGACCGGTTCCCTGGTATTCACCACTCTATCGGAAGACTTAAGCAAATTAGAGGCGCTTTTGGCTAACGGAAGGCGCAACGGCTTGAACGACCTTGAAATATTGAACAAAGACAGATCACTAGAGCTGGAGCCGAACCTAAACCCTGATGTTCTGTACGCACTTTACTGCAAGGGTGCGGGTATTTGTTCCCCCTATGAAATGGCTATCGCCCTGGCGGAAAACGCTGTATCAAACGGTGCACAGCTGTTTCTAAATGAACCTGTAACCGATATCAAAAAACACAAAGGTATCTTTACGCTTACAACGCCCAAACGGCAGGTTAAAGCTCGGTATGTGGTCAATTGTGCCGGGCTTAACGCCGCGGAGATTTCCGCTTTGGCCGCCCCGACGGAGTTTGAAATCAAACCCCGAACGGGAGAATACATCCTGCTCAACCGCGGTTCGGGCAAAGTTCTCAATACCGTCGTTTTCCAAATGCCAACCCCCATGGGAAAGGGTATACTGGTCACGCCTACCGTGCACGGCAATCTGCTTCTGGGGCCGGACGCCATCGATGATCCAGGCACTTTAAGCCGTTCCACCCATGTTGAACGATTGACGGAAATTTACTTCCACGCGCTTAAGACCACGGATAAAATCAATCTCAAACAGTTCATCCGCAGCTTTGCCGGGGTTAGAGCAGTGGCCACAGGCGACGATTTCATCATCGAGGAATCAAAAACAAAAGGATTTATCCAGGCGGCGGGCATACAATCCCCGGGCCTTACAGCTTCCCCGGCCATTGCGGACAGGATTGTGGATATCCTGTCAAATGCAGGCCTTACCCTCATTCCCAAAGAAGATTACAACCCCAATCGGGAACCCATCATTGAAACTGATAAAAAAATGCGCCCCCTGTCAGAGGTGGAGCCATTGATTGCGCTGCCTTCCGGAGGGGAGCGCATCGTCTGCCGCTGCGAACAGGTGACGGAGGAAACGATCTTGGATGCCCTGCGCCGGGGCATTCCTGTCCATACGGTAGACGGTGTAAAGCGCCGCACCAGAGCTTCTATGGGCTTTTGCCAGGGAGAGTTTTGCCGGCCACGATTTTTGGCACTGATGGAACGGGAATACGGCGAGCAATTTTCCGCCAAGACCGACGCGGAACTATGCGGCGCAACAAGAGTATCCAAACAGGAACTGCTGGATTATATTGAGGATTTCAAAAAAGAATTAATGAGCTATATGCTGGATCCCAACAAGGATTCATGATGCTTTCATTTGCCTGTACAGACATTCGGCAATTATTTCTATTCTCAAAAACGATCTGGTCTTTTTAATCCTCCAGTCGCTGGGCGGCTGAAGGATTAAATCATTAGCGCTATACATGCTGTTCATTCATATTTGTGTTATGCATCTGATACGGGATGAAGGTGAGCATTTATTTTTCATGCCCCGTCTTCAGCGTCACCGCCGCCACCAGCAGGCTGACGCTTTTCGCACCTGAACTTAACAGCGCCCTAATACAAGCCCTAGCGGTAGCGCCTGTGGTGCACACATCATCCACCAGCAAAAGCCGCATTCCCTTCAACTTATCACAAGTTTGAAACGCATCCTCCATATTTTTGATACGCCGCTCTTTTTCAAGCTTCGCCTGCTGGCCTGTTTCACGTACCCTTTTCAATGCCGGAAGAACAGGGATGCCTTTTTGGTCCCCCACAGCCTGTGCCAAAAGTTCCGCCTGATTAAATCCCCGTTCCACAAGACGCTTAGGATACAGCGGCACGGGCACCAAAGCATCAAAACTGTCATCTTTCAGGCAGCATGCCATCCTTGAGCCCAGAACTTTTGCTGCGTCCCTTACGCATGTATATTTCAGGCAGTGTATCAATTCCTTTGCCGCGCCTTCGTAAGGATAAGGCGCATACACCTTTTCCGCCCCCTCCACATAAAAGAAGACCTCTTGCTCTTGTATGGATGCAAGCGCATCCCGGCAAGGCACGCACAAATGATCCCCCATGTTATCCAGCCTTGGATGGCCGCAGCAATAGCAGCGGGCATAGGGCGGGTAAAGGAGGTTCGTTAGGATACCCATCCCACCCACTCCTTCAATTGGCGGCTGAGCGTGGTATAGCGCTTGGCGATGTGGTTGTTTCGCACCATGGCCTCAATGATCTCCTCCCGCCCAACCAATACCACCAGCTGCCTCGCCCGCGTAATGGCAGTATAGAGCAGGTTCCTGGTCAATAGCATGGGCGGCCCGCCCACCACAGGCATCACCACCACGGGGAATTCGCTGCCCTGGCTTTTGTGTACCGACAGGCAATAGGCAAGCTCCAGCGCTTCCCGCTGCTGCTCCTCGTAGTCTACCAGCCTGTCCTCATCAAAACGCACGGTCAAGGTGCGCTCTTCCGGATCAATGGCTTCAATAAAGCCAACGTCCCCGTTGAAGATACCCTGGCCATCCTCCCAGGTGACGCCGTTATACTTTCGCCATTCGATTTGATAATCGTTTTTCGTCTGCATTACTTTGTCGCCCACCCGAAACAGCGCATCGCCGAATACCAGGGAGGGCTTGCCCATCTGCGGGGGATTCAACGCCTCCTGAAGCAGACGGTTGATGGCCCATACGCCGCAATCACCCTTTTTGGTGGGGGACAGCACCTGGATCTGCCTGACGGCCAAATCCAGCTTGTCCTTTTCATCCATCTTCAAAAAAGCGGGCAGCCGCTGGGTGCAAAGCGATACAATGGTCTGCGCCGCATCACTCAGGGCTGCCTTTTTCTCCAGGAACATATCGGTAGCCCGGCCATTTAAAACAGGCATCTCGCCCCCGTTGATGCGGTGGGCGTTTAATACGATCATGCTGTTTTCATCCTGGCGGAAGATTTGCGTAAGCCGCACGCTGGGCACGGCTTCGCTTTTCAAAATATCCCCCAATACGTTACCCGGCCCCACGGGTGGCAGCTGGTCCGCATCGCCCACCAGAATAAACCTGGTGCCCGGCGTAATAGCCCGGAGCAGGCCGCGCATGAGCAGGATATCCACCATGGACATCTCGTCCACGATGATGCAGTTGGCTTCCAGAGGGTTTTCCTGATCGCGGGAAAAGCTGCCCTCATCACCGCCATACTCCAGCATGCGGTGGATGGTCTTGGCTTCCATCCCGGTAGCTTCGGTCATGCGCTTGGCTGCCCGACCTGATGGCGCGCACAGCAGTACATCCCCCTCTTTGGAAAGGATGCGGATGATGCAGTTGATGATGGTTGTCTTGCCTGTGCCCGGACCGCCGGTGATGACAAGCACACCTTCATCCACCGCAGCCTGCACCGCCTTGCGCTGCAAAGGGCTGAAGTCTACCTTTTTCTCCTTCTCAAAGCGACGGATGGCTTCTTCCGCCGTCTGGCTTTTGCGGTAAGGCAGTGCCGCCATCAGTTCGTGCAGCCGCTGGGCCACTTCCCGCTCGGCATTGAAATATTGGGGCAGATATATCCCCTGCTCAGCCTCCTCCGTAGGCGATGTGATCATCTCCCGGCGCAACAGCAGCTCCGCCAGGGCGCCGGTTATCAGCTCCTCATTCACCCGAAGGAGCTTCACCGTGCGTATGACAAGCTCTTCCCTGGGCAGATACACATGCCCGCCGGTGGAAGCAGCATCCTGCAGCACATACTTCAGCGCACACTTCACCCTGTGGGGTGAATCTATCGCCATGCCCATAGACAGCGCGATCCGGTCTGCTGTAAGAAAACCAACGCCCTCTATATCCTCCACCAGGCGGTATGGATTCTCCCTGATCACCGCCTGCACCTGATCTCCGTACAGCCGGCTGATCTTTACCGCCAGGGCCGCACTCACGCCATAGCTTTGCAAAAATACCATGGCCTGCCGGGCATACATCTGCTCATGAAAACTCTTGGCGATCTGCACGGCCCGCTTGGGTCCTATCTTAGGCACATCCGCCATCCGCTCCGGATGCTCGCTTAAGACATCCAAAGCATCCTTGCCGAAATACGCTACCAAAATCTTAGCCGTGGCGGGACCGACGCCCTTGATCAGCCCGGAGCCCAGATACCGCTCTATGCCAAGCAGCGTAGTGGGCTTTACGATCTCGCACCCGGCAGCCTTCCATTGCCGGCCGTATTGGGGATGTTCCACCCAGCTGCCGGATAATATGATCTGTTCCCCTGAGGATAATTCCGGCAGCGCGCCTACCACCGTCACTTTTTCCCTGCCGGCACGAACCTGCATGACCGTATAGCCGTTCTCCGCATTGCGGTAGGTGATATCCGACACCGTCGCCTCCAACTGCTCCACAGCCACGCCCCGCTTCCAAATGCTTCTTGTCACTTGATTATACCACAGGCACGGGGCCAGGTCACTGGGGGCTTGACAAAGTTACAGGCCGCCGTTACAATATTTAAGACAAATGTGGAAAGGGTAAGGTTTTACGCATGCGTAAATAACCGCTGTCAACACAATGCTGCTCCTTATGGAGCCTTGTTTTGCATCGGTATTATCGCGCACGTAAACTATACGCCCTTTTTGTTTTGGTGTGTTTATGCTTGCGCCTTCCGATGCAATCTTTCGGGAGGTTTTTTGATGTCATTTTGTTATTTGAACGCAGTACAATTGGAAAAACATATAGGTCAGCGCAGGCTTTTCTCCATCCCGCTTTTGCAGATTTATGAGGGGGACCGCATCGGTTTGATCGGCCGTAACGGCGCGGGAAAATCCACGCTCCTTTCCATTCTGAGCGGGGAAGCGGCGCCGGACAAGGGTCTTATCAAACGGGAGGCTCCCATCCATCTTGTGCACCAGTTCGGCGCACCCGATCAATCAGATGAGGCGCAGACGCTGAAGGAATTCCGTGTTACGGAAGCCGCTCTGCGCACATCGCGAAGCGGTGGAGAACAGACCAGGCTGCGACTGGCGGAAGCAGACATTGCCCGCGTCAAACTGCTTTTTTGCGATGAGCCTACCGCCAACCTGGATGCGCAGGGCAGGGCGCTGCTTAAAAAGAAACTGAGCCAGTGCGATACCTTTGTGCTGGTCAGCCACGACCGGGAGCTTCTAAACGGCCTGTGCAACTGTATCTGGTACTTGAGCGATGAAACGGTCACCGCCTACCCTGGCAACTACGACGATTTTTTGCGCATCCAGGAGACGGAAAGGGCACAGCAGGCCAGGGATTACGAAAGGTATGTTTCGGAAAAGGCACACCTTGAGGAAGCGCTGGATACTGCATCTTCCAAGGCTTCCAAGATGAAAGGCCCGCCCAAGCGCATGGGCAACAGCGAAGCCAGGCTGCACCGGCGCGATAATAAATCCCAGGAAAAGCTGCACAACGCCAAAAACGCCCTGAAAACCAGGCTGGAAAAGCTGGAAAAGGTGGACCGGCCCAGGGATGAGCTTGCCATTCACCTGGATTTTTCCCTTACGGACCCGCCTCAAAGCAAGACCGTGCTCCGGGCGGAACATGTATCTTTCGGCTATGACAGGCCCTTGTTCACGGATGCATCCTTTGAATTGCCGCTCGGCAGCAAGACGGCGCTGCTCGGCCCCAACGGCGCGGGTAAGTCTACGCTTTTGCGTTTGATACGGGAGGAAGCGGAGGGTATCCGCAAGACGCCCAAGGCAAACCTTGGTGTATTCTGTCAGGAGTTTGAAACGCTGGACCTCCATAAAACCGTGCTTCAAAACACCTTAAAGCACAGCATCCAAAGCGAAACGGTGGTACGCACCATATTAAGCCGTCTTCTGTTTTCCCGCGATGAAATGATCAAGCCTGCCTCCGTTTTATCGGGCGGCGAGCGGGTAAAGCTGGCCTTTGCCCAATTGTTCGTATGCCCTGCTAATGTGCTATTGCTGGATGAGCCCACCAACTACCTGGACATCCTTTCCCTGTCGGTTTTGGAGACAATGATCAAGGAGTATGAAGGAACTATTCTGTTCGTATCCCATGACCAGGCCTTCGTATCGGCCGTGGCAACCCGGCTGCTCATGCTGGAAAACGGCCAGCTTCAAACATTCGACGGCACATTTGCAGACTTTCAGCAAAAGCAATACGCAAATACAAACGCATCCTTTGACCGGACACGGCTGCAGATGCGCCTGTCCCAGCTGACCGACAGCATCGGCCACGCCAATCCCAAGGAAAAGGAAAGGCTGGAAGCGGAGTATGCCGCCTGCCTCAGAGAATACCAGGCCCTGGAGGAATCATGAAAAGCGCAGGGAGGGAAGCTTTTGAAGCTTCCCTCCCCACCTTCAAAAAAACGATACATGACGCGATATGCTGAACATGCCTGATAGCCTCTTATTTCAGGCGAATCTTGATGATGTATTTTTGTAATATAGCGAAAATCTATTGCATTTTCCATAAAAATAGTGTATCATTTATTCTGTACCAAATAAAGGGGGTGCTTCATTTATGAAGTCCGTCAATATCCGTCTCAGCCTGGCTGAAAATGTGAAGACGTTTGTGAACGTCGTCAACCGTTACCCCTACGACATGGACCTGCGCGCAGGCCGCCATGTGGTGGATGCCAAATCCATCCTGGGCATCTTCAGTCTGGACCTGAGCAAACCCATCGCCCTGGAAGTGTATGCCGACGATTGTGATGATCTGATGGCCGACATCAAACCTTTCGTCGCCTGATAGGGTACGGGCAGCCTGCCGAGGCAGGCATTGCATATTGTCTCATCTCCCCTCAGCCTTCTGGTTTGAGGGGATTTTTCCTGTAAATTTATAAGAAGGGTGATGCAGGTAATGATCAGCCGCAAAACCCCTGACCTTGAAAACAAGC
The DNA here is from genome assembly GCA_023416585.1 of Bacillota bacterium. GTDB lineage: Bacteria > Bacillota > Clostridia > Christensenellales > Aristaeellaceae > JAEWAH01. The sequence continues at coordinate 177,823 of JAEZHM010000042.1, forward strand.
TGCTGATCCTTTTTGCCATTGATGAACTTGGCCCCTTGACCAGTTTGCAGCTATTGCAGTTCCTTGCGGAAAATAACCTGATGGACTATATCACCATGCAGCTGACCTTGGGGGATATGATGGATTCCGGCCATTTGAGGAGCATTCCCCATGCACTGGGGACGCTGTATACGCTTTCCCGTGAGGGCCGGGAATCCTTAGCCCTTTTTTTGCATCGCCTGCCACACAGTACGCGTGTGCTTATACACAGCGCCGTTCCCGGGTGGAAGCCCAGGTTTGCGAGGGAAACGCAGATGCTTGCGGATTTTCACCGCCGCGAGGATGGGAAACTTGATCTAAGGCTGCGCCTGATGGAGAAGGATTCGCCTCTCTTGGACATGACACTTATACTTCCCACCCGGGACTTGGCCGATCAGCTTTCCCGCCGGTGGCCGGAAGCCGCGCCGGCGTTTTACGGCTACCTGATGAAGGAGCTGGGGGATGATTTTTCTTCAGACCAAAGGGTTCCGGGCACCCTGCCCGAAGGCGCGTTTCTTGACAAGGAAAATGCGCAAGGCTTCGTTCTGCGCCTGAACCGGGGGGGACCGGCCGCTCCTGCGCTTACGATGGCATTGGCGCTGCCGACTAAGTCCATGGCGCTGTTCTTTGCCTGGCACTGGGCGGAGAAGGCGGATGGAATCTGCGCCTTTTTGATAGCCCGGCTGTCGGAAAAGTGATATGCAAAAAGCCCTGGGACGATCACCCGCCCCAGGGCTTTTCCTGTATTAATGGGAACCGGCGTACCAGTCCACAACCTCCTGAACCATATCCTTCAGGCCGTTGGCATTGAGCTCATTGATATAGCTTACCCAGCCGTCTGTAAGGTTCCGGTCGCCCTTGATGAATTCAATCATCATCTGGTCCTTGAGGTTGGTGATATTGGTCTGGTATTCGGCCATCTTCGGCAGCGAGAATTGAATCAGATTGCTGATGCCGTGCTCCGCATAGCCTAGCGAATACGCCCACTGCTGCTGCTTTGTGGTTAGCGGATAGGGCAGGTTGGGGCCCCACTGCAGTGGGCCGTAGGTGTCAACGGCGGCATCCGCCGGATACTTTTCCTTAAACTCCTCGGTCACCTCGAAGACGAAGTTCTCCTCATCCAGCACACGGTAATAGTCGCCATACACAAAGTCGTTGTATTCCTTCTGGGAGGGGTTGTGCAGATACTGCTGGTTCATGTAATCCATGATCTCCAGGATCCGCTGGAACTTGCCGGGGTCCTCTGTGGCTCCGGGGCCAAAGCAGTAGAAATTCATCAGCATATTCCAGGCCTTTACGCCGCTCTTTCCCTTGGGGCCGGTGACAGGCGGGCCAAAGGCGAAGTCAGCCCCTGGATTGGCAGCCAGCGCTTCAGTAAACACGGCGCCGACTTCTGCTTCGGGCTGCCCTTCATAGGAGTTGGGCTCTTCCCAATGGTAGTAGTTGCCGCGGCAAGTCATGCCGATGCGGCCGTTGATGAGGGAATGGGAGATCGCCCAGTAACCGCCGGTATTTTCGCCCGTGACAAACTCGGGATCCAGTACGCCATCTTTATACCATTTCTGGGCATAGGCCAGCGCCTGTTTGTATTCCTCGGTCTGGGCAGCCCAAACCACGTTGCCTTCATCATCCAATTGGAAGTAGCTGTGGTCGGTGCGGCCGTCCGGAGCGCCGGGATTAATGCCAAACGCGCCGAAGAGCACACGCAGGCCATCGGAAGAAAGGCCGTAGGTGTCGTCCTTTCCGTTTCCGTCGGGGTCTTCCTTGGCAAAGCGGTAGATCAGCTTCTCAAACTCATCCAAGGTCGTGGGCAGATCTTTTACGCCCAGCTTATCCAGCCACTTTTGGTTGTACAAGATGGGAAGATGGAATGCGTTGGTGGCGTTGATGGAGGGAATGCCAAAGGTTTTGCCGTCTACAACGCCCATGCTCCAGTATTTTCCTTCGCTGAAATCGGTAATTCGTTGGTAGGTGAGGGGCGCGTATTTCTTGACCATCTCCAAATCGATGGGAGAGATGACACCCTGATCCACGTAGGTTAATAGCTGGGAGGGATCCTTCATGCGGATCACATCCGGCGTGTTCCCCGCGGCGATGTAGGAAGTATTCAAGACCTCCAGAAAGTTGGCGTCATCAATGTTGAGCATCTGAATGTCCACATTGAACTTCTCTTCCACTTTCTTGGTGATCACGGCGTCATCCGCAAAGGGATGAATGAGGTAGGTAGTCCATGTAATGGTGTAGGGGGTCTCATACTTGCCGGCTTCCGCCACAGCCATGGCGGGCAGGCAGGCAAACAGCATTGCCGCGGCCAGCAGCCATACCAGGATCTTCCGCATAGTGTCTCTCCTCCTTTTTATGCTTCTCAAAGGGGCTACCCCTTTAAAGAACCGATCATGATCCCCTTTACAAAATATTTCTGTATAAAGGGATAGACAATCAATATCGGGAGCGTGGTGACGATCACCATGGCCGCCTTGATGGTCTCGTTAGCCAGCAGGTTTTTCTGCTGCTCCGTTTCGCCAGCCAGCGACACCAATTGAGAAGAGCCTTCCAGCACCACGCGGCGGAGCGTAACCTGCAGGATTTGCTTTTCCGGTGTGCGGATGTATATCATGCCGTCGAACCATGCGTTCCAATGGCCTACAGCCGTCCACAGGCTGATGGTGGCTATGATGGGCAGGGACAATGGCACGATGATTTTATATAAAATCAGGATATCGTTTGCTCCATCGATCCTGGCCGATTCCTCCAGCGAATCCGGCAGCGATTGGATGAAGTTTCGCATGATGACGATGTTGTAAGCGCTGATGCAGCCTGGAAGCACCAATGCCCATACCGTATCCACCATACCCAGCGATTGCACATTCAGGTATTCCGGAATCAGGCCACCGCTGAAAAACATGGTAAAGACGAGAAGCGCAGTCCAGAAGCCACGATTGGGAAAGGACTTTTTCGACAGCACAAAAGCGAAATTGAAACCCAGAACCACTGCGATGGCCGTGCCCAGCACCGTCCGTGTGATGGACCAGAAAAATCCGTAGTAGATATAAACAGACTTGAACACTTGCTGGTATGCTTGCAGCGTCACAGCACCCGGCCAGAAGTACACCTTGGAAAGCGCCACCGCCCCCGGGTTGGCCAGGGACAAAGCAAACAGATACCAAAACGGATAAGCCATGGTAAAAACAAGCATCCCCAGAAACAGATAATTGAGGCTGTCAAAAACGCGTTCCCCCGCACTTTTTCTAATCCGCATTTTCGTCGCCTCCTTACCAGATTCCGTTATCGCTGATCTTTTTGGAAACGGCGTTGGTAATGATCACCAAACTGAAGGCAATGACGTTCCTGAACAGGCCCACAGCGGTGGACTGTGCGTATTTCAGCGATTTCAGGCCCAACTCATACGTATATACACCCAGTACGTTGGATACCTTGTAAACCGCGGCGTTCATCATGTTGTATACCTGGTCAAAATTATCGCTCAATATGTTTCCGGAGTTCAGGATCAGCATGATGGTAATGGTGGGGATAATGGAGGGCAGCGTAATGTACCATACCCTTTGGAACCTGGTCGCACCGTCAATAACAGCGGCCTCGTACATTTCCTGATCAACGTTCGAAAGCGCGGCCAGATAGATGATGGAGCCCCAGCCGCAGCTTTTCCAAATGTTTGTAACCACCAGAACCCAGCGGAAGGTGGAGGGCTCGCCCATAAAGTAATAGGGCTTTCCGCCAAGTATTCCGGTGAGTGCCGCGATGGGGCCATTGGAGGGGGACAGCAATTGAACAAACAGGCCGGACAGCGTGACCCAGGAGATAAAGTGAGGCAGGTAGGAAAGGGTCTGCACCACTTTTTTATACCTGGCATGGGCCACCTCGTTAAGCAAAAGGGCCAGAAGGATGGGTGCTGGAAAACCGATGGTCAGGTTCATGATTCCGAGAATTAGGGTATTCAAAAAGGAATTCATGAACTGCGGCAGTGCAAAAATCTGCCGGTAAATATCAAATCCAACCCATTCGCTTCCCCAAATGCCCTTGGTTATCTTAAAATTCCGAAAAGCGATTTGAAGGCCGTAGAGCGGAACATATTTGAAAATGATCAATGCAGCCAGCGAAGGCAGAAACAGCAGCACCAGATACCTGGCATTCCAATACCGCCTTATCAAAGGTGTTCGCTTGTATGGTTTTAAGTGCGCATGGCTTGGTAAAATCAAACGGCTGCACCTCCGAAACGAAAAATCTTTCGGTCACAGGCGCCTTATAAGCGGCTGTGTCCGTAAGCTGATGACCCGGTCCACAGGCGTATAAGCGGTAAAATAAACAGTCACATGCTTATCGCTGCGCGGATAGGCGCCGCCCATGCGGCTCGTCACGTCATGGGCGCTAAATGCCGGCCCGACAGTGATCACTTCCTGCTTTTGCGACATAGCTTCCACCATGCCGTCCAGCACGTTGATATACAGCCCGCCATGGCCTTTCACAATAAAATGCTCAGTGCGCACAGAGCAATCCGGCAAAAAGGAAAACTCAATCCGCAAAGGCACCTGGTCCAATCCGTCAGTTACAAGGTGTAGATCGACGCCGCCCGGTTGATCAACAGCCTCCAGCGACATGTTAAGGGCCAACCCCTCCATGCGTTTTCGGGTATGAACGTTGTCCATGGCCCACCAGTCGGAGGTTGCGGGCTTTTCCTCAAACGGCAAATAATACCAGCTTTCGCTGCGGCTTGTCATGCGATATCCGTTTTCTTTTTGCTCCAACGTGTCTGCGATGAAATGCCGGCGGTCGCAAACATTGGCATAAATGTTCATATACACGCTGAACGCGCCGGATTGGAAATAAAAGCAGTTGGGCTTGCCCTTGAGCAGTGTATAGGAAAAATCGCCGCTGCGCACCCTTGCTATGTTAGAAGCGGGGAAAAGCCGCCGGTATGACAGCATAGGCGGATCGAACGCTTCCGATGCGCCATAGCCGTCCATTTCAGGGAATAGAAGCAGCCATTCCAAGCCGTCGCCGTGAAACGCGGCTGACTGGCCCCGCTTTTTTACGTCCTGATAGATCCATTCAGCCATGGCGCCAAACTGCGGCTCCTTCAAGAGGTAGCCAACCAGCAGGTACAGCTTATAATAGCTGCCGGTATATATTTTTTCGCCGAGATCCTGGCGGGTGGAGTTATTGGTGAACACGCTGCCGTCAGGATCGATGTAGCAATACATCATTTCCAGGTTCCGCTTGGCGGCCAGAAGATATTGATGATCCTGGGTGGCAAGATACAGGCGGATCATCTGGTCGTCGTTCACCTGATTGTAATTTCCGGCGCTGCGCTCGGCAAACTCGCCGTCTTCACTTAAATCAAGGCCTTCCTCCAAATAATCCTGAGCCCTTGCCTTAAGCTCTTTCCGGCCGGTGATTTTTGTTAAGGACAAAAGGCAGGAAGCAATGGCCCAGCGGTGGTTCGGCGTGTGGAAGCCGCCGTTCATGATACCGGTAGCCGCCGTGTCTATCAGGCGCAAAAAGGGCTCCTTCAGCCAGTCAAATTTCTGGTCAGCCGTTGTCTCATACAGCCACCAGGCGTTCAGCAGAGCATTGACCATAAATGCCGTATCGGGGGCCGAAGCGAAGTTGCAGTTGGACAAATCATAGCAGCCACCCGGACGCTGATGCTTTTCCATATAGAGGAATGCTGCTTGGATTGCCTGACCAACCTTTTCGCTTTTATAGAAGGCGGAAGCTGGAGTCAAATAGACAATGATCAGCCGGGACAGCACAAAACCGCAGCTGCGCGGATCCACATGGAATTCTTCCAGCATAAATCCGCCAAAGCGTGATTCCCCTCCATCCATGATCTGTGACGAAAGCAGCCCAGGTATTTCACGGTCCCACGCGGACAGCATTTCAGGCATGTGGAGCATACGCTTTTTCTCCCCATCTATCCATATGAATATGTATAAACGCATTTCTAACTTAAAAAAATGTTATCATGATTTACCTATATTTGCAAGGAAAAACAATGAGCATATTTTGCTTATATTGCGAACATGGGGAAAAGTCCGCATCGTTAGGTAGTGCTTTGCATTCCGGCCATATTTCTATCTAATTGATGCGAATATTCTCCAATTGCGCCCTTAAAAAAGCCTTATATGCAATGTTTTGTATTCCATTTACTAAAATATCGGCAAAGATTGCGTTGACCTTTTCTTTGGACACACAAAGGAAATGTAGGGATTTTCGGCAAGGGCGGAATAGAAGAAGAAGACAACATTATCAATATATGACCTAAAGTTATGCAAATAGATCTTTACAGATTGGTTAATTGCTGTATAATGTATTTACCATCGAGCAGGAGAAGCAGTCATGAAAATCACCTGTTTGGAAGAACCAGGGACTCTTCCGGCGGAATAGTTGAGGGCGGATAGAGGGTGAGCTTTATATAGCATTTGGGGCTATGAAATCTACGCTTACCGCCCTGCAAGGAAAAAGCACAACTATAAAGGGGTATCTGCCGCATGACATATCCATACCATAACATATCCAACAAAATTATTGGAAAACTGGCTTCCGCGCGGGGCAACGGAGGTGTGGATGACCACATGTCCCTGGACACCTGGGAATGGCCGCAGGGCGTGGCCCTATACGCGATGTGCAAAACGTATCTGGAAACAAAAGACGGGCGGATATTGGACCTGCTTGAAACATGGTATGGCAGGCACCTTCAGGAAGGTTTGCCGAATTGCAATGTGAATACCACCGCGCCTATGATCGGCATGGTGATGCTTTATGAAATCACAAGGAACGTAAAATATGAAAAGCCCATTTCCGATTGGGCATCATGGATCATACATAGAATGCCCCGCACACAGGAAAACGGCCTGCAGCATGTGACCAGCCATGATGAAAACGATCAGCAGCTTTGGGACGACACACTGTTTATGACGGTCCTGTTTTTGTACAGGGCGGGAATTGCTCTTTACCGGACAGAATGGATGGAGGAAGCGAAGTACCAGTTCCTATTACATATCAAATACCTGCATTGTCACGAAAACAACCTTTGGTACCATGGCTTCAGCTTTTTGGGCAGGCATCATTTCGCCGATGCCTTTTGGGCCAGGGGAAACGGTTGGTATACAGCGGCGGCTGCGGATATGTTGGAAATCATGCCTTCGGACAGCGTCAGCCGCATCATTCTGGAAACGTACAAGGGCCAATGCGAGGCGCTTATCAAACTACAGTCCCCCACCGGACTGTGGCACACGCTGCTGGACAGGGAGGATAGCTATCTGGAAACAAGCGCCAGCGCGGCCATCGCCTATGGCCTAATGAAGGGGATCCGCCTTGGCTGCCTGCCTGAAAGCTGCCGGCCGTATGCGGATAAGGCGGTTCAGGCGGTGCTTAGCCAGGTGGCGGAGGATGGAACGGTACTAAACGTATCCTATGGAACGCCTATGGGGGACGACCTGAACTTTTACAGAAGCATTCCCATCCGCCCTACTGCTTATGGGCAGGGGCTGGTTTTTTTGATGCTGACCGAAAAAATGATCCGATCCTAAAGGACTGCAATACGGGTTGTAAGGCAGAATTTCAATTTTCCAGCTTTGAAGACAGCACGCTTGCGGCATACATCGCAGCGCCATGAAGCCCCGGCTCGGCAAGTACACCCTGGCGGATAGGAATATCTCGGAACACAGGCTGCGCAAATTCCCTGTAGCAGGACGTGAGCCCCGGCAAAATGACATCGGCGCTTTTCATGCAGCCTCCGCCAAGCACAATGATATCGGGGTCCACGACACATGCAATATTGGACAGCGCAACAGAAAGGTCCTTTACCGCCCGGTTTACCAAAGCCGCTGCCCCAGGATGACCGGAGGCGGCCAAATCGTATACCTCACCCGCGTGGGAAAACGGAACATGCAAGGATGCTTCAGCCTTGCGCACAAGCGCCTCACCGGACGCTTCGCTTTCTATGGCGCCAGGCGGCAGGTCACCGTAGGGAGTGCGCCCGGGATCGCAGGATATGCACCCGAACTCCCCCGAACAGCCGTGAGCACCGCGGATTAGCCGCCCGTTTATGCATATGCCCCCGCCTATGCCCGTGGACAAAGTGACATATACCACCGTTTCCATGCCTTTCCCGGCGCCAAGAAGCGCTTCGGCAAGGCACGCCACATTCGCATCGTTTTCCATTGCCACAGGTTTGCCAACAAGCTTGTTAAGATAACTGCGTACAGGAAAGCCATCAAACCCGACCAGATTGCTGGTGAGCACGGTCGTCTCCCCATCCCTGGAAACGCCGCCGGGAACCCCCATTCCGACCCCCTTGGCTTCTTCCCATCCAGGAAGCGCCCGTATAGCGTCCGAAATGCGTTGAAGCACGTTCGTTACACCCAGTTCAGCCTGGGTATCCATTTTTACTGTACTCAGGATCTGCCCCTGATCATTCACAAGAGCCGTACGCAGATGCGTTCCGCCAAGGTCAACACCGATCCATACATTCATGAAAATACTCCTTGCCAATATAAATCCACTTTTGATGTAGGCGGCCGATCATAAGCGGGAAAAGCATATACCCGCCATACCACCGGCAAAAAGCACATCACCGTGCCTTTGCAATGAAGGGCCGGTTCGTTTTTCTGTAATGGGACGGCGAGCAGCCGCACAGTTTATGAAAAACGCGGTTGAACTGAGAAAAGCTATTAAAGCCGCAGTCGTCGGCAATCTCGGAAACAGCGTCGTCCGTAAATATCAAAAATTGCTGGGCATTGCGGATGCGCGTACGCTGGATGTACTCCGTAACGCTAAAGTGCGTGACATGCTTGAACTGATGGCTTAAATAGCACGGGCTGATGAAAAACCGCTGAGCCAGGCCTTCCAGGGAAAGCGGTTTGGGAAAGCTGGAATGGATATAGGCACATATGTCGTATATCTTGTCGGTCAGGGAACTCTGTCCTGCTTCCACATGGAAAAGGTTCTGGCTGCGGTACTCGTATAAAGCCATCAGCAGTTTCACGAAACAATGGTGCATGCGCAGGTCCCTGATGGCGTCGGAGGATGCATCATCGGAGAATAACTCATTCAGCGCTGAAAAGATTATCTGGCGGTGCTTTGGGTCAAACCGGAAAATAGGCACCTGCTCGTTGAAAACATCCAGCAATTTGCCGTATTCCGGTAAAAAGTCGCAAAACTGCTCCGGATAGTTGAAGTTGACGACCAGACGCTTTTTGGGGGCACCGACGGGATAATGGGATTTATGCAAAAGGGCGGGACGAAGGCACACGATATCATACCGCTGCAGGGGATACAGCTGCCCTTCTATGATGTGGTAGGCTTCATCATCCAGCAGTATGAACATTTCATAGAACGAATGGAAATGTTGAAAATCCATGTTCACACTGTGGCTGCGCTCGTCATAATCGAAATAATAGAAAAACGGATCGGTAGGCTGCCGGAAGCGGATCTCATACTTCCCTTCGCGCAGCGGCAAATCGTTCATCATAGCGCGCCTCCGTTTGCCGTATTACAGGATCAAATCAAGCTGCGCCGCGACGCGCCGGGGGATCAGGGAAGAAAGTTCCTCCCAGGACATATACAGGCTGCTGTCCGGCAGTTTCGGATGAAAGCGCAGCGTGGGCGTAAAGGAAAAGCGGGTTTTGATATAACGTTCGACAGCCGTGTCCGTCTCCTTATCCTTTAGTAAGCAACCTGCGAACATTTCATTCACCAGCAATCCGGCGCTGCCGGCGCTTTCGCTGCAGCAGCTTATGAAGTTGGGCAGCAATTGGAACCATTCGCCCCGTGGCAGAAATGCATGTTTCCCGGGCTGGCAATAGATATTCAGATGGTTTTCCTCCAAAGCCGGGTGCACAAAGGGCAGCAATGCCTTGAAGTACCGCCCGTGGAAACTGGCCTCCGCGTCGATAACTTGGCCTTGAGCATCTATGTAGATCCAGATATGCTCCAGGTCATATAAATGCTCGATGTCATAATCCCAGAAATAGGCGTACTCTATGGCCAATACCGCCTCTTTGGGCAATGCCACCTTCCGGTTAAAGGAAGGGCTTACCCCTGCGGATGTGAATATGGTGGTCCCTATTCCCGCCAAGGGAAAGGGCTCCGCCTCGTCGAAATAAATGCGCGGAGCGTATTTTAAAACAATATTCCCTTGTTCTTCCATTACAAGCTTTCCTCCATGAATGAGAGTCGAATCATCCGTATACGTGAATTATATCAGATAACAGAAGAAAAAAGGGGATGAATGCAATGAAAATTGGTGTGCGGGCACATGATTTTCCCAAACAGTCACCCGAGACCCTGGCGAATGAAATCCGTGCAGCGGGTTTTAACGCCGTTCAGCTTGCCCTTTATAAAGCGCTGGATATACGGGAAGAGGAGATGGTGAAGCCGGATACGCTATCAAGGATCCGGAAAGCCTTCGAGAGAGCGGAGCTTGATATATCCGTATTGGGTTGTTATGTGGAACCGGGTGCGCTTCAAGAATCCGTGCGGCAAAACAGTATGGACCGATTCCGCCAGCACATCCGTATTGCCGGAAAGCTTGGCGCCGCCTGCGTGGCCACGGAGACTACCGCTTTTTCCGGTACCGATGCGGAGCGTGAAAGCGCATACGGCCGGGTACTTGCCTTTGTGCTGGAAATGACAAAGGAGGCGGAAGACACTGGCACCTTTGTTGCCATAGAGCCGGTTCTTGCCCACACCATAAACACCCCTGAAATGGTACGGCGTTTGCTTCATGATGTGGGCAGCGACCGTTTGCGCATCATTTTTGATCCTATCAACCTGCTGTCCCCCGGCGATGTTGAAAACCAGGATGATTTATGGTCAAGATGCATCGACTGCTTTGGGGACAAAGTAATTGCCATGCACGTGAAAAACGGCTGCTGGCAGGGTTCCCACTACATACCGCAGCCGCTTGACCAGGGAGTGATGCATTTTGATCCCCTATTTAAGTGGGTCAAGGAAAAAATGCCGGATCTGCCCCTTTTACGCGAAGAAGCAATGATGTGCCATGTGAAAAGGGATATCGCTTTTATCAAAGCTGCTTTTGAGTCAAACCTTTAATTCTTTTACAAACCACTGGAGCACCGCATCATCCATATCAGGCAAGTGCTCATGACCGAAATCCGGATAGAAAGTCACTTCCTTGGGGGACGTGATTTTGTTGTAGCACGCAAACTGGGTCGATGGCGGGCAGATTTTGTCCATCAACCCTGTGAACATATGCACTTTCCCCTGAATGCGGGACGCCAGGTGCTGGATATCGATGTAGCCCAGCTTCGTAAAGATTTCCTCCTGATGGCTGTGGGTGGGATCAAAGCGGCGGAAGTACTGCTTCAATTCCACATAAGCGTCCTCCGCCATGTCCATCTCCCATACCCGCTGGTAGTCGGACAGGAAGGGGTAAGCGGGAGCCGCCGCCTTGATGTCTGCCAGCGCTGCGCAGGCCATGGTCAAGCCACCGCCCTGGGAACCGCCCCGGGCCGCCAGGCGTGTCGCGTCCACCTCCGGAAAGGCAGATACTACCCGGGCAAGAAGCGCCGTATCGAGGAAGATATGGCGGAAAAGCAGCTTTTGGGGATCGTCCTCGTTAAGGCCTCTAATGATCTGCCCCTGGAGCGTATTACCGCACACGCCGCCTACGTCTTCACTGCGCCCGCCCTGACCGCGAACATCCAGGGCTGCCACGCAAAAGCCAGCGCCAGCCCAGGCCGACAGGGAGGTCCAGCCCTCGCTGGCACCGGAATAACCGTGGAAGCAAAGTATGGCCGGCTGTTTGCCCTTTATTTCCTTGGGCCTTAAATACTTGGCATAAATGCGCGCGCCGCCGGTACCGGTAAAGGTAAGATGGAAGCTGTCAAGCGTTGGATGAACAAAAGAAGCCTTTTCCAGTACGGGCTTTGGGTCAAGCGCCGCCATTTCCGCAAGAGCCCTGTTCCAGTATTCGTCAAAGTCATCAGGGCGGGGATTCCTCCCGGTATAAGTGAGAAGTTTCTCCACCGGCAAATCAAAAAGTCCCATAACCGCATCTCCAATCTATTAAATCTGTCAGTATTTTACCATAGCAGGGCTTGTTTGCCTATACGGTGTAAAGTCACTTGTGAACGCGCTCGATGCCTGAATTTGCATCAGTTGCTTTTTTTTGTGAAACCAGCTACAATAGAATAGATTATATGCTCTCTTCTATATCCATTTTTTCATGGGGAGGATTCATACATGGACTACATATTCATGACTGATTCAGACAGCGACCTGCACTATACCTTGGTAGATGAAATGAAGATTCCTGTAGTGCGGATGCCCTATATGCTGGATGGCAAGGAATATTACGATGACATGGGCCGGGGCGGTGACATCAAGGAGTTCTACGCCAAAATGCGAGCCGGGGCAGCCCCCATCACCTCCCTGCTTCCCACCGCCGCCTACCTGGAGTATTTTGAGCCTATTCTTAAGGAAGGCCATGATATTCTGTTCCTGGCTTTTTCCAGTGAGCTTTCCGCCACCATACAGAACATTTACACCGCCCGCAAGGAACTGCTGGAGAAGTATCCGGAACGCAAACTCCTGGTAGTGGATACGTGGAGCATCTCCGCGCCGCAAATAAACCTTATATTGCCCGCCTTTGAACTGTATAAGCAAGGCAAGAGCATGGAAGAAGTAGCCGCCTGGGTGGAAGCAAACAAAATGCACTCCCAGGCCTGGATCACGGTGGAAGACCTGAAGTATCTGAAGCGGGGCGGGCGCATCTCAAGCACCGCCGCCGTAATGGGTACCATGCTGGACCTGAAACCCATCCTGGTATTGGGCAGAAACGGCAAGATCGTGCCGGCTGAAAAGGTGCAGGGCCGCAAAAAGGCCATGCGCATTCTCGCGGAGCGCACGGCAGAAAACATAGAGAATCCCGAATCGCAAACCATCATCATCATGCATGCCGACTGCGTGGAGGATGCCCAGCGCCTGGAAGAACTGATCCGCCAGAAGGTGCCGAATATCAAAGCCATCCGCACCATCATGGTAGGGCCCGTGATCGGCGCCCACTGCGGCCCGGGCACGCTGGCCAGTTGCTTTTTAGGCAAGGAACGGTCTATCTGATAAGAAATTAAAACTATTCCATAACACTTTGAGCCCGCCTTCCCCCGTCCGTAAACGGGGGAAGGCGGGCTGTTTTTGCCTCAGGGCATTCCGGAGGGAAGAATGCCCTGCAGGCGGTTTATGCTGCCGGAACAAGCAGCGGGGAAGGAAAAGGGGAAGGGTGCGCACCCTTCCCTTTCATATCACTTTTTGTTCACGTATTTGCGGATGTCCAGAGCAACGGCGCTGGCGATGATGATGCCCTTGATGATCTGCTGCCAATAGGGGTCCACGCCGATGAAGGTGAGGCCGTAGTTGATGACCTGGAAGATGAACACGCCGGAGACGACGCCGCCTACAGTGCCCACGCCGCCGGAGGAGGATACGCCGCCAACCACGCAGGCCGCGATGGCGTCCAATTCATAGCCCACGCCGTAGTTATTGGTGGCGCCGCCGGTGCGGGCGGCCTCCAGCACACCGGCCATGCCGATGAGCGCTGCCGCCAGTGCGAAGATGATGATTACAGTGAGGGGAACGTTGATGCCGGAAACCTTGGCGGCTTCCCGGTTGCCGCCAATGGCATACACGTTCTTGCCGAACACCGTCTTATTCTGCAGGAACCAGACCATGAAACAAACCACCAACGCGATGAGCACAATGATCGGTATAAAGCCATACACCTTGCCGGTGCCAAGATACGTGAAATCATCCCTAAGCCCGCCAATGGGCTGGCTGTTGTTGGGGGGCAGGTTGAAATAAATGGAGTTCGCGCCATACACGATGACCATGGTAGCCAGCGTGGCAATGAAGGGCGGCACATTCAGCTTGGCTACGATGACACCGTTCACCAAACCGAACAGCAGCGCGATGAACACCGCCAGCACAAAAGGCCCGATCACTGGCAATTGGGGAAGCCCGGGAAAGAAGATACGGGAATAATCGGCATTCTGAAGCATCGATGCGGAGACGACGGCCGTCATGCCCACCACGCGGCAAGCGGACAGGTCTACGCCGCCAGTACCGATGATGACAAAGCTCATGCCCATGGCGATGATCAGGCGGGTGGAGGACTGCTGCACGATGTTGATGAAGGTTCCGGTGGTCAGGAATTTCGGATTGACGGTGGCTATGGCGCCCACCAATGCCAGCAACACCAGGTAAATGGCCTTGTCGGAAGCAAAGCGCTTGATGCTCTTTATGGAGAAATCAAACTCCTTGCCTTCAAACATGGTGCTGAAAAGAAGCAATACGCTTGCGATGATGCCTAGAGAATACCCCAGGCCGAAGGAATAACCCTTGGCGATGGCCCCCAATTCCTTAGCGCCAGAGGTTTCGATGCGAAGCGCGGAAAAGCAGAATAATAGCACACCCAACAGCGCAAGGGGCTTGCGGAACTTCAGCGGCGCGTTCAAAAGAGACAAGGCAGCCAGTAAGGCAATCAACGCCACGCCCGGGATCAGCGTCCACACGGCGCCAAGCGAGATGGCGGCTGCAAGCTTACGGCCAATGATGGAAAATCCGGAGATGCCGTGGTCGACGATCACTTTATCCCTGGTGTCCACAAGGGATGCATCGCTCACTGTCATGGGCGGGGTAAGGTTTTCCAGTTTGGTAAACTTGGATTTTGCGCTCTCCAACGCTTCCAAAGCCGCATCGGCTTCGGTTTGCGCTTTCTGTATAGCCGCCTCATCGTGCGCAGCGGCGTTTTTCAACGTTTCCAGCCCAGCCGCAGCCTTGTCATAAGCAGGCTGCAGAGTCTTTTCAATCAGTACCCGCGTTTCATCCCTGGTTTGCAGGTCGTCGGCATATTTCAAAAGCTTGGGATCCGCCGGAACCGGGTCCTGCACAGGCACAGGAGCGATCAGGTTCTGCAGGCCGGAAAGCACCTTGCGGCCATCCGTCAGCGCAGTCTTGGCTGCATCGGCCTCAGCCTGGGCTGCGGCCACGGCCGCTTCATCCACGGGAGATGCGCTTTGCAGTTCTTTCAGTTTTATGTTGGCGGAGTCGTAGGCAGGCTGCAGCACATCGCCAATGTTTTGCTGGGTGGTATCCCGGAGCGCAACATTGTCATAATAGGCTTTAAGGTCCTTCTGATAAGTGGCCTCCGCTTCTATATTGGCTGCTGCGCTGTCATACCCTTCATACGCGGGAACGGGATAGGAAATGTAGCTCATGAAGCAGCTTAATACCACCAGCAGCGACAGGACAATTGTCACGGCCCTTCGCATAGTGGCAGAATTGAGCAGCGAGCCTTTCTTTTCAGGTGACATGACGGGGATCGTACTCATGAATCATCCATCCCTTGTTCAAACTGCGCTCTACCGGGGAGCCTGTTATGCTGAAAACTGGGTGGCCAGCCGAATCACATCCACCTGCGTGGCCTCCTGTCCGGTAAGGATACCGGACAGCCGGCCTTCGCACATCACCATGATCCTGTCGGACATGCCCAGCAGCTCCGGCATTTCCGAGGAGACCATGATAATGCTCTTTCCACGCTTGGCCAGGTCGGCGATGATAGTGTATATCTCAAACTTGGCGCCAACGTCGATGCCCCGGGTCGGTTCATCCAGGATCAGGATATCCGGCTCCATCAGCAGCCAGCGTGCGATAAGCACCTTTTGCTGGTTGCCGCCGGACAGGTCCTTGATCAGGGTGCGAAAGGAAGGTGTCTTGACCCTTAGCTGGGCAATGGAATCCTTCGTATCTTTCACCCGCCGGCTTTCATCCAGGGCGAAGAACGGGCGCTTCACATAGGAGCGGATCTTGGCCATCACCGTATTTTCCAGGACGCTGAGCATGGGAAAAATCCCGGTAGCGCGCCGTTCCTCGGTGAGCAGCGCCATGCCGTGCTTCATGGCAGTCAATGGCGAATCGATCTTTACTTCCTTCCCCTGAACATACACACGGCCTTCCTTCATGGCCCGAAGGCCGAATAAAGCCTCCAGCATCTCGGTACGCTGGGCGCCCATCAGGCCGCCCACCCCCAGAATCTCACCGCGCTTCAGATCAAAAGAAACGTTCCGGAAAGACCGCGGATTCGGACTGGTCAGGTTTTCCACCTGCAAAATGGGTTCTCCCGGCACGTTTTCCCTGGGCGGGAAGCGGTGGGTCAGATCCCGGCCCACCATGCGCCTGATGATAAGATCGGTGGTCAGTTCAGCTGCCGGCCAGGTGCCCACGGCTTTGCCGTCCCGCATGATGGTGACCTCGTCGGAGATCTCCAAAATCTCCTCCATCTTGTGGGAGATGTAGATGATGGCTGCTCCCCTATCCCTCATGCGGCGGATCAGCTTGAACAAATGCGCCACCTCGTTTTCCGTAAGGGAGGAGGTGGGTTCATCCATAATAATGATCTTGGCGTTGTAGCTGATGGCCTTGGCGATCTCAATGGTCTGGACCGTAGAGACCGACAGTTGCCGCATCTGGACCCTGGGATCCACGGTGATCTCAAGATCCTTCAAAAGCGCCATGGTCCTTTTATACATCTCTGCCTCATCTACCAAAACACCCTTGGTAGGGAAGCGGCCCAGCCAGATGTTATCCATCACGTTGCGGTACGGAATGGGGTGCAGCTCCTGATGGATCATGGCGATGCCCAGATCCAGCGCTGTCTTGGAATCCCGGATATCCACCTTCTGCCCGTTTAGAAGGATGTCACCGCTGTTTTGATGGTAGATGCCAAACAGGCATTTCATCAGCGTGGACTTGCCTGCCCCGTTTTCACCCATCAGCGCATGAACCGTACCGGGCTTTACATTCAGCGTTACGTCGTCCAGCGCCTTGACGCCGGGAAACTCCTTGCTGATGCTGCGCATTTCAAGCACGTACGGGTTTTGCCGCCCTGTCAATGGCATCCGCCTCCCGAATGCGGGATAACCCGCGGAATGATCTCAGCTCTATCGATGAAATAAATACGGGGAGGGAGGGAAATGATTCCCTTCCCCCCCGTTTGCTTAAAATCCTTGAATAAGTCTTCAAGCGTTACTCGAAGTCAGCGTAGTTCTCCAGTGTGACCTTCTGGTAGGGAACCCACACGTACTTGCCATCGGTAATCTCATAGGGGAAGTTGTCTTTGGTGACTTCTTCGCCGGCGCCCAGCAACGCAGCCAGCAGCAGGGTAGCTTTGCCCTGGTTCACAGCGTCATTCAGAACTGTGCCCAGCAGGGTGCCTTCCTTCAGAGCGGCCAGAGCGGGAGCGGTGGCATCCACGCCCACAACGGGCATGAACTTGCCTTCGGAGAAGTAGCCGGCAGCCTTCAGGGCCTCGATCGCGCCCAGAGCCATGTCATCATTGTTGGCCAGCACGGCTTCGATCTTGTCGCCATGGGCGGCGAGGAAAGCGGCCATCTTGTCTTGGCCCTTTACGCGGTCCCACATAGCGGTGTCTTCAGCAACCTTTTCCACTTTGAAGCCGGCGGCTTCGATAGCCTTGATGGAGTACTCGGTGCGCAGCTCGGCATCCTGATGGCCCGGCTCGCCCTTGAGCATAACGTACTGGATGATGCCATCGCCGTTCTTGTCGGCGTCTTTATTGGCGGTGAAGTAGTCGGCAATGATCTGGCCGCTCATGGTCCCGGATTCTTCGGCCTTGGCGCCAACATAGTACACTTTGTCATACTTGGCCATGTCTTCGGGCAGGGGCTCACGGTTGAAGAAAACAACGGGGATTTCCTTGCCCATCGCCTTGTCGATGATGACGCCGGCGGCAGTGCGGTCCACGGGGTTGATGGCCAGGGAGTTCACGCCCTTGGTCAAGAACAGGTCGACCTGGTCGTTTTGGGTGGCCTGGTTGTTCTGGCTGTCGGCGATTTCAATAGTCGCCACATCCTTGGTGGCATCGGTGATGGCGTTGCGCACACCGGTCATGAAGGTGTCGTCAAACTTGTAGATGGTTACGCCCACGCTGGGCAGATCGGCTGCGATGGCGGCCACGGTCATGCTCAGCACCATGACCAACGCCAGGGCCAGAGAAAGCATTTTCCTCATTTCCCAGAACCTCCTTGTTTTAGCGGGGTATTCTCCGCATTGTGTATAGAGTATGACACACAAGGTTTGTGAAGGGAATTAAAAAACCTTCTGTCATGTATAGAAATCTTTCGCTCCTTTTATGCAGACGTGTATCACCAATACTAAACAGTTCTTATGAAACCCGCAAAAAAAGCCCCGGCGAATGCCGGAGCTTCCTTGCATAAAGGATCAACTCGTATTCCTTCATGCTCTTATCTTCTGTTCCACTGCTCAAGGAATGTATTCAGTCTGCCGATTTCTTCCCCAGACAATTGTATGATCACATCTGACGCAATATCAATGGTTCTCCCGTTTTCAAACCGCAAAACGCAATCCTCGGTAATTTGGCCGTCGGTTGCGTCCGTGCAGTGACTTTCAAAATTCTGAAGAACTGGCACTACCTTCATAGTGGCAGGCAAAACTGCATCCCCGGCGCCCGCCTTCCCGTCATAGGTAAAGGTATATACCGCCTGGAGCCCGTCCTCCCAGTCCGCTAACGGCAGCTGTATGGAAAGTGCTCCGCCGTCCTTTGGAATGATGGTGCATAGCGCCATATCCAGCGGCCTTTCAAGCCGTATCGTCTTTTCTTCTCCGTTCGCCGTACCTGCTTTCGGCTGTGCAATGACTTTCATACGCCATCCTCCATATTCGTTCTATTTTCCCGCCTCAAAGCATAGGGAAGATTATTTGGATTTCTACTTTATAGTATACCATACAAAGCGGCAGATGAATCCGGCACACAAAAATCAAAGCTACGAAGAATGTCCCCCCTAATCCAAAAATCAAAGGTTGTTTTTGTGAGATTATTTCATATACTTAGAACATATGCAGAATAAAATAATCATTTAGCTGGGAAGGGAGGGCGGCTTATGAATGAATTCCTTGTAGAAATGCGGGATATTTGCAAAGCCTTCCCCGGCGTAAAGGCACTCGACCACGTGACGTTTCATTTAAAAGCCGGCGAGATCCACGCGCTTCTTGGGGAAAACGGCGCCGGCAAGTCTACGCTGATGAAGATTCTGGCGGGCATCTACCAGCGGGATGAAGGAACGTTCCTGGTGAACGGCACTGCCGTGGGCTCGCTTACGCCGCGCCAGGCGCAGGCCCTGGGCATCGCCATCATCCACCAGGAGCTGAACATGTGCCAGCACCTGACAGTGGCAGAAAATATATTCCTGGGCCGGGAAGATGCCAAGTGGATGTGCATCCAGCAAAACAAGCTGAACATGGCAGCCGAAAAGGTGCTTGCCCGCTTAAAGCTTGATATCCGCCCCGATACCATTGTGGGCAGGCTGCCCGTATCCAAACAGCAGATGGTGGAAATCGCAAAGGCCATCTCCACCGACTGCAGGGTATTGGTAATGGATGAGCCCACCTCGGCGCTCACAGCCAGGGAAGTGGAGGAACTTAACCGCATCATTCTGGAATTGAAAGATCAGGGCTGCGGAATCGTATACATTTCCCACCGGCTGGAGGAGTTGGCCCCCATCGCCGACCGGGTGACGGTGCTCAGAGACGGCAAGTACGTGGATACAAAAAATTATGCGGATACCTCCGTCCCGGAGATCATATCCATGATGGTCGGCCGGGAGATCAAGGAAAAGTTCCCGCATGTTCATTGCCCCCGGGGCAATAAGCTGATGGAGGTCAAACACCTATCAGCCGGGAGCGCCGTATCGGACGTCAGCTTTTCCCTGTACCAGGGCGAAATACTGGGCTTTGCGGGGCTGATGGGCGCCGGGCGAACGGAGCTTATAAGGGCCATTTTCGGCGCGGATCCCGTCAGTTCGGGGGAGATTCTTCTCAAAGGCAGCAGGGTACATATCTTCAACCCCAGGGACGCCATCCGTGCGGGGCTGGCCTGTGTGCCGGAAGACCGCAAAAAGGAAGGCCTGTGCGTTGATCTGAGCCTTCGGGAAAACGTGGGAATGGCCAACCTGGACAGGACGGCAGGGCCGCTTTCCACTGTTCGTATCAAAAAGGAAGCGGAGCTTACAAGCAGGGCCATTCAAGAGCTGAAAATCAAAGCCACCTCCCAGACCCAGGAGGCAAAAAATTTATCCGGCGGCAACCAGCAGAAGGTAGTCGTTGGCAAGTGGCTGGTGCGGGATGCCGCGGTATACCTGTTCGATGAGCCTACCAGAGGCATCGATGTGGCGGCCAAGGTGGAAATATATCACCTGATGAACCGTTTGAAGGAACAGGGCTTCGGCGTATTGTTTGTCTCCTCCGAAATGCCGGAAATATTGGGCATGGCCGACCGTATCCTTGTGATGTGCAATGGCCGCATTACGGGTGAGCTGAATGCGGAGGAAGCCACCCAAGCGAGAATAATGGAATATGCCACTCAGTTCAAGCCGAAAGGGGAAACGGCCTATGCAGTCTGAGCAAAAAAGAGCCGGAGCCATCAAGCGGATGATGTCCATCCGCGGCATGGGGCAAGTGGTGTCGGTCACGGCGGCGCTGCTGCTCATGATCGCCGTGTTCACACTGCTCAATCATTCCTTTATTTCCACAAAGAACATTACCAACCTTTTGCGGCAGGTAGCTCCCATACTGATCATCGGCATCGGCCAGTCCTTTGTGCTGATCACCGCGGGAATCGATTTGTCTATCGGCTCTGTTGCCGGCATGTCCTGCATGATGTCAGCCACGCTGATGACCAAAGGCCACATGGCGGCGCTCCCGGCCACCATTATTACGGTGGCAAGCTGCCTTTTGATCGGCTTTATGAACGGCACATTGATTTCACGGGCCAAGCTGCCCCCCTTCATTGCCACGCTGGGCACCATGATCATGGCCAGGGGCATTGCGCAGCTGGTGAACAACAACATGAACACCGACGGCATCACGGAGGAAGCATTCCGCAATCTCTTTTATTACGGGTCATTCCTGGGAGTGTATGCCCCCATCTGGATCGCGCTGATTTTGTTCCTGGCATTCAACTTCATACTGGCCAAGACGCGAACGGGCCGGCATATCTATGCCATCGGCAGCAACTATGAGGCTGCCAAGTTCTCAGGCATCAACGTGAAAATGTCTGAAACCACAGCTTACGTGTTCAGTTCCTTCCTCGCCAGCATCGTGGGGCTGATCCTGACCGCCCAGAGCGGCATGGGCAGCATGGACGCAGGAAACGGGTATGAGCTCAACGCCGTGGCCGCATCCGTGATCGGCGGCGTAAGCACCATGGGCGGCCAGGGGCTTCTGTTCGGCACGGTGATTGGCGCCTTTATCTGGGGTGTGCTGAACAACGGCCTGCAGTTTGCCGGCGCACCGCTGGCGCTGCGGAACCTTGTAATCGGCGTTGTCGTCATCATTTCCGTGCTCATCGACCGGGTGGCAAGGGGTAACGTGCTCGACATGGGCAAGGTGTTCAAGTTAAGGCAACTTAAGTCGTCCAAGGAACAGGCAACGCTGTAATACTGCTGTAAAACGCGCTGTAAAGCTCGTTGAAAGGGCGCGCAGGCAGAACGCGCGCAGGAAGCTACGTTCTGCAAGACCACATATCAAAAAGGAGGAAACATCATGAAGAAACTGTTAGCCCTGGTACTTTCTCTGGT
>JAEZHM010000149.1 GCA_023416585.1 Bacillota bacterium
TGGCGGATAAGGGAGGGGTGAAGGAGGCTGGCGAAAAGGAGCAGTGCAAGCGGCAGTGATGCAATGCGACTATTGAGCCAGATGGGCACAGCGAAGTGATGCGATGATTGAGCCGTCGGGTTTGCGAGCGCAGCTCCGCGCCGATTGAGCCAGATGGAATGGTGTTGCCCGCAAGCGGCGGAAGGAGGTGAAAGGGCCACTAAAAAACTAGCTGTTCTCACAGATCCATACAATACCCTTATCAAGCAGTCCAGGTTTCGTAAGGTGGATGAAATGGCCGCTGCTTTTAGCCTCCATATACTTTGATGTATCGCTGAAGGTTAGATATTCTTTCATGATATCTTGCCAGATGGATTCAACCTTATGGGCAAGCTCTTTTGTTGTACCGCCAAACTCTATGATCTCCTTTTCATAAACACCAGAGGAATGTGTGATCAGTACCAACGGAATATTAGGGAACCCCTCCCGCGTTTTGAGCCCCGTAATCTCAGCCTCTTCATGGGACAGGCTATATTCCTCCATTGCCGTCTTATAGAAGGCCGGCTTCACAAATGAATCCAGGATGTATTTTTTGGCCTCCTGTGAAAAGTCCTTTTTGTAATAGAACGGGGGCGCGCCTTTCATAAGAGCCTTGATTATAAATCCCAGGTGCAGCTTTGCAATGGTATAAGAGGGCTTAAGATTTTTGAATTTGTCCACACCGCTTTTCTTGAATTCTTCCATCGTCAAATGCTGCCTGAACCGATTGTCGTCAGCGGACAGGGGATCAAGTAAAATCATGCCTTTTACCATGCCGGGATACAGCCTTGTGAACTGCTGCACATACAGGCCGCCCTGCGAATGGGCAATGAATATCAGTTTGCTTTCATGGGATATTGTGTCAAGAAGCGCCTTCAGGTCTTCCGCAATGGCCCTTGGCGTCCTCTTTGCCGTTTGGGTTTGGCTATTGTTGACCCCCGCACGCTCGTACAAAAGCACGCCGCCGTATTGCTGCGACAGCCACTCTGCTACTTGCCACCATTCGCCCATGCAGCTTAAAAGACCCATTTCAATGACAATGCTTACTGATTGGCTTCCCAAAATTGCATAGGCGGTTTTCTTCCCGTTGACGTATGAGAACTGAATCTTCATTTTCATATCCTCCGGATTTTAGGCGTTCCTATGTTCATCAGAATATGAATGTACCATGCTTACATAAGCGGTTCAAGGATGTGATGCTTAATTTTTCATTAGAAATTGGGAAAGCCTTGTAAGGTATTGACATCCCTTTGTGATCATGATATGATTTGCCCAATTTACGAAAAGGAGGCCAAAGCTATGAGGAAAGTCGGAAACAGCGTGTTCTGCTTGTATGCGTCCGCTTATTATTACGTTGGCGGGCTTTGGTCTCCATGCAAAAATCGCCGAAGTTAGGCGTATTTAAAGCATGGCGGCTCAAAGCCCTTGTTGGCTTTGAGCCGCTTTTGTATTTTGGAGGAGGAGGCATTATGGATCAGCAAGCCACATGGGACATACTCAAGCGGGACGCGGCGACCATGTTTTCTTGCGAAGGTGTTCAAGAAAAGCTGAAGAGCGGCAAAAGGCTGAAAATCAAGTTTGGTGCCGACCCCAGCCGGCCCGATCTGCACCTTGGCCACTCCGTGGTCTTGAGAAAGCTCAAGCTTTTGCAGGATTTGGGGCATGAGATCATCTTTGTGATCGGTGATTTTACCGGTATGATCGGCGACCCGTCCGGCAAAAGCAAAACACGTCCTCCGCTTACCTTTGAGGAAACAAGGAAAAACGGCGAAACGTATTTTCGGCAGGTATCCAAGATCCTGGACCTTACAAAAACGCGCATTGAATACAACACAAAATGGCTGGGCGCAATGAATTTTACGGATGTTCTGCATCTGTGCGGCCAGTACACGGTGGCCAGGATTCTGGAACGGGATGATTTTGCCGCGCGCCTTAAGGAAGGCCGCGCAATCGGAATGCATGAGCTTTTGTATCCGCTGATGCAGGGGTATGACTCGGTTGCGCTCGGCTGCGATATTGAAGTGGGCGGCACCGACCAAACCTTCAATCTGCTGGTTGGGCGCGAGCTGCAGCGCAGCTATGGGCAGCTGCCCCAGGAAGTGATTACCTTTCCGCTATTGCCGGGGCTGGACGGGACCGAAAAAATGTCCAAGTCGCTGGACAACTACATCGGCATTGATGAGCCTGCCGGCAGCATGTTTGAAAAATGCATGAAGGTGCCGGATGCGCTGATGACTGACTATTTCCGGCTGACGACAGACCTTTCGGGCGGCGATTATTTGAAGCTGATCGCATCTGATATCAGGGCAGCGCATGTGCTGTATGCCATGACGGTGACAGCCATGTACCATGATGAAGAAAAGGCTGCGCAGGCAAAAAAGCGCTATATGCAGGTGGCAGCGGGGGAAGCACCGGAGTCCATACCGGTGGTCATACTGCCAGCGGGACGCCAATCCCTTTCTAGGGTGCTGATGCACTCAGGGCTGGCTTCCTCCTTAAGCGAGGCAGGACGGCTGATTGTGCAAGGCGGTATTGCGGTGGATGGGGAGACTGTCCTAAATGCACGGCAGGAGATTGAAGGCAATGCATCCGTGCTTTTACGCCGTGGGAAAAACAGGTTTGTGCGTGTGAAGTTTGAGTAAAAATGCTATATCAGAGGCGTATTGTATGGTCACCAGCAAGACAAGCGCAACAAGTAGTATCAACAAAGAAGTTCAGCTAAAGTTCATCCTATCCTTTGACGGGCGGCTTCATAAAACAGCACGGTGGCCGCGCAAGCCACGTTCAAAGAGGAAGCGGAGGAATCTGCGCTCATGGGAATGGTGGCCAGCATATCGCAGCCCTCCTTGAAAGCGCGGCAAAGGCCATCGGTTTCATTGCCGATCATGAGCAGGGTAGGCCGCTTCAAGTCAACATCCCCGATATTCTTTTCCTTATGGGCGGTGGTGCCTATCACCTGAAACGCGGGGTACCGCTCCCGCATTTTTTCAATCCATGCAAACACCTGCTCGTTTTCGGGTATGCGGATGGCAGGTGTAGAAAAGAACGAGCCCATGGTAGAGACGATCACATCGGGGTCGTACAGGTCCACCGCGTGGCCTGTGAGAATGAGGCCGTCAATGCCCATGGCGTCGCAGGAGCGCAGTATGGTGCCCAGGTTGCCCTTGTTGGATGGGCGGTCAAACAGCGCAAAGATGGGGTTTTCACCCATGGGAAGCCGGGAAAAGTTGTCTTCCCGCATTTTCACAACGGCCATCAGTTCCGATGTATCCGTTTTGCCGCTTAATTCCGCCATCATACTTTCCGGCAGCTCATAATTCACTTCCGTTTTTACAGTATGCAATATATCCCCAGCCCAATTGGAAAGGGGTATATCCTTCGTATACAAAAGGGAGGTAAATTCCCAACCATTCGCGATGGCCTCGTTGATATTGCGCACGCCTTCCACAAAAAACTCAAAGTACTTATACCGCTTGTTGCGGTTGGTTTTGAGAACTTCGAATTTCTGGAATGCGGCGTTTTTGGCAAAAATCTTTACGGTTTTCAATGGACGACCTCCTAAGAACACAGGACCGAAAGGTTAACAGACATTTTGCATCATACATCAAAAGCCCCTTGAGATCAAGGAGGCTTTCTATCTATCCATATGATGTGAGCCACGTAAACAAAAGGTGCGAAAATCGATCGACCACGCACCTAGTACAATATTGTAGCATTTACAAAAAGATAAGTCTACTCTTTTTTGCGGGGTTCCTATACAATAGGCACGGTCAACAGAAAGGAGCGGATGGAATGCGTGATATCGTAAGCGGCTGTGTCTATGGCTTTCCGGAGAGAAATGCAGCGGTGCGGGAAGCAGACCGGGAGAAGATGGAAGATGGGTGGTCCCTGCATATCAAAGATCAGTCATGGGTTGAAGATACGGAGAACCAGGTAGACTTTATTATTGAGACTCTTGGCCTCACAGGGAAGGAGCGGATATTGGATATGGCCTGCGGCTTTGGAAGGCATTCCCTTTCATTGGCCCGCAGGGGATTTTCTGTGGTAGGCATCGATATTACCCAGGCCTATATTGAAGATGCCAGAAGGGAAGCGGAAAAAGCTGCTCTACATGTGGAGTTTCGGCTTGGCGATATCCGGGACATACGCTTCCACAGCGAATTTGACGTCGTTCTGAACCTTGCGGACGGCGCCATTGGGTATTTTGAAACGGATGACGAAAACATCGTCCTGTTCGACAAAATTTCCGAGGCATTGAAGCCCGGCGGCAAACATTTCATGGACATATGCAATGCTGAGCACGCGGAGCTCTTCTTCCCGAAACGGCATTGGCAGATAGGTTCAAAAATACTCTCCCTGCCCGAATTTGATTGGGACAAAGAAAGGCGCCGGATGATCTATGGTGGCTGGGAGATCGCATTTGGCGAAGTGGCTCAAAAGCCCGTCCCGATAGGAAAAGGCGGCGGCGCCCGGTTGTATTCCCTGCATGAGCTTGAAGCGATACTTAAGGAGCGTCAAATGAAGGTGATTGGCACATTCTCGGACTATTACGGTAAAGAAGCCACGGTAAAAGAATTGCAGCTTCTTGTGTATTCCATCAAAAACGCGTAGCGGTATGCGAGCAGCCCGTCAAAGCCTTAAACCAGGTTTTGGCGGGCTTGCATGGAAAGCAGTTCGTAGATCAATTGCTATGCTTTCGTCCATGTCCGCGCAAGTACATCTGGATATTTAAGCCCATTGTGCCCGTTCTAAGGTAGCATTGTCAACGGTTTTGCGCTATCTGCCCGTCAGTGTTTTATAATCTTCCATCAGCGCAATGAACTGATTATCATCACCGCCGGTGTCGGGATGGTAAAGCTTAGCCAGTTCGCGAAACCTCCTTTTGACTACGGCCGCGTCGGCATCATAGGGCAGGCCCCATTTTGACAGGATGCCCGTGTCGTAGTTGATGCCGGCCTTAAGATCGTATTCATTGAAAAGTTTGTTGTAAACAAAGGACCAGTACTCGCTGATCACGCTTTTATATTGGTCATGGCTCATAGAGGCAAGATCTTTCATTGTGTATTTTGCTTTGCCTAAGCCGTTCTCCCGCGTGTCAAAAAATACATCCCAGATAAGGGATGGCCGCTCAACTTTTGCACTTCCGTATTTTAACTTCATTTCCAAACGCTTTAGCTTTCTCAGCCTATGCTTGATTTCAACAATATCCATGATTCCCACCAGATTATTGCATATCGCAACCGCTTATTAAAACGCCATGCTTTGGACTTTTAATAAATTCTATCATAGAAAAAGAAGGAAGTCGATGTTTCAACCAACTTCCTTTGACAACCTGTCTGAAAGCAGGTCCGGAGTTCATAGAGGGCCAGGGCCTTTATGAAGACCTCCCATATGCCTTTGAATATGTATTGTCCGTTACAGAATGGAAAAGTAAGCAAGTCAGATGCTCAAAGTCAAATAGTATTCAATGGAAACACAAATATGTATTGTTTTGTTATATTCTGCTGACTATTCATCTCTGTACCGAAACCACAGATAAATGCCTAGACCAGGAATCAACGAAGCAATGCTCAAAGCAAGGAACCATCCAAAAAGAGCAATTCCGTTATCGCCGCCTTTTTTCGTTAGTCTGTATGCTGTCCCATACGCAAATAACGCCTGAGTCACAGTAATGGCATACCATAAAAAATACAGCTCCATTTTCATCTTCCTCTATAATATTACATTTCTCGATCATTTGCGAATAGTATAACTGATAATTGGGAACAATTGCAAGCCCTGCATGAAACTCTTTATCAAATTGGCATGCGAGCCGAGGGAAAGGCTATGCACTTCCAGAGAGTGAAATATAAAGAGGAATGCGGATAGTAAAATCAGAAGTAAAACGGCCTGTTTTCTTTCGAAAACGGGCCGTTTTTGTCTGTAAAACAAAATCCGTCTCGAAAGAGACGGATCGTGGTGCGGGAAACAGGACTTGAACCTGCATGAAGGAACCTTCACTAGAACCTGAATCTAGCGCGTCTGCCAATTCCGCCATTCCCGCGTGTTGGTGGATGGGGGTGGATTCGAACCACCGAA